>NZ_CP104144.1:2069720-2759627 GCF_025200715.1 Rhizobium sullae
TTACCGAAAACCACAATTTGACGACTACCAGCTTGGTGGTGGCATTTATCTTGCTCAACCATGTGGGCCTCAAGCTGGATCGGCGGCTGGTCCTTATCTTCTCCAGCCTCGTCCTCGTTTCCTGGATGACCATGCTGGCTATCACCGCTGCGAGACATCATACGGCTGATACGGTGTCGGTAATCGCATCGTTTTTCAATCAGGACCTGGGTCTCACGGTCAGCTTTGGCTTCACCGCCTTTGCAATCTATCTTCTCGCGAAAGACCACGACCGTACGCGCAAGGAGGCGCTGCGAGCGGATGAGCGACGTCTCAACCTTTCGCGTTTCTTCTCGCCGCTCGTGGTCGCGGACCTTGAGGAAGGCAGTTCGGCGCTCGATCTCGAACGTCGCAACGCGGCGATCATGTTCGTTGATCTGCGCGATTTCACGAGCTTTGCCGAGACTGCGCCAGCACGTGAACTGGCATGGGTGCTGGGGGAATACCGGCACCTTGTTTCCGGCATCATTTTTGAGCATGGCGGGACCGTCGATAAGTTTATCGGCGACGGGGTCATGGCGGTCTTCGGCCAGCCCTCCCCCACAGACGACGACGCAGATCGCGCCTTGGCGTGCGCTCTTGACCTCGTCGATGCGCTCAGCGATTGGAAGAACCACAATGTGCGGAATGGCTACACCGCCCTCAACGCAGGCATCGGCTTGCACTACGGCACGGTCGTCGGCGGCGTCCTGGACAGCGGATGCCATAGCGAGTTCACCGTGATCGGTGATGCGGTTAACGTCGCCCAGCGCCTGGAGTCTCTGGCCAAATCATTCGACGCGCGGCTCGTCGTATCGTCAGCACTGATGGCCCAACTGCGTAAGCCAGTCCCGACCGCCCTCTGGATATCGCAGAGTTCGGTGGTTCTGCCGGGACGTCGGCTTCCGATAGATGTGTGGTATTTGTCCCGCGAAGCGGGCCTTGCGCTCGCTGAGTCCAATCTGCGCTACGAGACAGGGGGCATGCAGACCGCCCTCCAAAGGTCGTCCTTCCAGTCATCGCCTCCCGGGCCTGATGTGTGCACCGGATAGTCGATGCCTCGGACGGATACCTTGGCCGGATCGCCACACTTCACGAATGCTCGATGCTTCCCCGGGTCGCTGTAACTGGCACCTGCAGGATTGCCTTGTGAAAGCGAGATCAGGACATCGAAATCGTATCCGGCTCGCTCTGCGGTGTGGTTGCTTACAAGGCCAAGGCTAACAACGGTGTCGTCGTCGAAATGCGCCGTATGAAAAATCAACGGTTCCATTGCCTTCGCATTGGAAACCACTGACAGCCCGGCGACAAATACGGTCAGATACCAACGCATTCACCCCTCCCGTGGTTCATGCGAATGGCAGATCATATCACTTCAACGGCCGGGCTGCTATCAATTCCCAGAGATCAGAAAGAACGCGGGGGACTCAGCGAAACTAGCACGAACTCCCTCGCTTGTTCGGGTACGCAACGGACATCATCGCGCACCGTCTATCTACCTCTCCTACCCGCATTCCACCGGAACCGGGTGATGATCCACAACTGTGACAGCACGAGAATAGCCGCATAGGGGGTAGTAGTTACGGCAGTCCGAAGGATCAGTCCAGCAGCCCCGGGCACGCTGCTGAGCGTCCTGATGCTTCCTGCCCAATAAGCGACGGCAAGCATGACCACAAGCGCTGGAAAGACAACCGTAAGGAGTTGCTTACAGATGTCTCTCCACTTCACTCCGCCACTGCTTTCCTGAAGTGCCGCTATCGCAAAGAGACTATACGCGGCAACGCCACACTGGGCGACCGCCAGTATCATCGGGCCAAACGGTGCGGCCAGGAACGCAACCGCGACCAGGATAACAATATTCCGCATTGTGACACGCAGTCGTTTCCCGATTGCGCCGGTTACTGAAAGAAGCGGCTCGTTGAAGTATCCCGGCAAGAGCAGAAGCTGCCTGACACAAAGAACCGAGGCGATTGCGGCGCTAGCCTGCCACCGGTCGCCCAGCAGGAGATGAATCAACTGACTCGAGTAAAGGAGCAAGGTGATGAATATGGGCGTTGCAACAGCAAAAGTACCCACAACCACGTTTCTCGTCGTCTTCTGCAGCTGATCTTCGCCCTGGACCGATGATTTCCGGAACATCACCCAGGCTATCGCCCTGATGGGCTCGCCAAGCGCCTCGGACACTGCTGCGACAAGCCGTTCCGCCGCCCGGTAATAAGCGGCATCCGTTACGCCCTGAAAACCAGCGACAGCGAAGGTGCTGCAGTAAGAGCC
This sequence comes from Rhizobium sullae, assembly GCF_025200715.1. Taxonomy (NCBI): domain Bacteria; kingdom Pseudomonadati; phylum Pseudomonadota; class Alphaproteobacteria; order Hyphomicrobiales; family Rhizobiaceae; genus Rhizobium; species Rhizobium sullae. Next base: position 2,072,013 of record NZ_CP104144.1, read on the forward strand.
AGCGAATATGATGAGACGGTTGACCACGATATGGTGTGAAAATTCCGCCATGTTCGCCGCGTCCCTAATGCTGGCGCGAAGAGCTGGTGCTTGACCGAGCCTCGCCCATCCCATGAAGAGTGCTAACGTCTGAGAGATGACCTTCCCGAGCGCGAGGGAGAAGACGCCGATACCAGCTGCGAACATGGCGACCGTTGAGCAGAGCCCAACAACCTCTGAGATGACCCGGATCGCGGCTTGAGTACGCAAATAGCCTTGGGCCGTGAAGGCCGCCTCATAGGATGTGGCGAGCGTGCAAGGAAGGATCGAAAGGCTCCAGACCGCGAGCAGAGCTGCCGCCGTGAAGTTGCCAAACTCGAACACGCCAAGAGCCGCGATGCCCGACAGGACTGTGAACAACGAAGCTGTCCAAAATGATAGCGCGGTGACCACGCGGAACATTGGCAGGGTGTAGCCCACCCGAAGCAGTTGCTCTGCCCAACCAGCCTCGGCCATGATTGTCAGCAGCGTTATGACGGCAGCCAGGACCGCGTACAGGCCGAAATCGGCAGCCTCCAGGGACCTCGCTGCGATGAAGAACAGCAGAAACTGGATGGTCTGTGACGCGATCTTTGACGCGAGCAACCACGCTCCGCTCTTGAACATAGACAACCTCAAGCAATTGGGCGACAGCCAGTTTAGCTGCCGCCAGATGAAGCTTTTAGCGAAGCCGCTGGAAAATGATCGTGTACCTCACGCGCCAGTCGGGCTCGCTCGTGTCGATAGGTTCTGCACCCCACCTCAGCCAGGGCCAGCCCTGTTTCGACCCGTCACAACCCCAGATTTCACGCAGGTTTGTGAGGATCGGGGCGAACGGCGCATCCCGAAGTACCCTGGTTTTCAGGTCGAGATCGACCCCGTCCACTACCAGGTACCCCCCCGCTTTTACCAACCTCATCATGTTGTGAAGGCACAGCTGCGCAGAGCGGTCATCCATCGGCCCCATGAAATTGTTGGCAAGGACGAGGTCCTGCGGTCCGATGGAGGTCAGAATGTCATCTTTGATGGCGTCGGCAGCAAACCACGATGTATCATGTCTGAGGAAGTCACGTACGCGGCAGGTGCCGTCAGCCTGCTGTTGAACAATGCCGTTCAGCGCGGAAATCTCATCTTCCTCGATCTCCGGACGGCCCGCGGCAAATAAAGCACCATCAGCCGCTGGAACCCCGGGCGCGTAAAGCGCTCGTTCAGCGATCCTTACGACCTCCGGTGACAAGTCGCAGCCGACACCGATGATCGTTCGGCCGGGCATTGCGCTGCGAAGGGTATAGAGGAGGGAATACAGTTCCGCGCCGGTACTGCAGCCGATGGACGCCACCGCCAGAGCGGTGGACGAACTGTCCCTGGCCATGATTTGCTTGAGCGCGTCGAGCAGAGGTGGGTTGCGCATGAACTGCGTAAAGTGCGTCTGTACCTTGAGAGTGTCTCTGGTGAACCGCCGGTAGAGAAAGCGGCCAGTTCTGTTCATGAGCGGCGTTTGGGCCACAGATGTAGGCATAGCGTCCCACATCGTTCGGCAGACTTTGCGTGGCACTTGGCGAAATTTCGCCAGCGTTTGGTTCAACATAAGCAACTCCTTTAACGCGCAGCCGTCCAGAGGCAGCGTTGAGATGGAAACGATTACGCCAAGCGTCTCGCGCTTTCGCGTTTTCGCCGTGGGTTCAATACGAGAGAGAAAGTCTGCCAATCACAGTGCTGTCGCGAACGCCAAATGCTCGCAGAGCGGCTGGCAGAGCTGAGGGAATTAGGCTCTTGGCGGGCGAAAAATGCTGCAGGGAGGCAAGGACGTCAACGATACGGCTCGCTGCGAGGATCGCTCCTGATGTGAATGGGGCACATTAACTTGAATGATCCCAGTAAGGATAGCTGACGTGTTGCAGGTCGGGCTGCAGGATCGGCTCGACTGATGATGGCTCTTCCCTGAGTGCTCCTCATGTTTGTCGCAATGGACTTCGTCAGCAAGACGTACGGACTGCTGGATCGGTCGAGGCTCAAACGTGTTTTCACTTAAGGCAACCCCGAACGACATCGACAGCGCGAGTATGATCGCGATCAACTTCAGCGCATCTCTCGTCGAAATCGTAGCCATAACCGTTCGTAGAAAAAACGGTGTTGCGGATCAATTTGGCCAGTTGGTCGCGCTTTGGCCGAATTAGGTAAGGGAAGCTGGCAAAAAGAAGGGGAGAGACCACGGCTTCAGCAGAGTTCGAATTCGGAAACAGCGATACCTGCGGTGACCGATTTTGGCTTCGTCACTTTTCCCAAGGCCTATTGACACTTTCACCAGGACGCTATTGACGCTTTCCCCACATTTCTATTGACACTTTCCCCACATCGCTTTTTGCCGAGAAAATGAAGTGACCATCATGGACGACAGTCTCCTACCGCGTCATCTGTCGTCGGCATCGTCGTCTATATGGGAGAGCGCTTACTCAGTTTCGGCGAACATGTTCGCGCTCCCTCTGTCGATATTTTGGTCGTTCAAAGAAGTTTCGTCTGAGTGGGCGATTGGACAGCTTTCGGGACCGGGCCTTTTTCAGTGCGCATGGATTATACTACCATAGCAAGGTCGTTGGCTCACAGGGCGAATCGTTCCGATCAGCTCCTTGGAGCGCTCTGGACCGCAACCGCCCGGCGCATCAGTCGTCGATCCGAAACCCGACTTTCATGACCACCTGGTAGTGGGCCACAACGCCGTCCTTGATTTGTCCGCGGATCTGATCGACTTCAAACCATTCGAGGTTCCTCATCGTCTTCGAGGCCCGCGAGATCGCCGTCTCGATCGCCTCCGTGACAGAGGTCGTCGAACTGCCGATCAGTTCGACCTTCTTGTAAACGTGGTCGCTCATGTCATCCTCCGTTCGGGTCAGGTCGCGATTAGCTTGAAACCTCTCCACCATGGCGTTCAAGCTTGCCGACGACAGCAGACGATCCGGCAATAGGCGCCTGTTGTCAAACGGCCCGGGATACGAGCGCTTTTGACTGGGACGGGACGGTCAGTCGACCCGATTGATCCGGTGCCCGCCGCGCCGGGTGGCATTGGAGAACGTCGCTACGACCTTCATCATGAACGGCTTGGAAAAACGGCCGAGGATATCCTGTCCGGACTCCAGATAGTAGGAACGCTCGGCGATATCATAATTGTATTCGTCGACGACGATCCATGCCCGCTTCAAGTCGCTGAGCCCGCCACGCCGGCATTCCGTGACGGTCGTGTGGCCGCTCAGGTCATCAAGCGGGCCGACGCCGGAACAATCGGGAGGTTCCTCGACCGATTTGTCTCCCAGAATGCCGTCATCCTGTCCGACGACACGGCGATCGGCCGCGCCGCGAAGGCATTTTCAGGTCATGAAACGGTGGCCCACCGCGATCATAACTATGCGGACGGGGAGGTTCATTCCAACACCGCCGAAAACCTGGCGTCTGTCCTGAAGAGGGCGCAGTTCGGTGTGTTCCACTTCCTGAGCCTGCGCCATCTCCAGCCGTACGTCGATGAGATCATCTTCCGGATGAACCAGCACGAGGTAACGCGCAGGGGCCTATCGGAAGGGCGGACGTATATCGCTCGAACTGAGCTGCATCAGCATTGAGACGCAACTGAAGAATCTATTGAAGAGAGCTGTCCGGTCGACACGTCCGCCGATCTCAAAAGGGTGGATGAAGCGGCCGCTGCCAATTGCGCCGGGATTTGGGTCAGCGCCATCGGCGACTTGACGTGACATCACATACGATATCATACTAACGCCATGATTGTTGTCGATCCTAACGTGATGCTTTCGGCTCTGCGCTCGTCAAGAGCAGCGTCGCACCAGCTATTGAGGGAAATGCTCGTTGGCGATGTTCCCTTTGCCGTGTCGCCTGCCGTGGCCTTGGAATACGAGGATGTCCTGAAGCGACCCGGTATACTTGGTGATGAACCGTGGCTGAGCGGGGACGAGATTGACACTGTGCTGGATGCGATTTTCAGCCAAGCTCGTCTCGTTTCCCCATGGTTTCGGTTCAGGCCGTTCTTGGCCGATCCAAAGGATGACATCTATATTGAGTGCGCTTTGGCGGCGGGTGCGACATTTATCGTAAGTAGTGACAGGCACTTCCAACATCCAGCCGTAAAAGCGTTCGGCATGTCTGTCATGAGAGCCGGAGATTTTGTGGCAGAAATAACGAGAAGGAGACAGCCAACATGAGTACCTATCCTCTCAGAATAGCAGATCATGTCATGGAAGAAGCCAAGCGGGCAGCAGCGGAAGACAACGTATCACTGAACCAGTTGCTTTCGGCATTTATCGCTGACGGCATTGGTCATCGACGTGCCATCATGAGCCTTCGTAAGCGGGCGGCACGCGGAAATGTCGATGCGGCGCTTGCCATCCTTGATCATGCACCTGATGTCGAACCTGATCCCGGCGACGAACCGGTCCGCGAGACTTAGAGAGTATGTTTCTACGCAGTGCGCCTGCTAAATGGCGACAACTCACGCTCAACTGGAGCCTTCCAACTTGTTTTTTTGGGAAATGACGAAGCTTTCAACCCAAACGAACCGCCTCGCACCGAAGATGAAGCAGCTTCCATCGGACCAAGCGATCAAGGCTCATCCGGGCCGGACTATGTTTGGCGCATTAGGCATGCCTAATATCGTCGCCCATTGGCCACTGTTCGGTGCGATTTCACATGAGTCTGATCACGGTGATGACTGCGATCGAGAGATAGACTGCGGCGCCGAGGTTCGCAAAGCCGCCGACCTGTGCACAGCCGACCGGTAGCCGGAGATGCGTGATTGTAAAGACGCAGACAGAGGCGGAGACCGAGCGCATGCAAACGTATATCGCGCTCAGCAAGACTATTTGCATAGCGATCGAATGATCCGGATCTATGAATTGTGGGAAGAAGGCGGCATAGAAGAGAAGCGCTGCAGGATTTGCGAAGGCAATCGTCAGCCCATCTAGGACCGGCGGACGAGCGCGAGACAAATTCGGAGAGCGCCAAGGCCGGCGGCGGAGGCGCAACGCGCCCGCAGCGAGCCAGATGAGATAAACGGCTCCGGCGAGTGAAAGCCATCGCAACAGCACTGGCAAGAGTTCACCGGAAAGTGACAGGCCGGCGAACATTGCCCCGAGCAGACACACCTCCCCGAACTCTACGCCAATCGCGGTCGAGAAACCGGCCATCGCCCCGTGCCGAAGCGTATTACAGGCAATGATCGCCATAATCGGGCCGGGCGTGATGAGAATCAGAAGTGTCGCGGCCGAGAATTGGGCAAGACTGTTCCAGTCCATCTTATCAGCTTTCGAATTCGCTTATCGCATCGATATCAGGTTCGTGACTAAACCTGCCTTGACTTCAAGCACGGGCGCGGGGGCCTCAGCATGACCGATGTCCCTCAACTGATCGGGACTCAAATCCGCGATTGCCCGACGTCTTGAGACGGTCCGTTGCCAAGTCCTGAGAGCCGCGATTGCGGTTGCTGTGGTTTTCAGCACGAGTCCAAGCAGACGTACCTTTGACGAGTGACGATTGACGCGAGTTTCCGTGTGAGCCATTTCGGCCTCCATCATCATTGTCGGCAGGGTTGACCTGCAGGGAGCCTATTGCCCTCCGCTTTGCGCTCTACGGCTTGCGCCCGATCACGGCGCCGTTCGCGCCGGGTGCGTCGAACCAGACCGTCTCGATGTGCCGGAATCCGGCTTCCTCGAGCCACGCCGAATATTCGGCCGGCGTGTAGTTTCGCCCTTCCGTCTCGATCAGCATGTTCAGGCTCATCAGTGCAGCCGGCGCCGGCCCGGTCTTTTCGTCATTGACGAGAAGCTCGCTGATGACGACTGCGCCGCCGCTCGGCAAAGCATCGAAGGACCGGCGCAGCAGGGCGCGGTTCTTTGCCTCGTCCCAATCGTGCAGGATCATCGACAGGAGATGCACGTCGTGATCTCCCGGAAGTTGTTCGAAGAAGTTGCCGCAGGCCGTCTCGATGCGGTCGGTCAAGCCGGCCTCGGTTATTTTTCCCGCCGCGATCGCGGCCACATGCGGCAAGTCAAACACGGTCGCGTGCAGCTCCCCATACTGTTTGCAAAGCTCGATGTCGTACGCGCCCGATCCCCCGCCGATGTCCAGGAGGCGACGGAAATAACGGAGATCCACGGCTTCGCCGAGCTTGCGCGCGGTCATCGTGGAGACCGAATGCATCGCCTCCCAGAAGAGTGCCAGCATCGTCGGATCCTCGCCGTCGAACAGCGAGGATTGCACTGCCGGGTCCCACGTGGTTGGCCGGTTCGTGCGCAGCGCCTCTGTAAGCCTTCCCCAGCCCGCGTAGAGTCGCTTGTCGGCCATCTGCACGAAGCCACCGAAGTAATACGGCTTCCCGCGCACGAGATAGGCTTCGCTTAAAGGCGTATTGCGATAACGGCCTTCCGTTTTCTCCAGAAGCCCGAGTGCAGCGCAGCCGGTCAACAGCATCTCGGCCGGGCGTGGATGCAGACCGACCGCTTGCGCGAGCTCGCCAGCAGTCGTGCCTGGGCCGCCCGCAAGGTGGCCGAAGAGGTCCAACTCGTGCGCAGCGGCCAGAGTCTTGAAGGCCCAGAAACCGGTCGAAAGCGCCATCAGCGGGACGGCGGAAGGAAGTTCCGGCGTGGCGGAAATCGGCTGGACGTTTGCATGCTTGGCCGGAGGCGCTGTCCGCGAAAGCTTTCTGGCCATGATTACCTCTCTTCCAGAGCAGGTCACAACCGCAACCGGCTGGTTTGTGGCCATCCACTCGGCGAGCTGTGGCTACCGTCTGCTCAGGTGCGAATCTGGCGGTGCGGGGTTACGCTACGATTTCGGAAGGAGAAAAATTCGGTTACACTTGAAACTTATATTATTTGGTCGGAGCCGGCTGACTTTCTCGATCGTGGAATGTCGATAATTGATTATTGGATGCTTGCGCGCATTGAACACAGCCAACCGGCCGAACTCCCATTTAAGCGCAAGAGGATTGATTGCCTTCGCTTCCATCTTCGCAGTGATTGACCGATCGGCTCAGTAATGTCGGCTAGCCTCCCACCAGTTAACGGCTCGGGCACTCTCGTCAGCGCAAGCGGAGAGGTCGAGTGTCGCATTTCTAAATGGCTGGCGGAGGCGCATCCCTAACCAGCTTTGACATCGAAGCACGGAACGAGAAGATCTTCCGATCATAGGTCACACCCCTGCGCTAGCGGCCGCCTTGTGGCTTCCGGGCGGCGGTCCTAGCGCATCTCCCATGGACTTGTATCCCTGCCAGAAGGCGCGCATACAGTGAAATGGACCAGGAGGTTGGTAGGGGGACGCATGAGCGAGGTTCTCGACGCGCTTGTGATTGGCGCCGGTTCGGCCGGTCTCGGCGTCAGCTATTTTCTAAAGCGGGCTGGCCGCAACCACCATATCCTCGATCGAGGCCGGATCGGCGAGACCTGGCGGACGCAGCGATGGAACTCGTTTAGACTGAACTCGCCTACAATCCGTTCCATCCTGCCCGGTGACTCATATGAGGGACCCGATCCTTGGGGCGCGATAACCCACCACGAGTTCGTGGCATATCTCGAAGGATATGCCGAGCGTCACTGCCTGCCAGTGGTCACCCAAACGCCGGTGGATGAGCTGTCCAAAGACAATGGGCTTTTCCGCGTCGCCACGGCTCATGGCCCGCTGCTGGCGCACAATGTGGTGATCGCCACTGGTGACCAAAACCGACAGGTGCGGCCGCTAGGCTCGACCGCCCTGCCGATCGGTATTCACCAAGTCGATTCTTCGGCCTACCGCAGCACCGCCGATCTCGAGAATGGCGCGGTACTGGTCGTCGGCAGCGGCCAATCGGGCGGCCAGATCGCCGAGGATCTGGCACGAGCTGGGCGAACCGTCTTTCTAGCAACCAGCCGCAACGGCCGTTGGGTCCGGCACTATCGCGCCGGCAATATACTGAATTGGCTGACGCTGTCCGGCTTTCTAGACGTCCCCCGCAAGGAACTCGTCCTCCCTTCCGGTAAGTTGCCAGCGCGCGCTCTCGTCGGCGCGACCCACACGATCAGCCTGCAATCGCTGAGCGCCCAAGGCGTTGTGTTGCTCGGCCGGTTCGGGGGCGTGGAGAATGGCAGTCTCATCTTTGGCGACGACGTCGACGGCAATATGCGATTTGCCGACGACGTTTCCGCGAATACCAAGCGGCTGATTGACGAATACATCGAGCGTGCCGGCCTTGATGCGCCACCAGCCGAGAGCGACCCGGCCGAGACGGTTGAACCGCGTGTGCCCGATCCACGGATCCGGTCGGTCGATTGGATTGCTAGCGGCGTCAGATCGGTAGTCTGGTGCACGGGCTTCACCGGCGACTTCTCATGGATCCGGCTCCCCGGCGCCCTCGACACAGCCGGCCAGCCCGTACACGAGGATGGGGTGGGCACCATTCCAGGCCTGTTTTTCGCCGGTCTCGATTTCGGCTCGACGCGAAAATCAGGCACGATCCCGGCTATTGCAGAGGAGGCAGCTCGCCTCGTTGAGCGGCTCGTCGGCAAAAAGAACTCCACCTGGCCGGCGCGCTAAAACCCTGCTGAGCAGCAATGTCGACGCCGGACTTTGCCGTCATCACCCTCGCTGGCGCAGGAGTTGGCGGATCTCGCCAACGCGGCACAGGCCCGCAAACCAGAACGCGCGGCGGCGTGATCACAGCGGCCTACCCCCCTCCTGCTGGCGGTCCAACTCACCTAGGACCGCCAGCGCGACATAGCTATCCTGTAGCGAGAGGCCAGAGCTGTCGAATACCGCTATCTGCTCGGCAGACTGCCGACCGGGCGCGGTACCCCGTAATACTTCGCCGATCGCAATCAGCGAGGCATCGCTGGGAGCGTGCTGAAACTCGCCGACAGCGCGCCACTGCGTAGGCAGATCGCAGAACAGCCGTGCAGCGGCCAGTAGCGGCACGGGCAATTCCTGCTTGCCGATCGCATCAGATCCCATAGTCGAGACATGGGTGCCGTCCCGAACCCAATCGGCCCGAAACAGCGGCGCTGTGGCCCCAGTTGCCGTGACGATGATATCAGAGCATCGGCAGGCGGCCTCTGCCTCCGACATCTCTGCTGCAATTCCAGCGACGTTCAAGTGTCCGACCATGGCGAGCGACGACGATTGTGCGCGGCCCACGACCAGCACCCGGCGCAGCCGTCGGATGCGTGACAGTGCTGCCACCTCATATTCAGCCTGATGGCCAGTACCAAAAATCGCCAGGACCTCAGCCTCCGGCCTCGCCAGGATGTCAGTCGCGACAGCATCAGTCGCAGCTGTTCGAAAGGCATTCAGCGTGCCGGCCTCGACGATCGTACCGATCCGTCCACGGGTCTGATCAAACAGAAGGATCAGCGAGTTGTGGCGGGGCAGGTCAAGCGCGTCATTGCCAAGAAAGCAGGATCCGATCTTGATCCCCGCGGCGGCAGGCCCAGCGGCGGATTTGATCCGTGAACCGGTCAGATTGCGATTGGCAAGCGGGAGCGCTCTGAGCTTTACAAAACCGCCGATCGCAGATGAACAGCCGTCGTTCCGATTGCGTGGCCCGACAAGTGGACACGCATGATCCACCAAAATGGAAGCCGAGCTCATCGCGGACGCAGACCATGCGAACCAGCAAAACTCGCGCACGGACCTATCGGAACTCACGATGATCGCGACTGCTGCCATCGGACATGCCGGCTGCGGTCGCATGGGCGTCCCGGTAATAGACCTCGCTCACCCGAAACCGTCCATCGATGCGTTTGCACTGGACGATGACGTCAATGGCGATCATCAACAGCTCACGGATATCATGCCTGTCGAGGTCCCTGCCGCCTTCCGATTCCTTGACCAGCAAGGTCAGCTGTTCGAAGGCCAGCTGCGCGGAGTCGGCGTGGACTGTCGTGATCGAACCGGGGTGGCCCGAATTGACATTGCGGATGTAATAGAAGGCCGTTCCGTCTCGCAGTTCCTGCAGCAGGATCCGATCCGGCCGCATGCGCAGGCAGGATTCCAGCAGGTCCTTGGCGCCGACCTTCGCCAGGCCTTGACCACCCTTGGAATAAAAGAGGCGAACGTGGTTCGATTGCGGGATGACCAGCTCGGGCGTGTCCTCGATCGAAATGATCCGCTCGCTTGCCGGGATATGACGGATCAACGCCTTCGACAAGGTCGTTTTGCCGGAGCCCGTTGCGCCGGAAATGATGATGTTCTTTTTCGCTTGGACGGCTTGTCGCAGAAACGCCCTGTAAGCCCTGTTCCTGTAGAACCCCAAAAGCTTGCGGTCCGATGTGTTACCGTCTCTTTCGGCTTTTGCGGCATCGTCGAATAATCCGCCCTGCTCGAGATCGTCGAGGCTCAGCGAGACCGACGACGGCTTTCGGATCGTGACGCTGACGGTTCCCTGCGTCGTTGCCGGTGGGATCACGATCTGGATGCGCTCATCACCTGGCAGCGTGGCCGACAGGATCGGCCGCGTTTCGTCGATCGATTGATTGGAATAGCTTGCGATAGCGCGCGCGAGACGCATCAGCTTGTCGAAGGATAGATCAGGCAGATCGTGGGTCTGCCATCCGGCCGCCCCCTCGGTCACCACCTGACCTGGCCGGTTGACGATGATCTCGTAAAGCGACCGGTCGCGCAGATAGGGGCAAATTGGCGCCAGGAGCTCGCGCACTACACCGGAATCAGCTCCTTCCGCCATTTGCGATCTCCTATTTCGTGACAAGCCTCGATGCGGGACTGAAGTCGCCGCGCAAAGCGCGATCGTAGACCCTGTTGCGAGGCTCGGTAACGCGCAGCCGGTAGATGCCGGAAAAATCAAGATCCCGCGCCACGAAGATTAAGACCAGTTCGCCCTGGTGTTTCTGAAGCGTCGGCGGAATGTTGATCGACTGTTCCACGGCGATTGCCGCGGCCTGTCGTCCGGCGCTCGTCGTGTTCTGCGCTTCGACATCGCCGTCGTGCAGCCGGCTGCTCGCGTAGGAGGTCGCATCGCCGACGATCGACAGCAGGATCGCGCTGCCGAAACGCTCCCACCAGTGGGTGTCGACATGGCCGTCCAAGCCGGCGCGCCCGAGAGGATCCGTCGCAGGCGACGCGAGCGTAACGATCACGCCCTTTGGCGTCTTGGCACGGTTCCACAGGACAAACAGGCGTTTTTGACCGCGGCGAAGACCGCCGCGATATTCGCCGACGATCTGTGTGCCCTTCTCCATCAGCACGATACGGCCATTGTCCGACAGCACGTCGCGATTGATGACGCAGCTTGCAAAGCCCGGCTGGTCCGAGGAAAGCGCCGTTTCCAGCACGCAAGGGATGGACGTTCCCATGGCCACGATAAAATCGCGATCTCCAAGCATGCCGGCGCGCGAGCCTTGCAGTTGCGTCGGCGCCAGAATCCTGTTGAACCGCTGGTCTTCGTTTGCTGCCTGCGAACCGGGAGCGCCGGGATTGACGCCGAACGGAAAGTCGTTTGATGCAGCATCCGAACTCTGGTTCTGCCGATCGCCAACCGGCGCCTTTTCGCCGCCATAAGCGATCACCGGCGCACGGCGAGCAGCGTCCAGGAGCTTATCCTCCTCGACCGGCGCCTGCTCGGTCACGACGGGCGTTGGCAGCTCGACTTCCGCCGGCATCGTGACAGGTTGGACCGGTTCCCTGGCGGGCTCGAAATCCGACGTCTGGCGGATCACGACCCGTTCGGGTTGGGTCCCCTCCGCGGGCTTGTTCTGGCCGCGCATCGACCAGAGTGCAAACGCGACGAAGGCCACGATCGCCATGGCAATCGCGCCGCGTTTCAGGATCGGGTTGTTGTCGAACTGGCGGCCGGCCGTTGTTTCCGCGCGCTCGCCGGGGATCCGGGTGTTGTCTTGCTCGGACATGACGTTTTCCTATTGCGCGACAGCGGGTTGTGTCTTCACGACCCGCTCCACGTACGGTGACGTCGTGTTGGTCTCAGGCTTGATGCCGACACGATCATAGGCCTCGTTGAAGATGCACAAGACGTCCCCTCCCCTGCGCAGAATGAACTTGCGGCTGACGGCATGGACCAGCACCAGATTGCCGTCGACGGATTTCGGAACCAGGCTCTCAGTGCCGTCGGAGTTTTCCAGGTAGATTGCCGGCATTTCCTGATTGCCGGCAAAGGCGAAGGTCGTGAGCCTGCCGTTGTCATAGACGGCCTGCGGTTCGAGCGAGACAGAGCCTTGCGCCGAATAGCGCCAGTTCCGCGGCCCATAGGCCTCATGGAGCGCGAGCACCCGGTCCGCCCGACCTGCCTCAGCAGCCTGAGCACGGAGGGCGGCCTCCTGACGGCGGCGCTCCGCCTCATCGGCTGGGTAGCGGTACTTCACGTAAAAATAGGTGTTTTGTCCGACCTCGACCGTTCCGTCCCGCACGGTCAGTTCCATCTGATAGCTGCGGGTCGATCCGTTGCGCCTTGTCGTCACAACCGAGATATTGGTCACCGGCTGATGTTCGCGCGGCTTCAGGAACAGCATGTTGCCGGCCGGCGCCACCTCCCATGCGACGCTATTGCCGAGCGCCACATGGGCAATCTCCTCGTCAGCAGCAAACTCGACCTGGATCGACGAGCGCAAGGTGCCGACGATCCTTGTGATGTTGTAGGGCTGATAATCCACGAAGCGGATACGGCTATCCTGCGATGCGCCGCGGGGAATTTCCAGGGCACCTGCTGTCAGTGAAAGACCAAGGCTCAAAACAGAGGCGATCAGGAATATCTGTTTCAATTGATGGCCTCCGGATCGGCGCGATATTCGCTGACCGCAAAGCCCAGGGGATTAACCAGACGGTCGGTCGACGACATCGGCGCGTTGACATAGGAAAAGGTGAGCGTTGCAACCCAGTGCGTGGTGCGCACATCGTCTCCGCGGGTGATCGTCCGCATGTAGCGCACGGAGGCCACGTTGGCATTGATCAGGGAGATCGAAACAATATTGATGCGCGCCGTCGCGCTGCGGCCGTAGACATTCTGCGGAGATTGCGGGTTGCTGCCCCGGTAGACGGTTGCAAAACGCGTCTGCTCCGGCTGCGTGGAGAGCAAGGCAACGGTTCGGAAATTCTCCTCGGCCTCGCTCCAGACATAACCTTCTCGCGCGCGCACATACTTGGCCCCGAAGTATTTGGTGACGGCCTCGTCATAGCTCCCGGCGACCGACTTCAAGGCGGAGACGACGTCGACGATGCCGGTGGCGTTGTCGACGCGGACCACAAAGGGCTCGACCGTTTTCAAGGGGGTCAGCCCGGCAATGGCGAAGACGGAGACGGCCGCCACGATGCCGGCACAACCAGCAACGAACCAGGCGATGCGGGCAGAGCGCTCCACTTGGATGAGCCGATCCTGATCGAACCGGCGCGCCTTTTCGAAGTAGCTCTTCAGATTATCCGGCGTCACCATCTCACTCGCCCTTACCTGGATGGTTGGTACCTCCGACATTGAAACGCGCGAAGGCGGCCGGCTTTGCTGAGGCTAGCTCATGCGCGTAGGGCGCGGCATGGCCTGCCGGGTCCGCAGGACTGGCCTTCGACGTAGGCTGCTTCAGCTTACTGTCATCTTCCCACTGCCACATGGACCGGTTCAGCGGCCGGCGGGAGTAGCCGTCGCATTTGGGAAGCGGGTGTGTCATCGCGCTGCAGGCGGAAAGTGTCCCGGCGATGAGAAACAATGAAACGGTGCGAAGCATGCGGAAACAACCTGTCATTTTCTTAGGGAGGCGGCCGTCATTCTGCCCCTTTCGGTCTGAAACGGCGCGAAACGGTGCGGGCACGTCGCCCGGCCGCTCTCGCGGTATACGAGGCTGCCCGGGCAAGCGTGCTTTCGTGAGCATCGCGAGCGGCACCATAGCCGTAGGTCAAGGATGCCCCGCCTGCGGCGAGAGCCGACGCAATACCGGGCAACTGATAGAAGACGTAAAGCGCGGCAAGGCAGATGGAGCAGAGCGCGATCGGGCGCATCAGGACGTCGCTATAGCTTTCGACAGCCGTAAAGGTCGTGTCGATGCAGGTGATCAACAGCGAGCCGATCGCAACGACCAAAACCTGCAGAATGACGAAATTGGCAAGCTGTCCTATCCAGGATTCGGTGAAACGGCGCGTGGACTGGAACATGGCAAGCGCAACGAAGATCGGGCCGATCGCAAGCACGACGGCGAGTGCCAGCCGAGCGTAGAGGGAAATGATGTAACCGATCGCCGCGACAATAAAGCTCGCGCCAATAACCATCATACCGCCGATACCGGTAACGATGTCGACCGGCCAGGAAGCGCGGGACCAGATCTCGTAGGCGCACCTCTGGCCCTTGTCGAGCAGGCTGTCGAACGTCGAGGCGCTCGGCGCAGTGCCCGCATTCAACGCCTGAGAAATCTCCTTGGGCAGCATCTCGAAGAACAGATCGGTCACATAGGTCTGGTACTCGCTGGCGTTCCTCACCAGCATGACGATGATTGCAAGCTTCATTGCCCGAAACGCAAACTCAAGAATGGGCTCCTGGACAGAACCGCGCAGCACAAGGTAGCCGAAGAGCACGACGTAGAGCGTCAGCGCCGCGGTGAGCGGGGCGGTCACCCAGTTGGCGATGTTTGCGGTGCCTGACGAGATGAAATTCTCGAGCGGCGCCTTGAACTGCCCATCCACGAAGCTGAAGACCTGATACATCCCTTAGCCTCCGGGCGACTTGCGCATCGGTCCAGACCGCAGCTTCACGTCCGCCGCCTCCGCGTTTTCTTGCGCGTCAGCAGGTCCGATGCGATTGTTCCGGCACTCGGCTGTGACCTTCGCAAGCAAGGCCTGATCAGCAGGCTGGTCGATGGTAGAGGTTTCTTCCGTCTGACCGAAGCAAACCGGCAATGCCGGCGCGATCATTCCAAGAGGGGCCGGTTTCATTTGAGCGCTGCTCCCATTGCGTCCATGCGGCTGCGCCAATCTTCCGCCTTTCGCTGGTCATCGACCTGCACCTGCGCCTGCTGGACCATCTGCAAACCCTGCATGCGCAGCACGTCGGTTTGAAGAAACGCCGTTTCCGCCTGCAGCCGTGCCTGAAGATCGGCGATGTCCTTGGCGCCCGCCGCGCTGGAAATCTGCTGGCGGAGCTGATCGATGCCCTCGACGCGCTTGGTGGCTGCGTCATAGATCTGTTGGCCGAGGCTCATCTGGCCTGCGTTCTGCTTCTGGGCGCGCTGCAATTCCTGCGCGTAGAAATCATTGGCGTCGGTGTGATAGGTCGAATTGTGCTCGAGGAATTTCGAAGCGGAATTGCCGAAGGCGCCGGTCCCTGCCCCCTTGAACAGACCTTCGATGGCATTAAAGTCCTGTGGCAGCGCCTTGCGGATCGAAGGGTCGTTGAGCAGGCCTGCGACGTCCGCCATGTTGGTGATCTTGTTCAGCGATCCATAAAGCTGCTCAGCCTGCCGGAGCTGCTGGTTCAGCGTGTCGAGCTGGGATTTCAGCTGCGTGATGCTTTCGATCTGCTTTACGATCGCCGTCTGGTCGATGACCGGAATGCCCTGTGCGGATGCCATTGCGGTCGGCAACACGGTAGCTGCCGTCATAAGAGAAAACCTTGCCCTTTTCCTTTGCCTCATCCCGCTCTCCTTCTTTGCTGAAATATCGCCAGCCAGTCCTCGCGCCGGTCACCGGCTTCTGCCCTGATCACCTCGGCAAGTTCCACGTTGGCCGTGCGGCCGGACAATATGGCAAGCTCGTCATCGAAGCCTCTGAGGTTCAGTTCTGCGACGACGCTGTTATGCCCTTGCTTGACGATGAAGCGGCGGCTTTCGGCAGGGAGTTCACGTGCGACAAGCTCGAACTCGCGTTCTGTGAGCTTGAAACCGTCTACGTAGTCGGCATGATCGCCGCGCGGATTGGGAAGGAAGATCTGCGTCGGGCACTGCTCGATGATCGTGTGGGCGATCGGCGACACGATCGCATCGCGCGGGCTTTGGGTCGCAAACAGCATGAGCCCATTCTGTTTGCGGATCGTTTTGAGCTTGTTTTCGGCGAGATCGCGAAAACCTTCGTCCTGCAGGGCCTTCCAGAATTCATCGATCACGATGATGATGCGGCGCCCGTCGATCAGCTGCTCGATGCGGAAAAAGAGATAGGCCATCAAGGGTGTGCGGATTTCCTCATTGTCGAGGAAATCCGTCATGTCGTATCCGATGAATTTGGCACCGATCCCGATCTCGTCACCATCGTTGTCGAAGACCCAGCCAAGCGGCCCTTCTCGTTCCCAGCGCCGCAATCGCGAGGCGATGCCCTCAGGGTCGGTGTTGTTGAGGAAAGTGCGCAAGGCGCCGATGGAGCGTCGTTCGACCGGCAGGTCCGCCAGACCGTCGATGGCCGAGGCGATCTCGCGCAGCTCTGTCACCATCAGCTCACGCTTCGCCGATCCCGCGAGCTTGCCGACCCACCGTGCGAGAAACACCTTGTTTTCCGCTGTGAGCGCAAGTGCCTTGAGCGGTGCGCAGCCGGTGGCAATGCCATTCCTCAGCGGCAGGTAAGCGCCGCCCGCTGCCCGGACGAAAAGGTCCGCTCCACGATCCTTGTCGAAAAAGACCATGTGGGGATCGTGCTTTTCGAGCTGGGAAAGCATGAAGTTCACGAGCACGGTCTTGCCCGTGCCCGATGGTCCGCAGATGAACGTGTTGCCAAGGTCGCCGTGGTGGAAGTTGAAGTAGAAAGGCGAGCCGGACGCGGTTTTCAACATGGCGACGGCCGGTCCCCACTCGTTTCCGTCCTTCTGCCCGATTGGATAGGAGTGGAAAGGCGAAAATGCCGCGAAATTCCGGGATGTGATGGCGCCAGACCGCGCACGGTAGCGAAAGTTGCCGGGCAGTTGCGCCCACCAAGCCGCTTCAAGCCCGAGATCCTCGCGCGCGACGACCGCACCGCCACTGGTAAGGTGCGAGCGCGCCTTCGCCAGATTGTCGGTCAGCTCTTTGACCGAAATAGCGAAGACTGAAAGAGTAAGGTGATGCTCGCCGAGCACGAAGCGGTTGGATTCGAGATCGTCCATCGCCGCGTCGAGTTCCTCGACCTGGGATGCCGCCTTGTCGCCGGCGCTGACCATCTGGTTCTGCTTGCGCCCCATGATGACGCGCGCATCCGCTTTCGAGATGAAGGCGAAGGATTGTGTGAGGATAAGCTCGAACGGGGCCGTCAGAATGCCGTCGAGCATGCCGCTGCGGGTGGTTGCCGGATATTCCTTGAACCCAAACATTGCGGCATAGCGGCTTTCGGCTTCGTGACGGATTTCGATCGTCTCGCGGCCGAAAATCACCCGATCGGAATAGATCGCAGATGAAATCCGTCCTTCCGTCAATGGAACGGGCTCGCGCCGGCCGCCCACGATCTGGTGCAGAACCTCGCTCGGCTCGGAGAAAAGGGTGCCGTCCTGCTCGTAGAGGGAGAGCACGCGGGGCTCGAAGCGTTTCAGGCCCGCGGTGATGTCGGACAGCTTGTCGTGCAGGTGCTTCAGCGCAGTTTCGTTGAGCTCGATATCGGCCCGGCGTGCCCTGCGCAGCCGCGAAAGAATCTCGGCGGCCTTTTCGGCGGGATCTCGTCCGGGATGCCAGACCAGTGAGAGGTAGAGATCGTTGCGAAACAGCTCCTCGCCGATCATGCGCTCGCGGTATTTTGAATTCAGCGCGTCGGAGAAAGAATTGGTGAATTTTCCTTCCGGATAGTCGTTGTCGCGGCGGCGAATGACATGCGTCCAGAGCGCGAGGCGCTCGTCGGCGATGTTCCGGTAGAGGGTGTTCAGGTTGCTGTGCAGGCTGTTGAGGTCCAGGACATCCGCTGTTTCAAAGGAAATGCCTTCGAGCGCGATCATCACCATCAACGCCCTGGAATCGAGCCCGATCGCTATTTCGTCGACATGGCGCACGTAAGGAATAAAGGTCTCAGGCCCGAGTTCGCGGGACCGAAGCGTTGCTTTGCTAGGCAAGGCTCAAGTCCCCTTCGTCATAGCGTCTGGTGAGCTTCAGAGGTGAGAGCGTGGTCCCGCCCCAATAGGAGGTGTTTCGCGATCGACCGCGGGTTTCGATCCACGAAATCAGGATCCGGAACGTGTTGTGGTCATGCTTGACGAGCGTTCGGAATAAGAGGTGGATGACGATTCCGACAAGCGCGTAGGCGATTGATCCCGCCGTGATGTAGAGGATCGTCGTCAGCATGACGTTCAAACCCATCGCCTCCATCGTCACACCGGCGATCATCGCCGGCCGTGTGCAGGCAAGGAACAGGGTGTCTTCTTCGATACCGGGACCTGCCGCCATCGGTCTCATCCTCCAACGATGGTGTTGACGAGTTCAGTGGCGCCAAAGATCCCTCCGATACCAATGATCCAGAAGCCGGCGCGGCGCAGATCCATGTAGCCGAACATCCAGGCAATGCAGATGATGATCACGGCGATGACCGCGAGCAGTCGGGCGATGTTGCCGGTCAGCATATCGACGATATTCTGCAAGACGGTCTCGATACCCGCGGCTTGGGCGAAGGCCGGTTCTGCCATGCAGGCAACAATGGCTGCGGCCGTCAAGGCAGGGGCAGCGACACGGCGAAGACTGGATTTTGAAGTCATTCACTTTGCTCCGATCGATCATTCTGAAACACAAGAACCGAGGATCGCCGCCGGGAATTGAAGACGTCCCATGAGGCGGTCTCACTGGCTTGGGGAAGGCGTTTTGCGACTGCTGGCACGTCCTGTATGTCTGCGGGCTTCTCGAAACGAGCCTCAATGCGCGGCGCGATAACGGAAAGCGACGCCAGTTTGTGGGACAGCCGGACCATTTCCTGGCGGACCTGCTCGTCATACCGGACCACTTTGCCGAGGGACGGATCGCCTCGGCCGAAATGAGACTGAAGCATGATGTTTTCCGCTTGCGCCGGATCGGCGCCTGCGCGCAGGGCACGGCGATAGTATCCATCGAGGAGCGTGGCAGTGGCCTTGAGGTTCAGGCAGGCATCGAACGCATCCGATATAGAAAGGTTCAGCTTGCGCATTTCCTCCAAACCGAGACCGCCAAGGCCGATCTGGATGTCCTGGTGATCCACAATGAGAGAAGTGGCGAGCTCAATTGCCTCCGCCTTCGATGCCGGTTGTGCGGGACGCGGTGGGCCACTGTTGATGCGAGTAGCATAGGGATGGAAATCGCTCTCCAAGCTGACAACGGCGGCGATCGTCTCGACCGCAACGTTGGGAGCGCATGTCCGTGCAAGATCGGCGAAGGCGACCGGCATTGCTCAGTACCACACCCTTTGGCTTCCGATCCCATCGATGGTCACGTCGACGTAATGGGGCCGCATGCGCATATGTGGCTGTATCGTCAAGTAGCGCCGGCATTGCCGCTGGCCGTCATCCCAGCGCCAGCCGGAACTGTGAGTTCCGCGTTCGTGGTCGAAGGTGCATTCGTTGTTTGAGACAGTCTGCGGCGTGGTCGAGATGCAGCTTACCTGCCGTCCGCGATCATTGTATCGAATCGTTAGCCTATAGCCCTCGTCGCAATAATAGGGCGCGTATCCGGGCCTAGATGCCCGGAAACCAGCGCCGTTGCAGCTTGGGAACGCGTGTCCCTTTGAAAGTTCTCGCCACAGTTTCTCAATCGGCGGGCGGCATTCGCCAAATTGTGTTGCTCCACCGGGATTGGAAAGACATAGGATAACCTGGCATCCCCAATCATCTGCCCGCGCATAACTCCCTGAAATGAGATATGATGGCGAGACGTTGAGAAGAGCCAAGAACGTCCTGATCAGAAGGTTTTTCATGAGCCGTCCCTCCGCAATCAACACGCCAACGATGCCGCGGGCGTCTGTGTCGTCTGGAAATTTATACAACCTTATATTATGCAGTTAAACAAATGACAAGAGCACTCAACATTCAGTGGCACAACCTTGCCTTCTCGGCTTTCATATTCCACGAGATTTTTGACAATCCGCTGGAGGATGAAACGCCTCAGTCGCGGTTGAAGCAGATCGGCATGATGAGCGTCCTCTACATCATGCATCAGGGGCATCAGCCGCTAACGCTTTCAAATATCGTCGAAACCACGGGTTTAACGCGCACTGGCGTAACCGAAACTGTCGACCCGTTGGCGCGACGCGGGCTCCTGACGGAGAGCTTCGTGAAGAACTCGATGGGGCGCGGCAAGGCGCGGCGGTTTGAGATCGCGCCGGAACTCCTGGAGAAAATCCGCGGCTTTCAGGGAAATTAAAACCCTGCCAAAGATGACATCGCTGCCGAATCAGAACGCCTTAAACACGTGACTTTGCGCCTGGGTTAGACGTGCGCTCTTCGCTGGCCGGGAAGGTAGCCCTACGATTTCACAGCCTATCGTTCCGTTGAAGATCATTACCCCTTGCGCCCGGCGCCGCGTTTCAATCGGAACGTCTTCCGAGACAAGGCCCCTAACACTCCGAGGTCGGCCGGCAACGTCCTCGATAAGATCAATCGGGGAACCGCGGGGAGGTGAATGCAGCCATTTCGACGATGGCGCTTTGGATAAGAGAGGCACGATCGGGCCGACACGCGCAGACGACTGTTAGAGGCCTACTTGTCTTCTATCTCAGCGGGCCACATCTGGGCGCCATGCAAAATGCGCAGAATACGAATCTTGTCGTCCATCGCCACGTAGGCCGCGATATAAGGTGTACGCGGGATAACAAGTTCGCGTGTCCCAGCAACCCGGCCGGGGCGTCCACTTTCAGGAAACTCAAGGAGACGGCGCGCCGTGCGAACTATCTCTTCATCGACATGAACCGCCGCCCGTGGGTTTGCTGCTTCGATATAGCTGAAGATATTGTCGCGGTCATCAAGAGAGTATTGTGTCCAGACGAGTCTCATCATTCATCGGCTTTGCGCAGCGCTGCTGACCGGCGTGCACTGAAATGCCTATCGGCGTCGGCGTCCTCGACATCGGCCCGCGTATCCTCGAGCGCTTGCAGTACCCTAGCACGGAACCAGGCATCATGGACGTCGCTGTTGCTGACGAGCTCCAATGGCAGGGCGCCTTCATTTGCAGTTCGGGTCAACAGGATGCGGACAGCATCCGAAACCGTCAGTCCCATGTTTTCGAGCACCGCCGTGGCGCGCTCCTTTACAGCGGCGTCAATCCGCGTCTGAACCAGCGCATTTGAGGCCATATGCAGATCTCCCTTTGGTTCTTAGCAATGTAATACATTTGCATGACATGCGCCAGTGTCATCACACTTTTCTGCATCTAGTGGCGAAAGGCTGACACTTGATACCGATGGACGGCAAGAACCGACCGATAGCTTGAAAAAGTCCGGCAGAGCAAGATGTTTTGCCTTCCAATCTCCATCCCGCTCCAAGTCTCTACTTGGTTGCGCGTCCGAACGGAAAACCACCATTTAAGCTGCCCCGGCTTTGTGCGCCAAAGGATGCCTCGGCTGGTAGAGGCCAAGCGAGCCGCCACTGGGAAGCGAGACATGCGTGAGCAGGCCCCAGCCTTCATCGGTGACCGAAGTGCATTCAACATCGCGCGATTTCAGCTCTTGGATTGTGGCATTGACGTCTTCGCACATGAGATAGACTTCGTGGCTGTCACCTTCGGCGGCCGGGTGAACGGCAATCTCGGCCGGCGGCAATGCGAAGATCAACCAGCCTTCGCCAGCATCGATTGCTGGAAAACGCAGAACATTGCGAAAAAATGCGCGATCTGCCTCGGCATCCGTGCTGTAGATGATCATGTGTGCGCCGGAAATCATGGCTCCTTACCTCCCCGAAAAGTGATGCGGACAAGCTATTGCCGTTGCAAACGACGTTCCGGAGCTACCGCCGTCCACACAGCCGCTCGCTACCGGCAAGCTTCAGTTAGATATAGGTCGGCTGGCCGTGATTGCAGGTGCCGGAACCCGGCGTTGCCTCCACTTTGGCCGCCACCGTTATCGAAAAGTGCGGCGACTGGGCATCACTCGGCCAGCGCAGAGAACATTTCCGACGATATCAAGAGCAAATCGTGACTGTCTCATTGCTGCCATTTGAGCAGCGGCCACAGCTTGCCCGCCGACGGCGGAGCCCTTTGCCTAAAAGGCCTGGCTGAAGACGTCTTCCCGCATCCGCAAACGATAAGCATGATGGGGAGCGCCTCCGACGCGCTCTCCTCTAAAGGGCGCGCGAGAAAGTAAATATGTGGGGTTCGTCCCGTCATGGCTGCGGATTTTTAAACTGCATCACTTCCGATAAGTGATGCTTATCGGAAGTTAGATGTACACACGACTTGTACATACGCGTTTGCGGTGATATCGTGGCGCTCAAGAATAATATTGGAGCGCACGATGCCCCAGACCAGCTACAAGATCAGCGAAGCGCGCAAAAATTTCGCCGAGGTGCTCGAGCGCGCCAACCAGGGCGAGGAAATTCTTATCATGCGCGGCAATCAGATCTATGCCCGCATCGGCCCGGCCGATCTCGGTGGTAAAAGGCCGTTCGGCCTGCTGCGCCATCGCGAGCTTCCCGACGATCTGTTCGACGACGCCGATGCCGAGCAGGCGGCCATCGACGCCGGAGACTTCAACGACGATACCGGTGTCTGGCAGGGCAAGTCTAACGGCAAGGCTGACAAATGAGGGTGCTGCTCGACAGCCACGCCGTTTATTGGTGGACGATCGGCAGCGAGCGCCTCTCATCGAGAGCACGATCGCTGATCGAGGACAAGACCAACACCATCCTGGTCAGCGCGGTTTCCTTCTACGAGCTGGACAACAAGATGCGCCTGAAAAAACTCGACTTGAAACCGCAAGAACTACGAGCAGCCGTGACGGCCAGCGGTCTTCAGGCGCTTGCTGTCACCGATCTGCATGCCGAATTGGCGGCTGTCTTTGATTGGGAACACCGGGATCCGTGGGATCGGATTCTGGCAGCCCAGGCGCGGCTCGAGCATTGCACCTTCGTCTCGACGGATGTGGTGTTCGATGCCGTGCTGCACGAACGTGTCTGGTGAGGTGCGCTGCAGATGAAGATCTTGGTAGAGATAGCCGAGGCGGCGATGCGGTTTGAGGAGTTAATTGAACTGGCTCAGCGTCATGATGAAATTCTGATCTGCCGAGAGGGGCAGCCAACCGCGACTCTGACGTCGATTGCCACCCGGAATGGGACGATGGACGAGTTCCTGAGACTGGCTTCTGAGGGGCGTGCCAACGTCCCCTCTGATGCGACCTCCAATCATGACGATCTTTACGACGAACATGGTCTGCCTAAATGAGTGCCGTTGATCGCCGCGCCGAGCAACTCGACACGATCGCCGCGGTGCTGCTGACCGACCGGCGCGATAAGCTCGCCGAACTGCTGACAGACCAGGACGTCGAGACGCTCAAACACCTCGTCAACCAAGACATGGGCGAAAACACGCTGCGGGCGCTGACCTCAGATCTTGCCTATCTTGAAGCCTGGTCGGTTGCGGCAACAGGTAGCCCCCTCCCCTGGCCGGCGCCGGAAGCTCTGTTGCGGAAATTCGTTGCTCACCACCTCTGGGATCCTAGTCGACGCGAGGATGATGCAGAGCATGGCATGCCGGAGGCCGTCACGCTGGAGCTTCGGCAATCCGGCTTTCTCAGGACTGCCGGACCGCACGCGCCTGCAACCGTGCAACGACGTCTCGCCAACTGGTCGACCCTGACGAAATGGCGCGGCCTCGATGGCGTGTTCTCTTCCCCTTCCGTCAAATCCGCGATGCGGCACGCCATTCGCGCCACGCCGCTGCAACGCCGCCGGAAGAGCACCAAGGCGGTCACCGGTGACGTGCTGGCGAAGCTGCTCGCGACCTGCGGCGGCGACAGTCTGTGCGATCTGCGCGACCGGGCGATCCTGATGGTCGCCTTTGCGTCTGGCGGTCGTCGTCGCAGCGAATTGGCCGGCCTGCGCCGGGAGCAACTGACGGTCGAGGCACCGGTCGTCGGCGAGGGCGGAAGCCCCCTCCCCTCGCTGTCCATCCATCTCGGCCGCACCAAGAATTCGGGCCTCAGCCAAGATGAGGTCGTTTACCTCACCGGCCGGCCGGTGGACGCGCTGAACGCCTGGCTGAAAGCTGCGAAGATCGACAGCGGCAGTGTCTTTCGGGCGATCGATCGCTGGGGCAATGTCAGTCGGCGCGCACTCGATCCGAAGGCGGTCAATGATATCGTCAAGCGGCGGGTGGCGGCGGCGGGACTGGAGCGTGCGGAGTTTTCGGCGCACGGATTGCGGTCCGGTTATCTCACCGAAGCCGCGAACCTCGGAGTTCCCCTACCCGAAGCGATGGAGCAATCCCGTCACCGCTCCGTGCAACAGGCATCCAGCTACTACAACAGCGCCACGCGGCGAAGCGGTCGAGCGGCTAGAGTGCTATCGTGAGCGTGGGCGTCGCGGCAGCCACATAACCGTGAAATCTCTCCGCCCTGATGGTCAGGCCAAGCCGATCCCATTGTCGAGAGCAAGTTCACAATCGTCAGCGTTTGTCACCTCGGTCTCGACGACGATGAACTGCCGATCCTCCCACCGCTGATGTTCCTTGTAGTAGCTCTGACCCGCTTGGCTTTGTTATTGAGGGTTGCCCCGTTTTTCAGACGCAGCCCGGTGAGCTTGATGCCACGGCGACGGCGGCGTTTTCGGCTCCAATGACCTCGCAGGCATCCTGATAGGCCGACGGACTGACCCCGAGCATCAATCGCACCACGACTGCGGCCGACATCAGGTCCTGCCCACCGCTGACAGCTCCTCCCGGCCCGTAATCCACGATAGCTGGGCAGGCCTGCAACACCATACCCAGCGGAAACGCTTTTGTCGGCTCCCATATTGGTCGGGTGTCGGTACTCGATTTTGCACCCGGGCTAGGCTCTGCTCGTCGACTGAGGCATACGCTGAGGGTTAGAGCCGCTGGACAAGGTCGCGTCCGATCAACTTGGGCCGCTCGCTCCGCAGCACGAGAGATGTGGTGACCGCCCCGAAGCGCGCAATGGAATCGACGATCGTCTCCAGCTCTCCCGGTGACGGGACGAGCACTTTCAGTAGAAAGCAGTCCTCACCCGTCAGCCGCAACACCTCGATGACCTGCGGCATTTCGGAAAATTGTTTCAGGCACGCGCGAATGTGTTCATGCGTTGTGCGCAGCCGGACGACCGCCATCATTCCTAATCCAAGGCTGGCGGGATCGATCCGGGCGCCGTAGCCGACAATGATACCCCTCTCTTCGAGGCGCTTCACTCTTTCCGACGTTGCTGGCTGCGACAGTCCGATTTTGCGCCCAAGCTCGGAGATCGCGATTCGGCCGTTCTCCTGCAGCGCCTCGATGATTGCAATGTCGGTCGGATCCAGAGGGGAACGATTATTTCGAGTGAGCAAGACATTTGACCTTTAATCTATCGGAATTCAGGCACGTTCTCCGATAGTTCTCCATTCAGTGCGGCGATGGAAGATGCCATCTTTCGATCCACTCAATAAAATAGGAGTAAACGCATGGCCGAAATCGTTATCCTGCCCGGCATCGGCGGCTCGGGAGAGACGCACTGGCAGACTTTTTGGGAGCGCGCAAATCCACGCGCACGGCGTTTCCAACCCAAGAGCTGGGATCAGCCGGACTTGGTCGACTGGATCGAAGCGCTGGACCGCGCCGTAGCCACCGCGGACGAACCGCCGCTGCTCGTTGCGCATAGTCTCGCCTGCCTTCTTGTGGGCCATTGGCAGCGCGCCTCTTCTCTTGCTGTAGCAGGGGCGTTTCTCGTCTCCGTGCCCGATCCGCAATCCGAAGCCTTTCCGGCAGCGGTGGCCACATTCGCGGCTGTGCCCGAGGGTAGGTTCCGTTTTCCCTCGCTCATCATTGCAAGCTCCGATGATCCCTATAGCGAGGTCGAGTATGCCAGGACACGGGCGGCTCAGTGGGGCAGCGGCATTGTCGAGGTCGGCGCATTCGGACACATCAACAGCGGCAGCGGGCTTGAGGACTGGCCAAGCGGCTTGGCCCTCTTTCGGGCCTTTGCAGCGGGGACAGAATGCATGGAATAGCCCACTTGCCCATTACGCTCTTCACTGCATTCCTGATCTCTTTCTCAGAAGCTCTGTTTAATCTCCAATTCTCCATACCCAGCTGGCTCGTTATAATCATGACCCAACTTTCGGGGGTCAGTTCAAAACGCGGTGGCACTGCTTTTCTATCGTCGCGACAAATCACGCTCAGAAGAAGAGTGTGGCAGGTTGCTCCGTTCGGAAGAGATTGGGGTCAGAGGCGCGGAATGCCCGCGCTTATTTCAATAAGCTCGCTCGGCTCTTGAACGTTAAAAGGCTATAGGTGCACGCTCCTGGCCCAGCTTTAAAACTGCTTGCGATTAGTCCAGATCTGGACTATGTCTATTTCAAGACAGGAGGCTATTATGCCGCATGCGCGACGCACAGGGCAACAAGACAAGCATGAGCCGCAGCGCCTGGAAACCGACCGGTTTGCTCCTGCAACCCGCAAAAAGCTGAGCGCGCCGGCGTTGCGAACCTTTCTGGCGATCGCCGATCTTTGGGGCCTGAATGAAGAGCAGCGGATGCTTGTGCTGGGTTACCCGTCCCGGTCCACGTATCACAACTGGGCCAAGCAGGCGCGTGAACATGGTACCTTCACGCTGGACGTCGACACCCTCATTCGAATCTCGGCCGTGCTCGGCATTCACCAAGCGCTTGGGATCCTGTTTCCCAATGAACGCGCCGCCGTCGCGTGGCTGCGGACGCCGCATGAAGCGCTTGTTTTCGGTGGCCATCCCCCGCTCAACGTCCTGACGAGCGGAACACAGGACGGCCTGATGACAGTTCGTCGATTTCTCGATGCGGCAAGAGGAGGCATCTACATGCATCCGAACATCCTGGACGAAACGTTCACACCTTACGACGATGGGGACATCGTCTTCCGGTGAGTGACCGTTTTGCCCAGGCGCCACGCCCTTCGTACCGGCTGATCCCATCGCAATTTCCGCCGATCGGGCTTTTTGATACAGTTGCGACGGCGGCCGATCTCGAAGCCGTAATGGAGCTTGCCGGCTGGACCAATGACCGTCTCGTTGCCGACCGCATCCAACGGCTTCCCGAGGGTGAATGGGTCTATGGCACTGCCAATTCCAGCATTGTGATGGCCGCATTTCTCCATGTAGCGCCGGGAGGAATGCGGTTTAACGGCACCGATCTCGGCGCATGGTATGCCGCCGACGATCTCCGCACAGCCGCAGCCGAGGTAGGCCATCATCTTCGGCGCGAAGCTGTTGCGCGCGGTGTGGCGACGATGAGGCGCACCTATAGAAGCTACACGGCCATCCTGATTGGCGACTATCTCGACATTCGTGGAGAGCAGATGCTTCGGCCCGAGGTTTATGACGGCACCAGCTACGCCGCTTCGCAAGCGCTTGGTGAGCAAGTGCGTTCTAACGGCGGGGCCGGCATCCTCTATGACAGCCTCCGGCGCAGAGCCGGCATGAACATCGTCGCACACCGGCCGCGGAACATTCGCGACGTTATGCAGACCGACCACTTCGAGATCACCGTTTCTGCCGACGATCGACGCATCGATGTGCAAAAGCTCGCAACCTAACGGTATCGCGGCAGCCGCGTGCCGGCGAGATAGCCACAGGAAGGGGCTTCTTCCACCTCCGATTTCAGATGTCTCTTGTATAGGTGATCGGTCACGGTTTCCGCGCGATCCAATGGAAATAAATTAAGCAATTAAGTAACTTAATCGCGGCGAAACGTTAATTAGATGCACGGCGAAACGTTAATTAGCGGTGTCGCTGGCAACCGGGGGTGTCCGAGCATTGCATTGCCGAGGGGACGCTCCAAAGAGTGGCTCCTAGATGGAGTTCATCGTGCGTAAGTGCTGATTCCGATGAAGCCGCCTGGTTTCGCCGCAGGCTTTCCCCGGATAGGTCGACGTGGTGAGCGTTATGAACCAGCCTGTCGAGGATGGCATGGGCCGAGCATAGGCTGTCCGAGTTGCGGACGGTAGGCCTTCAGGAGCGGCAATGCCAGAAAGATCTCGTTCTGCACTCCTTCCGGCAACGCTGAAAACTTCGGGATGCTGCCCGGGTTCTAAAATTTACGGAGTCATAGGGTGGACTCGACTCTTGTCTCTGTCTCAGACTGCCGCCCGATCGGAGCAGGTGTTCAGGCGACATCACGCGACGGAATGGCGATCGGCCAGTTCGGCGCTGGTCGGTAACGCCATTGAGCGCTACCTTGTTCACCGATCCGCAGCCACCGACACAGGGGCCGTGATAAGCGCCCCGCGGTTGATCCGGATCGACATTCAACTGACGAGGATGCGCAGCAATGAAGCTCTTCCTAAGTGGGGACGTGATGACCGGCCGCGGCATCGACCAGATCATGCCGCATCCCTCCGACCCGACCCTATACGAGCCGCATCTCCGCTCAGCGCATGGCTATGTGGACTTGGCGGAACGTCGGTCGGGCGAAATCCCGAGGGCGGTGCCTTTCGACTATGTCTGGGGCGATGCGCTGAACGAGATTGATCGGCGTGAGCCGGATTTGAGGATCATCAATCTCGAAACCAGCGTTACCGCAGACGGAACGCCCGAGCCTAAAGGTATCAATTATCGGATGCACCCCGATAATCTTCATTGTATCGTCGCTGCAGGGATAGACTGCTGCATCCTTGCCAACAACCATACCGCGGATTGGGGGCTGAGGGGCATGAAGGACACCTTGCTTGCCCTGCAGGGGGCGAGGCTTGCGACAGCCGGCGCAGGACTCGATGCCGATGGTGCAAGCCGCCCCGCCGTGCTCGAAACGGTCCCAGGGCGGCGACTTCTTGTATTCGCCTTTGCCTGTCCATCCAGCGGGGTTCCGGCCAACTGGGCGGCCGGGAAGGAGCGACCGGGCATAAACTTCCTCGCGGATTTCAGTGACGACGCACTTGCAGCCGTCGCTGACGGCATCGGCGAGTGGCGACAGCGCGACGACACCGTCCTTGTTTCCATACATTGGGGATCCAACTGGGGCTATGAATTGCCCCTTGAACACCGACGCTTCGCCCATCGTCTGATCGACGGCGCCCGCGTCGACGTCGTTCACGGACACTCATCGCACCACCCGTTGGCGATAGAGATCCATGCTGACAGGCCTATCTTTTACGGATGCGGCGACTTCATCAACGACTATGAGGGAATCGGCGGGCAGGAGAGATTTCGCCCGGATCTGACTCTCGCCTATTTCGTCGATCTGGATGATCAAAGCCATCGGCTGCGCCGAATTGAAATGGTGCCCTTCCGGCTGCAGAAATTTCGGCTCATCCGCGCATCTGATGAAGAAGCCGCCTGGCTCGGCCACACCATGAAACGCGAATGCGGACGTTTTGGCCACGATGTTGCCACGAGTGAGAAAGGGACCCTGACGCTATCGGCCTGAGCGGTACGGGAGGAGATGTGCCTTGTTGTGGCCGACGGTGACGGTCGGCCTAGGGACGAAGCCGCCCTTCTGGCGAGCGTGCTGAGAGGTGTTGAAAGCAGACAATGGTGGGCTTGTATTTGCCCGCGGCGTCGAACGCAGAAGGTTGAGGTCGTTTAGCCCTGCTTGAGCGTGTCGATGACTGCGCCGGCTTTTGCGGAAAGATGGCGCTGGCTCGGATAGTAGAGGAACAGCTTATCATCGGAGGCACAGCTAGTCGTCATTGAAACTTCAGTCGATGCTGTCAGAGAAATGTGCTGCTGGTCGCGGGCTTGCGGCACTTGGACATCGCCAAGACTGTGACATCTCTTCAATATTGCGCGATGTCGCCAGTTTCAGATTGCGCGAGCGTCAGGGGATAGCGCTCCGGGTGATGCACGAGGGCCGTGAGGTTTACCGGCCGGTTGCGGTTGTCGAAGGCGATCTGATCGACGGTCAGAACGGCCGCCGGCGATTGTAGATCCAGCATTGCCGCCTCCTCGGGAGAGGCCAGACGCGCACTCAGCGTTGTCTGTCCGCGCGATGGATGGATATGGTGGTGGCGGCGCAGCTCTGCGTAGAGCGAGCGGTTGCCCACCGTCCAATCCAGATCCAGCAGTCCTGGAACGCGGCCCGCCGGCAGCCAGTCCGTTTGAATGACGACCGGCACCTCATCGAGCAGCCGCAATCTGGAGAGCACGACAACATCGGCGCCGGGCGGCAGGAAAAGTGGCCGGCTGATCTCCAGCGGCGCGCGAAGAACACGTGCCTCGATCAGGCGATGTCCGGGCACCCGGCCGTTCGAGATGGCCGTGGCCGTGAAGCTCTTGAGAACCTGCAGCTCAAAGCCGCCGCTGTGCTCTGCCACATAAAGCCCTTTGCCAGGCTGGCTCGTGACCACGCCCTGCTGGACCAACTCGCGTACTGCGTGCCGAATGGTGATCCGACTTACGTCGAAAAGATCAACTAATTCACGTTCTGAGGGCAATTTTCCCCGCAATGGCAGCTTGCCGTTACGGATTGACGTCAAAAGCGCTTCGTAGACTTGCTTGTGGAGCGGCCGCGGATCCTCCCGATCAACCAGACTTTGAGGCATAATGGAACGCGGGTGCTCCTGACGCTTATTCAAACCTGTTCGCCTTTCCCTTCCCGTCATTTTGCAACCACTCTCCACGCAAATCCCGACAAAGTCCATATTGACATGACTGGATATAACCAGTCCTAATGTGTGCCCAGGAGCCGGAGAGTTCCATAGATACCGAAGCACCATCACAAAAAGGGAACAGTTCATGTTGAAGAGAAGTCTCGCTGCTTTAGCCATCTCCGTCGGCATCTGGACCGGGAGCGCACATGCGGAGACCATTTCGGTCTTCTGCTCACCCACCGAATTCGAGCTTTGTACGACGGTCGCCAATGCCTGGAAGGAAAAGACCGGCAACGAGGCGAAGATCAACAAGATGCCGGCATTGCTGGATGACGCCATCCCGCTTTATCAACAGCTGCTGGCATCGAAATCCAAAGATATCGACGTCCTGTTTTTGGACGTCATCTGGCTCGGCATGTTCAAAAACAACCTGCTCGACCTGAAGACCCTGGTGCCGCAGGCAGACCAGGACAAGCATTTCGCCTCGACGCTCGGTGCGGCCAAGCTTGACGGCAAACTCATTGCCATGCCCGCCTATATGGATGTCGGGCTGATGTTTTATCGCAAGGACCTTCTGGAGAAGTACGGCAAGCAGCCGCCGAAGACTTGGGACGAACTGGCGGCCAGTGCGAAGGAAATCCAGGACAAGGAGCGCGCAGCCGGCAATGGCGAGATGTGGGGCTATGCCTGGCAGGCCAAGAGCTACGAAGGGCTCACATGCGACGCCATCGAACTGATCGCCTCAAACGGCGGCGGCACGATCATCTCGGACGACGGCAAGGTCACGATCGACAATCCGCAGGCAGCCGAAGCGATAGAAAAGGCCAAAGGCTGGATCGGCAGCATCAGTCCGGAAGGCGTGCTGAATTATGACGAGGAAGCCTCGCGCGCGATCTTCGAGTCCGGAAACGCGGTTTTCCACCGCAACTGGCCCTATGTCTGGGGAACGTCGCACCAGCAAGGCAGCTCCATCATCGACAAGGTCGGCATGATGCCGCTTCCCGTCGGCAAGGACGGCGAAAAGTCGAGCGGCTGCCTCGGTCCGATGTATTACGGCGTTTCGAAGTTCAGCGCCAAACCCGAGGTTGCGGCCGACTTCGTCAACTTCATCGCCGGCCCGGACATGCAGAAGATGCGCGCGATCCAGGCAGCGCTTAATCCGTCGATCCAGGCACTTTACAGCGATCCGGACGTGCTGGCGAAGTTGCCCTTCCTCAAGGACAACCAGCAGGCATTTGCCGACAGCGCAGTCCGCCCGTCCGGTTATACAGGCACGAGCTACAACCGCGTTTCGCAAGCCTTTTATCGCTCGGTCCACGACATGCTTTCGGGCGGCGGCGACATCAAGGCCGGGCTGAATGCCCTTGCAACGCGACTTGAGAAGCTGAAGGAGAGCCGTTGAGGCTTTCTGACAAGCCGGCGCGAGCAGGGCCCCTCGCCTGCTCGCGCAGCCGGCTTGCTTGCCGTGCAGCCGGCCACCGAAGTGGCCGTTTCCCTTTCAGCATAATTCAAGTCCGGGTGTAAGATGGCATCGGTTTCATTGGACTCCGTTTCAAAAAGCTATGGCACGCATTCCGTGATCGACGATGTCGATCTTCGGATCAGAGATGGCGAGTTCATCGTCTTTGTCGGCCCTTCAGGTTGCGGCAAATCCACTCTGCTGCGTATCGTCGCTGGCCTTGTTTCCCCGACGAAAGGCGCCGTCAGCATTGGCGGCGACGATGTCACCGACGTTCCAGCCTCCAAGCGGGGCGTTGCCTTTGTGTTCCAATCCTATGCGCTTTATCCGCACATGAGCGTTGCCCGCAACATCGGTTTTGCGCTGGAAACGCTTGGTCTTGCGCGCACCGCCGTCAGCGACAAAGTGCTTGCCGTTGCAAGGATGCTGAAAGTCGATCATCTCCTGAATCGCCGTCCAAGAGAGCTGTCCGGCGGGCAGCGACAGCGTGTTGCGATCGGCCGGGCGCTGGTCCGTCAGCCGGAGATTTTTCTTTTCGACGAGCCCCTTTCGAACCTCGATTCCGATCTTCGCATGGAAATGCGCATGGAGATCGCCAAGCTTCACGACGAACTCAAGACGACGATGATCTATGTGACGCACGATCAGTCCGAAGCCATGACGCTCGCCGACAGGATCGTTGTTCTCAATTACGGGCGCATCGAGCAGGTGGGTACGCCGCAAGCTCTGTACCGCACGCCGGACAACCGCTTCGTGGCAAGCTTTATCGGAAGCCCACGCATGAACTTCCTGTCCGTTTCCATGCAGGACGCTGCCGGCGGCCGGAGGATCATCGGACCGGGTGGTCTTTCTATCGGCGCTGGATTTCTAGGTTCCGATGCAACCGCAGCGACGATTGGCGTGAGGCCGGAGGGACTTGCGATCGCAGCCGATGGGACTGGGCGCATATCAGGCGTCCTCGAGCGCGTCGAGGACCTCGGGCACGAGCATTTTGCCTATTGCCGCATCGCGGAAGACGACGTGTGGGTAATCCGGGTGACTATCCCGCCTGCCAAGGAAACGATCGGCACGCGGATCGGATTGAGGTTTGCTGACGAGGCGGTTTTCGTCTTCGATACGGCCGACCGGCGGATCCCGCACGAAATGGCGACCGCCAGCAATGTGAGGGCAGCCGAACAATGAGTGCGCGTCTGGCACGCCGCGACCATCTGGCCGCATGGCTTTTCCTGGTCCCCGTCATCATCGTGATGCTGCTCGTCGCCGTCTGGCCCCTCGGACGGACGTTCTTCTTTGCCTTTACCGATGCCTATCTCGACGATCCCTCGGTCTATTCGATGGTTGGGATCGCTAATTTCCTCGATGTCATCAATGACAGAAGCTGGTGGGTGGCCGTCAGGAATACGATGGTCTTCACGGTCATTTCGGTTGCCATCGAAACGGTTCTCGGCCTTGCAATTGCGCTTTTGATCAATGAGGCCATTCCAGGTCGAGGGCTGGTGCGTGCCGCCATCCTCGTCCCTTGGGCCATCCCGGTCGTGGTTTCCGCGAAGATCTGGGAATGGATGCTGAACGACCAGTTCGGCGTACTCAACAAGATCCTGATCGGACTGGGTTTTATCGATCACGGAATCGCCTGGACGGCGAGCAGCTCGCTGATCATGGGCGTCGTCATTTTCGCCGACGTGTGGATGACGACGCCTTTCATGGTGCTGTTGATCCTCGCCGGACTGCAGCTGATTTCGCCGGAGATATTCGAAGCTGCGGAGGTGGATGGCATCCCGGCATGGAAGCGCTTCTGGTCGATCACGTTGCCGATGCTGAGGCCGGCAATCGGCGTGGCCGTACTCTTTCGCGTGCTCGATGCGCTTCGGATGTTCGATCTTGCCTATGTCATGGCTGCGAGCAACGAGAACGTCATGACCGTGTCGATCTATGCGCGTGACAGGCTCATCAGCTTTCAAGAGCTGGGCGTCGGCTCGGCCGCATCGACATGGGTGTTCCTGCTGGTGGCGCTCGCCGCCATCATCATCATCGGCGCGCTGCGTCTCGATCGGGCGAGCGGGGAGCTGACGAAATGACGGACGTTGCACTCTACAGAACGGTACGCAAACCTGCCGCTTACTACCGCGTGCGGCGACGCATCGTAAGGTTCTTTCAATCTGCAGCACTCCTGCTCGTGCTGATCTATACACTTTTCCCGTACTATTGGGCCTTTGTGTCCTCGACGAAACAGGGCGCAGCCCTCTATCAGGCAGCGCTCGTTCCCGCACTCGACTTCACCTACTACCGGCAGCTCATCGACAATCCCGTCTTCATGGGTTCGCTGCTCAATTCTGCCTATGTCGCGGTGTCGACGACGTTTCTGTCGCTCGTCATTGGCCTCAGCGCCGCCTATGCGCTCGGGCGGATCGATTTTCCGCAGCGCCGGGTGCTGCTGATGATCATTCTGATGATCTCGATCTTTCCGCAGGTCGTCGTTCTCTCCGGCATGTTCGAACTGATCAACTGGATGGGCCTGTTCAATCGCCCAAGCGCGCTGGTTCTGACCTATCTTCTCTCGACCGTGCCGTTCACCACCTGGGTTCTCACGACCTTCATCCGCGAATTCCCGCGTGAGCTGGAAGAAGCGGCCATCATCGATGGCTGCTCGCATTTTCGCATTCTGATGAAGATCCTACTGCCGCTGATGGGTCCGTCGCTCGCCAGCACCGGCATTTTAGCGTTCATCCTGGCATGGAACGAATTCCTCTTTGCACTCACCTTCACATTGACCGACGAAAACCGCACCGTGCCGGTTGCAATCGGCCTCATTGCCGGAAACAGCCGCTACGAATATCCCTTCGGCCAGATCATGGCGGCCTCGGTCACCGTCACCCTGCCCCTTATATTGGTGGTGCTCTTCTTCCAGCGCCGCATCGTTGCAGGCCTGACGGCGGGCGCGGTCAAGGGCTGAAAGACAAAGGATAAAGTCATGGACATGCTGGTCAAACTCTACGAACTCAAGCCCGACGCCACGCTCGAGAAACGTTTGGCAGATCAGGACATCCTGATCCGCCGGGTGCTTGCACCCGAGCTCAAAGCACTGACCTCGTGGATCGAGCCGCGCTTTGGCGCCGGCTGGGCGGCGGAGGCGACTGTTGCGACGATGCGCCAGCCGCCGTCGTGTTTTATTGCGGTCAAAGGTGGCGATCTCATCGGTTTTGCTTGCCATGAGGCGACGGCAAAAGGCTTCTTTGGACCGACGGGTGTGGATGTTTCAGCCCGCGGGCATGGTGTCGGTCAGGCTTTGCTTGTGACCACCCTGCTCGACATGCACGCCCAAGGCTACGCCTATGGCATCATTGGAGGTGCCGGCCCGATGGAATTTTATCGCCGCAGCGTCGGCGCGATCCCGATCGAAGGTTCCGTTCCGGGCATTTATCGCGACATGCTTGCGATCGCCACGCCAAGCGAAGTATCCGACTCCGAAAAGCCGCTAACGGGAAAATTGGCGTGAAAATCGCGGTCGCATTCGGCGTATGAAAATTAATTTCATGATTCCCGAAGAAGCCGCGTTTACAGTTGACGACTTATAATTTTTGCCCCAACCTGAAGAAAATAAATTACGAAATGGGAACGACAACGGCATGAAAGTGGGAATCGTAGGGCTGGGATTCCGGCTCGGCTATCTTGGCTACGTTTTCAAGGCAATCGACAGCAGCTTTGAAATCGCAGGCTATGTCGATCCGGAGCCTGCCGGTCTGCCCGGATTGACGGAAAAGGGTATTTCTGTCGGCAAAGCCTACGCATCGCCCCAGGAGCTTCTTGCCGGCGAAAAGCTCGACCTGCTGATGATCGGCTCGCCCAACCACATGCATCTCGAGCACATAAGGCTGGGCCTTGAGGCCGGCCTAAAGGTATTCTGCGAAAAGCCGATCGTCACCACGATCGCCGAAAGCATCGAACTCGCCAGGCTGATGGCAAGGTTCGGCCATGAACGGCTGATGGTCGGCCTGGTACTGCGCTATTCGCCGCTCTACAAGGACCTGCGTGCCGTTCAGGCAGCCGGCAAGCTCGGCCAGATCGTCTCGATCGAGGCATCCGAACATATCGAACCCTATCACGGTGCCTTCTTCATGCGCGACTGGCGCCGCTACGAGCGTTTTTCCGGCAGCTTCATGCTGGAAAAATGCTGCCATGACCTCGACCTTTACAATGGCGTCGTCGGTGCCCGCCCCGAGCGGGTTGCGAGCTTCGGCGGACGCAAGAGCTTCATCCCTGCAAATGATCCGGCGCGTGAAGGGATCAACGACCTTGAACTCTTCCATCGCAAGCCAAGCGGCTGGATGGGGTCGGACAGGGTTTTCGACAGCGATGCCGACATCATCGACTACCAAGTCGCCATCGTCGAATATGCCAATGGCGTCGGCATGAACTTCCACACCAACTTGAACGTTCCAGACCAGTTCCGCCGCTTTGCCATCATGGGCTCGCGCGGCATGGCCGAAGGCGATTTCGTCCGCGGCTATCTCGACGTGCACGAGCAACTGACCGGCAAGAAGATCGTTGAGAACAAGTACGCGGCAACCGAACTTTCCCAGCATTACGGCGCGGACGAGCAGATGGCCGCCGACCTGCTCGACAGCGTCCGCACTGGGACCGAACTCCCAGTCTCCACACTGAATGCGCTCGAGGCCGGCATCCTTGCCTTGGCGATGGACGAAGCGCGTATGAAGAGGGCGGTCGTCGATCTGCGGCCGGTATGGGATCGCTTCGACGAGGCGCTCCACGCCAGAGCGGCTTGAGGAGGACGGCAGGATGGGTGTTCAAAAAAGCACGGTCATCTTCGCCTGGATCCTTCTCCTTCCAGCTGTCCTTTACGTCATGGCGATCGTCGCCTACCCGCTGGTCGATACGTTCATTCTGTCCTTCACAGACGCATCGCTCAGGAAGACGACGAATTGGGTCGGCTGGATCAATTACGAGAAGATCTTCAACGCCACATTCGCGGAGGTCATTTTCCGCACCTTCATCTGGACGTTCTTTTCGGTATCGATCAAAATGATCATTGGTACCTTTGGCGCGACAATGCTGAATGCTGCCGTGCCCGGCCGTGCGCTTTTCCGCCTGCTGACCATGCCGCCATGGATCGTGCCGATGGCGATCGGTATCTTCATGTGGGGGTGGATGTATAACGGCCAGTTCGGAATGATCTCCGGCCTTTTGCAGCGCTTCGGTCTGGTCAATGGTCCGGTCGCGTTCCTCGCCTACGGAAGCACGGCGTTCTGGGCAACGATCATCACGGATGTGTGGATCGGCGTCCCTCTGGTCACCATCTACTTTCTGGCCGCGATCCAATCCATTCCGAAGGACCTTTATGAAGCCGCCTGGACTGATGGGGCCGGCCGTTTTTATCGTTTTCGCCGCATCACGCTGCCGCTGATGGTCCCGGCAATTATTACGATGTCGATGCTGTCTTTGATCGCCACGTTCAATTCCTTCGACATCATCTGGATCCTGACCCAAGGTGGTCCGAGCGGCCAGACGACGACGATGATCATCGATACCTATCAGACCGCGATCGGCTCCAAGAAATATGGTGAAGGTGCGGCACGTGCCGTGCTGATTTGCATCTTCCTGTCGCTCTTCTGCTTTGCCTATTTCCGTGTCACCCGCCGTCTCAACCCGGAGAAGCGCGCATGAGCAGTCCCGCAATGATCGATCGCTACAGCTGGTGGGAAATCGTGCTGATCTATTGCGGCATCGCGCTGTTTCTGGCCTTCGTTCTTTCGCCCTTCGTCGAAGGTTTTCTGGTTTCGCTGAAACCGTTGAGCCAGCTCTTTTCGTCGCCTTACCGGTTCTGGCCGGAGAACGGCTCTTTCGAGGCCTATCGAACGATGTGGGTCAGCGTTCCAGGTTTCGGGCGCTATATCTTCAATTCGTTCTTCATATCGATCATCGTCACAGTGATCGTGCTCTGCCTAGTCATTCCGGCGGCTTATGCCTTTGCACGGTTCGAGTTCAGGGGGATGGGCATCCTTCTCGGCGCCTTTCTCACCGTCAACATGTTCTCCGGCGCGGTGCTTCTCATCCCCCTCTTCCGGCTGATGCGCAGCATGGGCGTTCTTAACACTTATCTTGCCATGATCGTGCCGGGCGTGGCTTTCCTCATTCCATCGGCGATCTGGCTGCTTCGGACCTATATGATCCGCATTCCCCAGGAACTGAATGAGGCCGCGTATATGGATGGCGCAAGCCATTTTTACACGCTTCGCCGCGTGATCCTGCCGATCGCCATGCCCGGGATCATCGTCGTCGCGATCACCACCTTCATCGGTGCCTATGCGCAGCAATTCATCTTCGCGCTGACCTTCAACTCGAAGACCGAATACATGCCTCTGCCGGTGGGACTCTTTGCTTATTTCGGTAAGCAGGAGGTCATCTGGAATGAACTGATGGCGGCCTCTTTCGTCGGCATCCTGCCCGCGATGATCGTCATCTTCTTCCTGCAACGCTATCTCGTCGGCGGGCTGACCGCCGGTGCGGTGAAACAATAAGACCAAGAAACGAGTGAACAGCTAACACAAGAACGGGAGTCGTGAAGTGAACATTACCTTCAAAACAGGCCTTATGGCACTCGCCCTGCTCGGTTCGACGGCGCTCACCGCCGTCACAGCCGAAGCCGCCGACCAGGAGATCAGCTGGATTTATTGCGGCGACAAGCTCGACGATATCCATGCAAAGTACATCAAGCAGTGGGAAGAAAAGAACGCCGGCTGGAAGATCGCGCCGGAAGTCGTTGGCTGGGCCCAGTGCCAGGACAAGGCGACGACGCTGGCGGCTGCTGGAACGCCGGTTGCCATGGCCTATGTTGGTTCGCGCACCCTTAAGGAATTTGCGCAGAACGACCTCATCGTCGAGGTCCCGATGACGGACGAGGAAAAGAAGGCCTACTTTCCGCACATCGTCGACACTGTCACCTTCGACGGCACGCAGTGGGGCGTTCCGATCGCTTTCTCGACCAAAGCGCTCTACTGGAACAAGGACCTCTTCAAGCAGGCCGGCCTTGATCCCGAGAATCCGCCGAAGACCTGGGATGAAGAGATCGAATATGCCAAGATCATCAAGGAGAAAACCGGAATCCCGGGCTTCGGTCTTTCGGCCAAGACCTTCGACAACACGATGCATCAGTTCATGCATTGGGTTTACACGAACAACGGCACGGTGACGGACGCAGAAGGCAAAATTACCCTTGATAGTCCCGAGGTGCTGAAAGCGCTGGAGGCCTATAAGAGCATCGTGCCCTATTCTGAAGAAGGCCCGACGGCCTACGAGCAGAACGAAGTCCGCGCCATCTTCCTCGATAGCAAGGTCGCGATGATCCAGGCGGGCTCCGGTGCCGCCTACCGCCTGAAGGACACCAAGATCGATTGGGGCATCACGACCCTGCCGCTTGGCCCGCAGGCCAAGGGACCGGGCACTCTGCTCATCACCGACAGCCTAGCGATCTTCAAGGGTTCAGGCGTCGAGGACAAGGCGATCGAGTTCGCCAAGTTCATCACCTCTCCCGGCCCGCAGGAGGAATACGAGCTGAACGGCGAATCCGGTCTGACGCCGCTTCGCCCCTCGCCGAACATCGACAAGCTGGTGGCTGAAAAGCCCTACTGGAAGCCGTTGATCGAGGGCATCAGCTACGGTGGCCCCGAACCGCTTTTCACCGACTACAAGGGCTTCCAGAACTCGATGATCGCCATGGTGCAATCCGTCGTGACCGGCCAGGCCCAGCCGGCCGACGCACTCAAGAAGGCTGCTGGCGAAATCGAGGCGTTCAAGTAGCCTTCGTGGGGATCGCGGGGAGCAACAACCCGCGATCCTTCCCTGATTGTATAAGCGCTGCTTCGACAGCGACCGGAGACAGGTTTTGGGACAGCTTTTTCTCAATAATGTGCAGAAATTCTACGGCGACTACGAAGTTCTGAAGGGCGTACAGCTCGATGTGAAGAATGGCGAATTCGTTGTCTTCGTTGGTCCCTCGGGCTGCGGCAAGTCCACCCTGCTGCGCATGATCGCCGGTCTTGATGCGACAACTGCAGGCGACATCGTCATCGACGGCATCCGGGTCAACGACCTGCCGCCGGTCAAGCGCGGCATTGCCATGGTGTTCCAGTCCTACGCACTTTATCCGCACATGACCGTTTTCGAAAACATCGCCTTTCCGCTTCGCGTCGAGAAGATGGACGAGACGAAACTCAAGGCCAAGGTCGAGAATGCGGCGCGCATCCTTCATCTCGATCAGCGACTCCAGCAGAAGCCCGGCATGCTCTCCGGCGGCCAGCGCCAGCGTGTCGCAATCGGCCGGGCGATCGTTCGCGAGCCGAAGATATTCCTTTTCGACGAGCCGCTGTCGAACCTCGATGCGGCGCTGCGCGCCGATATGCGCATCGAGCTTGCAAAGCTGCATCGCCAATTGAAGGCTACAATGATTTATGTGACGCACGATCAGGTGGAAGCCATGACCATGGCCGACCGCATCGTCGTGCTGGATGCCGGCGATATCTCGCAGACCGGCGCGCCGCTGGAGCTTTATCACAAGCCGGCCAACCTTTTTGTTGCGGGCTTCATCGGCAATCCGAAAATGAACTTTCTGCCGGTTATCTGCAAACGCGTCAGCGATGCCGGCGTGGAGGTGGACTATGGCGGGCAGACCGCCATACTGCCGGTTACACCGCGCGACGGCATGGCCGGCAAGGCATTGACGCTCGGCATCCGGCCGGAACATGTGCAGCTTGGATCCGGCGACATCTCGCTGACTGTTACGCCCACCGTCATCGAACGCCTCGGCGCCCATACCGTCGCCTACGCTTCACTTAACGGCGAGGGCGAGAATTTCTGCGCAATGCTGCCTGGCAGCGTCGGCATCCGCGCCGACGTGCCGGTTGCCACCGGCATCAACGCTGCCGATTGCCACCTGTTTGACGATACCGGCATTGCCTTCGAGCGGCATGTGGAACTGACGGAAATCGACATGGGCGTGCTTGATCCGACGGCGCCCTAGACCCAGAGCTTCGTGGTTGTGATCGGGCAGGTTGGAACCGCGAGACCGCGGAAGCGCCACGGAGTTTCAGAGCACGATCGTGATACTCACGCGGTCGGGGAACGCCACGATCCGCCGCTGCCAACCGCCCCAAAACCTCGGGGCTCTGGTACTCATAGACGGATGTAGGACTTCCATTCAGGAACCACATTGCTCATCGAAGCGAGAGGTCATTCAAGGCGTTGAATGTAGCAATGGCCAGCGGGGCCCTGATAGTCCCATCAAGGCGACAGAGCGACGGCTTGTACGTGCCGCTCATGCCGCCGGCGGACCGCTTTCGCTAAGAAGCGGCAACGCCGGCGGCCTGATCGAAGGTTGTCGGCGGCCATTTTGCGCTCGTCTGAGAACGCGAAATGGCAACGCAATACTAATTTGCCGAAATCCTTCGAGCGAGAGCCATGACGTAGTCATCGGCGATATCGGCCAAGGTCAAGGCGACCTCCGGTTCATGCCAGCCCGCAGCAATTGCCCTTTGTACGAAGTCCCGAAATGCCGCTGCAAGGACCTCCTCGCGCTCGACGGTGCGGTACGGATTATCCGTAGCGTGCTGAGGCTTGCTGATCTGTATAGTCGGACGAGTGGATTCCATTGATACGCCCCCTCATGGTTGCCTTACTGCATGGAGAGTACATTCGCCATGCACCCAGTCTCTTTTGCATGTACTGCTATTGTGCTTCTTTTCTAATAGGTTACGTGGCAGGTGTCGTTAGCCACGCATCCTGAAACTTGCAGCAGCGTCCATTTCTGCAATCACCGTTCCGCGATCCAAGCCTTGCGGCCGAAGGGCCGCTCGCCATGCCGAACGCAATGGGTATGCGCAGCGAAATTGCGGCGTCACGGGTCGCCTGATGCTGATGATGATGATCAACCGGGATCAGCGACTATGGCCGAGCGCCTTCAACCATCTGTCGAAGGAATGAGCGCTCTCGGCCTCCGGCACCGGCGCAACAGCGTGTCCGAGATGGGGCGGAACGGCAACGTTCCGCGCCTCGCGCGGACTGTAGCCAAACTCGTTGCTGAATGCCCGGCTAAAGTGGGCAGCGGAAGAAAACCCGACCGTGAAGGCGATGTCCGCGATTTTCTGCCGGTTGGCGACGTCACTGAGCGCGGCATGAGCCGTCAGAAGCCGACGGCGTTGAATATAGTGATGAACGCCGCCATCCGGCTCGAACACCTGATACAGGCGGGTACGCGAAACGCCCAGTTCCCGGCATAAACGATCCGTCGTGAGATCGGGCGACGTCAAATTGCGTTGGACGAAACGGCGTACACGCTCCATCAGGGCCAACGTGCTTTGCTGCTCCGGGAGAGTAAGATAAGCCGACGATGATGCAACACATGTCAAAATCATGTCACGCATCGTCTGGACCACGTAGGGAAGGTCTGTTGCGGTCAGGCGCGAAAGGTTCGTCTCGACTCCATCCAGATAGTCGATGAGCAGTTTGGTGTACGTCCCGGACAAGGAGATATTGTTCTTAATCTCAGCGGAAGCCGGAATATCGAGAAACAACTCGCGCGGCAGATAAACCGACAGGGTTTGCGCCTGGGTGGATCGGCCTCGAAAGGGCTCTCCCAAAGACCGCAGGTCCACTTTTCCCGGCTCACCTTCACAGACAAGCCCATGGACTTCGGTCCACGTCCGACCGCTGCGCAAGACCGAAATATGCCAATGATCGATGAGGTTCGATCTTATCTTGGCCTCCGAGCGCATGTAGCTGTGGGGAGGTGTGCTTTGTTGGACGACCAACATCGCACCGAGATTCCATGCCATATGATCGGCTAGAAATTCTGCTTCAGGCTGTATATTTTCTGCGCGTCGGATATCCATAAGAGGCGCCACATAGGCCTGCCAGGCGGCAAACTGATCTGCCGGTTCCAGATCGCGCGTTGAAAACTGCAGCGGCTCCAAGGCCGGTGGAGCCGGAGGTTCTTCATCAGTTACCTTCGGCCGTGGAAAACGGCGGCGCTCGGCCTGCACCGGCCCGGCTCCTTCGACCCGCGCGTCATTTTCAGTCTCAGCGGCGCCGGATGCGGGTGGCTCCTTGCGGTGAACATCTGACAATTTGGCCTCCAAATCGTGTCAGCCCAAAATAGTCACCACGAAATCTTGTTTTCGGATCTATCAAGGAGTGAGAGCTCTGAGCACCATTTCGCGCTCGCGGCCGCCAATCGACGATCCTTCGCCGGTCATCCCAAACAGCGTGACGCTTGAGCA
This sequence comes from Rhizobium sullae, assembly GCF_025200715.1. Taxonomy (NCBI): domain Bacteria; kingdom Pseudomonadati; phylum Pseudomonadota; class Alphaproteobacteria; order Hyphomicrobiales; family Rhizobiaceae; genus Rhizobium; species Rhizobium sullae. The sequence continues at coordinate 2,115,344 of NZ_CP104144.1, forward strand.
ACCAGCCGCGAGACTGCGTCTGTCCTGCGCAATCATCGCATTCACTGCAATGTTACCCTCACAATCGAAAGGTGTCGCCAGCGCGACCGATAGCCGAAAAATGCAACGAAACGGTGTCCTCTATCTTGCTAACGTGTCAGTCGTGACTCGGCAAGCGGAATTTCACGAACTCCAGCCAGTCATGGAGCGAGAGAGGAGCTGCATCAGGCGCAGGGCCTATCCCCAAAAACAGGCTTTCGATATCTCGGCTCGTGCCTCCTGTGGCGTGACGCCGATATCGCTCATATCGGCTCCAATCTCTGTTGAGTTGATGCATCCGGCAAATCCGGGCGCGGTCCAATCGGTTCGTATGGCTGGGTAACACGCCAATCTTTGCAGATGTGAACCACAGATCGAAAGACAGCGCTATCAACTGGCGCCTGGAAGACAACATGTTCGAAGTCCTCGAGACGCAATACGTGAGAGTTCTAAACCTGAATCACCCGTTTTTGTTTTTCAAGGCTAGGATGTCGCAAGTTCCCGCGTCTAAGCCGTTGGCATTGTTTAGCGGAAAACCAATGCCACGCCCGCTAGCGCGTCCGTATGTGTCAGATGAAGCGTGGCTCTTGCCCCGCTGAGCCCACTGCCGGGGCGATCACGGGGCGCGTGCTGGGATTCCCCGTTGGCCTTGTCAGTTCGTCTGCCAATGTGGAGGGTGAACCTTGCGATCTTTTGCAAAGCCCCTCGCATTTTTGCACCGGCATATCCTCCATCGGCGGAGATATGCCTGAGCCAGCGGATGAGGATCGTTTTGAGGACTGGATGTCGGCGTGCCTTGATCATTCAGTCTCTACGAGAGAATGCCAATGCGCACTTGGATGTGTGCAATCAGCGCCCCGGAGAGGGAACGCGGGTGAAGGCACTGTTTGCGCGGGACAACTCAGTCGATGATGGATGAAAGCGCACTGGCGTAGGGTGAAAGAATGATCGCCGCCGCAAGGCCAACGATCGCTCTACGGATGCCGCAAACTAAACCGCAGCCCGTCACCACCTCCGACGGCAGAATCGTGGCGCTGGTCACCGCCGGAATTCGATGCATCGCATCTTCGAAGATCACGACCAAAAATCCTGCACGGCCGTCCGCTGGTCATCACTCCCTCATTCGATCAGCCGGATGGCACCGGGATTGTTGATCTCGTTGTTTGCCAATTCCGCCTTGCAATCCAGCTTAAACGTGCTGTTGCCGATCATGGTGATTTTCTGGGCGATGATGCGCACGCATTCGCCGGTCGTGGCGCCATTGCCGGCATACTCGATTTCCTCGGCCGCGGGCATATAGATGATACCGTTGAGATGCGAGTTGCTGTTGCCGGTGATGACTGCGGAGGCGGTATTGTTGCGGTCGGCGACGATCGAGAAACCAGCCCATGTACCCGACGTCGGGGCGGTGACATTGAAGGTGGAGCCGCCATGAATATCGATCTGGGCACCGTTCAGCAGAAAGAAGGTGACCTGATCGCCGGTGATGACCGACTGGCTTGTGAACTTCAGCGTGCCGCCGTCGATAAGGTAATTGCCGGGTTGTAGCTTCACATTGCCCTTGATTTCAAGGTCGTGGTAGGTCCCCGGCTTAAGCGTCACGGTATATCCATCGGGCACCTTGTTCGGCGTCTTGCCCATGCCGTTGCAGTCGCCATTGCCGCCGCCGTTGCCCACAAATGTCTGTCCGCATCCTCCCAGGTCCACCCAGAATCCGGCCTCCGGCATGACTTTGCGCTTAAATGGGTCGCTGGCCGGTGACGTTCCCTCGCCCGCCTTGTCGCATTCGAGATCAATGCTGCTCGGCAAGGCGGAGACCTTGCCTGGTGTATAAAGGCATTCCGTCTTAAGGGTCCCCGACCCGCCTACATAGATGGCTTCGCTACTGCGCGAGTTTGCGGTGATCGTGCATCCCGATGTGTCGACCGTCGAACTGCCGCTCACTTCGAAGGCGCGATCGGCCGTGGGGTTGAGCGCCAAAATGCATGCCTCCTTGTCCGGCTGGCGAGCGGCGGCGCTGCGGCGGGAGATCGGGAACGATAACCGGGTCAAGAACACCGGTTGGTAGTTGAGGGCATAGTCGCCCGTCGCCATGACACCTTGCCCCGCCTGGGCATAGACGATGTGGAGGGATGGGAGTTCCGCCGGTGGCGTGGTTTCCTCGGTGCCCCGGAATAAGGCCAAATTGCCGAAGAACATTTCGTTTGCCAACTGGGTGGCTTCCTCCTCGCTGCTGCCTTCGCCGTAAAGCCGCACCGCTGCCAGCACGGCGGTGTCCAACGACTCCTGCAATTTGTCAGCCTCGAACCTGGCGTTGGTAAAGTCGACCGCGACGGAGGCCGCCCCTAGCAGCGGAACCATTGCCAGCGCAGTCATGACTGCGAAATTGCCACCTTGGTCGCGCAGAAATCGATTGGCATGCCGTTTGAGAAATTCATGCATCTCTGCGCCTCGGGTCCGTTTCAACCTATACGTACTTTATACATCAGTAATATACGGTTTATTACTCCATCTACTCGAATTGTAATTAACGCAAATACCGCGCTCGCATTCAGTTGATCTGACAAGCCACCCCGCCACCCCGCCGTCTCCCCTCGAGCCCACGGCGCGGATCCCCGGGATCGTCATCAACAGCTTCGTCGCCTGGCTTTCCCGCGCCGCTACGAGCAACTGGCAATCAAGATCGGCTGCGCGCTTGCGTATGTCGCACCACGCCTCAGGCGTCATTCCGATCGAACGGTTCCCTGACATTGCCATCAAACGCCCGATCTATTCCTTTGGGGACGATAAGATCGAACGTCTTCATCAGGCCGCGGATCTGGTTGCTGAGGTGGGTTGAGATGCTCAGGAGCCGATTGCGAGCTCCGACCAGCGTGCGTGTCAGCATGCTGTCGAACGCTTTCACCCGGATCGCCTTGTAGAAGCGGGCTTCGATTTCACGTTCCAACATCGCTCGACAGAGATCGGATCTTCACCCTCGCACAACTCGGCTTTGTTCACCGCAACGAGGCCATTCACTTCCTCGGGCCACCGGAAACCGGCAAAAGCCATCTGGCAGTTGCGCTCGGCGTCGAAGCCGTCAAAGCCGGCAAAAGCGTCTACTTCTGCCCACTGGCCGATCTCATTGCGGCCCTGTCCAGAGCCGAACGCGAAGGACGACTTCAAGAACGCATCCGCTTCTTCTGCAGGCCCAGTCTCCTGATCGTTGACGAGATCGGTTATCTCCCGGTCATCGCTGGCGGAGGCAACCTGTTCTTCCAGCTCGTCAACGCATGCTACGAGAGAGGCGCAATGATCCTCACATCCAATCGCGGCCTTGCCGAATGGGGCGATGTTTTTGGAGATGCCGTGGTCGCCACAGCTTTGCTCGACCGACTTTTGCACCATGCCGTCGTCTACAAATCGAGAGATCAAGCTACAGGCTGCGCCAACATGCCGAATTGATGCCTGAACACGTGCGATCGAAGGCTTTGATCACCCCGCCGCCCTTCGCTCCGCCGCAACGCCAACGCGAGAGACGCCGAAAAATACGCAAGTCTCCACGTCGTCCGAGCGGCATAGTTGGGGAATTTTACTTCGGCACTTCTGCGGAAATTTCACCCGGCATTGACAACATGATTTGCTGGTTGGTCAATTCTTCACCGCCTTGTCGCCCGCGTCCCCAAAATAAAGCAGTATGTCACTTCCAAGTCACTCGACAATATTTATTAAGTATGTTTGAGTAGTTGTTGCTCGGCTAATCAGCTTTTTAGAAATGGCGATACTTGCATGACAAGAATTCGAGATGCACTTATGACCGTTGAGACTTGGGCGCGTTACCCTGTGTCAGACTTGGAGGACATGGACGCCAACTTGCCGGGTCTCCGCGAGGCTTGGGAGATGGATCTAGTTCAGGAAGACAGTTCCGGCTTCGACGTCAGCATGAACTTCTCATTGACCCGCGCCGGTGTAGAGTTCCTTCACGGCCCTCAACCTTCGTTGTTTGATCAAATATTGAAGTCTGCGAGAGGCCTGTTCGGTCACATCGTGGGGTATCCCACCGCTTGAACGAACGTCCTGAACGCAGGATCGTTTTGAACATACATTTATGTCCACTATCAATTGCAGCGCGACGTTGGGTCGCGCTCGCCTCTCGAGGCCGCTCAAATACCGCTGGCTGAAGTCCGTCCGCGATTCCACGTCCTCCTGCATCAGATCCATTTCATGACTCAAGCGCCAAATTTTCGGCCGCTATCAAGTTTTGCTCGGCCAGACCATCGCAGCCATGCTCTCGGAGGGATCAATGAAGATCGATCGCCCCCAGCGGTCAGCCTCCTCCTCCCGCTGCCCGCGTTCGGCCTCAGCTTTTGCGCAGCTCAAGGTTTAGGCTCTGACCTCGACCCGGCTTTGTTCCACGAAGTGTCAAAACCATGCCGCCGTCCCTTCGCACGATCGTCAGTCGTGCGGGTGGGTTGGGGCGAATACTCTCTGGCGTTTCGGTAAAAGAGAGCGAAAGCATCTGGCCCTGTCGAGAGCCTGCGAGGTCTGCGATTGTGCCCATGCTCTCGCGAAACGAGCCCGAATAGCGCCCCGTTCCCGCATCGTATTGGATATCAATGCGCATCGATGTACCAAATATGATTGCCGTTGAGCAGCGCCCATCCAGGAGAACTTGCCGCCCTTCACTATTGCCAGTGAACCTGCATGTCAGCCTATGGCTCGAACCGCTGGCACGCTCCAGGCTGCCGGTTCCGGCAAACTGCCCGTCAAACGCACGAAGAAAGGCGATCTCGCGGCTGACAGCACTGGGCGCCGGCTGCGCCGTCGCTGTCGGCGCCGCCACGGCCAGAAGCAAGACCGGGGCAAATGCCTTGAGTGTTATTGCGCGATGAAACATCGGATTCCTCCAGTAAGCCGAAACGTCGGTCATCGAGCGGCGACGCTTGCTCCCATTCAATGTTTGCTCAGAGGTTGCGCAAGTTGCAGCTGCTTCTGCAGCGCCGGTGATATTTTCATCCGAACTTTGGGAGCGTAGTTCTGTTCCAAGGGCGCGGGAGATCGATTGTCGCTTTCACGTCCGGCAAAGTGCTTCGTCAGGTCAATGCAGCAGTTCATACCTTGCAGCGGACGCATCGGGTCGAAACAACTCACCTGGCACATTCGAACGAACTCCGAACCCAAGTTCAAGAAGACGGCACACGCTCGGCTCTTAAAGCTGCCTCACCGCCGGCCGCAGCCGTAAACATTCCGCCTCTGCTTGGTGGGCAGCGGAAAGACTCATGCTTTCATCAACTCATGTGCGTTTCAAACGACAACGGTAGATATTGGTGGGCGGTCAACGCGAATGCTTTGTCCCTTGGGCGCCCGACTATCCCGGTGCCGGGTTCAATTCGGATTTGCTTCCGGGGGCATCGAAGCAGATGCGGCCGTCTTCTTCAACTTCCGCAGAACTGGGCTCTTTTCTGCAGGATCTTCCTCATCATCGGGGTCACTCGTCGACCCGACCTCATCCATTCGGTGCGCTATCGCAAGCGCGTAAATGGTGTGCAAAACATTGCGATCCTTCACGTGAGGATCCGAAAGAGCAAGAAGCGAGGCACGCACAATCTTCTTGCTGGTCGCTTTAGGACAGCGCCGCAGCACGAAATTGTAAAGCTCCTTACCGGAAAGACCTTCTGTGGCACCATCCAACAGCGCCTCGTAAACTCGTTTGCGTTTTTCGCTCACGGTTCCTCCTACCTCCAACGATCATCGCGGCAGCTTCTGTCGCAAAACTGTCATATACAATAAATCACCGCGCGCAATTCCAACGCGAACTCGCGCCTACGCCAGACACGTCGCCGCAGCCCGCGACAGCTGATCCAGGACCACAGCAGGTGTTTCTTGGCGACCCTGAGCTGACCTAGTATTTCGACGGCACATAGAGCTCCGGCGGGAGGACCTTGCGTTCGTAGTCGGGATTAAATACCCGCTCGGGAAGCGTGATGTCTTCGTGCGGCACGTCTTCGTAGGGAATCTGCGTGAGCAGGTGGTCGATGCAGTTGAGGCGGGCGCGCTTCTTGTCGTTGCCCTCGACGATGTACCAGGGCGCCTCAGGGATGTTCGTGCGGGCGAAGGTCTCTTCCTTGGCCTTGGTATAGGCTTCCCAGCGTACGCGTGATTGCAGGTCCATCGGCGACAGCTTCCACTGCTTCAGGGGATCGTGGATCCGAACGAGGAACCGCATCTGCTGTTCCTCGTCGGTGATCGAGAACCAGTACTTGACCAGGCGGATACCTGAGCGCACCAGCATACGCTCGAACTCGGGAACGTCGTCGAAGAATTGCTCCACCTGATCCTCGGTCGCAAACCCCATGACCCGCTCGACACCCGAGCGGTTATACCAGGACCGGTCGAAGAGCACGATCTCGCCGCCGGCCGGCAGATGCGGCACGTAGCGCTGGAAGTACCACTGGGTCTTCTCGCGATCTGATGGGGCCGGCAGCGCCACCACCCTGACGACGCGAGGGTTGAGGCGCTGGGTGATGCGTTTGATCACGCCGCCCTTGCCGGCCGAGTCGCGTCCCTCGAAGATCACCACGACCTTCTCCTTGTGGTACGAGACCCAATCCTGCAATTTGATCAGCTCGGCTTGCAGCGACAGCAGCGTGCGGAAGTAATCGATGCGTGGCATCGAGGGCGGATGCGACTTGCGATAAACCTTCCGGATTTCTTCCGACAGGGCCGGTTCCGAAAGTTCAAGTTCGTAATCCTCGTCAAGTGTATCGGCCAGTTCGGCTTGCAGCCAGTCAGGTGTATCGAAATCGTCCTTCGATCTATTCATGTCGCTCTCCACCGTGCCGCCACATCATGCTGCAACGTTACCCTTATTCCATTACCGGATGAAGGGAATGTGAAGCAGTTCCGTCATGTTCAACGGCGATGCAACAGTCCTTAAAAGACGCCGATTTGACGCCGCGGCATGCGCACGGCGTCAAATGCCCTTTATCCTGCCGGGCAAGCTGCGCCGGTTTCCACCCGGGCCTGGTAAGCTCACCAAACTCGGCCTGCGTGCCCGGAACCGGTTCGCGGCCTTCGCCGGGGGTGCAGCCCCAATCCGTGCTCGACGATCTGGTTGAGGTCCTTGCCGCTGTTCCGCGCCCGGTCCTTCCGGCGCCAGTGCCATCGCAACCGCTTTTCAATCTCCGGAGCATATTTCTGAACCCAACGATAAATCGTGGAATGATCGACTGGCACACCCCGTTCGCCCATCATTTGCTCAAGGTCGCGGTAGCTGACCCCATAGCGGCAATACCATCGTACCGCCCACAAAATCACTTCACCCTGAAAATGACGCCACTTGAAATCGCTCATCAAAAATCTCGCTCAGAATCTTCGCGCTCCTTCGGACATCAACGGGATTTTTTGCAACAGAGCGGCCGGACGTCCCCGGGGGGCACCTGTCTCTCATCAAAGGCCAAGTGCTACCCCGTCCTTGCGTGATCCCGACGCGCCGGTCAGCGTGCCGTTTTCCCAATCGACGCGGATCACCTGCGCGCCACCGATCGGGTCCTCAGTCGGTACGATCTCGAAGCCGCGCGCCTGAAGTTCGGCAATGGTCGCGGCCGGAACGGTCTGCTCCGCCTCGATCTTCGGCGCGAGCCCGCTTGCCGGCACCAGGCGCGGCAGGTCGATCGCGTCCTGCAAGTCCATGCCATAGTCGAGCACTTTGGAAATCAAATGCGCGTGCCCCATAGCTTGGTAGTACCCGCCCATGACGCCGAAAGACATTTCGGTTCGACCGTTGCGCGTCACCATACCAGGGATGATCGTGTGCAGCGGACGCTTTTCCGGCGCGATCATGTTGGGATGGCCGCGCTTCAGCGAGAAACTCTGACCGCGGTTGTGCAGGATGACGCCCGATTTCGGCGCAACGATGCCGGCGCCAAAACTGTCGAAGATCGAGTTGATGAAGCTCACCGAATTCCGCTCAGCATCCACCACGGAAATATACACCGTGTCGCGGTGTCGCGGCAGTTCGAACGGCGGCAGATCCGCAATGGCCTGCGCCAGGTCTATCCTGCCCGCGAGCCGACTGGCCAGCTCGTCGGACAGCATCTCCGCGACCGGTACATCGGCCTTGGCGGGGTCCGCCAGCCAGGCGTCGCGCGCCGCATAGGCAAACCGCGTCGCCTCGATTTCGATATAGATGCGGTCGATCGCGTCCGGCGCGCCAGCGGCCTCAAAGTGCGACAGAATGTTGAGGATCATCAGCGCGATGATGCCTTGCCCGTTGGGCGGGCATTCATTGATCGTGTAGTCGCGGAACGTCGTGGTGACGGGCGTGACGTACTCGCCCCTGGCGGCGGTGAAGTCGTTGAGTGTATGAAGCCCGCCAAGCGCGCGCAGGCGCTCCACCATGTCTTCGGCAACCGGCCCGCGATAAAAGCCGTCGCGGCCTTCGGTAGCGATCCTGCGGAAGGTTGCGGCCAATTCCGGCTGGCGATGTATCTCGCCGATGCGCGGCGCGCGGCCTTGCGGCAGGAAGATGCGCGCTGCTGCCTCGTCGGCAGCAAGCACCCGCTCCTCCTTCGCCCAGTCATGATGCACACGTGGCGAAATCGCATAGCCGTTCTCGGCAAAGGTGATGGCGGGCGCCAGAAGCTCGGCAAAGGCAAGACGGCCATGATCCGCGTGAAGTCGCGTCCAGGCGTCGATGGCCCCGGGAACAGTCACAGAGGAAGGCGACTGGCGCGGCACTTCGGTCAGGCCGCGTTCTTCGAACCAGTCCACCGTTAGGGCTGCCGGTGTGCGGCCCGAACCATTATAGGCAATGACATCGGCTTCGCCCTTCGGCGCGTAAAGCGCGAAGCAGTCGCCGCCAATGCCGGTCGATCCCGGCTCGACGACGCATTGGACGGCGCAGGCGGCTATGGCAGCGTCCATGGCATTGCCACCTGCCTGCAGGATGTTGATCGCTATCAAGGTAGCGGACGGTGCGATGTCGCGGCCATTGCTTGAGCGGACACGGCCACCGATCGTGTCGGCGTCTCGAAATTGCGCATTGTCTTTCAGTCTCCGTAGTATGCGGTCATGGTGGTCAGGCACGTACGCGATCAGGCGTCAGCCTTGTTTCAAGCCGCGCAAGCGCCCACACGGTGATGAAGTTGAGGACGAGGTAGATTGCGCCGGCGGCGATGAACACCTCCATGGCGCGATAGGTCTGCGAGATCAACTCCTGCGCAATGCCGGTCGCTTCCGTCAGCGTGATGATGGAGGCAAGCGAGGTGCCCTTCACCATGAGGATGATCTCGTTACTGTAGGCGGCCAGAGCTTGGCGCAGCGCCATCGGCAGGACCACAAGCCGCAAAGCCAGAACTCGCGACAGACCCAACGCCGGATCGACGAGATGCGCGATTATGGCAGACGGGCCCGCTGATTTTAACCTCCACCGGATTGCGATTGGAGATCCGACTTTGAGCTCGATCAAGGCGTTGCCATGCGCGCGAAGCATAATGCTTGAGTGAACACTCTTTGGTGGCTCGAATTGGTGGCTCGAAGCGCATGCGCGCCGGGAGGATGAAAATGCCCTTGAAGTTGGTCCGTGGAATGATGAAGGCATCGGGTGACGAGGCGCTTCTGATCATGGAAAGAGACATCGGGGGCGACGAAATCGTCCTTGTTGCGAAGGAGGCCCTGCTCGATATCGCCGACGAGTGCCGCCTGCAGGAATCTATCTCAGACTTCAGCGATAGCGCGTCCCGCAAATTCGATGCCAAGGAACTCACGTCCGATGGTCGCGTGGCAGTAAACGCGACTGATGCGTCTGATCATCACCTGGACGCGGCTCGAAATGGATCGAAGGCAACGCTAGCCAATGACCGAACGCGAGTTGCTGGTGAACCCTATAGGACCCGGCTGCAATGAAGCGAACACATGGCCTGCAATGCGCTATTACCGTTGCTCTCCTTCTGATGGTCATTGGCGAGAGCGCTGCGGCCGATCGACTCCGCGGCCGCAGCATCGCCCAACGCTGGTGCGGCGAGTGTCACGTCGTTGCACCCGGACAAGTTCACGGCTCCGATACTGTCCCGACGTTCGCTCAGATTGGTGAATCGGAGCAGTTTGACGCAGCGAGCCTTTCGGCCTTCTTGGCTGCACCTCATCACTCCCGGATGCCCAATCTGTCCCTGACACGTACCGAGATTGCCGATCTCGTCGCATATATAAAGTCGAAATAACCTTAGCCGATCCGTCGTGACGATCGACGCCCGAACCGAAAACGCAGTGTGAGCGCAATGACTGAAATATATTATCTCTGGCCCCTGGCAGGCGGCCTCCTGATTGGCCTGTCGGCAGGCCTCTACCTTCTGCTGAACGGAAGGATAGCCGGAATTTCCGGTCTGGCCGCCGATGCAGCCGGATTGACCCATGACGGCGTCAGCAAGTTGGGACTGGGTTTCATAGTCGGCCTCATTGCAGGAGCGTGGCTGGCGGCCGCCCTCGTCCGCCGACCCGACATCGCTATCACCTCTTCCCCAGCACTGCTGATCGTTGCCGGAATATTCGTTGGATATGGCACCCGACTCGGATCGGGTTGCACGAGCGGCCACGGCGTTTGCGGGCTTGCCCGTCTTTCGCCGCGTTCGCTTGCCGCCACAGCGATCTTCATGGCTGTTGCGGGTGCGACGGTCTTCGTCGCGCGACATCTCCTTGGAGTGCAGCAATGAGGGCCCGCATGGTAGCATCGGTCTTCTGCGGGCTCATCTTTGGCGCAGGCTTGGTAATCTCCGACATGATCAATCCCGGACGTGTGCTAGCTTTCCTCGATGTCGCGGGTAGCTGGGACCCGTCGCTGGCCTTTGTCATGGGTGGCGCGCTGATTCCTTCTGCCGTGGCTCACATCATCCGCGCTCGCCGCTCGGCGCCCTTGCTCGACAGCCGCTTCTATGTGCCGGCGAACAGATCGATCGATTGGAAACTGGTGACTGGCGCGGGCTTGTTCGGGCTTGGCTGGGGACTGGTGGGGTTCTGTCCCGGCCCCGCCATCGCTGCATTGTCGACGGGGCGGTGGGAGGCCGTTCTGTTCGTTGCGGCCATGCTGGTTGGTATGTCGGTTTACCGCTTATCACGCCGCCAGCGCCTTCCGGGCTACTCGGCAAATTGAAGTGTACTCCCTCACGGCGCGCCGGCCTGGCTTCGTCATCCGAAGTCGATGAGCGCTATATCCAGAGGCAACTCGGCCATGCCTCCGCTGAAATGACCCGCCGCTATCACCGCCACCGCGACCGTTTCCGCGTCAACTTGACGAAAGCGGCAGGACTGTAGCTCCCCTCCCCTGCCACGGCGTTCAGAGCTTTGAACCGCGTCGGGAACGCTCTGCAATGCTGGAAAGATCGACTTTCTTGCCCGCGACATCCGCGACGATCTTCAACGTGCCGCCGAGGGATTCGACATAGTCGCGAAGCGTCGACAGCTTCATGTCGGCGCGCTTCTCCAGTCTTGAGACGTTGGTCTGCTTGAAACCGGTCCCGGCAGACACGTCTTCCTGCGTTCGTCCAGCAAGTGCCCGCAATTCACGCAGACTGTGTGCTGCGAAAAGCTCGTCGGCACGCTTTGCAACGGCGCGCTGTTCATCATCAGGAAGCGTCTGTATCAGCTTATCGAGATCATCCATGTTTCTTCTCCAACTCGCTCAAATGCTCGTCGTATCGTTTGTCCGCCAGATCGATCAGCCGTTTATAGGAGAGTTTCTGGCTCACACCGCTCTTCGCACCACCGCAGAGAACCACAGCCTTTCGCTCCGGATCAAAGGCAAAGGCGAACCGCCATTGCACCTTCAACACCTTGACGCGCAGTTCCTTCATGTTCGCGTGTTTGGATCCTTCGAGTGTGTCGACCTCAGGTCGTCCCAATCGAAAGCCCTTCTCGCGAAGTAGCACCAAATGCGCGAGCAATTCGACCCGAACATCGGCTGGAAGGTCTGTGATCTCGCCTTTGAAGCGGTCATGAAACTCGACCTTCCATTCCGTCATTTCATATCCTGAATGATATAGATACTTTGGGATATATAGTCCACGTCCTCATGCCAAGCAATAGGTGGCACTTCCTACAGAAACGCCCACAAACGATCGTTTATCCGCATCTTCTGCGTTTGGAAATCCGGTGTGAGCCGACCACCGTTAGTGCGCAAGGCCTTCTTATCGGTACCGAGTTTTAAAGCCGCTAGGATTAGGGGGTGGGCCGAGCGACCTCCTGCGCCCGACCTTGCGCCGCGATGAACGAGCAGTCGGACTTGAATCGGCGCAACACGGCATATACATTGTGGCATATACAACGGAGGCTGCCATATGCCTATTTCATTGCCGTCATCAAGACCGAAAGAAGTGAAGCTGTTCCGCAACAACCGTAGTCAGGCGGTGCGCATCCCTGCGGAATTTGAGTTGCCAGGGGATCGCGTGATGATCCACCGCGAGGGGGATAAGCTCATCATCGAGCCTGTAACCGGGCCGTCCAATTTCGCGGAGCTTATTGCCGAGTGGAAGAAGGAGCCTCCGCTCGGGCCTGAAGACCAGTTCCCGGATATTGAGGATATGCCTGCAAAGCCGGAGAACATTTTTTGAACGGGTACTTGCTTGATACGAAGATCATCAGCGACATAATACGCAATCCCTTCGGACCGGCGGCTCGCCGCATCGAAGAGATCGATCCCAAAGAGATTTGCACCAGCATCATCGTCGCAGCGGAGTTGCGATACGGTTGCGCAAAAAAGGGATCAGCCAAGCTACTGGCCAAGGTCGAAAGCGTGCTCGAAACGCTTCCCATACTGCCCATGGATATCCCCGCCGACATCAAATACGGCGCCATCCGTGCGGAGTTGGAAGCAGCGGGGCAGACGCTTGGCCTCAACGATCTATTGATCGCCGCGCATGCCTGTGCGCTAGACCTGACACTTGTGACGGACAATACACGCGAGTTCCAGCGCATTCGCGGCCTCACCCTCGAAAACTGGATTGTGAGATAGCGGGGTGCATCATGGGACCAGTAGCAAATTCCGAAACGCTCGCATCCATTTCCCCGGCCAGCGCAGGGAAGCTCAAAGGGCATGCACTGATGAGTGCTGAGGGTGATATGTCGCCATTTTTCCTTTTCATCGACACGTTTTCCGGAAATGTTGATCGGATCGTCATATCGTGTCTGCTGTGATTCTCAGGCGAGACCGACATGAAACAGGCGAAAGGCCAACTTATAGGCTACGCACGCGCTTCGACGGAGGAGCAAGCGACTGAGGCCCAGGAGATTGAGCTCCGCTCGGCCGGCTGCCTGGCAACCCGGAGATCCGGGAAAAACGCCCAGATGCGTTGGCCAAAATGACTGCCGCGCAGAAAGCCGCCTACAGCGATCGCATCGCTTCCGCGAGCCAATGGCTTCCCACCGTCCGGCGCATGAGGCCGGACCACACATGGGACGACATCGCTCACGTGCTCAAGCAGCGGGGCCTCGACTGGACGCCGGAACGCCTTCGCCGCGCCGTGAAGTGGATGGTCGCGGAGCGCATCGCCGATCCCGTCTTGCTTCGTAAATCCCCTCCCCGTCTGCCCGAGGATCGATTGATGACGTTGGTCGCCGGCATCCGTTCGTCTAACCCCGACCTGACGATTGCGAAGCTTCCCATACCGCTGCCCCGGTCGGTGTGACTTATTTTCCGTTCGCGTTTCCCCATTGCTTTGTGGCTGCCTCTCCGACGTGTTCCTGCAAATCCGTCTCGTCTGCAAGAATGGCGGCGGCCTCGTCCAGCAGGACGTCTTTTGCCTTCTTGCGGGCATTCTCGATGGCAATAGCAGCGCTCAGGCTGCGCTCATCTGCCTCCAGACCATCGTCTCCACCAGGATCCTCGCCATCGCTTGCCTGCGCTCGAGCCTTGAACCGATTCTTTCGAGCAGTCGCTTCTTTGCGACGTTCCGTTTCATTCAGGGAAACAACCCCCTTCTCGCGCTGCGCCTTGAGGTCGGCAATGTCTTGCAGCAGACGTTGGAAGTCCGGATCACCCTTGACCCGCGCATCATGGCGGCTTTGCAATGTCGGCAGCAAAGTCTTGACGGTGTCGTCGGGAGCGTAGTTCGCGGGCTTGATCTGCGCCCACGGCAGCGCATTGTCATAACTGGTCTCGCCGAAGCTCGTCGGATCGGAAAGTCCCGGCAAGCTGATATCAGGCTTCACGCCGCGCAGCTGCGTAGTCCCGCCATTGACCCGGAAAAACTGGGCAATCGTTACTTTCAGCTCCCCGAATTCGGGTTTGCTGTTGCGAACGATCCGGTCAAGATCAATGACGGTTTGAACAGTGCCCTTCCCGAAACTGGGTTCGCCGACGATCACGCCTCGACCGTAGTCTTGGATGGCCGCGGCAAAAATCTCCGAAGCCGACGCCGAGCCGCGATTGATCAGGACACCCATCGGACCTGTCCAGACAGGCGCTGCAAACTCCGCGCTTTTGACTTCGATCTTGCCGTTGCTGCTGCGTTGCTGAACAACCGGGTCATTGCCGATGAAGAGACCAGTCAAATCAATCGCCTCGTCCAATGAACCGCCGCCATTGTTGCGCAGGTCAATGAGAACACTGTCGACCTTTTCCTGCTTCAGTTCGTCGAGAAGTTTGGCGACGTCGCGGCTTGCGCTTTTGTAATCCTTGTCTCCTTTGCGCTTGGCTTCAAAATCCTCATAGAATACCGGCAAAGTAATGATCCCGATTTTGCGCGCGGCGTCGCCCGCCTTCACGGACAGCACAGCCTTCCTGGCAGCCTGCTTATCGAGACTGATTTTATCGCGCACCAGGCTGATAATGCGATGCGTGCCATCTGCTCCAGCATCTGCCGGCAGGATGTCCAACCGCACGACGGAGCCTTTTTTCCCGCGTATCATCTGCACGACTTCATCAAGGCGCGTGCCCACCACTTCTTTTATCGCCCCATCCTTGCCTTGACCAACGCCGGTAATGCGGTCTCCGACCGAGAGGCTGCCGGACAGCTGCGCCGGCCCGCCAGGCACGAGCTCACGGATCGTCGTGTAGTCGTCGCGCTCCTGCAGCACAGCACCGATACCAAACAGCGAAAGCTTCATCGAGACATTGAAGTCGGCTGAAGCGGCCGCGCCGAAATAGTCCGTGTGCGGATCAATCGACGTTGAATAGGCGTCCATGAACGACTGGAAAACGTCGTCGCTTTTAAACTTGTAAGCGCGCTCGAGTCTGTTTTCATAACGTTTATCGAGCGTTTCGCGAATAGCCGCGTCGGTTTTGCCGCCCAGCTTCAGCCGCAACCAGTCGCTTTTGACGCGCTTGCGCCAGAGCTCATTGCTTTCGGCTTCCGACTGTGGCCAAGGCTCTTTGTCGCGCAGCACGGAATAGTTTTCCTGTGCGCGGAAGTCGAAGTCCTGTTTAAGCAAGTCGCGCGCGTAGTTCATGCGATCAACAACGCGCTGTTCATAGGCGTTGAAGATGGCAAATGGGATCTTCAAGTCCTTCCGTTCTATCGCATTGTCAATCTCGCTGCGGTCAGACATGAACCCGTCGATGTCCGCTTGCAGGAAGAGCATGCG
This sequence comes from Rhizobium sullae, assembly GCF_025200715.1. Lineage (NCBI taxonomy): Bacteria > Pseudomonadati > Pseudomonadota > Alphaproteobacteria > Hyphomicrobiales > Rhizobiaceae > Rhizobium > Rhizobium sullae. Next base: position 2,130,914 of record NZ_CP104144.1, read on the forward strand.
GTCGGGATCAAGTGACTTGATGAACCGATCCATGACCCTGGCCGACAAGGTGTCGTCGAGTGGAATGGGCCTGTAGCTATACCGCGTAAGAAATTGCGCACTTAACTGGGCGGCTTGCGCCTGTCGCGTCAGCGGCTTCAAAACAGGCGGTGGTGCGACTTCAGCATATGCGGACTGTACGATTGCAAGAAATGCACCGAGAAAAACGTAGGGTATGCGCATTCAGCGTTGATCCAATTCTTTATGCCTGTTGTCGACGTATGATCTAGGCGAGGCAATTATGGTTTTTTGGTAACCAGGTGGCGAACGGCATCGTCTGCAAAGCCGCGGAAAAAGTATCCGGCATGATCAAGCAGAAGAAAATGAAGCGTATCGTTATCTTCGAAACGGCCGCAATCTGTCGGCGCCGGGAAATCGTCCGGGCCGGCGGCAGGCGTCCACATGAACGTCAAGCCGTTCGCGGAGTTCATCGCGGAGCGCACTTCTTGGTCGATGAGCAAGGCAGTCTCAAATCATCCAATTGTCCGCTCTGCGCCGAGGGATCCGTCGGGAGCCATCAATTGCCTTCCTGCCCAAGGAACTTTGCCTTTCAGCTTCCATTTCCTTTCTGGTTGAGATTTGGAAATGCGGTTCGGTCCGGTGAAGATCGCCACCTACAACGTCAATGGTATCAATGGTCGCCTTGACATCCTCCTTCGATGGCTGAAGGAGGACAAGCCCGACGTCGTCTGCCTTCAAGAGCTGAAGACCGAAGACACAAGGTTTCCGCGGAGAGAAATCGAACGGGCCGGCTACGGCGCCGTCTGGCATGGGCAAAGGAGCTGGAATGGCGTCGCGATCCTCTCGAACGGCTCGATGCCGGTCCTGACGCGTCGCGGCTTGCCCGGCGATCCCGACGATAGCCATAGCCGCTACATCGAAGCGGCGATCAACGGCATTTTGATCGGGTCCTTGTATCTTCCGAATGGAAACCCTGCGCCTGGTCCGAAGTTCGACTACAAGCTTCGGTGGTTCCAACGTCTCCATGAGTACGCGGCCGAGCTGCTTGAACTTGAGGTCCCTACCCTCCTCGTCGGCGACTTCAACGTCATGCCGACGGAGATCGATGTTTACAAGCCGGAACGCTGGCTCGACGACGCGCTCTTTCGGCCGGAAGTTCGGAAGGCCTATGCTGATCTCGTGGCGCAGGGATGGACGGATGCCGTGCGCCATCTTCATCCTGGCGAACGCATTTACACCTTCTGGAAATACTGGCGGAGTTCCTTCGAGCGCGACGCCGGGCTGCGGCTCGACCACTTCCTGCTCAGCCCCGTCGTCGCTCCATGGCTCAAGTCGGCGAACGTCCGGAGGGCGCCCAGGAGCTGGGCGCATACGAGCGACCACGCTCCCGTTGTGATCGAACTCGATGTTCCCAAGCCCCGGGACGACGGCTGAAGGAATTTGAAAGCGTCATGATAAAACGACGACCATCGGCGATATCTGCTTCAAGCATGCCTCTGAGCGCTTCAGTGCTCCTTGCGGATCGGCGCGGCTTGCAGGTTTCGTGTATCCCAAATGTCTGGGTCGAGGTGAATGAGATCAGCATCTTTGACCCGAATCGCCTGCGCGCCTCTTTAGGTGCGGTGGTCAGAATCGATACGCGGCTGAGAATTCGTTCGGATCATCAACCTCGGTCACGCTGCATGACTTCCGGAAAGCAGAACCAGTTGTCACCCTTCCCAGTACGGATGGCGGCCGCAGCGCGATTTTCATTGACGTGTGTTGATAAATATATCAACATGGACTATATGCCAGACAACGTCCGTAGAGTATCGTGGATCAAAGCCGCCCGGAAAGACTTTGAGGATTTTCCGCCCGGCGCACAGATCGAAATGGCGCGGGCGTTGAATGTGGTTGCCGCGGGCCCCATCCCGATATCGCAAAGCCGCTGACGGGCCTCGGATCGGGCGTGCTCGAGCTGGCATTGAAGCACCGGGGCGACGCTTTCCGCGTCGTCTACGTGTTGCAGATCGATACGGACATATGGGTTGTCCACGCGTTTCAGAAAAAATCGAAGTCGGGCATTGCGACGCCAAAAGCCGAAATCGATCTGATCCGCGAACGACTAAAACGACTGAAGGAGGCTTTACGATGAGCGATGATTTGGAACTGGTCCGGGGCAGCGATAACATCTTCCGCGACTTCAATATGCCGAACCCGGAGCTGGAGCATCTTCGGGCGACTCTGGCGGCGCAGATTATCAAGACGCTCGACAAGCGGAAGCTGTCGGTGCGTGAAGCCGGAACGCTGACCGGAATCAACTACACCGAATTCTCCCGCATCCGCCGCGTCAAGCTGGACGGCTTCACGGTCGATCGCATGTGGAAGATGCTCGACCTTCTCGGCCAGACGGTGGAAGTGAAGGTCAAAGTCCATCCGGCCGCAAAGCCGCCGCGGGCTGTGCACGCCCATGCGTAAGATCCGCAGCCGCTGAAGGGCTGCTCCGGCAAACGAGCCTTTGACCGTTCCTGTCCTGAACTGCTGGATCTGCGGTGCGCCCGCAACCACGGGCGAGCACAAAACCAAGCGTTCCGACCTGCAGGCCGTGTTCGGCCGTCCGTCGCAGGCTGCGCCGCTGTTCGTCCACGACTACAAAACGAAGAACCGGCGCGTGGGCAGTCTCAAGTCGGATTACCTGAAGTCTTTCGCGCGGCTGTGCGAACCCTGCAACAGCGCGCGCACGCAGCCGCACGACATGGCGTGGGAAAAAATGTCGGCGGCGCTGCGGTCACGGATGCCGCCGATTGCGCCCGGCGCAATCGTGCGGGACAACCGGATTTTCGCGCAGGATACCAAGCGGCAGATGCTCAACGTTCATCTGTACTTTGTGAAACTGTGCGGCGGCTCTTTCAAAGGGCAACGTCCCGATAGACACCGGGACGTTGGGCCAGGCCATTCAGCAGGGCAGGGCGCATCCGCGCATTTGCCATCTAAACGCGCCGCGCGCATATCTTGCGGTGTACAACCAGATTATGCCAAAAGAATTCCGGAGGCTCCACCACCTTCTCGGTTCCTAGATTGGCACAATCCCCGATGCCCGCAACTTCCGGCGGGCCGAAACATGCCCTCGGTTAGGAAGCAGGCGTTGCGTGTTCGTAGAGCTGGTCCATGCTTAACGTCGCGATTTCGGCAAACGGGGTCTGATGCCTGACGCGGCCGCCGTCAAGGATCACGATGTCGTCGCAAAATGAAATCGTGCTGCGGTGATGGCTGATGACGATCGTCGCACGACGACCGGCTCTGGATTTCAAGGTCTCCACGATCGCTGCTTCGGACAATCCGTCCATGGCATTCGTGGCCTCGTCCAGGATGAGGATTTCCGGATCGCGCACCAGTGCCCTTGCCAGCGCAATCCGCTGCCGTTGGCCAGCCGAAAGACTGGCCCCCCTATAGCCGACGATCGTCTCATATCCGTCAGGAAGCTTCTCGACGAACTCGTGCGCCTCAGCAAGCTTTGCTGCGCTCTCCGCTTCGGCCAAAGAGGCATTGTGACCATAGGTGATATTCTCAAGGATAGTACCGTCAATCAGCTCAAGGTCCTGGCTGGCGAGCGCAATTTTCCGTCGCCATTGGACTGGGTCGATTTGATTAAGAGAGGTGCCGTCGATCAGAACCTGCCCTTCATCGGGCTCTACAAATCGGCACAGAAGATTGACGATCGTGGTTTTTCCGGCGCCAGAGCGTCCGACAATGGCCGTCGAACGACCTTGGCGAATTTCGAAAGTCGCAGCGCGCAGCACCACGTCTCGCGAGCCAGAACCCGGATATTTGAAGGTCACGCGATCAAATTTGATCTGCTGGAGAGGGGCATGAAGCTGGCCGCCGCCTGCTGGCGGCGCTGGCTTATCGGATGAGTCCAGAAGCCATCTGACCTCCTCCAGAGAGCCGCTCCAGCTTTGCACCTGGCTCCACGCCATTTGCAGTGAACGTACATGTGGCTGCAGCCGATAGAGCAGCACCACGAAAGCAACAATAATCGGGAAACTCACGCCCCAAAGCCAGGCGCTGACGACGACGGCTAAAAAAAGGCCCGAATGCAGCGCCTCCGTCAGCGGCGGCAGTACGGCCTGGCGGGACTGTAGAACGAAACCTGATTTTCGTACGGCATCTGAAGCAACATCAAAGACTGCTCTCTCGCGCTGCTCCTGTCCGAATGCACGGATGAGCCGTCCGGCGTGTACAAGATGAAGCATCCTGGCGGCGAGCTCGCTGTTGAACGACGTGACACTGCGGCTCGGGGCTTTCAGGCTGGCTGACAAGATCGCGTGAAGGGCTTGGATCAGAACAAGACCCAGCGCAACGCACAGGGTCATCTGCCATGAAAGAAGCAGGAGAAAGGCGAGCAGAATGACAATGGCCGAGGCGTAGACGATCGAAGCGAGCATGGTCTGGATTGCATCCGAAGCGCGCCAGGATTCGTTGGAAATGATATTGAGCAGCCGCCCAGGACTTTCCTTGAGGAAAAACGGGTATCCGATTGTCAGAAGCTGACCGGCAAGAGAGCTGCGGAGCGCGTGGCCCGCTTTGCCGTAGATGAAACCGGCAAGCACGGCGTTGGCAAACGCTAGCACATTCTTTAGAGTAATCAGTCCAAGGATGGCGGCAGCAATTGCAATCAGTCTTGTGCGGTCGTCCAAACCGGCACCCACTTGCTGGAAGACCGCTGAGAGCCCGGCCATCCCCGAAGGATCCTTTTCGCCGGCAATGATGCCGAGCATCGGAATGATAAGACCAATGCCCGTGCCTTCAAGGACAGCGCTGCCTAGCCCAAGAACGACGACAACCGCAACGAGGCCGATCTTGTTGCCCAGCGCCTGGCGCAATAGCCGAAAACTCGACGCAATGAATTCTAGCATGGCGGTTGTGACCTCGGCAGACGAGTTCTACAGTCGAGCAGGGTTACCTCTGACAGCGCCTGCCCTAAGAAGATGACAAGAGGCGCAGACCTGGCAGCAACGCCGTCCACTATGTGAGCCCCTGAAGCGGCGGGACCGTTTTGACAGGCACCGATCGGCAGTAACGCGCCAGCGTGTCCACCCGCCGGGTGGCCCCGTCCGAAAAGCGACATAGCCACGGGGCATGAACGGCAGAGCGAAGTCCATATCGCTCGCGCCGCCGAATGACCTGCCACTTTCCGGTTCGCGTGAGAAACTCATGGGTTAGGTCGGGACGCTGCTCATCGGCAATGAGCTGATAAAGGAAATAGAAGAAAGACAAGGCTCCCTCCGCATAGCTGGTGGCTGCCGGTGCAGCCTGCTTGGCGATGTTTCTCTCCACCGTGAGGATGCAATTTGCAGCACGGCGTACCGTGTCTAGTGTGACGGCTGCACCGATGTCATGAAGAGCCTCCGGGTCATCGTTGAGAGATAGCCGTTCGAGGTTCTCGGCAACGATCTTCAGATGGGTCCGGCGCATTTGCGGCTTATGTCTGTTTGTGATGCTGTCGCCGTGAATACGATAGGCGACCAGGCTTTCATCGATCATGGCCGCCGGAAACTCTCGTGCGATGCGCCTGAAGAGATCGAAATCTTCCGCGTGCACATAGCTGGCGTCATAGACCAGCATGTCCTCAGGAATGAGCTTTCGGTTAAACATCACCGTCGAGTGCAAGAAGATTGTGAAGAACAGCGACAAGATGTGCCAATCCCCGGACTGATAGACCGGATTTGGCTTACCGCGTACGACGCGATTGCCGAGAAGCTGATCGATGCCCGTGCCACTCATCGCGAGCTGGGGCTGCTGCGCAAACAGCGCCACCTGGCGTGAAAAACGAGACGGATAGGAAACATCATCTGCGTCCATCCTGGCGATGAGATCACCCTCCGCCAAGGAAATGCCCTCATTCAAAGTCGCCACAAGCCCGCGGTTCTCCCGCGAAACGATACGGACGCGCTGGTCGACGTCGCGATACCGTTGAAGAATAGTCAGCGATCGATCGGTCGACCCGTCGTCAAGCGCGATGACTTCAAGGCGCCGGTAGTCCTGGCGCAGAATGCTCTCTAGCGCGGCCGCCACATAGGGTTCGGCGTTGTAGACAGGCAGCACAACGGAGATCAATGGAACAGACATCGTTCAGCTCGCACGTTCGTCGGAAATGCGGCGATAGGCCGAAGTATCATATTCCCGTCCGCCAGCCTCACTTGGCTTCATAGACGAAGGAAGGCTGGCCACGCGTCCGGCGCGGACGTAAGGGAAGTAGCGTTTAAACTGGTTGAGCGGTTTTTCAAAAGCCAGCCACGAAATCGAAGCGACCAGCAAGGTGGCCGTCGTTCCAATCATGAATCGCCAAGGACCCTGTTCAGAAACATTGACCGGGATAAAAGGCTGGGCCTTGACGATCAGCGATAGGACGATTGGATGGAAAAGGTAAACGCCGTAGCTTACCCGCCCCACGGCAACAACCGGCGGCAGCTCCAGCAGGCGGCCGAAGGCGCCTCGCAAGCCTGCCGAACAGCATCCAACGAGCATGACGAGCGGGACGAGCGGAGAAACCTCGCTGCCAATCCACGTCAGCCATTCGAGCGCCGGCGTCATCGAGATTGATCTCAGCCAGAGCAAAATGACGGCGGCAGCAGTCAGCGGAGCCCAGCTTAGCCGTATCCATTGTGGCCAAGCCTCGGTGCTGCTTCGATAAACTGCGAGGAGCGCGCCTGCGACAAGCGCATCCATCGACGCGGGAGGAAGAAGGTCACGCGCAAGCGATGGTATGCCTGTCAGTGGCCAGTAGAAACGATACCCGAGTGAGAATGTGATGACGGCGATGCAAATCGGTGCAATCAACCGGCGTGGTGCGAACAGGATGACCAGCGGCCAGACGATGTAGAACTGTTCCTCGATGCTCAGGCTCCAAGTGTGGCACAACACCCATGGCGTCCATTCGTCGCGAAGGGCATACCAGAAATTCGAGAGATAGAGCGCGTGCCATTTGAGGCTGCCTCGAGCGCCCTCGAGATTGACGAGCCAAACGAAGCCCAGGATCGCGAAGTAGGGGGGAAATATCCGAAGCGCGCGGCGAATGTAGAACGACTTCAGCGTATTGCCTGGCTCATATTGGGTTGCCGATCGGGATTCCAGGAGGAGCCGCGTTATCAAAAAGCCGCTGAGCACGAAGAACAGGCGAACGCCGAGATGGCCCAAAACTGAGCCTTCGCCTGCCCAAAAATGGTCGTACAGCACCATTGAAACGGCAAAGGTCCTCAGACCATCCAGTTGCCGTTCGCGTGCATAAGACATGGATCCCCCTCAGTCCCGTAGGCCTCTTGTCGCCGGACTCCCCGGGCGGCACCCGCTCAGCCTGCTGCTGCTTACTCCGGTCCCGGATGGGGCGGATCGATGTATCAAAGCGCTTTCTAAAAATTCCGGGGAATCGGGCCAAACTGTGACGCTGACGCTTTTTTCGGACTTTAGTCCGATACGGTTGCACAGTATCGACCGCGACTTCGACTGAGTTCTGTCCCGCGCGTTTCGGGCGAATCAGCCGGTGACGATTGCCACCTGCAACGCCAATGGTCTCAACGGTCGCCTTGGCATCCTCCTTCGATGGCTGACGGAGGACAGCCGCGCCTTGAGGCTAATTCCAGAGCTGTTGACCGGTCATTGAAGCAAGGCCGCCGCAGGTCCTTCCTGTGAAAAGGAAGCACGAACGAACTCCGCGTACCGTAGATGATGTCTTACCGGCCTGCACCGCTTTTCAGCGACATGACAAGCGTCAGAGGATTGGCAGGGGATGGGATAAAGCCATAGTGTTCGTAGAAGGCCTTGGCCTCTTCGAAGATCGCGTGGAGCAGAAAGCCGCGAATACCCATGATATGGGCCGCCTGTCCGGTCCGCAGCACAGCGCCTTGCAACAGCGCGGCTCCGAGTCCTTTTCCCCACCAATTGCGATCGATAGCCAAGCGGCCAAGCACCGCCAAGTCACCGACGACCCGGGCACCCGGCAACAAGCTCTTGCCGATTGCGATCGTCGACGAGTTTGTATCGTTCAACCCAACCAGCGACACAATGGCGTTGCCGCAGATGCCAAGTGCAAGCACAATAAGAAGTGAAGTCGGGCCCGTCTTAATGGAAATGTTCATTCTGCCCCCTGAAAATAAACTTTCGCTAAATTAATCGAAAGAAATGGAATTGGTTAAGCGGCTGGCCGGTCGCGACCGGGCAGCTCTTCAAGGGTACGGCGGGCGAGTCGGCTGCGCCGGATCGCGTGGTTTTGTGGCTCTGGTACGGACACTCGCAGCGCCTTTGGCGAGGAGAGACTTCGTCGGCTCCCGAGGAGCTTTTATCATCCCCTCCGTCCATTAGAAAATTCTTATAAAATCCATTAGTGAGAGCTTGCTTAGACGTGGTGCGCGGACGTACTATTTGCAGTTCGCGAGCCTTGCCCCTGCGCTCAGCCGAGGTAAAGGCCTGGCGAGAGGGAGGTTTGTCATGAGAGTTGCATCGATATTCGCAGCCAGCGTGATCGGATTATGCGGGATGGCCTCCTTTGCTTCGGCAGAGGGTGCGCACACAATGGTCACTCCCGATGATGTCAAGTGGGGGCCGGCCCCCAAAGTGCTTCCTGCCGGAGCAGAAGCGGCGGTCCTATTCGGCGATCCCACCAAGGAAGGTTTGTTTGCCCTCCGGCTCAAGGTGCCGTCGGGCTATGCGATCGCGCCCCACACACACCCTGCGGATGAAGTGGTCACAGTCGTATCGGGGACTACTAATCTTGGAATGGGCGAAACGGCCGATCGGAAAGCCGCCAAGGCACTGCCTGCAGGCAGTTTCTTCGCGTTGCCGCCCGGCATGGCGCATTTCGTTTACTTCGACGAGGAGACAGTCGTTCAAATTACGACTACTGGCCCATGGGGCATCAAGTATGTCAATCCGGCCGACGATCCTCAAAAGTCACAGTAGCCAGCCGCTGCGTTGATGGCCGACTGCCCCGCCGAGGGCGGCGGGGCTAGATGCCTGTTGCGGTCACGGATCTTGCCGACAATCATATGCTCGCACTGGCGCCGAACGACGACACGTCCGCCTTGCTTGACGTGCTGAAGAGGTGGCAGAGCTTGGGGCTTGCCAGTGTTGCCGACAACGGCGGTGTTGAAGGAGTTTGGCGTCATCCCGGCGCCTCGTCTGAATCATGAAACCAGTCGAATGCGAAAACCACATCCTCGATGCAGACTACGCTTCAGTCAACATGACCCGCTCCCGGCATTTTGGCGGACTGAGGCGGACCGTTCGGGCAAGTCCCACGCCGAAACACACGCTGGAGGTGTGGTCATGGACCTCCCGTCCCTTCCAGTCGGCGGACCATCTCGGCGATCCAGACCGGTGCGTAGGGTGGCGTGCAGCCAGGTGATGCAGGGTAGTCGATCAGGACGGCGAGCCGCTCGCCAATGCCCATAGCTCGCGCGCGGTATTCTGGATGATGAATGCCAATCTCGGCAAGGCAATGATTCATGGCCCACTGTTTCTGAGCAGGTGCCTGCTTCATCTCCTTCTCGATCTGGCCGAGCAATGCATCGAGGTCGAGGCCCTCAGGGTTCTTGACGACTCTTTCAGTTGTCAGGCTCCAACCGGCGCGACCGACAAGGTCGTCGCCGTCCTTCCAGCCCAGACGGAGTTCCTCGGCGTAGCGACCGGGCTTGACCACGTTCACGATAAACCAATCAAGCAGCTTTGGAGAGCGAATGTCGCGGATCATTGCGTTGAGCTGGGCCGCGGAGAAGGCCTTGGGCCTGCACACGAGGGTCGCGAGAAGGCGCGCGGCGGTGTCGCGGGTATCCCACAGATGAAGTGCGAGTTCTTGCTGTGTCTTCAGCCGCCTGGCGAGAGAGCGAAGATGGGTAAGGTTCACGCCGTGATCGTCACCACGGCGTTCATTAGCCGCGCGCATCTTCGGGTCTTCGAGTGCGGCGAGCTCGCCCATGACTTCCTTGATTGTCATTCCCGGTGACATGATGCTCCCTTCGTCATGCTCCCTATGCTCGCTTGATCTGTGAGTTGCACGCCTCTTCGATCCGCAATCTCCGCGTATCCTCTGGCGTTGCGCGGCCAGCTATTCACGAATGTGTTCCAGTCTATCGGGACATACATAGGGCAAAGGGCCGCAACACATCAAATCAGCCGCCTTTCCTTGCCGAGGAAAACGGCTCTCTCTTCTGGCTGGATGCGATGAATCAGCCGTTTTTCTAGCAACGGGCCTCGTAGGTCCGTCCGTAGCGATCTCGATACACGCAGTAGCCGCGACGTTCGGTGGAGCGGCCAATCAGGGCGCCGGCGACGCCACCAGCGACGGCTCCAACCGCAGCACCTTCAACGCTGTTGCTGACGGCTCCGCCGATGATCGCTCCGGTGCCGGCTCCAATGGCCGTTCCCCTCTCGGTGGCTGTGCAAGATGCCAGGGCGCCAACGAAGGCACTGGCAAGAACAATTTTTCTCATCATTTTGAATGTCTCCTTCTCTGCCAACAATTTACTGCTGTGCGGGAGCCGCCGGCGGTGTAGGCGGTGCCGGCGCCGCGCTGTTATCAGCGGGTGCCGTCGGCTTTGCCGGGACAGATGCAGGCTCAGAATTCGTGGTGGATGCCGTTGTCTGCAAATCGGAACCCGGCGTATCGGTCCACAGCGTGTAAGCAAAGGCGGCCACGGCGATCGCGGCGATGGCAGCGATCCAGCCCACCCACGGTTTGGAGCGAGTACGATCCACCGGCGTAGTTCGTACGTCCAGATCACTTAGGCGATTAGGGTCGTGCAGGGGATTGGGATTTTGGATCATCATACATTCTCCGCGTTTTTGACGACAGGGGAAGCATTTCACCGACTGTTTGTTCCACAGCGACGCCCGCTCAAGCGCCCGTATTGGACTTCGGTCCCTGACGGGATCGGACTTTGGTCCGTGAACGACAGGGTCCAAAGCCTCTCGGGCCTTCGGACTGTGGTCCAGGGCGGGAACGTCATTTGCTGCCGGGCATTGGGTGCGATGAGGGAAGATAGTCAATGGAGGATTGCGATGAAAGACGAGGGATCAACCCGGGGCAAAGCTGGCTGGTGCACGGCGGCCGTCGCACTTGTCATCGCCCTTGCCGGCTTGCTCTATGTCTATGGCGAGCTCCTTTCAGGCGACGGCGGGCAGTTGACGATAAGACTTCGCGATGCCGTTGTCGTGGGCGATGGTGGCTAAGGAAATTCGGAAAGCGCATGGGATCCCTAAACGGACTGCTGACGTTGACGGTCATTCAGCTCGTAGTCGGATTTTCGATCGATTCGACGATCGAGCCAAGCCCTCGGTTCTGCGCTCTCAAGTTAAACATAGATGTTGCGATGCGAACATTAGTTATTACTAAAAACCCAGTCAGACTAAAGTCTTACGTCATTCCGGCCTATGGTCTTATGTAGGGAACTCCTTCATTGAACCATCGTTTGGTCACTGCGCGGTTGCCAAGACAGCCGCTGAACCAATGGAGGAAACAATGCTCAAGAAGATCCTGGTTTCCACCACAGCGCTCGCATTTATGTCGGGCGCGGCTTTTGCAGGATCGTCGACGGTAAACGGTGCGGTTGGTGGTGCAGCAACAGGCGCGATCCTCGGCGGCCCGGCTGGTGCCGCAGTCGGTGGTGCAGCAGGCGCCGTCGCCGGCACTCTGCTTGCGCCGCCGCCGCCAAAGGTGGTCACCTACGTCCGCGAGGCACCGGCTCCGTCGGATACCGTCGTGATTGAAGAGAAGGTTGCAGTTGGCCAACCCCTTCCACAGACGGTCGTCGTGACGCCCGTGCCCGAAGACCCGAAATATGCTTACGCTGTGGTCAACGATCAGCGGGTGATCGTGGAGCCTTCTTCCCGGAAGGTCATCCAGATCGTCAACTGACGACAAGGAATGGGTGCGGCCTGCAGCATCCATTCCGTCAAACGCTCAAGTTGATATCGACGCTTAAGGACGCCGTGTTGCGACGCCCGCTGGAAAAGTGCGTCCCAACCCAAAGGAGATAGACATGAACCGCAAGATCCTACCTATCCTGATCGCCTCTCTGGCGCTCGGTACGTCACCGCTTTGTCTGCTTTCCGCATCTGCGCAGGATGCGGCTCCCATACTGCCGAAGAAAGGCGCCGCGCAGGGCGAGCAGCCGCAGTCCGGCACGCAGCAGCCGTCAGGCGCAGAAGCGCCAAACGCGGGCTCGGGTCAACAAGCCCCGTCCGGCGGAACGGGCGACGCCACAACCGTCAAGCCCGACGTTGGCGGAACAGGAACATCCGACTCGTCTTCGCAAGGGACGGATCAGCCTGACACGCAGCAGCAAGACACAACGAGACCGGCCGAGGGATCCTCATCAGAGAAGGCGCCTGCATCCGGCAGCGAGAGCGGCAAGAGCACGACGAAGAGCTCCGGCGAGGCAACGTCGCCTGATGGAAAAACCACATCCGACAAGCCGGCAGGCGACGCAGGATCGGGCAATGCCGGCACCACGGGCGGGAACACCTCGTCGGGCACGTCCGATCAGTCCTCGACGACGACTGGAGGCGACACGACTGTCAATATCTCCGTCGAACAGAAGACCGAAATCCAGCAAGCCGTGAAGGAAGTCAATGTCGAGCCGGTTCGCGAAACCAACTTCACGGTGGCTGTCGGCACGACGATCCCGCAAACCGTCCGGCTTGAGCCGCTGCCGCCGCGGATCATCAAGATCGTCCCGCAATACGAAGGCTACCGCTTCTTCATCTTGGCCGATGGCCGGATCGTCATCGTCGAACCTTCGACGTTCGAGATCGTCTACATCATTGCCTGAATTGGCAAGGGACCTTCCCGGCGGCGGCGACCGCCGGGGCCTGCGCCGGGAGCGACTTTGGCAATCCGCCAGCGCCGTATCAGCATGTCGACCCGGCCCTTAAGCAAACGGGCTCTTGTACCGTTCCACGTGCGTCTGGTTGGCAATAGCCCCATTGCGGCTCGGGTATTTTCGCGCCAGCTATCACGCGATTTACTGCCCGCGTCATGGCCGTACGTCCGCCGTCGCTTTCAAGTGAGACGTTGTGCTTTCGCACCAGCTTCCGATCACGTAACCGTTGCCGTCGAGCGGTATGCTCCACAACTTTGCGTCCCTTGACCAGGCGGCCTTATTTGGAACCGTGCAGCGTCGAATGAACATCTGGCGCAGTACGCAAGCCAACGCATTGGCAAACCAGCGTCAGGTTTGCCGGAGGCTCCAACTCGTGAGAGATTGGAGCTCGTCAGATTCCGCCGGAAAAATCGCGAAATTGAGATCGGGTCAATACGCTTTCAACACTTGTTGCCATCGCCGACGACGCCGACATCAGTGAACGGGGATAGACCTAATGGTAACACTTCGAATTGATCCCTTTCCATCTGCAGATGAGCTCTATGCGCTTTGGTTGGAAGCCTGGGGTAGCCATGAACGAAAAGACTTCTCTGCCATTCTATCTCGGAGCCTCACCCATATAGGGGCTTATGAAAACAGTCAGTTGGTCGGCTTCGTGAACGTGGCGTGGGATGGGGGCATTCACGCATTCATCCTTGACACTTGCGTCCACCCTCGGATGCGAAGGCAGGGGATTGCCACACGTTTGGTAAAAGAAGCGACGAGGGTCGCTCAACATCGAGGAGCACAGTGGCTACATGCGGACTTTGAACCGCATCTGAGCTCCTTCTACCGGGCTTGCGGGTTTAGACCTACTGAAGCAGGCCTCATTAGGCTTAAATGACCAACTCCCCGGCCGACGCTGGCTATATCTTAAGTTGCAACCCGCTGGCCATCTAGCAACGCTGGCCTCTGGGGCAAACCGTTACAGTTGCAATATAGCGCGTTAATGCAAGTGATCCGCAAGCTTGAGGCAAGTCCTGTTCTCCAGCCTGCACCGGCTTAACGAATCCAGAAAAGGATATCGATTTTGAGAATAGGGTCAGACAATTCAATTTATAGCCTCTTTGCGCCGAAGTCCCGTAAAGGTCCATCGGTGGCAGACGAGAAGATCGACATGACGCCTACGCAGCCGCCAAGGGCTCCACCGGTCCGGACTGATGAGCAACTTGTTGCCGAGTTTTACGCTCGGCTGACCAAACAGCAACTTGACTGGGCGGATGCGGACAATGACGACAGGGTTACCAAGAACGAGTATATGGACGGTCAAGTGCGCTTGGCACAATTGAACGGAAGGCCGCTCGACGCAACGTCCTTCGAAAGCCATTGGACGACGATCGACCCAACTGGCAAGGGATGGGTTGACGAAGCCGAACTTCGCGAAGGACTTGAAAAGATGCTCCCCGTCAGGGTTGGGCATCTGGATGCAAACTACGCCGAACGCCTACGGACAAAGCAAGCGTGAGATCGCGCCGAGCACGCAACTAGGCGCTGTAGACCTGAATTGCGGTGGCTGACGAACCATTTCGTGAGGTTTATGAGCAAAGCCGCTCAAAGCGTTAAAGAGATCTACGTCGTAGACGTTGGACCATCATAGACTTCTGCGACGGTCGACCCCCAAGACGCCGGCCGCGTTGTGACCTGCCGGTAGCGCGAGCAGGCAATACCGATAGCGAGCATAGCGGCCCACAGCGATAGCGTCATCTCGACCACTTGGAGATTGAGAATTGGCGGCAACGAGCGGCACGGGAGCTGGATACCATCGCCGGGTACACGCTTGATTATGGGATCGTGCAACGGGAATTGGCTGTGAGCGCCCGACTAGCGACGCTACGTTTCTACAACGAGGAGGGATTCCCCTCTGGTGGACCGCGTAGAGGTCAAGCGCAGCAGGAAGCGATCCTGCCGCGCTTGGCATGGAGCCGCCAGCTATCGACCACACGCTGCCATTTCGATGGATGGCTGATCACTTGGATCGGCCACATCCAGCACCAGCCGCAATCCGTGCGTGACGCGCCGCCGCAGTATATTGCCCCTATCGGTGTTAGATCGGATCGCAGAAGCGGCCCAAAGTGACCGCACCCGATTGCGCGACAAGCCAAACTCGGAGGCAATCAGCTTGTCGACGCGAATGCTTGCCAGCATCGGCACGACCATGTTGATTTCCACCAAAGACCAAACCGGCGTCACGCTGAGGACGACCTTCCGCACCTCCACATCATCGAATTCGTCGATACGTTGGGTCTTTCGTCTCAGCGCGACTAGGTCGAACGCTTGGACGCTGATCCAGGTCGGATCGTTGCCTTGGAGGGCCTGCAGCGTCTTGGCATCAATATCACCGATATTGCGGCGCTCAAAAATTGGCCGGTTCCAGGTCTTGCTGCATGCTGGGCACCCGTAGATCAGCCAGGCATCGAGCTTTTTGCCATTGGCATTCAGCCTCGCCTTACCGCTGCATTCAAACGGTCTCGGGGCAGAGCATCCATTGCAGTCGAGCCACGGCTGTGGTGGAATTTGGGGAATAATGGTCCATTCAACTTTAAGAACATTGCTCATGTCGTCTTGGTCTTCCTGAAGGAAGCTCATCAAGACGGTGGCGAGATCAGCCCATGGCGGGCACGGCATGGCGATGTTTCGGGCGACGGAAGAGCTGAGACAGCTGAAGCTGGCGCATGGCACATTTCAACAATGCCAAACCGGTCTCAGACCACCACCCGATGAACGTGATTACAGTCAGGATGAGCGCGAAGCTATCCTGCCTATGAGGGTGAAACGGATTGAGACCGGTGTTTACGACGGCAAAGTGGAACCTCAATGTGCCCAAGCTCTTCGCCTCAAGCCATACCAAATGAAACTGCACTTTAAAAGTGAGAAGGTTACAAGGCCCCCAATCACTCGCGCCTCAGCCAGTCGGTTGCTGGCGGGTCAGGTTTGTACTCCTGCGAAAAAGCAGGGCCGTCTCCAATGTAAAGACTGCTGCTGCTTGGCGGACGGGGCATCCGCGATCGTTTGCATTGCACAGGCTCCGTTTCCGTTTGCTATGGCGCCATCGGGTCAAGCGTCGATATGACGGAGGTTTCCCGTATACGCCTGCGCTCCGCAATCACCAGCATGTCAAGAAAAGCCCTGACCTTGGCCGGCCGAAACCGGGCAGGTGGAAACACGGCATGAATGCCGCCTTGCGGCAGCTCCCATTCAGGAAATAGCCGAACGATCTTTCCAGCCCGCATATCCGCCGCCGCCATGTAGTCGGGAAAGACCGAGACACCGATGCCGGCCAGCACGCAAGCGTAAGCGGCCGGCGTCTTGTCCGTCGTAACGATAGGGCGCGTTTCGATTGTCACGGCTTCCCTTTGCCCGTGGGAAAATGTCCAGCGAAGGGCATTTTTCAGGGCGCCATTGGCGATCCATGGAAGACTGGCCGCGTCTGCCGCAGCAAGGTCAGCCGGGATGCGGGCGGCAACCGACGGCGTCGCGGCAAGAACTTGCTCGAACGTCCCGAGCCGGCGCGCCTGATGACTGGAATCCGACAGCCACCCCACCCGAATGGAGAGATCGATCCGATCGGCGACGAGATCGTTGACGCTGTCGTCAAAGATCGCGTCGACGTGCATCTGCGGGTAGGCCTGAAGATAGTCCGCGATCGTGGGCGCCACGACTGCCGCTCCGTAGTCGAGCGGAGCCGTCAGCGTCAGCGTTCCGGAAGGCTCCGCGCTACGAAGCGACATTTCCCCATAGGCGGATTCCGCCTGCCGCAGAATGAGCACGCAGCGCTCATAAAAGAGGCTGCCCTCTTCCGTTGCGTGTAGGCTGCGGGTCGTGCGCGTCAGCAGCGTCACGCCCAGTTCCTCCTCTAGGCGCGCGATCTGGTGGCTGACGACCGCCTTGGCGACGCCGAGACGGTCTGCGGCGGCCGTAAAGGAGCCAGCCTCGATCACGGCGGTGAAAAAGATAAGCCGGTTGAGATTAAGGTGGTCGCCCATAGTTTGTCTCAATAGATCATACAGTCTGTACGATTGAACGATATTTATTGCCCTATCAAGACCTGAGATACAGAAGGAAGAGCGATTCAACCTCAGGAGACATGCCATGATCACCCGCCGCGAAACCCTCAAGATGGCCGCCGCCGGCTTTGTGACGGCCCTTCCCCTGACCTTTGCCCAAGCGGACGGTGGCGGCGGCCTTGCGTGGACGTTCTTTCAGGCCAGCGAAACAGGCTTCCGCCGCACACCAGTGCTGCTGACGGGCGACAAGGACGCGATCCTGATCGACGGTGGTTTCACCCTTCCCGACGGGAAAGCCGTCGCGGATGCGATCAAGGCAACGGGTAAGCGTCTGACCACGATCTATGTGAGTTGCAACGATCCGGACTACTATTTCGGCCTGCGCCCGATCGTTGATGTATTTCCCGAGGCGAAGGTCATTGCAAAGCCCGTCACCGTCGAGGCGATCAAGGCCAATGTCCAGGCAAAGCTCGGGGTCTGGGGACCGCAGTTGAAGGAAAACGGTCCGCAGACACTGGCGGACGTGGTGATCCCGCAAGCTTCGGACGCCACATCGCTCGATCTGGAAGGCAATGCGATCGAGATCGTCGAGGTCCCCGGCATGCATGACCGGCGCTACCTCTTCGTACCCGTGCTCGAGGCGGTATTCGGCGGTGTTCTGGTCGATTCTGGCAACCACGTCTGGATTGCGGATACGGCAACCACCGAACTGCGCGCAGCCTGGATCAAGGCGCTCGACGGCATCGCCGCCCGCGCGCCGAAGATCGTCGTTCCGGGCCACCAGGTCGAGGGCGCGGCCCAGGGTCTTGAGGCCGTCGCGTTTACCCGCGCCTATCTCATCGCTTTCGAGGAAGAAGTGAGCCGGACCAAGGATAGTTCCGAACTGGTTGCGGCGATGATGAAGCGCTACCCGGACCTCGCCGACGTCTCCTCGCTGGAGCTGGGTGCGAAGGTCGCGAAAGGCGAATTGAAGTGGGGCTGAAGTGCTGCAACACTCGAGCCTCATCCGGAAAAGGTCGCCTCTCTGTCCGGCGCGGAGCCGTTAAGGTCGATGTCTCGGACAAGGACGGTCTCTAGCGTCGATATTCGCCGATACCGCTTCGTCCGAAGCGAGGGTCCCGCGTCACGCTCGACGGCGCTTCCGTCCAGGCGGACGTTTCGTGCCAAAGGCCGGATGATTCATGGGTGGTCGGTTGGTTGCGACTGGCGAATGCGGATCCGGACCGTCTTGCGCTCCTGATCTCCAATCCGACCAGATGAGCGGAGAAAAAGCCCCGTGGCTTAGACGGGGCAAGATCAAGCTCGTCTTCTGATAGGATCGCGGCAGCTGTTGACGAGGAAGGGAAGCGTCCGCACCGCGGTCTAGCACAACAACGAAATGAGTCGCCCGATGTTCCAAAACGACCGTCGAAAACGAGGCTCATCTGATGAAATAGCCCGGCAACTTCAAAGCTGAAGACATCGGAGAGGTCCTGAATGTTGGCTCAAACCCAGACGCCGGACCGTTTCGCCTGCCGACCGAAATTGCGCGCAGCATGACCATCGCAGCGCATTTTTTTTGATGGAACGTTTCCAATTTTCCTGTCGTTTACGGTTAGGCTTCAGGAGGAGCCCAGCCATGACCCCAGCCATGAACATCGAAGCGAGAACCCCCCCTCTGATATATTGGAGCGCACCGGTGAATGTCAGAGTAGGAAACGGTTTCAGCGAAGCGATTTTTGGCCCAGAAACCGCACTCGACTATCTTGAGCATCGATGGCCAACGAGAAGTGGCCCGCATTATTTCAACGCGCTGCGTATCTGCAGGGCGGCGGTCGACAGAAGGGAGCCGCCCGATTTTGCTCGCGACGCATTTATCGCCGCAGGCATTGAAGCGGGCATGTTGGCCTAGTTCGACCCCAGGCCGAGCGGAATCGAGCATCCATCTGAGGCCCCAGAATTGCTCACCTGTCGCCGCGGTTGCGTTCAGAACCGAACCCGCGGCAAACGCAATGAGCATCATGGTACGGCACGATGAGGCTGTCATTCCGCCAAAGCCGAAAACGACCCAGCGAGCGGTCGATGTTTTCCGGTTTTCAGTGTCTGCTCAGCGATTGCGCAAGTTGCAAATGCTTCTGCAGCACCGGCAACATTTTCTTTGCAAATTCCGGGACCGGCCTGCCACCCTCGCCGGCCTTTTCCTTGAATTCCGCAATATCCTTCTCGAGGTTCGAGATCATATAGTCCACGAACGCCTGGTCAAACTCAGGCCCGCTCTTACGCTGCAGCTTTTCAACCGCACTTTGCGCCTCGACGGTGATAGTGGTGGTTATCTTCACCTCAAGATCGCTGGCGAGAGCCGTGGCTTCGTCCTTGGCTTTACGGTGGTCGTCAACCAGCGCCCGTCCTAGCGAGCGCACATCCTCGCTTCCACCCTTTTGGGTAGCGAGTTCCCCGAGCGTGATTTCTGAATTGTCGCCCTTCATCGCGTCGCTCAGAAATTCCTTGTCGCTCTTGGCCATTCCAGCAGAGGCCAGTGCAAGGATCATCGCTATCGTCATAGCGGCAAATATCAGCATAGATCGCATTACTGCACCTCGCAATTTCATAGCGCGACACCAAAAACCTAAAACCCCATCGGACGAGGTGTTGTTCCGCTTTGTCTACACTATTATCGAGAACAGACGCCTGCCCGGCAGTGACGTCGCCGTGCGGGCGGCCGAAACGACTCTCACGCAGCAACCTACCGTTGTCGCCCAGATCTGCCTTGCCGGTCAGGAGCAACAGAAATTGTACGGCTGCCACATCGCCGTAACATTCGACGGTCAGTCACGCCTCCTACTCAAAAGAAAGGCCGCCCAAATCAGCGGCCCCGAAGTGAAGAAAGAGCCTCCAGTGAAAACCGGCGCGACCGCAATCGAGAAAAGCAAACCAGACGGCAATGACACAATGGACCATCCGCAATTTGCGGATGATTTCCAATAAGCCATTGGCGCAGGATGCTACTCATGCGAGATGCGGCGCAGGTGGGATTTCGTCCAATCGATGAACCATCTTGTCGATGAACGCCATCATATCGAGGCATCATGGTCTGCCCGGAGGGCGTCAGAAGAACTTCCAAATTTCGTCATCGAGAGGCTGTCAGCGTGCTTGTCCTGCACGCTGACAGCCTTCATCAATTCCGTCTGCTCATTCAACTAGGCAGAGCACCGGACTTCTTTGCGACGAAGGTGGCGACGACGTCCATCAGGGTCGGCGACAGGCAGTCGTATGGTTCCAGTCCAAGCTCCCGCAAGCGGGCGCGTATGCCGTCCATTCGGCTAGGATCAACGCCGGATTCGATGATCGAGGAGACAAAAGCCGCGAACTCAGGCGGAGCCCAGCCGGATTCTTGAAAACGCTCGGGGTGAACGAAGTCCAGCCCTTGGAACGCATGTTCTCGCTCTACCGGCCCATACATGTGCACGCCGCATTGCTTGCAGGCGTGACGCTGGATCAACGCGCTTGCATCGACCACCTGCAACTTGTCGCCGTTCTCGAGCACGGTCACCTTGTCATGTGGGACAACCGCAACGACGGAGAAATAGGTGCCTTTGGGCTTCCAGCATTTGGTGCAGCCGCAAACGTGGTTATGGGCGACCTGTCCTTCGATCCTTACCTTGACCGGCCGGTCCGTGCACGCACAAACAAGCGTGCCGCCGGTAAAGCCGGGATTGGCGGGCTTCAAACCGCCATCGACCGCCGGATGAATTTGAACTGCGCTTTCCATTGCATGTTCCTCCCCTGTTGCGCCGAAGCCCGTCCGGGTCTCCGGACAGTGGCTAACCTCGGCTTTGATGCGAGCGCCCGGCTGACGCGCTCAGTAGATGACAACACTCCTGATGCTTTCGCCGGAATGCATGAGCTCAAAGCCCTTGTTGATGTCTTCGAGCGGCATGGTGTGGGTGATCATAGGATCGATCTGGATTTTGCCTTCCATGTACCAGTCGACGATCTTCGGCACGTCGGTGCGGCCGCGCGCACCGCCGAAGGCGGTGCCCATCCAGCTGCGGCCGGTGACCAGCTGGAAGGGACGCGTCGAGATCTCCTGGCCGGCGCCGGCAACCCCGATGACCACCGACTTGCCCCAGCCGCGATGGCTGGCTTCCAGCGCCTGGCGCATCACCTTGGTGTTGCCGGTGCAGTCGAAGGTGTAGTCGGCGCCGCCGATCTGGTCGGCGCCGCGCTTTGTCATGTTGACGAGATAGGGCACGATATCGTCGCCGACCTCCTTCGGATTGACGAAATGCGTCATGCCGAAGCGCTCGCCCCATTCCTTCTTGCCGTTGTTCAAATCGACGCCGATGATCATGTCGGCACCGGCGAGCTTCAGCCCCTGGATGACGTTGAGGCCGATGCCGCCGAGACCGAAGACGATGGCCGTTGCACCGATCTCCACCTTGGCGGTGTTGATGACGGCGCCGATGCCGGTGGTCACGCCGCAGCCGATGTAGCAGATCTTGTCAAAGGGGGCGTTAGGATTGACCTTGGCGAGCGCGATCTCCGGCAGCACCGTGTAATTGGCAAAGGTCGAGCAGCCCATGTAGTGATGGATCTTGTCCTTGCCGATCGAAAAGCGCGAGGTGCCGTCCGGCATCAGGCCCTGGCCCTGGGTGGAACGGATCGCGGTGCAGAGATTGGTCTTGCGCGACAGGCAGGACGGGCATTCACGGCATTCCGGTGTATAGAGCGGGATGACGTGGTCGCCCTTCTTCACCGAAGTGACGCCCGGGCCGACATCGACGACGATGCCGGCGCCCTCGTGGCCGAGGATTGCCGGAAAGAGACCTTCCGGATCGGCGCCCGACAGGGTGAAATCATCGGTATGGCAGATGCCCGTCGCCTTGACCTCGACCAGCACCTCGCCGGCGCGCGGACCCTCCAGATTGACCTCCTTGATCTCCAGCGGTTTTCCTGCCTGAACGGCAATCGCAGCGCGGGTTTTCATATCGTTATCCCCCTTTAATGGTCATTCCCTCATCGATCCGGCTCCGGGAGATAGCCTGGACAGGCGGCGGCCACTCCCGTTGCGGCAACCGGCGAACAACGGATCGAGATGATTGACGTGTGCTGCTTTTCAAGCGCCCGAACATCATTGCGTGATCCTCTGATCGTGCTCATCAAGCAGCGGCACGTCAGACTCGATAAGCAGCTTGTTGATTTCGGCCTGGTTGTCCCTGATGAACGTGTTGAGCGTGCGTTTCCATTGCTGGTCGGAAGGGCGGACGCCCATGGTGATTCGATAGGTCATGGGCTGGCCACCCTGCTCTTTGGTCAACGGCACGATCGCCAGATCGGCTTCCGACTTGCGGGCGTAGTAACCTGCCATCGGCCCCCAGATCACGGCAGCGTCGATCACGCCTGCCAACATGTCCCGTATCATGACTTCCGCCATCGACGGCGTGACGCGGGTGTCGACCATGAGCGGATAGATCTTGGCCTTGCGCATGAGATTTGCTGCCGCCATATTCGCCGACGGCGGCGTCCCATGGACCACGCCAATCCTCTTGTCGGCAAGTTTCTGGTCGGTCAGCGTTTCGACGCCCGCAAGATCGCCATCCTTCTTGTAAAGCAGCACATAGGAGGAGCGATAATAGGCATTGGTATTCTGGACGAGCTCGTCGCCTTGCGGGTATCCCATGATGATATCGCAGCGATTGGCGCCGAGCGTATTGCGTACAAAACCGGTAATCGAGGGAAACCACGTATAGGCGACGGAGCGACGTCCTGTCCCGGTGGCGACCAACTTGGCAAGCTTATCCTCGAACCCTTCGCCGCTTTGGTCGGAATAAGGCATGTTGGAGGGGTCGGCGCAGACACGCAGGATGTCGGGGTCGACCAGTTCGCCGGCCGCCCCAAGCCCGGCGCTCTGTGCATATGCGGGCAACGGGGCCAATGCTACGACGGCCGTGATGACCAGGGCCGCCTTGTAACTTGCCTGTCCGTCGCATCGCGCCATGTCATCCACCCATACAAGAGGCTTCGTGGTCCTTCGCCGCTTGCGGCTTGTCTGCCTTCTTGGGCGGACGACCGCGTGGCGCGTCACCGACGGCTCGGGCACGCAGATAGACGTAGATGTCGTCAAGGTAGCAATAGACGTTCTTGTTTTCGCCGAACGCGGGCATGACGTTTTCCTTGCCGCCGCCGACATTCTTGCGGCCTTCCGCGACGATCGACAAGAACGTTCCGTAGTCCATGCCTTTCATGCTGTTGATCAATGGGGGCGCATAGCTCGAGCCGACGCCGTCCGGTCCATGGCAGACATGACAGTCGGCATGGTAGCGCCGGTAGCCGCTGAACGTGTACCAGTCGACCGTTCCGTCATCCTGGATCTTGAATGTCGGATTGCCTTCCGCATCGAGATATTTGCCATCCTCGTCCTTCACGGCAGCGGCCTTTTCTTTAGTGTCTTGCGCCTGGGCGTGGCCTGAAATCGTCAGTGGGAGAAAGATCATTGCGAGTACCGAAATTGCGTTGCGAAGAAACATCCGTACCTCTTTTTCGTTTCGCGACGGACACCGGTTTGCTGTCGCGATGCGGCGTTGAAAATGCGTTGCGATTGCGCGGCGAATTCGAGAGCCCGGTCGGTTCCGGACCCGGGCTCTCGTTTCTCAGGTCTTCTGGCAAGACCTCGGCGGTTGGTGGTTTCCCAGAATCAGTCCGGGAGACCGAAGACCGTGAGTTGACCGCCCAGCGTCGTATAGTCGGCAAGGGCTGCGTAACCACCGACAGCGCCCAGACCTGCCGTAGAAATGGCCTTTTCTTGGTCGGTCGGAGCGTTCTGGCCCGCTACCGCCTGCTGCCAGGCTGCAGCGCCTTCGGCCCCTAAGAGACCACCCGCAAGACCGATGCCGGCCCATCCGCCGACACCCGACAGAACAGCCACGTACTGCTTACCCTTGTGCTCAAAGGTGTTGATGTTTCCGATGATGCCGGACGGCGTTTTGAACTTGTAGAGCTCCTTGCCTTCGGTATCGACTGCCTTGATGTAACCCTCCAGCGTGCCGTAGAAGACGACGTCGCCGTCGGTGGCAAGCGCGCCAGACCAGACCGAGAACTGCTCGGGTTTGGACCAGACGATCTCGCCCTTGGCTGCGTCCCAGGCAATGAAGTTGCCCATGCCGCCATGGCTGCCGGGCGTCGGGTACATAGCCACCGTGGCGCCGACATAGGCCTGACCGGCGGTGTAGCCGACCCGGTAGGGCTCATAGTCCATGCAGACATGGTTGGTCGGCACGTAGAAGAGACCGGTCTTCGGCGAATAGGCTGCCGGCTGCTGGTCTTTTGTTCCAAGAGCCGCCGGGCAGATTCCCGTCGAATTTACGTCCTCGCCGTTCTGCTGGGTCGAGTACTGGGCAACCACCTGCGGACGACCATACTCCTTACTTTTTGGATCCATGACGACTTCCGTCGCCCAGTTCACCGTAGGATCGTACTTCTTGGCGACGAGGAGCTCGCCGTTTGCGCGGTCCATCGTATAGGCGAAGCCGTTGCGGTCGAAATGAACCAGCACGTCGCGTTTCTGACCGTTGATGTCCATGCCATCGACAAGGATCATCTCGTTGACGCCGTCATAGTCCCATTCGTCGTGCGGGGTCATCTGGTAGACCCACTTGGCCATCCCCGTATCGGCATCACGTGCGAATATGGTCATTGACCAACGGTTGTCGCCTGGACGCTGGACGGGGTTCCAGGTCGAGGGATTGCCAGTTCCGTAGTAAACGAGATTGAGCTTCGGATCATAGGAAAACCAGCCCCAAGTGGTCCCGCCGCCGGTCTTCCACTGCTCGCCTTCCCAGGTGTTGATGCCGGAATCCTTACCGACGGGCTTGCCAAGATGGGTGGTCTTTTCCGGGTCCATCAGAGTCGCGTCATCCGGTCCGGTAGAATAACCCTTCCATGCGAGCGAACCGTCCTTGAGATTGTAGGCGGCGATCCAGCCGCGGACCCCATATTCCGCACCCGACACGCCGATGAGGACCTTATCCTTAAAGACCATCGGTGCGGCGGTGCCGGATTCACCCTTGCTGCCGTCGGTCTCGGCGTTCTTCACCGACCACACGACCTTGCCGGTCTTGGCGTCGAGGGCAACGACCGTCGTGTCAGCCTGGTTGAGGATTATCTTACCATCGCCATAGGCGACGCCACGATTCACAGTGTCGCAGCACATGATCGCAATGACGTTGGGATCCTGTTTGGGCTCGTATTTCCAGAGGATCTTGCCGTCGTTGTTAAGATCCAGGGCATAGACTGTGTTGGGGAACGGCGCATGGACGTACATGACGTCGCCGATCACCAACGGTCCGCCCTCATGACCACGCAGGACGCCGGTCGAGAAGGTCCACTTGACCTGCAGGTCCTTCACATTCTCCTTCGTGATCTGGTTGAGCTTGGAATAACGCTGATTGGCGTAATCGCCGGTCGGCATCGCCCAATTCTTCGGGTCGGACGCAAGTTTCGTCAACTCGTCATTGGCCAACGCATTTCCAAAAGAAGCCGCGGTCAGAAGTCCAGCGGCGGTCAGCGGTAGGTATATACTTTTTCCGAGTGTGCGCATGCGAAGTCCTCCCGATGTTGATTTTCACCCGAGGATCGTCATTACCAACCTCGGGAGACCACAAGGGCCGGCCCAAGCGTTCAGCTTGTCTATGGGACATGCGCTTCCGTCAGCGTGTCACGATTCGGCAGGGTGGGCAGGGGCACCGTTATTGCCCATCCTCGTACCTACGAGACTCTGCCGCTCCCATGCAGCAAAGCCTTGAAGCCGGAAACCATCAAAAAGAATAATCCTTTCAAAGGGCGTAAGCAATAATAAATATATCGCCTTGTGCAGAGCAATATATTAATGCTGCCCTGCAATATACTAATGCTGCTTAGCAATATTCCTCATAATGCAAACGACGCAATCCAGCACCAGAGTGCCCATAGTAATTATTTGCGCATATAACACTATTAGGCGAGAATAGATTAGTCAGGCTTCAGATCAACGTCGGCGGAGGTTGCAGTGCTTACCGAAGTCCTACGAGCCATCGTCTTTCTCGCTGCGCTCACGGGTGCGATCACAGCTTCACGGGCCGCCACCTATCCTACGATCGCAATCGTGGACTACGTCTATGCCTGCATGAAGGCCAATGGAGAAACACGCGCTGCGCTCGAAAATTGTTCTTGCTCGATCGACGTCATCGCCTCGATCGTCCCGTACGAACGCTACGAGGCGGCTGAGACCTTCAGGAGCCTTGGACTCCAGACCGGCGAGAGGGGTGTGCTGTTCCGGCAGAGTGCGCCGGCGAAGTCTGCAGCCACTGAGTTGAGGCGCGCCCAGGCCGAGGCAGACGTCCGCTGCTTCTGACGGGGCCCGTCGGGCCACGGGCGACCGGTCTTGCGGCAGGTTAAGACTTCTCCTGTTGCGGACGCAAGTCAGGGAAACCTCGTCCGGAAATCCGAAACCAGGTCGTCCAGCGCCTTCGTGTCGCGCGCCTGGCGCGCCATCTCCACTTCGAAGATGCCGAGCACATGGGCTGGCCGTGATGACAGCACTATGACGCGATCTGCCAACAGAAGTGCCTCCCGTAGATTGTGTGTCACCATCAGGGCGGTGGTAGGTCTCGCCGACCAGACCGTCATCAGAAGGCGCCGCAATCTGTCGGCCGTCCGTTCATCGAGTGAGGCGAAGGGCTCGTCCAGCAAGAGCACTGCGGGTTCTGTGGCAAAGGCACGCGCCAGGGCAGCGCGGCGTGCAAGGCCGAGCGAAAGCTCCGAGGGATAGAGCGACCGCATGGCCGACAGACCCAGAATGTCGAACAGCCCGTCCAGGTCCATGTCCCGTGCATCTCGAGACAGCGCAAGGCGGACATTCTGCTCCACCGTTCGCCAGGGGAGAAGCACCGGCTCCTGGAAGACCGCGGCGATGCGACTGGAACCGCCTTCCGGCAACTGGTAGCTACCCGAAAACTCCCGGTCCAGCCCCAAAAGGATGCGCAAGGTCGTGGTCTTGCCGCAGCCCGACGGCCCGAGCAAACAGGCAAATTCTCCCTGCCGCACCTCGAATGACAGTCCGCGCAGGGCCGCAATGATCACGTCCTCAGCCGACCGGAACGTCTTCTCGGCGATTTCGACCTTAAGCGGGGCGGCGGCGCCAGCGTGTTGCGTGTCGTTCAAATGGCTGCACCAGAAAGAGTTCGATCAACAGCATAATGGCAACGAAGGCCAGCGAATAGGCGAGGATGGCGGCAACGTCGAATATCTGGAAGTGAAGATAGATCTGGAAACCCACCCCGTTTGACCGGCCAAGTAGTTCGACAACGAGCACGATCTTCCAGATCAGCGCAATACCTGACCGCGAAGCGGCCGCAAAATAAGGCTGCAGTTGCGGCATCAGGATATGGCGGATCCTGTCGAGCGGACTGAGGCGGTAGACTTTCGCCATTTCGGCGTAGCGGGGGTCGAGTGCACGCGCGCCCTCGCGCATGGTGACCACGACGTTGGGTATCTTGTTGATCGCCACCGCGCTGATCGCAGCCGCTTCAGTCAGGCCGAACCAGATATACGCAAGAACAATGACGACCAGTGCCGGGAGGTTGAGAAAAAGGACAAGCCACGGATTGAAGAAAGAATCCGCCCGCCGGTGGGTGCCGAGCAGGACGCCGATGACCGACCCGGCCAGCATCGCAACAACATAGGCGCCGGCAACCCGGAAGAGCGTCATGGCGAGATGATAGGCGAGATCGCCGCTTGCCGCCTCCTTGACCAGCACGCGCCAGACTTCGATCGGCGGCGGAAACACCCGGCTTGGCCAAATCCCGGCCGCAAGGTTCCAAAGCAGGCACAGTCCGAGCAGGGATGCCAGCGCCGTTGCTGCCGGCAGAAGACCACGGGAGATGGCGTGCGCTCGCCGGCCTGCAGCCACCCCATTTTCCAGCCCGGGTCCTGCTGTCATGTCTTTAAGGCCCAGAACGTTCCCGGAGCCATCTGCCGCGCCTCACCGACAAGCTTCTCCCCACCCAGTTCGGCCAGGATTGCGTATAGCTTGGCGGCATCTCTCTCCTCCTCTGCGAGCGGCCTGTTCGGGATGCCTTCGCGGTAGCGATCGCGCAGCACCTCGAGTTCCCGGCCTTCGGCCCGCACTATCGGTGCCAGCCGCTGCCATTCAGCATCCGAGCGGGCCAGAAGCTTCTTCGCCTCCCCGCTTGACCGGAGAAAGTTCAAGGCCACGTCCGGGTTTTCGTTCGCCCATTTTTCATGGAAGACATAGCCGAGCGCCGAAACCGGCCCCGATGCCCCGAGCGCCCTGGCGGCATCGTCGGCACCGATGAGGCGACGAAAACCGTTTGCCTCCAGCCGGGCGCAGAAATGCCAGAAATTCAGCACTGCATCGAGTTCGCCGGAGATGGCCTTTTCCGACAGAAGGGGCGGTGCGCCGAAAACGATGTCGCTTTTAGTGGTCAGGTCAATCTTGTGATCACGCCGGGCAAGGCCCTGGATCAGAAGCCAGCTCTTGTCGAGCGAACCGCCGGTCACACCGATTTTTTTTCCGACGAGATCAGGGATGGCACGAATGGGCGCATCCTGCTTGACCATGATGGCGCCAACCGCAGTCGAGTAAGGTGCGAGAGTGAGATCCGTGCCCTGCGAACGCTGGCGCGACACCCACAGCCAATCGGAAACGATCATGTCGAGGTCGCCGGCCAACATGGCGACGTTGGTGGCGTCTTCGCCCGCAAAGTAAACGATCTCCACGTCGATCCCGTTGGCGGCATCGAACTTGTTGTGCTTGATGGTGTCGAGTTCCCAGTTCACCGTCCCGAACCTCAAGACACCGACCCGGATCTTAGGCGCTGACGGCTTGGCCAAGGCATGGAAGCTCAGGGGGCTTACCGCAGCCAGCAAGGCTGCTGCGCAAATCGCGCGCCTCGATATGTTCATGATGCCACCTCCCGGCAAAATGTTTGCAGCGACGTCATATGTCCCGCCTCCTGCCCGGAAAGACACATGTCCAACGGATGACCTTCAGCGACGGATGGCTCCCGGACCACTTTGCGATCTCCGCCGGCGCCAGGATCATGCATTGGCCAAGCGAGCCGCGGCTTTCAAAGTAGAGATGCTCGGTGCGGCAACTGGTCGGGTTGGCCAACAAGCAGACGGTCAGGACGAGATCGACGAGGTTCAATGAAGCACCTTTCACTGCACGGCATGCGCATGCGAAGAACTGCGGACTTGCGTACTTGGCATGCCGCCCGCTTGGTGGCTTTCACAAGGTGCCCGATGGGAAGCCGGCAGTGAGGATACGCGGGTCACAAAGACGCGTCAATCATTCCGCGAGGAACTGCGCCACCTCTGGAGAGTGCCGCGGCCATGTTGACATGCCCCCAGTGTCATATCCTGCCTGAAGCAATTCTAGAAACAGGGACCCGGCCACCAGCTGTCATTTCGCCTCGAGCGCCTCCGCGATCGTCTTGGTAAGCGCATACAAACGCTGTTCGATCAGCGTCGGGACCTCGCAGACGAAGGTCAGCGACTGCGCACGCTCCTGAAAAACACGTGTCTGGAACATGAGCCGGTCATTGCGCAGCGCGACCTCGTTCGGATCAGCATCGGGCTTTGCCCGAAGGGCGTCGACCGCGGAGGCCTCCTGACGCAAGAGTGTTGCCATGTCCCTCTGCCGGTGGGCATACCGCGCAATGCCGGAGATGACGTCAGATCGCTCCCGGTTCATATGATCGAACAGCCCCCGCACAAGCATGGCCATGCGGTTCTTCCTCTCGCCCTCCGACAGGCTTTCCTCAAAAGCGCTGATCTTTTGCTGCGCTTCCGGCAACGAAACGCGGCGTGCCGAAAGCTCCTGCACCAGCGCAGCGATGGCCGCATCTTTGGACCAATCGGCGGCCGTTTGCGGCAGCTCGGGGCCATTCCAGATCTGACCGAGCGAAAGCAGTGGCACCTTGCGCTGGATACACGGCCAGTCCGGATCGTTACCCTGCGCGGACAAGGCGGGCCACGAGACGATTGCGCCAAGTGCGACGGCGGGGAGAATGTATGTCGGAGATCGCCACCCCATCAGGTATTTCCTCCCGTGTCCTGCCTGCGGCTGAGCAAGCCATTCGATGGATCATAGGCAAGAATTGCGCCCCCGAGAAACAGCGCCGTACATCCGATCACGACGGCAAGCGATCCCCAATCGATCTGTCCATAAATGGCGAAGCGAACCAGCTCGACCGCATAGGTGAACGGATTTGCGAGGCAGATCTTGTGGAGGAGCGGGCTCGATTCCTGGATACGCCAGAGCGGATAGAGCGCGGGCGAGGCAAAATACATCGGGAAGATCACGAAGTTCATGATGCCCGCAAAATTCTCGAGCTGCTTGATCATCGACGACAGGAGCATGCCGAGCGAGCAGAGCATCATGCCTGACAGGAACAGCGCGGGCAGAACCAGCAGGTAGCCGACCGGCGGCGGTTTGACACCCCAGAACCATGCAATGGCCAGGAAGGCATAGACCTGCATGATCGATACCGCAACCCCTGCAAGCAGCTTGGAGACCAGCAGGAACCAGCGTGGAAACGGGCTGACGAGCAGGGTCCGCATGTTGCCCATCTCCCGGTCATAGACCATGGAGAGCGATGACTGCATGCCGCTGAACAACAGGATCATGCCGCACAGGCCAGGTGTGATGTAGACCTCGTAGAGCACGTAGGTCTTGTAGGGTGGGATGATCGAAACACCGAGCACCTGGCGAAATCCTGCGGCGAACACGAAAAGCCAAAGCAGCGGGCGAACCAGCGAGGAGATGAAGCGCTCACGCTGGTTGAGGAAACGAAGGCCTTCGCGATATAGAATTCCCTTCAGACAAATGAGATGCTGACGCAAGCTGAAGCCGCGAGTTGAGGCAGGATCAGCAGGAATTGTGCGTGGATCACCTTGGAATGCCATCATGGTGCTCCTTCCGCCGGAGCGAGCCCGGTTAAGGCGACAAATGCCTGGCGAATGCCGTCTGTACCAGCCGATCGGACGACGTCGTCCACGGTACCGTCCGCCAGTACCCTCCCCTTGTGGAGGATGACGACATTGTCGCCCTCTTCAACCTCATCGATCAAATGAGTCGCCCAGAACACGCTGATACCATCGGCAGCCACAAGCTCACGGATGGTCGCAAGGATCTCTGCGCGCGACTGTATGTCGAGCCCAACGGTTGCCTCGTCGAGCAGCAGCAATGGCGGCCGGTGCAAGAGTGCGCGTACAATCTCGATGCGCCGCATCTGCCCGCCGGAAAGGCTACGCGCCTTGTCGTAGAGCCTGTCGCTCATGTTCACCTGGGCAAGCAGTGTTTTAATCCGCTCCATAGCCTGTTCGCGGCCGATTCCATGCAGCGAGGCGTGGTAGGAAAGGTTCTGGTAGACGCTGAGGTCGAGATCGAGCGTCCGCGCCTGGAACACGATACCGAGGCGGCGCAGCGCTTCGCCAGGCTCCCGGCTGATATCGTGGCCAAAGATGCGGATCGAGCCTTGGCGGGTGTTGTAGAGATGGCTGATCAGCGAAAGCAGCGTGGTCTTGCCGGCCCCGTTAAGGCCAAGCAAGACTGTAAAATGGCCTGCCGCGATCGAGAAGGAAACGCCGGACAAAGCCTGCTGCTTTCCATAGAAATGGCTGACCTTCGAAACGTCAAGTGCGGCGGGCAGGCTCACCCCATCGTTCGCATTCACATGCTGCATGGCGCCGTATCCTCCCACCTGAAAAACCCCAATCCTCCCTGTCCTATTTGATGGTGATCGTTCCTTTCATGCCCTTGTCGGCCAGATCGGGAACGGACCACCTGTACGTGCCAGGCCGGATCGTCGTGAATTGCACCTGCATCGTGCCTTCTTTATCGAATTCCAGCCACGCAGGCGCGCCGTTCATGTGAACCTCCAGATCGTTGATGACGATCTGGTTCATCCAGACATTGCGGAAAAAGTCCGTGGCAAACTTGTATTCGAGCCCCGCTGCCGACGTAATTTTCCAGCGGTATCCCTGCCCGGCGATCAGTTCGAAATCCTTCTGATTGACGGTGAAACTGTCGGCGGCCGATCCGAGGATTAGTTCAGGCACATCCTTGCTGGCACGGGTCACCTTCTGAGCGGCGGCCGGAGCGGCTGCGGTATCGTCATCATCGTTGTCATCTGCATCTTGTGCAAAGCCTGGAACCACCAACAAGGCTGTTCCAACGAGCACAGTCAGCGCGATGGCCTTATATTTCTGCATATTTTCCTCCCTTTGATTATCAGAAATGCCTGCGCAACCAGTCAGTTCGGGGACACGACGACACCCCAGGGCAGCGACCCGACAGTCACGGATTGAACCGGCTCATCGGTCGCGACATCGATGAACGTGATGTCGTTGGACACCCCGTTTGTGCTGATGATCGCCTTTTGGTCGGGGGTGAAGGCAAGTTGCCAGACCCGCTGCCCGACCAGCACATATTTTTCGACCTCGTAGGTCTGCGCATCGACCACTGCGACACGATTGGCAGGACCGAGCGCGACATAGGCCTTCTTGCCATCGGCGGTGATGCGCACGCCCACCGGCTGAATCGCTTCCGATCGCAGGCCGGGTATCTCGAAGGTGATCTTGTGCTTCACTTCCCGGCTGGTGTTGTCGATGACGGAGACGGTACCGCCGATTTCGGCGCTGACCCAGACCTCCGAATTGTCCGGCTTGAACTCGGCGAACCGTGGCCTGGAATCGACGAGAACATTGTGGGTGATCTCGTTGGTTTCCGTATCGATGAAGTGCGCCATGTTGGTCGTTTCGGAGGTGTTGACCATGGACTTTCCGTCCGGGCTGATGCCCATGCCCTCGGGTTCGACGCCGACCGGCACTTCGGCCCGCACCTCTTTGCTTTCAAGATCGATGACCGTGACGAGATTGTCGTCCTCGTTGGCGACATAGAGCGTCTTTCCATCAGGCGACAGGACGAACAACTCCGGATCAGGCCCGGACGGCAGCGATCCGACGATCTCGTAAGTCGTCGTATCGATGATCTCGATCGTGTCGTCGTCGCTTGCGCAGAGGTAGATGAACTTGCCATCGCGTGAAATGGTGATGCCGCGCGGCCGCTGGCCGACATCAATCGTGCGCAGCACTTCCTTCGTCTGCGAGTCCACCACGCTCACCGTGTTGTCCTT
Organism: Rhizobium sullae; assembly: GCF_025200715.1. Lineage (NCBI taxonomy): Bacteria > Pseudomonadati > Pseudomonadota > Alphaproteobacteria > Hyphomicrobiales > Rhizobiaceae > Rhizobium > Rhizobium sullae. The sequence goes on from NZ_CP104144.1 coordinate 2,163,986, forward strand.
CTCGTTGGAGACATACACCATGTAGGCACAAGCAGGTGCCTGCAGGCCGGCCGCCACGACAAATCCCAAGGTCAGAAAAGTCAGTCTTCGGTGCATCTGGCTTTCTCCAATGAAGCTATTTCAGCGTACATCGGGTTTCCGGCTGATCGACACCGAGCGTGTCGAGTTCGGAAACCTGGTGCAGAAACCCCTCTTGCGGTGACGTCGACACCACGGAACGCCCGTCTCCGAGGAAGATCGGCTGGCGCAATTGCCAGTTCCAGTTCCGGAAGGTCAGCTTCTGTCCCTTAAAAGCCGCAATCGAAAAATCATCGGCGCGGATGAAGGCGGAAATCTTCCCGGGGTCAGTACCTTGCGTGCGCGTCGCCGCCTCGCCGACAATTCTTGCCGCAGTCCACGCGGCCATGTCCTTCGACAGCATGCGCCTGCCATTCGTCTTGGCGAAGCGGTTCTGGATCTGGGTGCCGCCCCATTGCTCGCTTGCCGGATGCCAGGCGGATGGCATGAGGCCGGCCGTTCCGGCAACAGGGCGCGGGATCCATGTGCGGAATGGTACGTAGGTGCCGAAGACCTCGCTTTCGTCGGCCACGAGCAACACGTCGTAGTCGGGAAAATCCTGCGTGAAGACCGGCATTTGCCGCTGAATCTGGACCACGCCGGTATCCGTCCGCCGCGCCGTGCCGGTGTCGATAAACTCCTTTTCCGCGACGATCTCGCCGCCGAAGCGCATGGCGGCGCGCCGCAGCGCGTCGGCAAAAAGCTTGTCCGGCGCATGGGAGCCGAAAACCAGCACCCATCGACGCCACTGTTTCCAAATCAGATACTGCGCCAGCCCGTCGGCGAGCATGGTGCGGGTAGGCGCAGTGTGAAACACGTTCACCCGGCACTCCTCCTCACGCAGACTGTCGTCGGTGGCGCCGACATTGAAGATCAAAACGCCCCGTTCGCGAGCCAGATCGGCGATCGACAGAAGCTGGCCGGCTGACAGGTCCGCGAGAACATAGAGAACACCTTTCGATATCATCTCGTTAAAACCCGGAACGATGTCAGCATCGGGCCTGACCTCGGCCACGTCGAGCGAAAACGTTTGTCCAAGAAAGGACCCGGTGGTGTTGTTGTCGCCGATCGCCACCTTCGCGCCCGCAACGCCTTCGTCGCGCGGCGGTACATCCAAGACGGAAAGCGCCAGCCGGGGTGCATAGGCGCGAAGATAGCCCAGCCGGATCTGCGAAACCTGCTGCTGGGATTTGGCCGGCTTGTTGACCGGAGCGGAAGCGGGTTCATCCGCAACGGCGCTAGACGGGCCGAAAGGCGCAAGAAAAGCCACGACAAACAATATGAGGACATTAGGCACCGTACATCCCACACGATGAGCAGAATGCTTCAGTTCCGACGAAAACCGGATCTGTGCAATTCTAAGGTGCCGCCGTCAGCTTAAACGACATACTTTCGATTTCAAACTGAAAATTTAACGGCGTCACCGCGCCGCCCTGCTTCGGACCAGAACCTGCGTGGCCTGGTCTGTATCCGCGCCCGATCGGCTCCACGTGTGTGCAGGAGCGAGACGAGACGTTCTCGTTGGATTCGATCTTGGTTTCGTCGCGGCGGTGAATGAGCCCATCCTTCAAGGCCGGATGCGACGCCACGTCCGCCATCCCGAAGTCGCGACAAATGCAGAGCTCCCAATACTTGAGGCGGTCAAGGTCCAAGCGCTCGTCGTTTCGGTTGGCGGTTGGGCAAACGGGTGGTGGTGCATATGAGACAGGCGGTCGCGTATTGTGTTTCAACTGAAAGCAGATTCCTGCCCTCCTGAAATCAGAATGCAACCTCCCTCCCGAATTCTCGCGCCCGCCGTCGTTCGTATCTGATCGACGACGGAATTGAATAAACACGGAGGTTGTCACCATGACTGGGAAGCACGCCAAAACCGGGGTGATCGTCGTCGATCGATCCGATCCCGCCATCGTGCCGGCGAAGAAAACAAATGGGCCGAGCGGGCCACAGATCGTCGGTCTCCGTCACGTCGGCATGGTCGCCGAAAACCCGGCTGCGCTTGGACGATTCTATCAGGATACCCTGGGGCTTCAGCTGGTCGGCGGCAGTGGCGAAGAAAACCCGTTCGGCGCCAGCGCCTTCCTGACCAGCGATCCAGCCGAAGATTCTCATCAGATCGCTATCTTCACCGATCCTGCCTTGCGCCACGTCGCATTCAAGGTCGCTACATTGGCCGACCTGCGTGCCGCATACCATCGCATCGTCGACATGGGGCTGGCGATCAAGATGGCCTTCAATCACGGCGTATCGCTTGCGTTCTATTTCGAAGACCTTGAGGGGAACCTCGTCGAGGTCTACTGGGCAACCGGCATCGCCCTTGGCCAGCCTTATGGGGATCCGCTCGATCTGACGCTGCCCGAAGAGGCTTTGCGGCGAGATATCGAGCGCGTGGCGCGGCAGGCAAATGCGTTTGGTCCTCTATCTGCGCCATCCACATCAGCGCCATAGCGCGGAGCTACTCTCCCCGTTCATCCCTGCCATTCAATTCACACCTGAAGAGGAAATAGCAATGACGAAACCGCTATCGCTACCGCGCGCCCTTCTGCGCCCGGCGACGACATGACGGACGTCTGGCAGTCCCATATGGTCGATCTCATCTCACGGATCGTCGGAGAAGAACGCATCGTCGACGAATTTCTGTTCTCTTTCATTCACGACAGCGAGATGGCGTGGATCTTGCCCGGCGTCGAGCCGACCGGCTGGCTGGTGAACATCCCGGTGTCATCGCGTCGGACTTGCACGGTCGCCCGTGGGGACGTTTCGGAGTTTCCATGTGTTGCTTTTATCATAACGCGTTATTGATGAGGCGGGCGCGACGGGCATCAGGCAGTCGAAACCAAAAGCGATCGCCGGCAGTTAAAATAATGCGGAAGCAATCGCGAGAAGGCTCACGGCTAGCGCAGCAAGACTGGGGATCATGACGGCGACGCCGGAAACCAACGCCAGCGCGGCTACCCAATCGAACGGCCTGTCAACAGACCTGATCATGACAGCTTCCCTTCTTTCTGTCCTTTAAACGAACGATGTCGATCAGACGTATGTTCCATGTCCTCTGCAGCCCTCGCCTTTCCGCTTCTTGTCACGAAGGGGAGCGTCCGCGGCATTGGGTAGCAGCACCCTTTCCGCCGCTCCGTCGAGATCGTCGTACTGGCCGCTGCGTATCGACCACAGGAATGCCATCAGGCCGACGACACCCATTCCCAAGGCGATTGGCACGAGATACACGAGATAGTTCATCGGGCAGCCTCTTTGAGATCAAGCCCACGAATAGCCTTGGGCCGCCGCCGGGACGAAACCTTGTCGCCCGAAAGGCGCAAGGCATTGCCGACAACGAGGATCGATGACGTGGACATCGCGACCGCCGCCATGAGAGGCGTGACATGGCCCGTGATAGCAACAGGCACGACCAGAACATTGTAGCCGACGGCAAGGGCGAGGTTCTGCCGCACCAGTCCGGCGGCGGCACGCGCAACGCCTATCGCTTGCGGGACAGCTTCCAGGCTCCTGCCCAGGAAGACGAGATCGGCGGCGTTCCGCCCGATATCCGCGGCCGACGAGGGCGCCATCGAGACATGCGCGGCAGCGAGCGCCGGGGCATCGTTCAACCCGTCGCCGACCATCAGGACGTGGTGGCCGGCCGCCGCCAACTCCGTCAGCCGCTTGACCTTATCTTCGGGGATGGCGCCGTGGCGATGTTCGGTGATGCCCAGCACAGCGGCAACCTTGCCGACCTCCGCGGGACGGTCGCCGGAAAGAACCTCAGTTGCCAGTCCGTCGGCTGCCAGCCTTTGGACCGCGGTCCCGGCGCCGGGGCGCGTTTCGTCGGCGATTGCGAACCAGCCCGCCGGCTGGCCGTCGCGCAAAAGCCATACGTCTGCCTGTTTCGAATCCTCGAATGTGCCCTTGGAGACCCATTCCTTGCGTCCCAGCCTATAGACGGTTCCGCCGATACGGCCTTCGATTCCGTAACCCGGAATCTCGCGGAAATCCTCGACCTCGGCCTCGGCTGGCTGTAGCGCCGTGACGGCCCGCGCTGCCGGATGCCTCGACAGCGCGGCAAGCCCGGCCGCGGCGGCCAGATCCCACGGCGCGACGGTGTGCTCGATGACGCGGGCGACTCCGGTCGTGAGCGTCCCCGTCTTGTCGAAAACCACGGTGTCGACCTCGGCGAGCCGCTCCAGCGCGCTGCCATCTTTGAGCGTGATGCCGAGGTCGAACAGCCGGCGGGCGGCCATGACCTGGACCATGGGCACTGCCAGGCCCAGCGCACATGGGCAGGTGATGATGAGGACCGAAATCGCCACTGTGATCGACCGATGCCAGTCGCCCGTCTGCAGCATCCAGGCGGAGAAGGTCGCCAGTGCGAGCAGATGGACGATGGGGGAGTAAAGCGCTGCCGCGCGGTCGGCGATGCGGCGGTAGCGTGCACGGCTGTCCTCCGCCGCCTCCATCAGTCTCACCATGTCGGCAAGGAAGGAATCCTGTTCCCTCCTGTCGACCCTGACTGTCAGCGCGCCATCGACGCTCATCGTTCCGGAAAGAACGATGCTCCCGGGATGCGCGCTTTCAGGCGCGGACTCGCCGCTTGCCACCGAAACGTCCAGGTTCCCCGTGCCCGAAACGACCGTTCCGTCGACAGGTATACGGTCGCCCGGCCCCACGAAGACGATCTCTCCCGGTTCGATCTTCGTCAATTCGCGGAACTCGCGGCTTCCGTCCGCCCCAATCACTGTCGCGCCCCGCGGCAGCAGGCGGGCAAGTCCGGTGACGGCAGTCCGCGCCTTCTGCCGCATCGCGTGATCCAGCGTGCGTCCTGCCAGGAGAAAGAAGATCAGCGACGTGACGGCGTCGAAGTAGGCGTGCGGTCCTCCGGCAATGGTGTCGTAGAGGCTCAGTCCCAGTGCGAGCAGGATACCGACGGAGATCGGCAGATCCATGCTGGCCGTCCGCTTCCTCACCGCATTCCACGCCGAAACGAAGAACACCCGTCCGGAATAAGCAACAGCGGGTATGGCCAGCAGCGCAGAGATCAGGTGGAAGGCATTCCGTGTCCCAGCGTCCGCGCCCGACCAGATGGACACGGACAGCAACATGATGTTCATGGCGGCGAAGCCCGCGACCGCCGTCGCTCGCAGCAGCCGGGACATTTCTGGATCGCGTCCACCGTCCCCCGTCTCTGCAAGACAAGCGTCGTATCCGAGGTCCCGCAATGCCTCGATCATCGGAGGCACTTGGTCCTCGGCCCTCCACCTGACGGCGACGCGCCGGGACGTCAGGTTCAATCGTGCCGCCACGACGCCGTCAAGGCGCTGCAGCGCGCCCTCGATCGCGGCAATGCAGGCGGCGCAACGCGCCTGCGGCACCGAGAGGTCCGTCTGGAACATGCCATCGCCGAGGTCGCGGCTCGCGAGTACGATTTCGCGCGCGGAAATTTCTCGCGGCGGCACGAGCAGCAAGTCGGCTTCGGTTCCCATCGCACAGCAGCTCATTGTCCTGGCTCCTCGGAACGTGCCACGGCCCTGTAGGCATGCCAGGTGGCGTGGCCCAGCAGAGGAAAGAGAACGATCATCCCGATGAGGCCCGTTGCGACGCAGGCTGCAAAGAGCACGAGCAGCATCGCCCCCCAGGCGACCATCGGCGTGAGGTTATTCCACACCACCTTCATGCTCGAACCCATAGCGGTCAGCGCATCGACACGCTGATCAAGTAGCATCGGCACCGAAAAGACGCTGACGGCAAAGGCAAAGGCCGCAAAAAGGCCGCCAATTGCCGTCCCGACCACCAGCATCGTCCAGCCGTAGGCCGTACCGAACAGCATGCCGGCAATGTGGTCGAGGCCGGGGAATGCTGTCACCCCGAAAAACAGGGCGTAGAGGAGCACGGCGGCCCGCATCCACAAAAGCACGAGCATGAAGAGGAGCAGGCCGGCGAAGAACACCTGCGCACCGGCACGGGGCCGTACAAGCAACATCGAGCCGAAGCCGATCTGTCGGCCCTCTTCGATCGACCGGCTCTTCTCGTAGAGGCCGATTGCCAGAAACGGGGCAACGATCATGAAGGCCGCTAGCGCAGGAAATAGAATGTAGTCGAGCCCAAAGGCGACGAGCATCCAGACGAACGCGACGGAAAGAAGGAAGACGCCTATTCCGTATGCCAGGCTCGAAGCCGGCCGCGTCCACAAATCCCGCCAGCCCGCTGACAGCCAACGGAGCCCCTCAAGGACGGGCAGCCCTCGCTGAAGGCGGGGATCCCGCGTTTCGCCAATGCCCGACGTCTCGCTCAGCAGCCAGTACGACTTGTCGCTCTCGCCCATCTCGTGTCTCCTCAGCATGCCGGCTTGGCAGCACGATAGCCGTGACCATCGCCCACTGACTTCGAATGCTCGACGCATTCAGGCTGCGACTGGATTGCCACGTAGACCAGGTGCGCATTGGCCGCGGCCACGAGAAGCAGCCCTGCGGGGACCAGCGCCCAGAGGAGCCACTTCGTTCGGGATCTCTTCATGCGTCCGGTCATGGCTGTTGCGTCCCCAGGTCGTGGACGTAGAGCGCCAGCGTCCGGATCTCGGCGGTCGTCAGCCTCTCGTCCCAGGTCGGCATGTGGCCCTGGCGCCCGCCGTGCACGGAGGCGATGATCGTGTCCAGGTTACCGCCGTAGATCCACGTGGAGTCGGTGAGGTTCGGAGCGCCCACGTCGCTTTTTCCCTTGGCGTCTTCGCCGTGGCAGGCGGCGCAGGTGGCGATGAACACTTCGCGCCCGGCCTCCAGGCGGTCGACGTTTGCCGGCGTCGAGTAGTCCGAGTGGGACAGCGAATAGACATAGGCGGCGACGCTTCGGACCTGCTCGCGGTCGAGCATCTGATCGCGCCCGAAGGCCGGCATCTGCCCGATCCGGCTTTCCGCATGCCGGGTGTTGATGCCGACGCGCATCGTCTGCTCGATAAGCTGTGGACCTCCGCCCCAGAGCCAGTCGTCGTCTGTGAGGTCGGGGTAGTTCGCCCGCCCCTTCCCGTCCCTGCCGTGGCAGGCCGCGCAATTGTCGCCGAAGAGCTGCCGTCCGGTATCGCGCACGGTCTGCATCAGCGCTTCGTCGGAGAGAATGGTGTCGTAGGGCTCTGTCGCGATGCGGCTCATCCAGCCGGACCGGCTGCGCTCGGCCTCGACGACCTGAGCCTCGACCGTGGTCTTCTGGTCGATGCCAAAGAGCCCCTTGGTGTAGGTCGTTCCGAGCGGCCAGGCCGGCACGAAGAACCACCAGGCAATGGCCCAGATGTGGGTCACGATCAGGAAGATGAGAACGCCGCGCGGAACGGGGGTGTCCAGTTCCGTGATGCCGTTCCACTCGTGGCCGGTCGTCTCGCGGCCGGTGACAGGATCGCGCTCACTCACTTCCATGGCGTGTCGTCCCGCTCGAGGATGCTGTGCTTGGCCCGGTCGAAGCGCGTCCGGTTCGACGGCCAGAAGGTGTAGACGAGCACGCCGACTGCAAGGGCGATCAAGTAGAGCAGTCCCCAGCTCTTGGAGAATGCGACGACGGTGTCGTGGTCCAGGTCCATGTGACAGTCCTCCGCCTTCAGTTTCCGGGATCCGGTTTCTTCTCGGGAGCCGCGGTATGTTCGTACGCGGCATTGGTCAGCCGTCCCAGCACCTGGAGATACGCGACGAGCGCGTCCATCTCGGTGACGTGCGTCGTGACGCCGTCGAATGCGCTCACCTGCGTCTCCTCGCCGTAGCGCTCGGTAGCTCCCGCGGCAAAGTCCGTGTCGGGAGTGGCCTGGCCGTAGGCGTCCCGCGCTGCGTTTTCCACCATCTCGTCGGTGTATCGAACGCCAAGGGCCTGCTGCACCGCGAGGTGCTGTGGCAAATCCTCCATCTTCAGCGGGTTCCGCGCCAGCCAGCGATAGGCGGGCATGTTCGATTCTGGGACGACGTCCCGCGGGTTGGTGAGATGGGCAACGTGCCAGAAGTCGGAATACTTTCCGCCGACGCGGGCAAGATCCGGGCCTGTCCGCTTCGAGCCCCAGAGCATCGGGCGGTCATACCGGGATTCGACGGCCAGCGAATAGGGGCCGTATCGCTCCACTTCGTCACGGAGTGTGCGGATCATCTGGCTGTGGCAAGCATAGCATCCCTCGCGGATGTAGATGTTGCGCCCGGCGAGCTCCAGAGGCGTATACATCCGCATGTCCGGCGCCTCTTCGACCGTCTCGTCGATGGTGAAGAGAGGGGCGATCTCGACGATGCCGCCGACGCTCGCAGCCGCAATAATTGCGATCACGAAGCCGATCGCCGAACGCTCGAGCTTGCGGTGGAAGAGTTCTGGCATGTCGTCACTCCCCCGCTACGGCGGTGGGGACGACGGGCGTATCCCCTTCATGCGCCACGGCAAGCTGCGCGGACCGAACCGTCATCCAGATGTTCCAGCAGCCGACGATGGCGCCGAGAAGAAAAAGCAGGCCTCCGAAAGCGCGGGCGATGTAGTACGGATACATCGCCACCAGGGAATCGACGAACGAATAGGCAAGCGTCCCCTCCCCGGTATAGGTCCGCCACATCAGGCCCTGGATGAGGCCGGAGTTCCACATCGCGAAGACGTAGATCAGCGTTCCGGCGATCGCCAGCCAGAAATGCACCTCGACGAGCGCCGCCGAATACATACGCTCGCGCTTCCACAGGCTAGGCACCAGTGTGTAGAGCGAACCGAAGGTGATCAGCGCGACCCATCCGAGCGCTCCGGCATGGACGTGACCGACCGTCCAGTCCGTGTAGTGCGACAGCGAGTTCACCGGCCTGATGGCGAGGAACGATCCCTCGAAGGTGGAAAGCCCGTAAAATACCGCGGCCGCCATCATGAAGCGCAGCGTCGCGTCGTCTCGAACCCGGTGCCAGGCGCCGTTGAGCGTCAGCAGCGCGTTGCCCGCCGACGCCCAGGACGGCACCAGCAGCATGACCGAAAAGGTCATGCCGAGCGTCTGGACCCAGTGTGGAAGTGCCGTGTAGTGCAGGTGGTGGGAACCGGCCCACATGTAAAAGAAGGTGATGCCCCAGAAGCTCAGGATCGACAGCCGGTAGGAGAAGATCGGCCGCTGCGCCCGGACCGGCAGGTAGTAGTAGAGCATTCCGAGGAAGCCGGCCGTCAGGAAGAAGGCGACGGCGTTGTGTCCGTACCACCACTGCACCATCGCGTCCTGGACGCCCGGCCATATGGTGTAGCTCTTGGCGTGTCCCAAGGAAACCGGGAGGGCGAGATTGTTGACGATGTGGAGGATCGCGACGACCAGGATGAACGCCATGAAGTACCAGTTGGCGACATAGATGTGCGGCTCCTTCCGGCGGGCGATCGTTCTGATGTAGAGCACGAGATAGGTGACCCAGACTACGACAAGCCAGATGTCGGCGTACCATTCGGCTTCCGCATATTCCTTGGACTGGGTGATACCCATCAGGTAGCCTGACACGGCCAGCACGCAAAACAGGTTGTAGCCGAAGAGCACGAACCAGGGACTGAGCTGGCCCGCCAGCCGCGTCCGCGAGGTGCGCTGGACGACGTGGAAGGAGGTAGCGATCAATGCGTTGCCGCCGAAACCGAAGATGACGCCTGTGGTGTGCGTCGGCCTCAGGCGACCGAAACTGGACCATCCGGCGTCGAATGCAAGATCCGGCCAGGCGAGCTGCGCCGCCACCCAGACTCCCATGAACATCCCGAACACAGCCCAGGCCATGGAAAGCACGATGCCGATCTTGATGGGATCGTCGTAATATGACGCCTCTCGGTCCTCAACTGCTTCAGGCTCGAAGAGCGACGACATGACGAGGTAGAGGAGGACGCCGGAAAACAGCATGACGATCACGCCGTGGACCCCGAGGACGTCCGACCGGCCGGCCGCTGCCATCGTTGCGCCGGCTATCGCGACGGCAATCGCGATGGCGAAGGCGCTCTGGCGCTCCGAGATCGTAAGCTGCGTGATCATTCTTTATCCCCCGCGCGGTGCAATTCACCACGCGACCTCTCGCAACCGCCACGGACGTTGGAAGCGGCTCCCACACAAGTAAAGTGTGTGTGCATACGATATCGGCAAGGTGCAGCCGTCGAAGACTTTGGCACCCCCTGTCGGCCGGTGAGGTGGGAGGAATGCGCGGTGCGCCCCGCGAGACGTGGAAACGACTGGAGGCAAGAATATGAGAAAGAGCAATTTCGCATTGAGGCTGCAACCCTCGCTTCTCGACGAAGCCGCAAGGTCGCCGAGACGGAAGGCGTGGCGCTCTCGGCGCTGCGCACGGAAAGCTATTTTCAGGAACGCGCGGCCCGCGCCGACATCCCCAGATGTGCTCGACATTCTCAAGCGGGCTGGCAAGGGAAATCCGCCCGTCAAGGGCGATTAAATGCCGAACTGAACAGGCGAGCGACCCCGAATGACCCGTGAGGCTGCTCCACCGGCAGATGTTGGGCACCTGCGCTCCCACCAAGCCTTGTTTGCTTCCTGGCTCGCTGCCGGGCCTGAACCGGGCTGTCCCTCGATCATCACCTGCATCTCAGTGATCCGTTCTCTCAGCGGGCGCGGCCTCTTTGATGCCACCTCCTGTTTTCCGAGAAAGCGCTATACGACCCGTGGGTAGCGTGAACGGAACTTAAACCTTTTTCGGCGCGGGAGAGGTGCGGGCAAGCTTCCCTTCTTCCGCCTTGTAGAAATATTGGCTGGCAATCAGCCATCCCTTGAGAGGCCGCAAGGGCGGGATACAGGTGGCCAGCATAAATGGACCGGTGACCAGCAGATGGACCCACAAGGGCGCGCTGTACTGGACCTCGAGCCACACGCCGAGCAGGACACTGGGCACACAAGCGAAGCATATGACAAAAAATGCGGGACCATCTGCCGGATCGGCGAAACCGTAGTCGAGGCCACAGACTTCACATTCGGGCCGGATTTTTAGGAAGCCGTTGAAAATATGCCCCTGGCCGCAACGTGGGCATCGGCCTCTCGGCCCCGTTGTCGTTGGGGGGATTGGCGGCCACTCCATTTGCATGACGAATGCTCCCATATCTACGATCAATAGTGTTATTGACTGCATTCAATATAGATACATTTGCCTGATTGATGCGATACGACATAGTGCCGCAGAGCCCATCGCCCATGAACGAGAGCAAATTCGCTGATGCGAAGTCGAAACTAGAAGAAGGACGCCGCGAGTTCGGGCGGGCCTTCGAGTGCGTGCCCCATGAATTCCAGAGCACCCCGGAGCTTTTCGCGGTCGATCGGGCCGCCCAGGCAGACGCGCACCGCTTCTGGCGCCTGGCCTTCGACCGTGAAGGCGTCGCTGGCAACGACGCCAATGCCCGAGGCGCGCATATGGCTGCCGAAGGTCGACCGCGTCCAGCCATTCGTCAGCGGCAGCCAGATGTTGAAGCTGATGGGATCGCCGCGATAGCTACCGGCCGGAAGGATGGTTGCAACCATTTCCTGGCGTGCTGTTGCCTCCTTGCGGATGAATCGAAGGATGGTATCGGCTGTGCCATCCTCGATCCAACGCGTGGCAAGCGCCATGTTGAGCGGCGACGCCATGACATTGTTGGCACGCATGGCGCTCACGAAGGGCCAGATCGCCTTGGTATCTGGTGCAACGACATAGGCCAGCCGGAGACCGGCGCCGATGCATTTAGCCAAGCCACCGATATGCCAGGTGAGGTCCGGAGCCATTGCCGCAAGCGGCGGCGGCGCATGCAGCGGAATGAAGCCATAGGCGTCATCCTCGATGATCGGGACGTGATATTTGCGCGCCACTGCGCAGATCTCTTCGCGCCGCCGCTCCGGGATAGTCAGGGTCAGCGGGTTCTGCAGGGTCGGGTTGAGATAAAGCCCCTTGGGTCTCAATCTCTCGCAGGCTTCGGCAAAGGCGTCCGGCAGAATGCCGTCAACGTCCATCGGCAATCCCGAAAGATTGAGACGCAGCTGCGCCGCAATCGAGCGGATGCCCGGATAGGTGATGCTTTCCGACAGGATGGTTTCCCCGGGCTTCGCCAGCAGGCCGCAAATCGCCAGCAGCGCCGGGTGAGCGCCGGGTGTCACGAAAATACGCTCCTGGGAAGGGACAAGGCCGCGACGGCTGAGCCAGGCGGCGGCGGCCTCCTTGTCCATGCCCGAGCCGCCAAATCCCTGATAACGCAGAAGCGGGATAAGGCTGGAAGCCACCGCCGAGATACCCTCGCGCATCCGCGTGATCAATTCCGGATCGGTCGGCTCCGGCGGCATATTCATCGAAAGGTCGATCGCCGACATACGGCGCGGATCGGGGGCGGCGCCGGACGCAAAGCCCCGGCGCTCCTTGTCGGCCCCGCCGGTGACGAATGTGCCACGGCCGACGTGCGAATCCACCAGTCCGCGCTTCTGCGCCTCGGCATAGCCCCGCGCAACAGTCGTGAAATCGATATCCAGATGTTTCGCCAGTTCGCGCTGCGGCGGCAGACGATCACCGATGGCCAGATGACCGCTACGCAAATCCATCTCGATAAGGTCGGCAATAGCCATGTAGCGGGGGCTGCTGCTGCGGGTAAGGTCGGGTCGCCAGTCTTTCATCGTAATATCGCCATGTCCTTCTTCATCGACATTGACTGTATATTGTTGCAATCGCCCTCTGTCACGAAAAATGACACAAATTCCAGTGCCAATGGCGACAGATGCTCAACGTTATAGACATAGTTTGCCTTTCCATGAATGATTGATGGTCAATTGAATGCATTCATATTGAGCTTTCGTGCATTCTATTTTTGCGTCTGATCGCCCAGAAAATCAGCCGATAAAATTTCATCCTCATAATTGATCGCATAATTGAATGTATTTTTGCATTGTTTGACTGCCATTTGTGCAAAATCAATCTGGCACACAGCTTGCAATTGGATGGATGCTCCCCGGATGGGGATCGGATTTCAACCAAGGAGCCATCCATGCCCGCAGTGACCAAGCCAGCCAATCAAAAAGGCGACTTTCTTGTCGATTACGAGGAAAAGGTTTTTGAGGACGTACAGGCCGGCGACGGTGAAAAAGCCCTCGTCACTTTCCATACCGTGGCCTTCGAAGGATCGATCGGATTCGTCAACCTGCTGCAGGCGACGCGCCTGAGGCGGAAAGGTTTCGAGACCTCGATCCTTCTCTATGGCCCGGGCGTGACGCTCGGCGTCCAGCGCGGTTTTCCGACCCTCGGCGCGGAGGCTTTTCCCGGCCATCTGAATTTCAACAACCAGATCGTCAAGTTCATGGAAGAAGGTGGCAAGGTCTACGCCTGCCGTTTTGCCCTCCAGGCGCTTTACGGCCATGGCGAAGGTGCGCTGATCCCCGGCATCACGCCGATCAGTCCGCTCGACGTTCTCGACCTAGTCCTCATCCATCGCCGCGACGGCGCCTTCATCCTTGATACCTGGACCCTTTGATCCGCTGGGGCGGAGCACCCTGCTCCGCCCTCTCAATTCACTGACCGAGGATTTTGTTATGGAGAAAAAAACGAGCGTCCGGGTTGCCGCCGCACAGATCGCGCCGGATCTGACCTCGCGCGAGAAAACGCTCGCCCGCGTACTAGAAACGATCCGCGAGGCGGCTGCCAAGGGCGCCGAGCTGATCGTCTTTCCGGAAACTTTTGTCCCCTGGTATCCCTATTTTTCCTTTGTGCTGCCGCCTGTTCTCTCCGGCAAGGAGCATGTCCGGCTTTACGAGGAAGCCGTCATCGTTCCGAGTGCTGCCACCGATGCGGTCTCTGCAGCCGCCCGAGAGCACGGCATCGTCGTGGTGCTTGGCGTCAACGAGCGAGACCATGGATCGCTCTACAATGCCCAGCTGTTGTTCGATGCTGATGGCACGCTCATCCTCAAGCGCCGCAAAATCACCCCGACTTTTCACGAGCGGATGATCTGGGGCCAGGGAGACGCCTCCGGCCTGAAGGTGGTCGACAGCGCCGTCGGACGTCTTGGGGCGCTGGCCTGCTGGGAGCATTACAATCCTCTGGCCCGCTACGCCCTGATGGCGCAGCACGAGGACATCCATATCGCGCAGTTTCCGGGCTCCATGGTCGGGCCGATCTTCGCCGACCAGATGGAAGTCACCATTCGCCACCACGCGCTGGAAAGCGGCTGCTTCGTGGTCAATGCCACGGGTTGGCTGACCGACGAGCAGATCACTTCGATCACGCCGGATGCAGGCCTGCAGAAGGCCCTGCGCGGCGGCTGCATGACCGCAATCGTCTCGCCCGAAGGCAAGCATGTCGTGCCGCCGCTGACCGAAGGCGAAGGGCTGCTGATTGCAGATCTCGATATGAGCCTGATCGTCAAACGCAAGCGGATGATGGATTCGGTCGGCCATTATGCCCGCCCCGAACTGCTGCATCTCGTCATGGATGGCCGCGCCACGGCGCCGATGGTCGCCACCTCCCAACCATCCTTCACCTCAGCCGAAGCAAGGACCCTTTCCGATGGAGAATACGACACGTCTTCCGACCGAGATTCTGATCAACGAATTGCAGTCCTACGGAGCCCGGCTCGTTGATCCCAAGGTAGGCCACGAAAGCCGCCGCGGTGGCGCCGGACCGTCCGACCACAAGGCGCTGACCATCGACGGCATGACGGTGATGGTGCCGGTGCACACCGCACCCGCGTTTGAGAGCCCTTATTTGGTGGAGAAGCCGGATGATATGGGCCGCAGCCGCATCAGCCGGGATGGCACGGTGCTGGGCGAGGTTTCCTTTCCGCTGCGGCCGCGCTTCTACGAGCGCTCGACCGCCGACGGCATCCCCTATTCGCAGATCGCCGTGCTGCACGGCAAGGACGTGCTCGCCACGACCGTGCTACAGACCTGCATCCGCTATCAGAGCCGCACCAAGACCTGTCAGTTCTGTGCCATCGGCCAGTCGTTGGCGGCCGGCCGCACCATCGCCTACAAGACGCCCGAACAATTGGCGGAAGTCGCCAGGGCCGCCGTCGAACTGGATGGCGTCAAGCACATGGTGATGACCACCGGTACGCCGAAGGGCGACGACCGCGGTGCTGCCATCCTGGCCGACAGCGCCCGCGCCATCAAGGCGGCCGTCAACATTCCCATCCAGGCGCAATGCGAGCCGCCGGAAGACGACATCTGGTTCACGCGCATGAAGGAGGCCGGCGTCGATGCGCTGGGCATGCACCTGGAAGCCGTCACCCCGGAGGTCCGTGCTCGCATCATGCCTGGCAAGGCGCAGGTGTCGATCACCAAATACATGGCTTCGTTCAAGGCTGCCGTGGAGGTCTTCGGACGCGGCCAGGTCTCGACCTATATCCTGGCCGGCCTCGGCGACAGCCGCGAGGCTATTCTGGATATCTGCGAAAAGCTGGTCGCGATCGGCGTTTATCCCT
Organism: Rhizobium sullae; assembly: GCF_025200715.1. NCBI lineage: Bacteria > Pseudomonadati > Pseudomonadota > Alphaproteobacteria > Hyphomicrobiales > Rhizobiaceae > Rhizobium > Rhizobium sullae. The sequence continues at coordinate 2,179,409 of NZ_CP104144.1, forward strand.
TCGTCGTGCCCTTCGTGCCGATCTCAGGCACGCCGCTCGAAAGCCACCCTACCCCCAAGCCCGACGTCATGCATTCGATCCTCAGCCCGCTGTCCCGGATGCTGGTCGACAGCGGTCTGAAGGCCGTCGACATCAAGGCCGGCTGCGGCAAATGCGGCGCATGCTCGGCCCTTTCCACCTATGAAAGGATGCTGTCCAAATGATGCTCGAACCCTTTGCCCCGTATCGCTCCAGCGAATTCCAGGTGAAGTTCGCGACATCCGGTTGGGAGCGCAGCGAAGCGCATGCGCTGCGCCGCGCCGTGTTCTGCGAGGAACAGCAGATTTTCGAAGGCGACGACCGCGACGCGATCGACGATCACGCTATCCCAATCGTTGCCCTCTCCATGCTGGGCATTGCCGCCGACCAGCTAGTCGGCACGGTGCGTATTCACCAGGCCGAACCCGGCCTCTGGTGGGGCTCGCGGCTGGCGGTGCATCAGGATTTTCGCAAGATCGGCGCCTTGGGGGCGACCCTGATCAAGCTCGCCGTGTCGTCCGCCAATGCCATGGGATGCCACACGTTCCTTGCCAATGTGCAGTTGCAGAACAGCCTGCTGTTCCGCCGGTTACACTGGCACGTCATCGAGGAATTCGAGATCTATGGCAAACCGCATCTCAGGATGAAGGCCGATCTTGCCTGTTATCCGCCCTGCATCACACCCGAAGCCGGCTTCGTCGCCCTTCCCAGGAAGGCAGCGTGAGCATGGGCGCGATCGACATCAGCATACTGGCGGAAAGACTCTCGGCAAGCATCGGCATTGCTGCCAAGCAGGATATCGGCATGATCGCGGCAAGGCTCGGCCTGCAGGGGCAGCAGGATGCTGTCGGCGATGATTGCGCGGCGCTGCGCGACGGCGACGGCTACCTGCTCTTTGCCATCGAAGGGTTCATGAACGAGTTTGTCGCCGCCGATCCGTGGTTTGCCGGTTGGTGCGGCATCATGGTCAATATTTCCGACATCGTCGCTATGGGCGGGCGGCCGATCGCCGTGGTCGATGCCGTCTGGGCCGATGGCGAGGAGGGCGCGGTCCCCGTTCTGGAAGGCATGCGGGCGGCATCGGCCACCTTCGGCGTGCCGATCGTCGGCGGCCACACCAATATCCGCACCGATCGCGGCCAATTGTCGGTCGCCATTCTCGGCCGTGCCCATAAACTGCTCACGAGTTTCGATGCACGGCCGGGCGATGTGCTCGTCGCGGCCATCGACCATCGCGGCCGCTACCGTGAACCCTTCAACAACTGGGAAGCGGTCACCGATACCCCGCCCGTCCGCCTGCGCGGCGACCTCGAGTTACTGCCCGAGATAGCCGAGGCGGGGCTGGCGCTTTCCGCCAAGGACATCAGCCAGGGCGGCATCGTCGGCACGGCCATCATGCTGGCCGAATGTTCGCGTGTCGGCATCGATATCGACGTCTCCGCCATCCCACTGCCCGCCGGTGTTAGCCTCGATCGCTGGCTCGCCACCTTTCCGAGCTTCGGCTACCTGCTCGCCGTCGCACCGGAACATGTGGCCGATGTCGTCACCCGCTTCACCGCGCGCGGCATCAGCGCTGCGGTTATCGGCGCCGTCGTGGCTGGCGCCGAAGTCGCACTGGTCGATGGCAAGAGCCGCGCAGTTGTGCGCAATCATGCCGAAACACCACTGCTGCAGCTTGGCCGGCAGGAGGTTGCCGCATGAGCCTCCCCTCGCACCGAACCCTGCGCATTGCCATGCTGACCCATTCCACCAATCCGCGTGGCGGCGTGGTGCATGCCATGCAGCTCTCCGAAGCGCTAACGGCCTTGGGCCATGACGTGGTCCTGCATGCGCCTGACGCCAAGGGAACGGGCTTTTTCCGCACACCGTCTTGCGGCGTGGCCTGCATTGCCGTGCCGCCAGCGCCCACAGAGATGACGGCCATGGTCGAACAGCGGATGGCGGACTACGTCGACTATTTCCGCAGAACTGGAACCGGCGGCTTCGATCTCTTCCACGCCCATGACGGGATTTCCGGCAACGCGCTGGCGACCCTCAAGGCGGAAGGCCTGGTCACCCGCTTTGCCCGCACCGTCCACCATATCGATCAGTTCGCCGATCCGCGACTGATGGCGCTGCAGGACCGATCTATCGACAAAGCAGATGTGTTCTTCACCGTCAGCGCCCATTGGCAGAAGATCCTGCAAGACAGGCGCGGCATCACCTCGACTGTTGTTGGCAACGGCGTCGACATGGAGCGTTACGCACCCACCTGGAACGGCGAGCAGACCGCCCTTCGCGACCGGCTGAAATTGCATGCTGGACCGGTCTTTCTTTCGATCGGCGGCATCGAAGCGCGCAAGAACACGCTCGGCATCCTGGAAGCCTTCCGCCAATTGCGCGCGGTGCGGCCGGACGCCCAGCTGATAGTCGCCGGCGGTGCCTCGCTGCTGGATCACCGCGACTATCATGAGGAATTCCGCTCCGCCCTTGCAGCACTGCACGATCACGCCCAGGCCGTCCACATCATCGGCCCCGTGCCGGATGCGGACATGCCCAACCTCTACCGACTAGCCGATGCGCTGGTCTTTCCGTCCTTGAAAGAAGGCTTTGGCTTGGTGGTGCTGGAGGCGATGGCAAGCGGTATTCCCGTGATCGTCCCGTCCATCGCGCCCTTCACCGAATATCTCGGGACTGATGAGGCGATCTGGTGCGACCCGCACCATCCGGCTTCCGTTGCCGAGGCCATGGCTCTTGGCCTGATCCCGGAACTGCGCGACCGGCTGATCCAGCGGGGGCTCGAGGTTGCCACCCGGTTTAGCTGGCCACAGACCGCCGCGCAGCATCTGTCAACATACGCGACAATGATGGAGACCGCCCATGCCTGAAATGCGCTTCGTCATTGCTTGGCCCGATGGCCGCAAGGAGACCTGCTACTCGCCCTCCCTGGTGATCAAGGACTATTTCGCCGAGGGCCAAAACTATCCGCTGTCCGACTTTCTCGATCGCAGCCGCATCGCACTCACGATCGCCAGCGACAGGGTCAAGGCGAAATACGGCTATCCCTGTTCACTGGCGCTCGGCCAATTGTCGCGCATCGAACAGGCCGCCACTCCCTATCTCACCGACGCAGCGGCCGAAGTCCGCTGCGAAAGCTTCATCCTGTGAAAGGACCCACCATGACCATACCATCCCTCAAGAGCCACTACAGCGCGGTCGTCATCGGCGGTGGCCAGGCCGGGCTCTCGGCCTCTCACTATCTGAAGGGGCACGGCATTGATCACGTGGTTTTCGAAAAGAAGACCGTTGCGCATAAGTGGAAGAACGAACGCTGGGACGCCTTCTGCCTGGTGACACCGAACTGGCAATGCCAGCTTCCCGACCATCCCTATGACGGCCCGGATCCGCATGGCTTCATGGTCAAGGACGAGATCCTTGCTTATGTCGATCGCTTCGTGAAGAAGGTCGACGCCCCGGTCTTCGAGCAAACCAGCGTGACGTCGCTCCAAAAACATGGTCACCTCTTCCGGCTCGAGACCTCGGCCGGCGCGATGACCGCCGATGCCGTCGTGATCGCCACTAGCCTCTATGCCGATCCGGCCATTCCGCGCGCCGCCGAACGCCTGCCGGACGAGATCGTCCAGCTTCACACCGCCGCCTATCGCAATCCCAATCACCTGCCGGAGGGCGGCGTCATAGTCGTCGGCTCTGGTCAGTCCGGCTGCCAAATTGCCGAGGATCTGCATCTGGCCGGCCGAAAGGTGCACCTGGTCACTGGCAATGCGCCGCGCTGCGCCCGTTTTTATCGCGGTCGCGATGTTGTCGATTGGCTCGCCGATATCGGCCAATATGACATCAGCGTCGAGCATGACGGCATGATCAAGAAGAAGCACGACACCAACCATTACCTGACAGGACGCGACGGCGGCCGCGACATCGACCTGCGCAAGTTCGCGCTGGAGGGCATGGCGCTGTATGGCCGGATGTCCGGTGTCGCCGGCGGCAAGATGCTGTTCGAGTCGAACTTGAAGGCCAATCTCGACGGCGCCGACCGTGTCTACAACGGCATCAATGCCCTGATCGACCGGCATATCGCAGAGAAGAACATCAAGGCACCCGACGGTTCCGTCTATGAACCTGTATGGGAGCCCGAAACCGAGATAACCGATCTCGATTTGAAGGCAGCGGGCGTCACGTCCGTTATTTGGGCCACCGGCTTCAGCCCCGACTGGTCCTTCGTCGGCCTGCCGATCTTCGACGGCAACGCCTATCCGGTGCATCGCCGCGGCGTCACCGCCGTCGACGGTGTCTATGTGCTCGGGCTTCCCTGGCTGTGGACCTGGGGCTCGGGCCGGTTTCTCAGCGTCGGCAAGGATGCCGAGCATGTGGTCGGGCACCTCACGGCTCGACTTTCGGCACAGACATCATCTCTCAAGCAAGCGGTAAACGCCTGATCATGAACGCAGCCCTTCTCGATTTCCCTCCTGCAGGTCCTTTGCCACGCGACCTGATGGAACGTGCCCTTGATCCGCATATCCTTCTCGGCATGCCTCATTTGAACGGCTCCGGGCTGTCGGAAACCTGGCTGATGAAGGAACTCGGCCATCGTCACTGGCTGATGCTTGCGCGTCACCTCGGGATCGACAATGCAGACTTCAGAACGGCTGAAGGAGAAGAAGCCTACGCCGCAATCTGCGCAACCTCGCTTGCGGCTGCGCGCTTCGATACGGTGTGTGCAAACGACATTCTGACCATCCATTCGAGACTGTCCGCAGTATCGAGGACCCAGACGTCGACACGACACGAGTTATCTGTTTACGGCAGAAGCGTCGGCACGGTCGAATTAATCTCAACCTTCGTTCACAGGAGAATCAAAGGCAACAATCACTCGATAGCACGAGTGACGTTGCGTGGGGCGCAGGCGCAGCGGTTCGAGTTCAGCCCTCTGGCGCAGAATGCTGCAGATATCCGGAATGGGCGGCTCGGGACGCATTTCGGGTTTCCTGTCTTCGCTAACGAAGCGCTCCGAACCTTTAAATTTTATCCTAGCACCTCGCAAGAATTCAATGGCGCCGGACTATTTTACTTTGCCGAGTATCAGGCCCTGGTCGATCGCGCCTTAGAAAATTGGTTTCCCGGAAGGGGGCCGGTTGTTCAACGAGAGGTCTATTTCCTCGGCAATATCGAGAAAAATGAGAGCGTCTTCTTTGAACTGATTGAATGCTCTGTCGAAACGGCCACAATCTACGGGCTGCTCCGACGCCAGAATGGGAAAGTGATCGCTAGAATATTCAATACCTCCTAACGACAGCCGTATGTGTCCGCCCAAAGTCTCACATTGGACTGAGCAAATGGCTTGCTATCTATAGAACTCCAAAAGCGCAGCGTTGAACGCACATGCTGACTCGATATTGACGATGTGTCTCCCCCGCAATGACATATGCCGGCCATGCTGAACGTTATTGGCAATGTCTTCAAGATCTGAGGGCGGGCACACCGGGTCGTCATCTCCTGAAACGGCAAGCACGGGATTGACGATGCGTTGGAGGTCTTCGCGCAAGTCGGCCTGCCCGAGCGCTGCGCAACAGCCAATATATCCTTCGGCCGAGGTTGCGACAAAGGTGTCGAGTATCGTGGCAACAGTTGCAGGTGTGGCGGCATGGAAATAGGGGGTAAACCAGCGTTCTGCTGTTGCAGCAGCCAGCGTCGCAAGACCGTTCTCTCTTACGACGGCCATACGTGCTCCCCAGCTTTCTGTGGTGCCGATCTTGGCTGCAGTCGCACATAAAGCGATCTTGCCGAGGCGCTTTCCGACGTGAATGCCCAACCATTGCCCGGTCAGGCCGCCGATCGACAAACCGCAGAAATGCACCTGCTCTATGTTAAGCGCATCGAGCAGCGCAACTGCATCGCCACCAAGGTCTGACAACGCATAAGGCGCAGGAGTAGTGGAGGACATGCCATGGCCCCTCCTGTCGTACCGCAATATGCGAAAATGCCGCGACAATTCGGGTATCTGGCGATCCCACATATGGAGATCGGTGCCTAGCGAATTGCAGAACATCAACCAAGGTTTACCCTGATCGCCACGAGTGTCGCCGTCGATGCAGTAGTGCAGGCGGTGGCCGGGAAGATTCAGAAAAGCCATCTCGTATCTTCTCAATGTCGGAAGCCCAGCTCCCGCCGGCTTCGCTACTCAACGTTACCGCAATCGCGTAGGGCATCAGTTCACGGCGGCCGCGCGAAGCTGTCCGCACCCGCCGTGCTTCCTCATGCAGGGACGAGCTGCGCCTCGCTTGAACGGCGCGCATTGCTTATCGCGAACACCAGCATCGCCAGAGCCGAGACCGCCGCCGGGATGGAGAAGATCAGGAAGTTCTGCTGAAGCGGGAGTTCGTTTGCCAGAAGCGCTCCCCCAAGGGTCGGGCCGACAATCGCACCGATCCGGCCGACGCCTGAGGCCCAGCCCAGGCCGGTCGAGCGCACCGAGAGATTATAGAGCTGCGCCACGCTGGCATAGAGGAGGATCTGTGTGCCAATGGTCGTGGCGCCAGCAATAAACACTAGGAGAAACAGCAGTCCCGCCGGCGGGTTGAAGCCGATCATCGCGATCGACAGGGCCGCGACGACGAAGAAGCCGACGACGACCTTCGGCAAGCCCAGCCGGTCGCCGAGCCAGCCGCCGGCGATGGCACCGGCCATGCCGCCAAAGTTGAGCGAGAAAAGGCTGAGCAGGCTGGCCTTCTCGGCATAACCGGCTTCCTGCAGGACCTTCGGCAACCAGGATGACAGGAGGTAGACAAGCAGAAGGCAGCAGAAGAAAGACACCCAGAGCATGACCGTGCGCAAGGCGCGTTCATGGCGGAACAGTTCGGAAACGGATGCCGATGCACCCTTGGTCTCGGAGAAAACGAGAATGTCGGAACTGCCCAGCTCCAGGGCCGGATTGATCCTGGCATAGATCCGCCTCGCCTGCTCCTGCTTTCCCTGACGAATGAGGAATCCCAGCGATTCCGGCAGTTTCCACAGGATGAGCGGCAGCATAAGCAGCGGAACCGCGGCGACAAAGAACATCGGTTGCCAGCCATATTGCGGGATCATGCCGATGCCAAGTCCCGCCGCAACCATACCGCCGACCGAGTACCCGGAGAACATCAGCGCGACCATGGTCCCGCGAAGGCGTTTCGGCGCATATTCGTTCATCAGCGCTACGGCGTTCGGCATCAGCCCGCCGCAGCCGAGACCGGCAAAGAAACGAAAGACTTTGAACTCGCCCGGCGAACTCGCAAAGCCTGTGAGAAGAGTGGCTACGGTGAACAGCAGGAAGCTGATCGCGATGCCTTTCTTCCGACCGATCCTGTCCGCCAGCGGCCCAAAGATGAGGGCTCCGAACATCATTCCGAACAGCGCCCAGGCTTGCAGGGCGCCGGCTTGCGGCTTGGTAAGCCCCCACTCCGCGATCAGCGTCGGCAGCACGGTGCCCGCGACGAAGACGTCGTAGCCGTCGACGATCAGCAGCAGCGCGCAGAGCGCGACCACTGTCCACTGAAAGCTACCAAATGGGCTCCGGTCTATGGCTTCATTTACATCGATTGTGCGCATCATCGCTCCTCCTCGAGTCGTTACGCATTCAGTCTCAAGTTCTCAGCCGAGATCGCCGCCGGCGACCGGCAACACGCTCCCGGTGATGTAGGACGCCTCGTCTGAGGCCAGGAACAGGATCGGCCCGGCCTGCTCCTCGATGGTGCTGTATCGCTTCATGAAGCTGGATTGCTTCACCTGCCCGACGACCTCGGCCATCCAGCTCTTTTCGGCCTCGCTATCGCCTACAGCGTTACGCGGAATGCGGCGCGGCGGCGCCTCGGTCCCGCCCGGCGCTGTGGCAACCACGCGGATGTTGCGCTCCGCCAGTTCCATGGCCAGCGACTGTGTGATGGCGTTCACGCCGCCCTTGGCCGCCGAATAGGGCAAGCGATGAATGCCGCGCGTGGCATTGGAAGACACGTTGACGATCGTGCCACCGCCGCGCGCGAAAAGATGCGGCAGCACGGCGTGACAGCAGTAGAGCGTCGGCATCAGCGAGCGACGGATTTCCGCATCGATCTGCTGCGGCTCGAATTCGCCGTAGGGCCGCATGCGGATGGCGCCGCCGACATTGTTGATCAAGATGTCGACGCCGCCGAATGTCTCGGCAGCAAAGCCCATGGCTGCCGCGGCTCCCTCATAAGTTTCCAGATCGGCGCTGAAGGCGGCGGTTTCGCCCCTGCCAGCCTCGGTCGCGACCTCTGCGACGAAATCAGCGCGGTCCACGAACAGCACCTTACCGCCCTCCTCCGCCGCCCGAATTGCCACGGCGCGGCCGATGCCCTGGGCCGCGCCGGTAACGACCAGCACCTTGCTGGCAAAACGACCCGTGAAGCGCGCACCGCTCATGCCGCTTCCTTTGCTGACGCATTGGGCGTGAACTTCTCGTAGTGGAAGCTGTTCGGCTTGACTCCGTTGTCGTCGAAATAGTGGCGCACCGCATCCACCATCGGCGGCGGACCGCAGAGGTAAACGTCGACGTCGCCGCCATTCAGCACCTCGGCCGACATGTGCTGGGTGACCCAGCCCTTGCGCGGATGGTCCGACGCCTCCTCGGCCACCACCGTCGCGAAGGTAAAGTTGGTCAGGCGTGCCTTGTAGGCCTCGATCTCGTCGACCAGCACCAGGTCGAGATCGCGCGTCACGCCATAGATCAGGTGGATCTTCTGCTGCGCGTTCTCGCGTGCCAGCACCTCCAGCATCGACAGGAACGGCGCGAGACCTGTGCCGCCGGCCAGAAACAACAGCGGGCGCTTGACCTGCCGCAGGTAGAAGCTGCCCATCGGCCCTGTGAGCTCAAGCTTCGTGCCGATCTCGGCGCGCTCCAGCCAACTGCTCATCAGCCCGCCGGGTATCTTCTTGATGAGGAAGCCGATGCGCCGCTCGCCCGGCGCCGAATTGAACGAGTAGGAGCGATGCTGCCCGCTGCCCGGCACGTCGATATTGACGTACTGGCCGGGCAGGAAGGCAGGCGCGGAGTCCGCGTCCAGCTCCAACATGATGGCCGCGTCGTTGTGCGGGCTCACGCGCGTCACCCTGGCAGTGAATTTCTGCTGTCCGGTCTTGCAGGAGACCGAGATCGTCGGGACCGCGATCACGCAGTCCGACGATGGCTTCATCTGGCAGGTCAGCACCAGACCGCTCTCCGCTTCGTCGGCCGTCAACGCGTCGTCGATGAAGTCGTCGCCAAGGTCGTAGCTGCCGCTCTCGGCCCGGCACTTGCAGGTGCCACACACGCCGTCGGAACAGTCCATCGGCAGGTTGATCTTGTTGCGGAAGGCGGCATCGAGAACCTTCTCGCCGTCCTTGCAATTGATGAAGCGGGTCACCCCGTCCTCAAAGTTCAATGCAATCCTGTAGCAGGCCATGCAACCCTCCTCAGCAGTCTTTGTACCGGCCGGCGACGTTCCTCAGATGTGATAGACGTCGATGACCTGGCGGATGTAGTCGTTCTTCAGCACGATCTTTTTGTTGGTGATCAGCAGCCCGTCGCCGCTTTGGCGCAGGGTGACGAACATGGTTCCGAAGAACTGGTCGGTGACCTTGTAGCGATGGTTCAACGTGTGGAAGTTGTAGCGCACGTCCGTCTCGTCGCCGCGGACCTCCAGTACTTCGACATTGGTCACATTGTGGCTCGTGCGCGGCTCCGGCGTAGAGGCGCCTGAACGCTCGGTCTTGATGCGGAACACCCGGTCTTCCAGGCCGTCGCGGCTCGGATAGTAGATCAGCGAAATCTGCGACTGCGGATCCTCGGTGATCTGGTCGTCATCGTCCCAGGCCGGCATCCAGTAGGTCACGTCGGGTGCGTAGCAGGTCAGCCATTCATCCCACTCGCGATCGTCCAGCAGACGCGCCTCCTTATAGAGAAAGGCGCAGATGGTTTCGTGGGACATGCTCATGCGACCGCTCCGTCCTTCTCGGCGACGAGCGCCTTGCGCATCACCTTCGCCCAGTATTCGTGCTGGCGGACGAACAGGCCCTCGTCCTCGCTGCGCTCGCCGGAAAGCAGCGGCTCGATGCCCATGCGCCTGGCGTTCTCGTCAGGGCCATCGATCCAGAGCGGCGCGCCGCGCGACAGGTCGTTCCAGAGCGCGGCCGTGCCTGCATAGCCGGCCTGGCATGCGCGGAATTCTTCCAGGTCGTCAGCCGTGCCCATGCCGGACACGTTGAAGAAATCCTCGTACTGGCGGATGCGCAGTGCACGGTCCGAAGCACTTTCGCCCTTCGGCGCGAAGCAGAAGATGCTGATCTCGGTCTTGTCGACGCTGATCGGGCGGGTGACTCGGATCTGCGTGCTGAACTGGTCCATGAGGAACACGTTCGGATAGAGGCAGAGATTGCGGGTCTGGTTGACGATGAAATCTGTCTTGTCTTCGCCGACGCGTGCCTTGATTTCGTGGCGCTGGTCGTAGACGGGGCGGACCTCGGGGTTCATGGTATTGGTCCACAGTAGGATGTGGCCGTTCTCGAACCCGTAGACGCCTGCGACGGACCGGCTCCAGCTGTTGGCATCGACCGCCTTCGTGCCCTCTTCCTTGCGCCGGCCCATGGTGGCGGCGTAGTTCCAGTGCACGGAGCTGACGTGATAGCCGTCGCAACCGTTCTCCATCTGCAACTTCCAGTTGCCATCGTAGATGTAGGACGAATTGCCCCGCAGCACTTCCAGCCCGTTCGGCGCCTGATCGACGATCTGGTCGATGATGACCTTTGTCTCGCCGAGATAGTCCTGGAGCGGCGCCACGTCCTGCTTGAGGCTGCCGAACAGGAAGCCACGATAGCTTTCGAAACGGGGAACGCGCTTCAAGTCGTGCGAGCCGTCTTTCGCGAACTGCTCAGGATACTGCGTGGTCTTCTCGTCCTTGACCTTGAGCAGCTTGCCGGTGTTGGAAAAGGTCCATCCGTGGAAGGGACAGGTGAAGCTGCCCTTGTTGCCGTGCTTGCGCCGGCACAGCATCGCGCCGCGATGGGCGCAGGCATTGATGACAGCGTGGAGTTCGCCGTTCTTGTCGCGCGTCACGACCACCGGCTGACGGCCGATATAAGTTGTGTAGTAGTCGTTGTTCTCCGGGATCTGACTCTCATGGGCAAGATAGACCCAGTTGCTCTCGAAGATGTGCTTCATCTCCAGCTCGAACAGGTCTTCGTTGGTGAAGATGTCGCGGCGGCAGCGGAATATGCCGGCCTCCTTGTCGTCTTGCACCGCGGTTGCAAGCAGTTGATCAAGATCCCGGGCTTTGTCGATAATCGCAGACATGACCTACCTCCCGCAAAGGGCGCGTTGCGGAGCGCAGCCTTTGCACACAAGTCGTTGATGACGATGTTGTCAGGGTGGCGGCCCATCAGGGCCGCCGGTATTCCGCTCAGGCGGCTGCGCGCTTGCGCTGCTCGTTGATCTGGTTGTCGGCGCCGTCCACCAGGGCCGTCAGGTAGATGTCGAATTCGATCTCCGCAAACGGACCGGTCAAACCATTTGTCTTGATGCTGGCCTCGTCGCTCCGCTCGATGACGGCCGGAACCAAACCGTCGCGGGTCGCATAGGCGAAATCGTCATTGACCAGCGGGTCGCCCTCGATGTTGATCTGCGTCGTCAGCTTGCGGTGGCCATCGGCGCTGATGAAGAAGTGGATATGCGCCGGTCGCTGGCCGTGGCGGCCGAGTGCGTCTAGCAGTTGTTCGGTCGGGCTGCCTGGCGGCACGCCATAGCCGTGCGGCACGATGCTCTGGAACTTGTAACAGCCCTTTTCGTCGGCGACGATCGTGCGGCGCATATTGAACGGCGCCTGCTTTCCCGTCGGGTCAAAGTGCGAATAGAAGCCACGGGTATCACAGTGCCAGACTTCGACCGTGGCGCCCGGCTGCGGATTGCCGTCGGCGCCATAGACAGTACCATGCATGATCAGGGTATGCCCGTTGGCATCGGTGCCGTCGTCAAGACGGGCAAAACCATGCGACACGGGCGCACCGGCGACGTAGAGCGGACCTTCGATCGTGCGCGGGGTGGGGTTGTTGATGCCGAGTGCCTCATCGATTGCGTCGAGACGCTCATCGAGGAAATGGTCAAGGCCGAGACCGGGTGAGATCAGGCCAGCCTGGCCGGCGGCGCCAATCTCGTTGAGCCAGGCGATGCCGGTCCAATATTCGTCGGGGGTGATGTCGAGATCGTCGATGGCCTTGAACAGGTCCGACATTATGCGATGGACGATCAGCTTGACGCGCGGATTGCCGCCATCCTTGTCAAGGCCGCTCAGGACCTTCAGAAAGTCCTGAATGTCCGGTCTTTCGAAAATCTTTACACTCATATTGATTCCTCCACTTGGATTCTTTTGAAACTGCAGTTGTTCCCCGTCCTCCCGGGAAACCCGCTGACGAAGGTTCTAGGTATCGTCCTCGCGGATGGCATTGGGATGCCGCAGCAGCGGCGTCACCTCAATGTCCATGAACTTGAATAACGGCAGGCCGGACAAAATCTCATGCAACTCCACGTTGTCATTCACGTCGAGGACGCTGTAGTTCGCGTACTCGCCGGCGATGCGCCAGATGTGCCGCCACTTGCCGCTGCGCTGCAGTTCCTGCGAATAGGCCTTTTCCCGTGCAATGATCTCCGCCGTTTCCTTCGAGGGCAGATCATGGGGAATGCGCACATCCATCCGTACATGAAACAGCATGATCTCACCCCACCACGCGCAAGGTCGAAGCGTGCTTGCCATCCCTGCGGAAACGATTGACGGCTTCCTCGGCGAGCGTTACTCCGAGTCCGGGACCCTTTGGCAATTGCAGCTCGAAGTTCTCGAAGCGAAGCGGCTCCTCCAGGATTTCTTCGGTCAGAAGCAGGGGACCGAAGAACTCGGTGCCCCATTCCAGTTCCTTGACGCCTGCCATCAACTGAGAGGCGGCGATCGTGCCGACCGGTCCCTCCAGCATGGTACCGCCATAAATGCTGACGCCCGCGGCTTCCGCGATCGCGATCACCCGGGCGGCGGCAAACAGCCCTCCCGCCTGCTCGATCTTGATCGAGAACACGTCGGCAGCCCGCGCAGTCGCCGCCTCGAGCGCGCTCTCAGGTCCAACCAGCACCTCGTCTGCCATGATGGCTATCGGGGAAGTCCGCCGCAAACGGGCGAGCGGTGCGATCCCCGGCACAGGTTGTTCGACCAGCACACAACCGGCGTCGGCCAGAGCCTGGATTGCCTTGCGCGCCTCCCGCTCCCGCCACGCCATGTTCACGTCGACCCGGATGGTGGCCAAGTCCGGCAATGCCTTGCGGATTGAACTTACATGGCGGATATCATCTTCAACCGATTTTACGCCGATCTTCAGCTTGAAATCCTTGTGCCGCCGCCGATCGAGCATGGCTTGCGCCTCATCGATGTCCTTGGCAGTGTCGCCGGAGGCGAGCGTCCAGGCGACCGGCAGGCTGTCGCGGCGGCGTCCACCGAGCAGTTCCGACATCGGCAGACTAAGGCGGCGCGCATGGCAATCGAGCAGGGCGGCCTCGACCGCGCATTTGGCGAAGTGATTTCCCTTTACGGATTTGACGACGAGGTCCATGGCAGCCTGTATGCGTGTCGCATCACGGCCGATCAGCAGTGGCGCGATATACTCGTCGATCGTCAACTTCATGCCTTCCGGACTTTCCGGCCCATAAGCGAGACCGCCGATCGTCGTCCCCTCTCCGAGCCCCTCGAAGCCGTCAGAGCAACGGACACGGACGATCGTCATGCTCTGCCGGTTCATGGTCACCATCGACAGCCGATGGGGCCGGATGGTGGGCAGATCGAGCATAATCGTCTCGATTGCGCTGACGCGGATTTCCGTAGACACCAGGCTTCTCTCCTTTGATTACGAGGAAACTAGCGTCCAGTTTAAAATCAGTCCAAAACTATAAAAGTTGGTTTTGATACCTGAAAGGTATGATGATGGAACTGAGACAGCTGCGCTATTTTCTTGCTGTCGCGCGCGAGCGGAACTTCTCGCGTGCCGCGGACATCCTGCATATCGCGCAGCCGCCCCTCAGCCGACAGATCCAGCAATTGGAAGACGAACTGGGCGTTCTGCTTATCGACCGGTCGAACCGTCCTCTCGATCTGACGGAAGCCGGCCGCTTCTTCTACGAACAGGCTGGACAGATCATTGCCCGAACCGAGCACATGCGAGAGCAGACGCGCAAGATCGGCTTGTCCAAGCGGGAGCGGTATGTCATCGGCTGCGTCGGCTCGACCCTTTATGGCGGCATGCCGGACCTTGTCCGCCGCATGCGCCAGCGCTGGCCGGAACTCGACATCGAGATCCGCGAAATGATGTCGACCGAGCAGGTCACCGCTCTCAAGGAGAGGCGGATCGACCTTGGCTTCGGCAGGGTTCGCTTCAACGATCGGGAGGTCGAGAGGCTGACGCTTCGAGAGGAACGACTGGTTGTGGCTTTCCCCAAGGGGCATCCGAAATCGCTCTCCTCGGACCCAATCGCGCTTGCCGAACTGGAGGGTGAACCGCTCATCGTCTATCCATCGGCGCCGCGTCCGAGCTTTGCCGACGAGATCCTCAACATGTTAACCGAGCAAGGCATTTCTCCTGGCAGCGTGGAAGAGGTCCGTGAAATCCAGACCGCATTGGGTATCGTGGCAGCCGGGGTGAGCTTGTGCATCATTCCCGCGGCGTCGCAGCGGCAAAGACCCGACGACGTGTGCTACCGCACCATAAAGGACGAGAACGCCACGTCGCCGGTCATCATGAGTTTCAGACGCGACGACGCCAAAGGAAGGATCGGAGAGATCAAGCAGCTCATTCGCGAGATGTACGCCGACAACCCGCCTTGGCTGCAACTATCCAACGTACAACTCGACGGAGCCTGAAGTTTGCCTTGCCGTACTGATTATGTGGGGCCGCGAACTGCGCCGCCAAGGCAGACTTCCACTAATTGCGGCTTTTTCCTGGGGGTTACCCTGATGGGACCGGTCATCTGCCTGAGTTGCTGAACGACTTTCTCATTGTCACTGGCGGGCGGGTTTTCTATCAGAGCCCTGACGCCGGCGTAGAATGGCCGTGACGTCAAGTTTCCCTCTTCTAGACGCTCCCTGTTGATTTCCGGTTTCGCACGCAACCTCTCAGCTTGGCGCTCAAGCTGCTGGAAGCCGTCTGAGCCGCGGAGAAAGCCGCCCGTCGATTCATCCAGAAGAAAATCGCTTGCAGTGGGCAGATCGTAATTTCACGTTTCGAAACGCTATCGACGTCGAGAACAGCCAATCTCCCTATCGCGATTGGTTGCGAGGGTCGGCCAACCCGATTTTCACCTGCGGTACTACGCCACTGATTTTATTGGATAAAGATGTCGACGCTCGTGGGGGCCATGGGAATTTACATTCCGTTCTCGCCGCTGGGAGCCATGGTCGGAATGACCCCGTCCCATGGGAATACTTCCCCCGGCTGGCGGCGACCGTGGTCTCCTACTGCCTCGTCGCGCAGCGCCACGGTGATATTGCGAGAACGCAAAGACGCCGCTTTTCAAACGTGGCTTTTGGCCATTTTGTCATGCGCCGTGCGATATCGATTTACCATAGCCGTCGAGCAGATCTGCGACGTCCTTGAGCATGGCCGTCAGGAGCTTTGTTCCGCTGATCATAATCGCGAGGTCCGCACGCTCGAACAGAGCAACGCAGATCTCGCCGGGATCGTGCCTCGATTGGTAGGCGATGCCATCCGGACTGTCCGGATGGTCCCAAAGTGCATCGGCCCATAGCCCGCATGGCTCATACGGACCCGTCGAAATCGCATTGTCCGTGCCGAGCGCTTGCAATCCCGTCCCGTGCATGCGCACAATGCGAAGTTCCCTTTGAGAGCTGAGCTCAGTTGCAGCCCGATCGGTGATCTCCGTTGCAGCCACCATCAGGCGCTGCGGATTGCGCAGGATCGTCTCTGCCAATGCGCCGCTTCGGGTCATTCCGACATAGAGAATTCCGAAGCGACCGCTCACGCTGTCGAAGCGGTTGGTTGGAGCGATGCCTTTTCCCGGTCCGAAGAAGATCGGGGAGAACGTCGAACGGTGGATGCGATGAAGAAGCTGTCCAGCGGGCAATATGTCGATCGGCAGGGACTTGGTGTTGAGCCAGTCAGGAGGTGGCAGGGCAGCGCCGGAAGGACCACGCTGACGGATGCGTCCCGCCGGCATCAGGCAAAGCCATCCGATCCATTGGCACGGACAAGCCGCAGGACCGCGTCCGGCTCGCCGCCGCGCAGCATCTCCAGGGGCGAGCGCCCGCCAAGCACCGTGTCAGGCGCCAGCAAAAAGTCCAGTGTCGCCCAGGGACCTGCTGATGCAAAGCCACGCACGACATCGGCGATCCCGGCAACCACCTCACCCTCATCGAACTGGCAAGCAGGGTAGCGCCAGTCACTTCCTTCGCGCACAGCCAGCATGGTATTCGACCGCCGTCTCTTGTCGACCGCCTGTCTGGTGATACCCAGCGTCCGTCCGGCCTCGTCTGCGGACAACACGCCGCCGGCGAGCTTGAGCAAGCGCTGGCGATGTTCGACATTCCGGGCCAGCGCCGGGACCAGGGGATCGAGATCGGTCACTGCCGATCCAATGATATCGGAGCGGCTGAGAAGCTGGGCGAGGGAGCCGGCGTCGGTCGGGGCGGCGAGCGCATCCGTCAGGGTCTTCGTCGACACATTCGCGGAAATGCGCTCCAATGCCGACATCGCTCGACGGAGGAAAGCTGCCTGGACGGAATCCGGATCGGCATGAATGTTGAGCACCAGGCTCGAAGCTGGATGTTCACGGGCCATGTCGGCCTCCTTTTTGGTTGTCGTAGTATTTATATGGTGAATGCATCTACGAAGTCAACTTTCCTGACGCGCCCTTGGTCATGAGAAGGGCTTCCAGGACAGCCGGGTTGAAAGCGAGCACATCTATTGGGACCAGGCCTCGGTGCTGGCGCAGGTCGGACTGCTCGACGAGGCGACTCTGCCGATTCTCCGCGCGGCGCAATCGCGCGTGCTGAGCGACGCGGCCGAGCCGCTCAACACGCTGATCTCGCCTTCGTGCGCTTCGTGCGGCGTGCGGCGTGCGGCGTGCGAAAAGAAAGATGCAACGACCGGCGACGGGATTGCAACCAAAGAGGCCGATGAACGATATACATTGATCAGTGCCGCGGCTCCCGGATTGACTATTCGTCCGTCCATTAATAGGCCGGAACGCTAATTCATTCTGGAGGAAATTCGCAGTGGCAGGTCAAATTGGTCGCACCCATCAACATTAGCAAATTCAAACGGGTGACATTTCCCTAGTCGGTGAGACGAGATGATAGCAGGAACAAAATGAAATTCGTTTCAGTCATAGTTTTAACGTTTATGTCGATTTTTTCTGGATGGTTATTCTATGAAAGGTACTGGAAGTTTCGAGATTGCATATCCCAAGCATTATCCAGTTGCCTCACTCCCGGTGGTGATAATCTAACGCAAGGCGGTTCTCTGTGGGCCGGTTTCGCAGGGTTGTTCTTGTTGCTCGCTATGATGTCAGCCTGGCGCGCGCTCCGGAACGGGGATGATGCTGACAAATAGCTGTAGGGCCTGCATTCGAAATGTTGCGAACTGCAGGACATAAGCCAGGGCTTGCGTTAGCTACCACCCGTTTTGCCGTCGATACGGTAATGGAGGCAATGACTGTAATGTTATCCTCCCTGAGTAACGATCAGGGCGATGCAGATCCAACTCAGCTGCAACTCGATCTCGGCCTTTCGGAAGGAGACGAATTTTCGGTTGTAGCAAATGAAAAATCTGATTTATTGACACTTCGCTGCTTGGCTTTCAGGGGGATATTGCCGATGGTGCGGACGCGCAGGGATATTTTGCTTGGTGGTTTGGCGTTACTTGGCACCGGCGCGGTGCAGAAACCGGCGCTCGCCTTGGCCTCTTCCTATTTTGCCGGCACCGAGGTCGACAATGGGGTGACGTTCCGAAAGACCAACTTCGCCAAGATCGACAAGCAATGGCACCGCCAGGTTGTCAAATATTTCAGCAGTGAGCCGGTCGGGACCGTTGTTGTCGATACAAGGCACCATTTTCTCTACGTGATCATGGAAAACAAGACAGCCATCCGCTACGGCGTCGGCGTCGGCCGCGAGGGCTTCAAATGGTTTGGCCGCGCCACGATCGACCGCAAATCACTTTGGCCGCGCTGGACGCCGCCGCCGGAGATGCGCAAGCGCCATCCCGAACTGCCCGAATTCGTGGCGGGAGGCTCGCCGAAGAATCCACTCGGCCCCCGCGCCATGTACCTGCTTCGCGACGGCGTCGACACCGGCTATCGCTTCCATGGCACGCTTGAGCCCGGGAGCATAGGTAGGGATGCCTCCAGCGGCTGTATCCGCATGTTCAACGAAGACGCCATCGATCTTTACCAGCGTTGCCCCATCGGCACCGCCGTGCAGGTCTTGCCGCATATAGCCGACCAGGCTGAAAACGCCGCTCAGGTCAGCGTCACAACCCCGGTCGAATGAGGAATACAACCCTGATGTCTGCTCCGACCGGATACGCGGGACGCCTTGCGGCCGCGGCCATGCTCCTGGCGCTCGCCGCCTGCACCACCACCGATATCGCCTCGGTGGAAGAACCTACTGCGGCGCCAATGACTGGTCAGACCAACGATCCAGCGCCCGGTTTCGAGAACATCACGGCTGGCAGCGAAGAGGATTTTATCCTCAATGTCGGCCGACGGATCTACTTCACGGAGGACTCCGCCACGCTCGACTCCGTCGCCATGGCAACGTTGGATAATCAAGCCATTTGGCTCAACAAGAACCCAATTTGGCTGCTCAAGCTGCAGGGATTTGCCGACGATTCCGGTTCCGCATCCAAAATGGAGGCGCTGTCGCAGAAGCGCGCCGATGCGGCGATGGCCTATCTCGCCTCGAAGGGCGTGGACGCTAGGCGAATGTGGGCCAAGGGTTACGGCAAGGACCGCGACGTCCGCGACTGCACGGAGCGCTCGTGCAAGGTGCAGAACCGGCGTGTCGTTTCCAATCTGCGCACCCAGCGTGAGGGGGTCTGAGCGCACGTTGCCTGAGCCTCGTTTCGCGATTCACAAAGTCGCGCATGAAGTTCGCATTAGGAGACGTCGATCTGGCTTCCCTTCGCTGATATCGCCGACGCTGGATAGCCGGTACCCCGGGCGAACTGCATCAAGGCGTCTCCACAGGTAGAATAGCGGACGATCTGCCTAGGCTCAAGCAGTGTCGCCCTCGATAATTTCCTCAAGACCGGTCATAAGTTCCTCGTGGATGTCTTCGGGAGCATCCATCAGGCCGTATGCAGCGGTGTGGGAACGACCGATGAGCTTACGGTATTGCTCAGCGGTAAGGATACGAGCTTTTCCTTACCGCGCTTCGTCAGGGTGACAGGCTCGACCAAAGCCGCCTCGAGGATTTCCTCCGAAGCGCGGTTCATATCTGAGAAGGTGAATTGCTTCACGGCCCTATGTCTCTCTATTGAATTGCCTGTCATACGTATTCTATGCAATTGGAATGGCGATCGTTGCCCCGGTCGTTTGTCACCTAAATCAACAGCAGCGTGGAGCATTCGAAACCTCCTCGCTGCTGACGATGATCTATTTCGACCGACGGTTGGCTCTCAGGCTAACCGCATCGCGTCATCCGCCATTCAATCGCACGACCAGTTCATCAACGGCAGCCTCCACGGTTTTTGAAGCCGTATCGATGACAATCGGGCCGTGCCATTCGTCATACGCTCTTTCGGAAACTTCTTGCCATGTAGGCTTCACGAAACCTTCGACGTCGGTGACGCGTGTTTCAACACGCTTGCGGTGCTCCGCTTCATCTGAGCATACCACCTCGACCTCCACCGCCGTCACGCCCGCAGCTTGCGCGACCGAAAGCCAGGATACCCGGGTGATTTGGAGTGGATTGACGGAGTCCGCGATGACCGTTCTGCCGAGGGCCAGATTATCTCCGGCAATGCCGTAAGCAACGATGTAGCCTGCAGGTCCGACGTCATCTGCCACTCCGGAAGCGCGGATTGCTTGCTCGATGGTATCGACGCGCACATGGATAGCACTCAGCCGCTGCGCCAAAGCGCGGGCAATCGTCGTCTTTCCACTGCCAGGCAGACCGCCGAAGATAATGAGCATGAGGTGACCGTGGAATAGGTTGCTGAAAATTCCCGTCAAAATTCAGCTTACCGACTTCCAGCGCACGATCAACGACCGAATTCACGTGATGAGGACGGCCATTCATCGACTTATCGATCCGTCACTCGCCACAAGGGATATCGAAAAACAGCAGTCCCGGTTCGCCAAGGGAAAGCTGCGCCACAACTTGGCCTTCCGGATTCAGGATAGCGGTTGGTCCCCAGGCAATACGCTCGTCCCGCTCGCCGGTCACGTCTGCGGATATGATCCATAGCCCCGTCTCACGGCATCGATCACCTCGCACGGCATTGTGCAAATCCTTGAAAGCTTCGGCCTTTTGCCGTGGCATCATGTTGTTTGCGCAGCAGACAATCAGCGATGCTCCAAGTTCGGCGACCTTCCGCGCCGCCTCGGGAAAGTTGGTATCGTAGCAGATGTTGATTCCGAAACGCAGGCCATCGACTTCGAAGATAGGGGCGTCATTTCCTACGTCGAACACCGCCTGCTCGCGATCGAGAAGGTGCTGCTTGCGATAGCGGCCGACAAGGACCCCGCGTTTCACGACGACGGCGGTATTGAATATTCGCCCATCCTCTATTTCGATTAATCCGAACACGATCATCGGCCGCGCTTTGGAGAGCCGTCGCAACACGGAACCGAAGACGTCTGATCGGAGATCGACGGCGACCCGTCGGGCTGAGAGTTCGTCGGTCAGATAGCCCTGAAGAAAGCACTCCGGGAAGCAGATCAGAGACGTGTTGTTCTCCTCGGCCTGACCCACAGCATCAATCGCATGTTGGGTCGCAGCTTCAATCTGGTCTCGGAACTCAGGCGTCTGGGCCGCAGCAATCCGTACGGTCTTCATGATGACAGGCCTCGCTCCACCTCCGGTACCCAAATGGCCCATCAACATTCCGATCGCGGATATTCACGCAAATGACACGATGGCACTGATGTGGCCCCTTGCCAACGCACGACCCTTCTTTCAATGTATTTGCACGAGGCTTCCATAGACGAGGATCAAAATGCCAACGGGAACCGTGAAGTTCTTCAACCAAGCCAAGGGCTTTGGCTTTATTCAGCCGGACGACGGATCGACCGACACGTTCGTTCATATCTCCGCCGTCGAGCGCTCGGGGCTTGCCAGCTTGAGCGAAGGTCAGAAGGTCAGCTACGAGATCGTTCAGGATCGCCGGTCAGGCAAATCGTCCGCCGAGAACCTGAAGGTCCTGTAGATTTCAAATTGTTATCGGCGATTTGCCGGTAACGCTCAGGGAGGCAGGCACGTCAGGAAAGAAGAAAGCCGCAAGCGCCAACGTTGTTCCTGCTCGCAAGCATCGCTTACGGCCGAAACGAGGTGTGCGCCGCGGCGTGCTCGTCAAGGCAAATCGTCAGATCGCACTGCTTGCTGCACTCGCGGCTCTGCTCTTCCTCTTTGTGCTCACGGTGGGCACACTTTTCGACTGAAATGGAGTGCGCCCCTGGGGGTGGGCAGATATCAGCCGCTGTTTTGCTAGTCGGCCGCTGATCCTCGAACTGGTGCGAGCTCAGGAACATGTCGAGCCTGCCTGTGCACATTCGCTATCCTGAACGGGCGTTCCCATACTGAGGGCGATGGCGCCGACCTCCTCTCGACGGGGATGCCGCCGGCAACGACGAGCAGGCGTCCGACAATTCTGGTATTGATTCCGTAAGACGGTTTTCCTGACTGGCTCACATCCACATCGCCATAGCGCTCGGTGGTGCGGTTGGGGTCCGGCGGCCCCACAGGCCTTGTCCTGTGCCATGATGGTCCTGGTCCTCGACGTCCTTTGTTCTCTAAGTTTTGCGAGGTTGACGGGAATAATCCCGCGGCGACTTCTCCGCCAGGAAAACAAGCGCCGCCGCGCCTGCCAGGCCCGAGTTCTGGCCCATTGCCGCCCGGACGATCTTCACGTCCCTAAAGGCCGGCATGGCCCATCTGGCAATATAGGCCTCGATTCCCGGATGAAGCCGGTCGAATTCATTCGAGAGGCCCCCGCCCATTACAACGATGTCCGGGCTGAAGATATGGACCAGGCTCATGATGCCCCGCCCCAGAATTTCCGCCTCCTCGTCGACCAACTGGTTCGCAACGCGGTCGCCCTGTCTTGCGGCAGCAAAGACATGCTGGCTGTCGATCGTGGCGCCGTCACGTCCCAGGACGGTCTCGCCGCATTCGATAGCCCGCATGCGCGCGCGCAATGTAAAGGCGGTTCCCGACCCGCAGGCTTCGAAGCATCCCCTGTTGCCGCAGGGACAAAGTGCGCCGTCGGGCATGACTGACATATGCCCGATATGGCCCGCCATGCCCTTGCGCCCGCGAAGCACCCGGCCGTCTGCGACAATTCCGCCACCGATGCCGGTGCTGACCGTCAGATAGACCAGATTGTCGAGCGCCCTGCCCGCCCCAAAGCGCCATTCTCCGATCGCAGCCGCGATGCCATCGTTTTCGAGGCTGACGGGGAACGGGAAGCGTGCCTGCAACTTTGCCTTTAGCGGAAAGCCGGCGAAGCCGGCAAGCGTCGGCACGTCGCTTGCCACACCTGCGACTGTGTCGATCGGGCCCGGTGCGGAAACGCCGACACCAACCACCGACACCGTTGGAGATGCGGCAAGCAAGCCTTCGGCCAAGCCATGAATTTGAGACAGCACGCGTTCAGGACCGGCCGCCGCGTCTGTCCTGTCCTCTGCGCGGGCAAGAATATTGCCCTGCTCGTCGACGAGTGCGGCCCGAACCTGCGTTCCACCCAGGTCTATTCCGATGGCGATCTGCTTCATCTCGCAACCGGACCACTAGAGGGCGTGCAGCCACGCCATGCGCTCCTCGAGCGACGGCGCGTTGAACGCGAGCGAACCGAGGACGACGGTGTCGGCCCCGGACTGACGAAGCAGAGGCACGGTATACTCGCGAATGCCCCCGTCGGCGGCCAGCACGATCCGGTGCGCCGCCCCGCATTCTGCGATGATCTTTTGCGCTTCTTGCAGGCGTTCTCCGGCCTTTTCGTTCAGGCCCTGACCCTTGACGCCGATCGCCGTACCAAGCAGCGTCACGAAATCCAGGCGGGCGGCATATTTGCGCAAGCGCTCTACAGGTGTCTCCACCTTCAGGACCATGCCGGCCGCGACGCCCCGGCGCGCGATGAGGTCGAGGGCGGCCTCGGCAACGCTTTCATTTTCCACGTGCAGGCTGATCAGGTTGCTGCCGGCCTCGGCAAACTGTTCGATCTGCGAAAGCACGATGCTGTCGGCCACCATGAGGTGGACGTGGATCGGACGCGCGGAAATACTGCGGACAGCAGCGACGAGATCGGGGAAGAACAGCATTGCTGGCGCGAAATGCCCGTCGGCGACGTCGATATGCAGCAGGTCCGCATGCGCATCGACGCGGGCGAGATCATCCGCCAGCCGCACGAGGTCGGCCGACCAGACGGAAAACTCCGCGATCAGCCGATTCGTGGGAAGATCGGCAATCCAGGTCTTGGAAGGGACGTTCATAGTCTCAAAGCTCCTTCATAAACGTGCCCATGGCATGCCGGAAGTCGGCAACATATTGCGTGCGGCTTTCAGCTTTCGGGGTGATTTGCACGAAGCGCGCCGCCGGGATCCAGTTCGCGAGAGCGCGCGCGTAGGCGATCGGATGGATGATGTCTTGCTCGTGGCCAATCACGAGCGTCGGGACGGCGATGCGCGCCACGTCGGCGTCTGTGACATCCGGCCCGTCGTTAGAAATCGCGGTGAGAAGAGCAGCCGTTACCGCGATGGGTTCTCGCAAGAAGAACCCGACAAGCGATGCCAGATTGTCGGGGGCGTCGACGGCCAGGCGTTCGCCGACAGGCCCTGCTAGGAATGCTGCCTTTGCCTCTTCCAGGGGCAATTGCGTGAGCAGACGTCCAACCTCCGCATTGGGGATCATGTTATCCGGCGCCGGTGCGGTCAGCCATGCCGACCTTGCGATGGCCAGAGCCCTGACCAGATCGGGTCGTTTGACCGCCAGGCGAAGCGAAATCGCAGCGCCCATGGAAATCCCGCCGATGGCGACCGGTGCGTCGAGGTTTTTTTCGATGTAGGCGACGACGTCGTTAGTGAAGGTGGCAATCGACAGTTGCTGCAATGTGCCAGGCTCAGAGTGGCCGTGGCCGCGCGCCTCGATCGTGATGCGGCGAAACCCGGACTCCGCCGGGAAGGCCTCCGCGGTCTGGCCTGCATCCCCGCACAATCCGTGCAGGAAGATCATGGGCGGCCCCTCTCCCGCCACGTCGACGTTCAGGCGCGTGCGGTCGCTTGTTTCGAAGACCCCTGCCCCGCTCATCGCCCTGCTCCGGCAGGGATGTGCGCGAGTTTTTCGGTGAGAAAGGCGGCGACCCCCTTGGCTTCGACGGCAGAGAGCCCGTGCGCAATCAGGCTGCCGGTAAAGCCGCTTGCCTTCAGCTCGTCGAGATAATGCGCGTAGTCGAGAACACCCTTGCCGGCCGTCGTGAAGCTGCCGTCCGGGTTGCGATCCTTCGCATGCGCCATGACGATGCGGTCGGCCAGAAGATCGATGGCGGACGAGACGATGGATCTCTGCGCGCCGAGCGGCGCGATCTCGAAGAGGTTGGCCGGATCGAAGACGATCTTGATTCGCGGGCTCTGCAGCTCATCGATCAGCCGCCGCGCTTTTTCGGCCGAGTTGACCACATTGGCGAGCTCGGGCTCGATGCCGACATCGACATCGTAGTGTTCGGCGATCTCCACTGCCGTTTCCATGGCTTCGAGCAGGTCCCGCCAGGCTTCCGGTGTGTTGTTATCGGGATGCGCCTTCCACTGGTCTAAGGGATCGCGCGTGCCGGTACAAAGTGTGATGAGGCCCGTCGACAAGGCACCGCACCGTTCCGCCAGCGTCGACAGCCGGCGATGACCGGCCTGGCGCACCTCCTGATCGGGATGGATCATATTATAGGTGCCGGACACGGCGGCGATCTCTATGCAGGTATTTTTGGCCGCATCCGCGACCTCGCGCGCCTCCGCCTCGGAAATTACGTCCGGCATGGAGGGCAGGCCCGAGCAGGCCATGTTGTACTGCGCGCAGGCGAAACCCGCATCGGCGACGGTCTTGAGAACCGACCCCGGCTCCGTCCCCCCAAAAGTCTTGGCGAATATCCCGAGCTTCATCAAACACCACCCGCCACATCGGACAGTGCAACGGCCTTGCCGCTTTCGGCGGAGCGGGCGATGGCGACCATGGCCTGCACGCAGGCGAGGCCGTCGTCGATGTCGGCTCCCTCCATCGGCGCGCCGTCAAGAACGGTGCGGGCGAAGCCTTCGACCTGCCGGCGATAGAAATGACCGTCCGCGCCGAGCACACGGTGCGTCGCACCATCGGCCTCGCGGAAAATGTCCACCTCGCTCGTCTTGTAGTACCACGGGTTATAGGTCTTGCCGAGAATGCTGCCGTTCTTGCCGTAGATCTGGAAGCCTTCGTGCCAGTCCATGCGGACCTGTACCGTCAGGTCGAGATGACCGAGCGCGCCGGAGCCAAATTCCACGTCCACGAACCAGCACCAGATGCCCGCCCGTTCGGAGAGGCGTGCATTGACGGACACGATGTCGCCGGCAAAATAGCGGGCCGTATCAATCAAGTGGCAACCATGTGCCAGCATGTAGTAGCGCCGGAGATCGGCCTTCGGATCGGCGGAGGGCTTGCGGGCATTGGCGCTGCTGACGATCAGCGGCTGCACCGCATCGGTCATCGGATAGCGATGCGTGCTATCGCAGTACCAAGCCTTGAGGGCTACCATCTCGCCCATTTCATTCTGGATAAACGACTTCGCCGCCTGGAGGCCGGCATCGAAACGCTTCATGTGGCCGACCTGGAGGACTTTTCCGGATTTTTCGACCGCGGCCTTCAGTTCAAGGCATTCCTCTACCGTGACGCCGACCGGCTTTTCGCAAAGCACATGCTTGCTAGCCTCGAGCGCTCGAATGGACGCCGGGACGTGAAAGGCATCGGCCGTCGCGATGATCACCGCATCCAGGTCCGGATCGGCAAGCATCCTGTCATAGTCGTCGTAGGATTTCTGCGCCCCGTGCGTGATCGCCATACGCTCGCGAAGATCGTCGGCGACGTCGCAGATCGCATAGAGGTCGGCATTCGCCGCCTTGGTGCAGCTTTCGAAATGGGCGGCCTGGGCAATCTGGCCTGCACCAAGCACGCCCACGCGAAGACGTCGTTCCTGTTTTGCTGGCATCGGTAACCCTGGTCTCATCGTTGCGGAACGGCACCGGTCACGGCACCGAAGGAATTTGCGTGCAGGAACGGCACCATCGCGCCGGACCTTGGCCTCACAGCGCGATATGCGTCTGCGGGTCGAAAAAATGCAGCTTCGCCGGATCGACGGCCAGGTCGATCCGCTCGCCCGCCCGGACCGTGCTGGCCGCTTCGAACCGCCCGACGGCGTTGGCGGCACCAGTCAGATCTTCGACGGCATCGGGATCGCCGGAATCGACGCGAACGGCATCGAGGTTCAGATGCACGATCAGCTCGGATCCCAATTCCTCGATCGACTTCACCAGGGCTGGAATCGTGGGATAGATACCGCCCGACGGCGGGCGGCTGTCATAGAGGTCTTCCGGACGGATGCCGAAGACCACCGTCTTGCCTTCGAAGGCGGGAAGACCGGGCGCCCGTTCGAGCACATTGGCCGGCAACGGGATCGAGAAGCTCGGCAACTGGATGCTGCCGCCCTCCACCCGCCCTTCGAAAAGGTTCATGGAGGGCGAACCGATGAAGCCCGCGACAAAGGCGTTGACCGGCCGGTTGTAGAGCGCCTTGGGCGTGTCGACCTGCTGAAGCACGCCGCCCTTCAGGACAGCCACGCGGTCGCCCATCGTCAGCGCTTCGGTCTGGTCGTGCGTGACATAGATCGTCGTGACGCCAAGCTGGCGCTGGAGGTTCGCGATTTCTGCCCGCATCTGGACGCGCAGCTTCGCATCGAGGTTGGAGAGCGGTTCATCCATGAGAAAGGCGGCCGGTTCACGCACCATGGCGCGCCCCATCGCCACGCGCTGGCGCTGGCCGCCCGAAAGCTGCGCCGGCTTGCTGTCGAGTAGCATTTCCAGTTGCAGGACCTTCGCGATTTCATGGACGCGCCTGGTGCGCTCTGCCTTGCTCTTGCCCGCGAGTCTCATCGAGAATGCGATATTGTCGAACACGGTCATGTGCGGATAAAGCGCGTAGCTCTGGAATACCATGGCAATATCGCGATCCTTCGGAGGAAGATCCTCGACATCCTGCCCGCCGATGCTCAATGTTCCGCTGGTAATCTCCTCGAGCCCGGCAATCATGCGCAGCGCCGTCGATTTTCCACAACCGGACGGACCGACTAGGATGAGGAACTCGCCATCATTGATGGTCAAGTCCAAATCTTTGATCGCATGATAGTTGTTCCCATAGGTCTTACAGATCTTGTCCAGCACAACTACAGCCATGTCGTTTCCTCCCGCCATATGCCGCGACGCCGCAAACGGCCCTCTCCGCCATCTGCCGGTTTTCAAATAAAAGGGGCAGTGCCGCTCGTCAAAGTCAACACAAAAACGCACGCTGAAAATTTAAAAGATGATCTTGCGTAAGCTATATCCTTGTAAATGTTAATGAATTACAGTTCAAAAAATTATATGCGTGACATTTTATTTCTTAACGCGCGTAATTTTTTTCTGAAGACCCGGAACTGGGCCTGCGCGAAGCGCTTTATCTCGTTTTGGGTTGCACGGGCGACCGCAGAGAGGTCGTTTTTGGGGATCGGTGGACGCGCAATGGCCCGGTCGCTGCCATCAGCCCGCAATCGAAGCAGGCACGGGCGCATCGTCCCGCGCCATCCAGGCGCGGCATGTAGCATCGTCGGGCAGGCCCTTGCGGCCGCCCCGCGCCGTGACGGAAATCGCCGCGGCGGTCGTGGCGTAGACAACGCAGTCAAGCGGCACTTCACCGCGCGCAAGCGCAAGCGCATAGGCTCCGTGAAAACAGTCCCCGGCACCGGTGGTATCGACGGCCTCCACCCTGTAGGCCGGAACATGCCAAACAGCCGCATCGTCCTTCTGCCGGAGATAGGACCCGTGATCGCCATCGGTAAGCACCACCGCAGAGCGCTCGGGCGACCAGAGCTTGTCCAGGATCGCCGCCGGATCGTTTTCGCCGGCATAGGTCCGTCCGAAGGAGAGCGGCAGCACGAGATGATCGGAAAGCGCGATGATCCCGTCCGTCGCCGGCCCGGCCGTCCATTCGATATCTGCCACCACGATGAGTCCGAGCGCCCGCGCACGCGCAACCACTGCTTCGGAATGCGTGGCATAGCCGTCGATCAGCAGCACCGGCGCCTGGGTCAGAACCTCGTCCGGCAGCGCCTGCGATGTGCCATGCAAGACGTCGTCGTCATAAGCGATGAACCGGTCGCCATCAGGACCGACCGTGATGACGGACCGGATCGGCGCTGCATCGGCGTGGCGTGGCGCGAAGGAGATGTCGACGCCATCCCTTTCTAGTTCGCTGCCGCCAAAATCCGTCAAAGGCTGTTCGCCGAGCCATCCGACGAAGGCGGCACGCCCGCCCAGACGGACGACCGCGACGAGCGCCGTGGCGACGTTACCGCCGTGGTCCGTGACGCGCTTTGTGACCTTTCCCTTGCCGGCCGTCAGTGCTCGATCGACATACACGATGTCGTCAATTGCCAGGGCGCCGAAGCCCATAACGTGGAAAGGCCAGGACACGGCTCAAGCGCCGGCAGCCGCCAGCGCCTCTTCAGGCGCCGTGCCGTCGTGAATGACCGCCTTGAAGGCACGGGCCGCCCTGGTCGTGTCGCCGTGCCCCCAGAGATTACGGCCCACCACGGCGCCCCTGGCGCCTGCGCGTAGCGCGTCCGACGTCTGGACAAGCGCGCCGAGCAGCGTTTCCATTTTTGGGCCGCCGGCAATGACGACGGGAATGGGGCAGGTCGCGACCGTGTCGCGAAACGACGCAAAATCGCCGGTATAGCCGACCTTGACGACGTCCACGCCGGCTTCGTAGCCAATGCGGACGGCATAGGCGATTTCATCTGGCGTAAAGACGATCTTGCCGCCGTTGGAAAAGTCGCGCGGATAGATATGAGCGATCACCGGCATTTCGAACCGGGCGGCGGCGTTCACCGTATCGGTCAGCCAGCGGATATACTCCCCTTCAGTGTTGCCGCGCACCGGAATGGCAACGGCCAGCGCGTCCGCACCGTAGCGGACGGCGTCCTCGGGCGTCGCGATGAGCTGGCGGATACGGTCGTCGGCGGTAAAGCAGCCAGCCTGGACGACGAGTGCAGCCTTGCCCGCATATTCCGACCAGAGGTGGCGTGCCGCGCCGGGCTGGATGCTGATGTAATCGGGACCGCCCGCCATGACGCGCCTGAGCGCACCCGGCAGGTCCGCAAGGCCGCCTTCACGCACATTGCCATAGCCGACGAAATGGTCGACCGCGCCCCCGAACAGATTGCCCGACGGATTGGAAAACAGGCGAGAGAGGCGAACTTTGGTTCCGAGACCCATGGCAAAAATTCCTTCACGTTTGCTGCCGCCGAGGTTTGAGGGAGCCTAGCTCGAAAATAAAGCAAAACTCAATATTTCGATTTCTTTCATTTCATTCTTGGCGTACGATTTTTGATGTAAATTTTAGCGTATGGCCGTCGCGTTCTCGATCGAAAGCAATCGAAAGAAGCAAAATGTTTTCGAATTTCGAAAGTCACAGTTGCCGTCCAGAGGCTATGCCGGAGCAGTCCATGCTTGCAGTACAAAGACGACATCAGATCATGCTGGAGCTCCAGCGGGTGGGTCAGGCGCGCACGCGCCAACTCGCCGAACTCTTCGGCGTCTCCGAGGTGACGATCCGGTCGGACCTCGAAATCATGGACGGGAAGAAGCAGCTGATCAAAACGCACGGCGGCGCGATCGCCCTGCCGGCGGACTCGCCCGCGGCCGCCTTCGAAGAACGCATGCAGCGCAACTTCGACGCCAAGCGGCGGATCGCCCAGATGGCCGCCCGCCAGATCATCGACAACCAGTCGATCGTATTCGACAGCGGCTCCACCCTCCTGCAAGTCGCCATGCAGATGCCGCCAGTCAGCAACGTCGTGGTTGCGACGACGGCCATGAACATCGCCCAACACCTTATGTACCGGCCAGGACTGGACGTCCACATGATCGGCGGGCGCGTATTTCCCGGCACAGTCAGCACGATCGTCTCGGATTCCGACAAGGCGGTCGGCGGCCTCGTGGCACATCAGGCCTTTGTCAGCGCTCATGCGATCGATCCCGCCTTTGACGTCGTGGATATCTCGGAAGATATCGCGCGCACAAAGCGCAACTTGGTGCGCATGGCGCGTCGTGTCGTCCTGGTCGCCGATTCGAGCAAATGGGACATTGGCGCCTCATCGAAGGCGTTCTCGCTATCACGCGTCGACCTCATCATCACTGACAGCAACATGCCGCACAGCATTCGCAACCGCTTGGAAAAGCTGGGCGTGGAGGTCCGCTACGCGTGAGAGAAACAGGCCTTCCCGCAGGAAAGGGAGCGATGAACCGCGGCCATGCGCTGTGCCCGACAATACTTGCCAGCGGCCACCCATCAGAACCCGAAGCGATGAAGTGTCTCGCGGTTTGCGCGCACCGCTGCGGCAGGATCGGAGCCGGCGCGGTCCGATTCCTCCTCGACCACCACCCAGCCGGTGAACGCCGGCGCGCCGCAAACTGCCGCGATCACGGCCTGCACGTCGCAAGCGCCCTCGCCCAGCATGGCCCAGGCGCCGTTCGCATCGACATCCTTCAGGTGCACGTAGCGTATACGGTCCCGGAACGCGGCCAGGGTGTCGAACATCGTCTGGCCGCCGCGCAGAATATGGCCCGTGTCCGGTACCCAGCCCACCTGCGGGTCCAGAAGGGCAAACAGGCTGTCATAGTCCTCCCGTGTGAAAAGGAGCGTATTGTGATGCGACGAAGGATGAACCGCAACGCTGACGCCTGCGGCTTTTCCTATCTCCGCCGCGCGGTTGTAGCATTCGGCCGCAATGGCGAATTTGTCCGCAAGCGGACCATCCGAGACAATAGTGGCCGATCCCATCGAGACGAGCGCACCGGAGAAGTTCGCCGCGAAATCGATCCAACGCCGGGCCGCATCGACATCGACGTCAATCTTTTCCCGCACCGTGAAGCCGCTACCCGAGCCGAAGGCGAAGGAGACAAGCGTCAGACCCGCCTCTCGAAGCGTGCGCGCGAAGGCGTCGGGCGCCGCAGCGTACCGGCCGATCATCGTGTCGGTGATTTCGATGCCCGAATATCCGCCATCGGCAATGGCGCGTACAAGGTCGTCGGGGCCACCGCGCCAGCGTTCGCCCAGCATTTCCCATGTGAAGGTCTGGCAGCCGATTTTCAGTTCCGCATTCTTCATGTTTGGTCCTGGCCCGTTCATCGATCAGCGTCCGATACGGAAGACGGCCGCTTGCACACAGATCCGACGGGTAAACGTATCGCCCGGGCCTGCGCCAGGCAAAGCGGAGACCGTCATCTCGGTATGTGCATGAAGCCAAGGCGCCTCCCGAATGCCTTGTCTTCACGTAAGATAAAATGTTATCGTGCGTCAATAAATTTTCTGCTTTGCGTTCAATAACAAGATCTCGTCCACCCTCTCCTCCTCACGCAACAACAAGAACCAGGCCCTTCACATGACACAGGCCAAAGGCACGAAACTCAGGATCGGCGTAGTGGGATGCGGCAACATTTCGATGGCCTACATGCGCAACGCTCCGCTGTTTTCGGGCGTCGAGATCACGGCCTGCGCAGACCTCGACGGGCAAGCGGCACGGCGCCGTGCAGACCAATTCAACCTACGCGCAACAGATGTCGATTCCCTGATCACCGCCGACGACATCGATCTCGTCTTGAACCTGACCGGTCCGTCTGCGCATTTCGACGTCTCCATGCGCGCGCTGTCGGCCGGAAAACATGTCTTCACGGAAAAGCCTCTGGGCGTGACCGCCGACGAGGGAGGCCGCCTTGTCGATACGGCCGCTGCGAAGGGATTGGCTCTGGGGTCGGCCCCCGATACATTTCTGGGCGCGGCCGGACGCCACGCGCGCCGCCTGATGGACGCCGGCGCCATCGGCAAGCCGGTGACGGGCACCGCCTTCATGATGGGGCGCGGCATGGAGCACTGGCATCCCGACCCGAGTTTCTACTATCAGGCCGGCGCCGGACCGGTAATGGACATGGGTCCTTACTATCTCACCATGATGGTCAACTTGATGGGCCCCGTGCGCCGCGTGCAGACCGTCGCCACCAGCGGGCACGAGGAACGGATCATCACAGCCGAGGGGCCAAAGAAGGGCACGCGCTTCAAGGTCAACACGCCGACCAGCGTCCTCTCTCTCCTTGAATTCCAGTGCGGTGCCACCATGACCTTCGGCGCATCCTGGGACGTGTTCCGTCACTCCAACCACCCCATCGAACTGCATGGCACGGAAGGCTCCCTACGCCTGCCAGACCCGGATAATTTCGGCGGCGTGGTTGCCCTGTCGAGCCAGGGTGCGCAGTGGCAGGAGACGGACACAGCAGGCGAACTCTTCGGCGCAGCCAACTGGCCGGCCGCCGCTCCGGACCGCGCCAACTATCGGATGCTCGGCCTTGCCGATCTGGCCCGATCGATCGTCGAGGGACGGCCGCCCCGCGCGTCCGGCGATCTCGCCCTGCACGTGCTGGAAGTCATGGAAGCGATCCTGCGTGCCGGCGAAATCGGCGCCGCCCAGGCCGTTTCCGGAACTGTCGCGCAGCCGAAGGAACTGCGCGAAGACGAGGCCCGGAGCCTGCTGGCATGACGGGATTGGACGAATCTGCAAGGCGTGCCCTCGCATGGCCAAGCACCCCGCTGAAGCCGGTGGAAGATTGCACGCCGGAAGAAGCGCGGCGCCAATATCTCGACCGCTTCGCGGACAAGCAGTGGCCGCTCGAAGACGTCGGCGAAGTCCTGGAAAGGCAGGCGGGCGGTATTCGACTGAAAGTATGGCGCGGGCGGGATGCGCCGCGCGGCCGCCAGCCGGCGCTGCTCTATCTCCACGGCGGCGGTTGGGTGATCGG
Organism: Rhizobium sullae; assembly: GCF_025200715.1. Lineage (NCBI taxonomy): Bacteria > Pseudomonadati > Pseudomonadota > Alphaproteobacteria > Hyphomicrobiales > Rhizobiaceae > Rhizobium > Rhizobium sullae. Next base: position 2,212,773 of record NZ_CP104144.1, read on the forward strand.
AGCGCCGGAGACCCACGAGGACATCTGCCGGAACCTCGCCAATGCAGCCGGCGCCGTCGTGGTTTCGCCCGACTATCGCCTTGCACCCGAGCATCCCTTTCCCGCAGCGCTCGATGACTGCGCCGGCGCGCTCATCTGGATGAACGAACAGGCCGGCGCGCTCGGTATCGATCCGACCCGCATCCTGATTGCGGGAGACAGCGCCGGCGGAAACCTCGCCGCCGTCGTCGCCCTTCTGGCGCGCGACGGAACGCTGCCGGCGGTCATCGGACAGGTGCTGATCTATCCGGTCACCGATCAGCGGCAGACGTCGGAAAGCTATTACCGCTATGCGCAGGATTTCGGCCTGACGGCCAAGGGCATGCGATGGTTCCGGGATCACTACATCCCGGAAGGCGCCGGCGGTGTTGACTGGCGTGCCTCGCCCCTTCTGGCAGCATCGCTGAAAGGCGTTGCAACGGCATTCCTAGTCCTGGCGGGACACGACGTGCTCTTCGACGAGGGCCACGCCTATGCGCGGCGCCTCGAGGCAGAAGCGAGCTGCACCTGCCGCATATGGCCGGGCCAGATCCACGGTTTCGTTTCAATGGGGCGCGCAATACCGGAAGCGCGCGAAGCACTGGATGCCATCGTGGCGGCCTGGCGTCGGATGGATCCGGCGTTCGGCCCGTGACCTCCGCGGGCAGGATCTGAAGACGCTCAGGCGGAGTCACGCATGACGAGGGTCGCCTCGAGGATGACTTTGTTTACCGCAACCTTCCGGTCGGCTTCCCGATCCTCGATGCCGCCCAACAGCAGTTCCACGGCATTCGCCGCGATCTCAGAGGCATTCTGGGCCATGGTCGTCAGCGAGGGGCAGGCGTATCGGCTGAGCGGATGGTCGTCGTGGCCGGCAATGCGCACATCGCACGTCTCGGTGCGGCCGATCTTCAATCCCGAAGCAAAAGCCGCAGCCATTGCACCGAAGGCAAAACGATCGTTGGCGCACAAAAGCGTCTTGCCGGGCAGGCCATTCTTCGCGAGAATTCTCCGCATCTGCTCGTAGCCGAGCCGTTCGAACTCCCAGGAGGGCGGCGCGTCGCAATCGATGACCAGCGGCGAATGTCCCTCCTTGATCATTGCTGCGCGGTAGCTGTCCTGTCGCTCGCCCGCATTTTCCGTCAGATGCGGAACATCGAGGAAAATCGGCGGCTCGCCGGATCGGCAAAGATACTGAACGATTTCCGCCACGCTCTGAGAATTGTCGTTTCCGACGAAAGGCAGGTCGGCGCTTGCAGGATTGTCGAAGCAGACAACCGGTATGGCATCCGTCAGCCTTTCCAGGGCCGAACGGCGCGAGCCGGACCCCAGGGGCGCCACGATCACACCGGCCACCTTCAGCGATAGCAGCGTCCGCACCGCCTCCTCTTCCAGCTCGGGTCGCGTATGCGACGAAAGCTGCACCGGCCAGAATCCCTTGGCACGCAGCTTGAGCTCGATCAAAGACACGACCTGGACATAGAAAGGATCCGACATCGTGGGGACGATGATTCCAATGTTCTTGGTCCGCTTGCGGTTGAGGTGCCGCGCAAAGAGGTTCGGCTCGAAGTTCGATTTCTTGAGGGCCGCCTCGATCCGCTTGCGCGTAACATCCTTGATCAGCGTCGGATCGTCAAAATACTTCGACAGCGTCGGACGCGATACGCCGCAGGCGCTGGCGAAGTCGTCCATGGATCTGTAAGTCTTCTTGGCCATTCAATTCCTTACCGCCGTGCGGATCGTTTCACTAACGGTCGAATCTGCCTTTGCACACGCAGCAAGACATTCAATGACAGGCGAAATTAGGCAATAGATAAATCGTATCAAATCGCACCGGGCAACCCATTGCCGTTTCGAGCAGAAGCATTCTCGAAGACCTCGCAAACCGGAACCTCGCGCCGTTTTCCGAAGAACGAGGTGTGAATTCTCGACGCCGGAATTCCGACACATTGGGCAAACTTTCATTTGCTTACGAAAGTAAAGAAAAAACACGTCGCAAGCAATAAAAATGATGCAAGAACTTTTCGCGCGCAAAATTTTTTAAATTGTTTTAAATCAATAATTTATCGAGAAAATCGATATCTTGATGATGCCATGATGGCACCTTTCAAGCGCTTCCTTGTTGACAGGCAGGGGCGTCCGGGAACCTACTCTTCAAGCGATCTTTGGGAGGATCGATCCATTGAACGTCTAACGGGAGGTAGACATGAGATTCAACAATTTCAGCAGGAGTGTTAGAGCCGCCGCGGCCGCTTGGGCGCTCTGTGCCACGTCCGCATTCGCAGACACCACGATCGAGTTCATCCAGTGGTGGGAACCGGAAATGCCCGCCGGCGCGTTGCGCGGCATCATGGATGATTTCGAAGCCAAGAACCCCGGCATCAAGGTCACGCTCGTCAGCGGTCCCTATGCCACGACACGCGACCAGATCGTCGTCGGCGCCGCTTCTGGCACGCTGAGCGACGTGGTGGGCCTCGATGGCGCATGGGTCAACAGCCTCGCCAAACAGGGCGCCATCGCTTCGATGGACGAGCTGATGGACGAGGTGGGCTACGATAGGACCCAGCTTGCCGATATCGTCAAGGTCGACGGCAAGAGCGTGATGTTCCCGCTCGCCTCCTTCGTCTATCCGGTCTTCGTAAACATGGATCTGGCCAAGGCTGCCGGCATCGACAAGATGCCGTCCACGCGCAGCGAATTCGCCGACGCCGCGAAGAAGATGACCGATGCCTCCAAGAACCAGTACGGCTGGGTGCTGCCGCTGTCGCTGCAGTCCCCGGGCGGCATCCAGAACGACGTGATGTCCTGGGTCTGGGCCTCAGGCGCCTCCATGTTGAAGGACGGCAAGCCGGACCTCGAAAACGAGGCCGTCGTCGGCACGCTCGACTACATCGAGTCGCTGAACAAGGCGCACGTCATCTCGCCCGGCATCTTCGCGAAGAAGGAACAGGACAAGGTCGAGGAATTCGTCAATGGCCGCGTCGGCATGATGGTCGATTCGCTCGCGCACGTTAACCTCATCCGCGAGCGCAGTCCGAATCTCAAATTCGGCATCTCCGCGTTGCCGGCCGCCGACGGCTACACGGGCAAACGCGGCATGCCGTACGCATCCTGGGGCATTGGTATCAGCGAGGGCAGCGAGCACAAGGACGAGGCCTGGAAGCTGGTCGAATATCTGATGAGCCCGGAAGTGAACGGGCGTCTCGTGTCGATCGCCAACGCCTTCCCCGGCAACGTCCATGCGAAGCCCGACTTCGTCGCCTCCGACCCGATATTCGCGGAAGCCTTCAAGATCTTCCAAAGCGGCTATCCGGCCAACGAATTCGTCGGCCTTCCGGTCGCCGAAGAGTTGATGCGCGACCTGAACGTCGAAGTCCAGAAGGTGTTCGATGGCGGCCAGACGACCAAGGAAGCGGTCGCCAATGCGCAGAAGGCCTGGCTGGCCAAGTTCTGATCGACGATGTTTTACCAGCACCGGCAGCGCAACCTGCGCCGTCGGTGCAAATCGTCAGTTTCCGGCACATTGGAAAGTCGCACAATGATTGGTTACGCTCCGGCATTGACCACGGCACAGACAAGGACGCACAAGAAGGGCTGGCTCAGCTATAACACCCTGAGAAAGCTGGTACCGTATTTCTACGTGTCGCCGGCCACGTTTCTTCTCGTCCTGTTGATGCTGTTTCCCATGCTGATGGTCCTACGCTATTCGCTGATGGACGGTGCGATCATGAAGAAGGACGCTGCCTTCGCCGGATTGCAGAACTACATCACCATCTTCGCGGATCCGGTTTTCTGGCAATCGGTCGGCCAGACGCTCTATTTCACGGTGATGAGCGTGGTCTTCCATTTCATCATCGGCCTCGCCTTCGCGCTTCTGCTGAATACGACACGCGTCGACCCGGTCATTCGCAGCATCCTGCGCGTTCTCTACATCCTGCCGTGGCTTTTTACGGCTGTCATCATCGCCATCATCTGGCGCCTACTGCTCGACCCGAACGGTGTCGTCAACAGCGTGCTGTCGGCGCTCCACGTCATCGACTTCAAGGTCGAGTGGTTCTCCTCCACGAGCACCGCAATCCATGCGCTCACCTTCGCGAACATCTGGGCAGGCTATCCGCTCTACATGGTTAGCCTGCTTGCCGGCCTCCAGGGCATTCCGAAGGAGTTGTACGAAGCCGCCAGCATCGACGGCGCCAACGAATTCGACATGTTCTGGCATATCACCATTCCCCAGCTGATGCCGATCATCGTCAGCATCGCGCTCCTGGATTTCATCTGGACGATGCAGGTCTTCCCGCTCGTATGGATGACGACGGGAGGCGGTCCGATCTACTCGACGGAAATGCTTTCCACATTCACCTACAAGCTCGCTTTCGCCCGTTATGAATTCTCGCTCGCCTCGGCCAGCGCGATCATCATTCTCATCATCTCGATGAGCGTCACTTACTTCTACATCAAGCACCAGCAGCGCAGGTAGGCGGCCATGGCAAAGCGTTCCTTCAAAAACACGGTCCTGCCGACCATCCTCACCTATATCGGGCTTGCCATCGGCCTCGTCTTCGCGGCCTTCCCGATCGTCTGGATGTTCTTCAGCTCCCTGAAATCCAACACCGAGATCTTCGCCCTCCCACCCACGCTTCTGCCGAAAACCTTCACGATCGCGGCGTATCTCACGATCTTCAACGACCCTGTGAAGGTCCGGTTCTTCATCAACAGCTATTTCGTCGCGAGCGTCGTGACCTTTCTGACAGTGGTGATCGCGATCCTGACTGCCTACGCCTTCAGCCGCTATTCGTTCCGCTTCAAGAACACGTTGAACGTCTTCATCATCAGCACGCAGACCGTTCCGCCGATTACCTTGCTCATCCCCTATTTCGGCATGGTCGTGGCGTTCCGGATATTCGATACCTATCTGGCGCTGGTTATGACCTACATGGTCTTCACCCTGCCCTACGCCGTGCTCCTGATGACCGGTTATTTTAACACGCTTCCGAAAGAACTCGACGAAGCGGTTATGGTGGATGGCGGATCGAGCTGGACGGCCCTGTGGCGGGTGATCGTCCCCGTCTCGGTCCCCGGGATCGTCGCGACGGCGGTCTACACCTTTCTGCTGGCCTGGAACGAATTCCTCTTCGCCCTGACGCTCACCAAGTCGATGGATCTCAGAACGGTGCCCATCGGCATCCAGCTCCTGATGGGACAACACGCCTTCGAATGGAACGAGATGATGGCGATGAGCGTGCTGGGATCGCTTCCGCTTCTGGTTCTATACCTCGTCGCCCAGCGCTATTTCCTGGCCGGTATGACCGCCGGTTCCGTGAAGAGCTAAAGCGGTCCCGAGCTTCCACGCGGCGCTAAAGACATCATCAACCGCAAGGGGATTGGCGAAGAGCTCGTCCGCCGCGCCCGACCGCCTTCAGAAAGCGCATAACGAGATCAGCAAATGTCTCGCTGGCGGCGAATGCGATCATAAGGTGATGTTTCGTCTTCGCCCAAATCGAATTTCGAGACTGCCACGGTGCCGGCCTTGAGATAGAATTTTCGCGATGAGCCTATGTTTGTAGAATTCCGCGGCTACCGATCCCATCAACGGCGCTCATCAACCGCCTTATTCGGCAGCTGCCAGAAAGAAGCTGTTTTGTGAGGAAGCGGCGAGAGCATGAACCCTAGCTTCAGTCTTGGCGATCAGCTGATAGAATTCGTCCTGCGCCTCCACATCCAGCTGGATGACAGCGTTGACATCGTCTGGCGTGTCACAGATGCAGGCGACTGCCGAGATCGGACAGATGCCGCCTGGATAGCGTTTCCCGGTTCCGGTATAGGCGCGGCGGCCCCAGCGTTCCGAATAAACTGTCTCTTCGCGGTCGAGGTGCAGAATGGTTCCCTTGCACGCGGTGACGATGGCGGCCTTGCCGTAGGCGAACCAGTGGTAGTTCAGCTTCCGCAGAATATATTTGCCGGTGATGTCCTCACCCGCCAACTCCGCTGGGTCATCAATCATTCTGATCATGATGGCTACCTCTCATGTCGCGCTAATATCCTTCAGCGTTGCCAGCGCGACAAGATAGAAAAACGTAATATTCGTAGTAGCTTAGTCACAAAGTGTTTCCGATTCTTACACTTCGAGCACCCGTTCAGACGGCTGGTGGTGTTTGGGAAGAGCTGAATCGAGTTGGAATCAACCGAAAGCGCGTCGTTTCGTGGTGAAGGTTCAAAGATACGTGGGACGGCCGAGCCGATGGCATAAATTACCCTGACCTGCGTGTCCGACGAGCTTTTTAGCGACGACTTATCTTTGAACTACTGGTTTGGTTCCAGGTCCCGCGCTTCAACCCTCAGCCACTCGACAAACTGTGCAACGCGAGCATTCTTGGCGCTTCGCGACGGCTCGATGAGGAAGTAGCCGTTTCGTGTAGTGACCGAATGCCCGGTAAGTCTGACCAGAGCTTTTTGATCCAACAAGTTTTTGACCAGACGCTTCCACCCCAATGCAATTCCCTGACCGTTCAAGGCCGCGTAGATAGCTTCGGTATAAAAACTGCATCGCAAGCCTGCCGGCCGTTTCGGGGCCTGAATCGCAAACGCGGCGAACCACTCGTCCCATCCGGTCCAGCTTGGATCTTCGGTGTCAGAGCTGATTAGAGGGTGCCGCGTTAATTCGTGCAGGTCTGCAAACTGCCCCAGCTGCTCGGCATAATCCGGGCTGCAGACCGGAAAAATCTCGTCCTCGAAGAGAAGTTCGGCTCGACCGTCTGGCCACATCCCATTTCCATAACGGATCGCTAAATCGATATCGCTTCCATCGAGGCTTGCAGCATTGTCTTGAGAGATGATCCGAAGCGGGATCTCCGCGTACTTTTTAGAAAATGAGGCGATCTTCGGCAGTAGCCAGAAATGGGAGAAGGCGACGCTCGCCGAAATCGTAAGGCCCTCGTGGCTTTCGTCCCTTTTTATTTCCGCGATCGTGTCAGCCATAAGGTTAAAGGCCGTCGTTGTAGCCGCAGAAAGGCTCCGGCCCTTGTCTGTGGCTTCGATCTTTCGATGCAAGCGCCTGAAGAGCGGAACGCCAAGGTCTTTTTCCAGCAGATGGATCTGACGGCTGACGGCTGCTTGCGTGACGCCCAATTCACTCGCCGCCTTGGTGAAGCTCCCTAGCCGGGCAACAGCTTCGAACGCGGTCAATCCGGTCAAAGGAGGGAGCTTTCTACGCAAACTCACCAAGACAAAGGACCTCCTATGACCTTAACCGCCGTCTCTTTAGCATTACACTGAGTTATGTCCTATACGGTTGAGAAATGCCATTGACGACGACGTCTGCAGGACTTCATCACGATCCATAGCATAAGGCCAAATTATAGTCCGGCTCGAACGTGGCAGCGGCAGATGGAAAACGTTTCCCGTCCTCTCGAACCGTCTAATTCGGCAAAAGGCGCTGAATCCGCCGTGCTGGGCGTCGGTTCCCGGCCTTAAAGAAGCACGGGGTCGCCGACCCTCAAAATGCCTCGATGAGCAGGTCGGCAATAGACACCCATATTCCGGTTGCCATACCGGATGACATTCCTGAGTATTTCAGGATCATTCTCGAGGCCTTCCTGAGCGATAATTGTAAACCCACAACGCTTCGTCGGCGCGACTACGGCGTTTGAGACTGCTCCCAGGCGGAGCGGCCGACCGATCCAGTCCAACTCAGCAAAGCCTTTGATGCCGATATCAGATTTCACGAATATATTAGGCCTAAATCTCCGGCAGTCTGGATCGCCGTCGGGATGGATGGATTTAAGGTATTCCACAGAAGCGCTTGTGAGCAGATGGAGTGGCGCAACATCATATCGATTGACGGCAAATTCCGTTTCGGCCGTACCGTATCCGGATCGCTCATACGGTCTCACAGTCACTTCGAAACCGAAGAATGCAGACAAAAGGCTCGTGAGATGTGGTGCGCCGATGGCAAGCCAATCTTGGTCTGGCACTTGGACTTCAACTCCGCCGGCAGCCGCAGTCCTGGATTTGACGAATATGGCTTTATGCCAACGCTGATCGCGTTCGGGATGGGCAACAGTTCCCGTCGCTACCTCCACCAGGGCAAACCGTCGATCACCGACCACTCCGTCGACGGAAACCTCAGCATGATCCAGCCTCTCTCCCGCCACTGAGCTTACCGGATAGCGCCAAAGTTCACCGATGCTACCTATTTGCCGCACGTTTAATGAACTCCCACGGTCGCAGCGCGAAGCTGGGAGGGAGTCTGTCCGAATAGGCGCTTGAACGTTCTCGTGAAATGAGACGCGTTTTCGAAACCGACGTCGAGGGCAATCTCGATCATCGGCAGTCTTGAATGGGCGAGCAATGACTTTGCACGCTCCATGCGCACACGGGTATAGGCCTGGGCTGGCGACATTCCAGTCTTCTCAAGGAATACGCGCTCGAGTTGGCGCCGCGACAGTCCCACCGACGACGCCAGCGCCGGGATCGAGATCCCGTCTTCCAGATGCTGTTCCATCGTGATCATCGCAGCCTTCACGCGTGCATCGTCATAATTTTCGTGGAGCGGCCGGCGGGGCTGTACATCGGCTGGAGACCGTGCCTTTTCGATCTGCAAAACCTCCAAGGCGTTTCGCTCAGCCTCCCGGCTGATGTATCGTCGCACGAGCAAGGCAGCCATGTCGGCAGCGCTGCTTCCGCCTGCGCAAGACCCGCGCTGGCGATCGAGATTGAAAATCCGATCCGACCGCACCGGAAGATCGGGAAACCTCTCCCGGAAACTCTTGGCATGCAGCCAGCTTACGCACGTCTCATGACGCGTCATCAGACCGGCATCCGCAAGAATGAACGAACCGGTGCAGAGCCCAATCAGCGGTACCTTCTGGATGGAGGCCCGCTTCAGGAAGGCAACCGTCTCCTGGTCAACAGGCCGCTCCACGCAGAGCAGCCCGCCAACCACGACGATGTAGTTGAAACGGGACGGATCGACGAAGTCCGACGTGGGAGCGACCTGGACACCACAACTCGATGTAATCAGATGTCTGGTACTTCCGAGCACCTGCCAATCGGCAAGGACCCTTCCGGAACGATCAGCTTCGTCGCTCGCCAGGCGCAAGGTATCGACGAACAGCGCGAAGGCCGAAAGCGTAAACGATCGAGCCAGAACGAAGCCCACCTTAAGGCGCTTAGGTGGTACCGTGGTATCTCCGGTTCGTAAATCTTCTCGTCGCATCATCTTGTCTCCCTGGTACATTTGCTCGCCTGGAGCAGACGTTGATTTGATCCGAAAACTGCGAGCAAGCAGTGTTCATCGATGCAGAAGAAGCTATTTTTCATCTCGGCTTTGAGAGACTGTTGCGATTAAACAGCCCGCGGGACAACCGGTCGAGCAGCAGCGCGACTGCGACGATCGCCAAGCCTGCCCGCAGGCCCAGGCCCATTTCCATGCGCGTCAGACCGCGTGTCACCTCGGCTCCGAGACCACCCGCTCCCACGAGGCCAGCCAACACCACCATCGCCAGGGAGAGAAGGATGCACTGGTTGAGCCCCACAAGAAGCGTCTGCTTCGCAAGAGGGATTTCAATCTTCCAGAGCACCGACCGAGGATGGGCGCCGATGGCGCTGCCGAGTTCCATGAACTCCTTCGGCACCTGGTTGAATGCCAGCGTGGTCAAACGGAGCATCGGCGGAATGCCGTAGACGATGGTGGCAATAATTGCCGGGACGCGCCCGAGGCTGAAGATCATGACCGCCGGGATAAGATAGACCCACGGCGGAACGGTCTGCATCACGTCGAGAACCGGGCGAACCATTGCCTCCAAAGTCTTGTGGCGCGAACATAGCACGCCGATCGGAAACGCGATGAGAACGGATATCAACACAGCGACGGTCACCAGAGCGACAGTCTGCATTGACGCCGTCCATAGCCCCACGAGCAGGCAGAAGCCGAGGCAAAGGCCCGCGAGGACTGCGGCGCGGAGGCCGACAGCAAGAAATGCCAGGCCAACAACGATCGCGATCAGCGCATAGGGCGGCACGAAGAGAAGCGCCCCCTCGATTCCGGAGAGAACCACTTCTACCACATAGCTGATTGCGGCAAACAGCGGATGAAGATTGGTATTGAGCCAATCGACCGCGGGGGCCAGGAAGGTACCGGGCGAAAACTGCAAGATCGAAGGGTTCATGACATCCTCCCCGTTCCGAGGCTGGCCGCACTCTGGGTTATCCGGTCAAGCACCATGGTGAGGACCACGATGGCGATCGCTCCGTTGATCGAGGTCGCGATGTCTAGCGTTCGGATCGCGCCGTAGATTGTCTCCCCGAGCCCACCGGATCCGACGATGCCTGCGATGACGACCATTCCGAACGCCATCATCAGGCTTTGGTTGATGCCTGCCATGATGCTGGGCAATGCAAACGGAAGGCGGATCTTGAAAAACATCTGGCCCGGCGTGATGCCGCTTGCCTCGCCGAGTTCGATGAACTCCTTCGGAGTCATCCGGATACCGAGTGACGTCAGCCGGATGGCAGGTGGCATGGCAACGACGACGGTTGCGATCAGCGCAGTCGCCGGCCCGTAACCGAGGAGCGCGATCGCCGGCAGCAGGTAAATGTACGGCGGAAGCGTCTGGATCAGATCCAGGCCCGGCTCCATGAACCCGTCCAAGGCGGTGAAGAAGCCCGCTAAAATGCCGATCGGGATTCCGATCGCCAAGGCGAGAACGGTTGCGGTCAACACCAGGGCCAAGGTGCTCATCGTTTCCGGCCAAAGCCCCATGGAAAAGCAGAGCGAAAGTGCGGCGGCGCTTAGTATCGCGAACCAGGCATTGACCAGCCGCCAGCCGACAACCGCTACGATCAGAGCAACCACGTAGAATGGCGGAAGCTCCAGGAGCCACAGGATCGCATCGTAGAGTCCTTCGAGAATCCATCTGAGATAGTCGAAGAGGAACTCGCCGTTGTCGCTTACCCATTCGAGGGCGGAGTCCGTCCATTCGTCAAAGATATTGGTGAAGCCTGAACTGTCCATGTCAATGAGCTCCAGTTAGGGATCACGCGGCTGCGAGATTGTGTGTGGAAGTTCCCTTGACGCCCATCAGCAGGCTCCGTGGCGTGACCACGCCGATAACCTGATCGTTGTCTACGACGGCGATCGCATCGCGTTCCGACTGCATCGTCAAGGTGATGAGCTCGTCGATGTCGGCATCGGGCGTCGTGCGCACCAGCGACGAAATGTCTGAGTTTGGCTCGCTCCGCTGGAACTCGTTGACGCTGCGCATGACAGAATGTGCCTTGATCAGATGAAGGCGGGATATGCCGGCAACGAATTCGGCGACGTAGGCGTCGGCGGGATTGAGAATGATCTCCTCGGCCGTGCCCGTCTGGATGATCACGCCATCCTTCATGATGGCAATGCGATCGCCGATCCGGATGGCTTCGTCGAGATCGTGGGTGATGAAAACCGCAGACTTGCCGAGCGCCTTGGTCAGTTGCCTGAACTCATCCTGGAGCTGGCGCCGGATCAGCGGATCGAGTGCGCTGAACGGCTCGTCCATCAGGATGATTTCGGGGTCAGCGGCGAGCGCGCGGGCAAGGCCGACGCGTTGCTGCATGCCGCCGGAAAGTTCATTGGGATAGCGGTTCACCCAGTCAGCAAGGCCGACCTTCTCCAAAGCCGCACTTGCGGTCGCGTTCCGCTCGGGCTTTGGAATTCCCTGCACTTCAAGGCCGAAGGCCGCGTTCTCAAGGACCGTCCTGTGCGGCAACAGAGCCACGCTTTGAAACACCATTCCGATATTGCGGGCGCGCATCTGCCTGAGATCAGCAGGAGACATGGCAGCCAAGTCGCGTCCCTTCACCAGGACCTTTCCCGCACTAGGCGTGATCAGCTTGTTGAGGAGACGGATGAGCGTCGACTTTCCGCTCCCCGACAGTCCCATGATGCAGAAGATTTCACCCCGGCGGACCTGGATGCTCGCGTCGGATACGCCGACAACGCAGTTGAACTCCTGGAGGACCCGCTTTTTGCCAAGGCCGCGCTCTGCGATGGACTTCATCGCGGCAGAGGACTTGTCTCCGAAGACCTTCCAGAGGGATTGGCAGTCAATCAGGACTTCATTGGTATCGACATTTGCGGTTTTCATAGCGATCCCCTTTGAGCCAATTGGCGCTGGCTTTTCTCGTTGGCTTCAGCGTGGCCGCCCGACAAGATCGGACGGCCACGACGCGATTAGTTCTTCTTGATGTTTTCCCAGCGCTTGATGAGGTCGGCATGGGCGCCGATCCAGTCCTGGACTGCCTGTTCCATGGTCTTGCCGTCCTTGACTTCGCCATTGATCGTCGTGATGTCGGCGAGTGGAACATAGACACTGGCCATCACTTCACGAGCATGCGGGTTCTTTTCCGAAAAGCCCTTTTGGCCGATCCAGTAATAGCTCTGCGGCGGCGGGAAGACGCTTTTTGGATCCTTGAGATACTTCACCTCGTACTTCTGGACCATCCACGACGGCTCCCAGATCGTCACCGCGATCCACTCCTTGCGGTCGTAGGCGGATTTCAGCGCCGCGGTCATCGCGGCCGTGCTGCCTTCGACAAGCTGCAGCTTGATATCGTAGTCCTTGACCGCGTTCGACGTGTCGCGCATGAGGCCGGAGCCCGGCTCGATCCCGATGATCTTGCCGCCGAACTTGTCGGCATTTTCGTTGAGCTGTTCGAGCGAATCGATCGGGACGTATTTCGGAACGGCAACGCCCTGGTAGAGACCATGCGAGACGGGCGAAATCTTTTCGAGACGGTTCTTGTTCTTGTCCCAGTAGTCCTGGGCGACATAATCCGTCTGCGAGGCGAGAACCTGGATGTCGCCCTTGGCAAGCGCGGCATAGGCAATGCCCCATTCGGAGAACTCGGTCACCTTCACGGTGTAGCCGGCGTCCTCAAGAACCTTCTTTGTTATTCCGGTGATGGGCGTCAGGTCTTCCCACGACAGCGTGCCCATATTGATCGTCTTTTCTTCCGCGTGCGCTGGAAGCATGCTCATTCCGATCATCGCAGCGGCGCAGAGCGCCTTCCACAAAGCCTTCATTGTTCTTACTCCTAGTTCTCGTTCCCATTCTCATTGAAGGCCTGCGGGCGGCGCAGTCTTCATATTGCGTGGGCCGAGGGATCATCCCTCGCGACCTGCACGCAATTCCTGAAAGCGGATGACCGAATTGACGCCCAGCCATGCGATCGGCTCGGGAGGCAGCTTGCTCGGTTCCGGTTGCTTCTTGTACTGATTGAGTTCACGGCTATCGGCTCCGGCCGCCAGATCGGCGGCCATCATGCCCGCGAGCGTGCTCTTGACGGTGCCTAGACCATTCTCGCAACACGCGGAGAAAAGGCCCTCTTCCACCTCGCCAAACGCCGGCACATGGTTCCTGCTGAGGCACAGCGCACCGGCCCAGCTATATTCCATCGGCACGCTCTCCAGTCCGGGGAAACGGGCATCGAACGACCGACGCTGCTCAGCGGCAACGCCGGCCACGCGTCTTTCCGATACCTTGAGACCTGGGTCGTATGTAAACCGCGTCCTTATGACGATCCTGGAAAGTCCGTTGGTAGTGATCTTGCGAACGGTCGCTCCCATGGGATCGGCCGGCAGCAGCGCCCATCGATCAGCGCCTGCAACGTCGCCGCCGAATTCGTTCTGGGAGAAGGCGGCGGTCATCGATGCGTAGGTGAAGATATGCATCAGCCGTCCACGGAAATGGCCGAAGCTTTCAACGTGGCCGTTCACGCCTAAGATGACTTTCGGCGCGGAGACGGATCCGCGGTTGGATAGAGCCTTCCAAGACCTGCCTTCGCGCGAAAGCTCCAGCACTGGCGAGTGTTCGTAGATGGCGATTTTCGATCGAAGCCCGCAGGCTAGGCCGCGAATGTAATCGGCGGGCTGGATCATTACGGCCCCTGGGGTGTAGAGCCCTCCGCGATAATAGCGCGAGCCGGTCATCTCCCGCATTTGATCGGCGTCGAGAACGCGATGCTCTTCACCGATCTTCTCAAGCGATTTCCGGTAATTGTGGTTGAGGCCGAGCCCTCGGTCCGTAGCCGCGGCATTGACCTTGCCTGACGGATCGAACGTCTCCTTCGGCAGGTCGTATTCGGCTGCGACGCCCGCCGCGAAAGCGATCGCCAAGCGGTTCTGCCTGATCTCGTCCTTGGTCGCCTGCTCGTCGGCCACCGAATATTCGCCTGCCGACAGATTGTGCGGCACGTCGATCATGAACCCGGAGTTCCTCCCGGCCGGTCCCTTTGCGAGTTCGCGCGCCTCCAGGACGACGATCTTGTCGTGGGGCCGCAATTGCGAGAGACGTCGTGCCGCCGACAGACCGGCAAATCCCGCGCCGATGATCAGCCAGTCAGCCGTTATGTGGTGGTCAAGCGCCGTTGCGGGAAAGGTGCGTTCGCTGATCGCCTCCCATCCAGAAACACCGGTGTCGATCGGTAGACGCTTGATCACATGGCGGGTCATCGGATCGTCTCGTCAACCGACCGGTCCGAAACGTCGATCCAGATGGTCTTGAGTTCGCAATAATTGTCATGGGCGAAGACCGACTTGTCGCGGCCGCCGAACCCGGACTCCTTGTAGCCGCCGAACGGCGTGGTCGCGTCCCCTTCTCCGAAGCAATTGACGGTGACGACGCCCGCGCGGATTTCGCGCGAGAGCTTGATCGCGTTGCGCAGACTCCCGGTGTAGACCGAGGCCGTGAGTCCGTAGTTCGTGTCGTTGGCAAGAGCGATGGCTTCACCGAGCGAATTGACGGTTGTGACCGAAAGAATCGGTCCGAAAATCTCCTCCTGAAAAAGTCGGCTGGAAGGCGTCACCCCATCGACCACCGTCGGCTCGATGAAGATGCCGCCATGCGTGTCACCGCCGTGGGCGACTGAGAGCTTCTCTTTCTTCGCGTCGTCGAGGAAGGATTTCACCTTCTCGAAGTGGGTCTTGCTGACGAGCGCACCGATACGGTTTTCGGGATCGAGCGGATCGCCGGTCTTCCATTCGCGCATGTAGGCTCCGATGCGCTTCAGCAACTCGTCCTTGACCTTGGCATGGACGATAAGCCGCGACGTGGCCGAGCAGTTCTCGCCCATGTTCCAGAAGGCACCGTTGACCACCTGCTCGGCGACAAGGTCGAGGTCTTCGGCGTCGTCGAGAACGACCGCCGGATTCTTGCCTCCGCATTCGAGCACGACGCGCTTGAGGTTGGAGTCGGCGGCATAGCGCAGGAAGCGACGGCCGGTGGGTGTCGATCCGGTAAACGCCACCATGTCGACATCCATGTGCATGCCGATCGGTTCGCCGACCTCCTTGCCGCCGCCGGTAACAACGTTAAAGACGCCCGCAGGGATCCCGGCGTCATGGGCAAGTTCGGCGACACGCAGCGTGGTGAGCGTTGTTTCCTGCGCAGGCTTCACGATCACCGAGCAGCCGGCTGCAAGAGCCGGACCGATCTTCCAGGCCAGCATCAGCAGCGGGAAATTCCAGGGAAGCACACATCCGACCACACCGACAGGTTCGCGGACGATCATGGTCAGTGCGTTCGCCCCGACAGGTGCGGTGCTGTCGTAGAGCTTGTCGATCAGTTCGGCATGCCAGCGAATGGTATGAATGGTATCGGGAACGTCGACCGTCTGGCATTCGCGGATCGGCTTGCCACTGTCCAGGCTTTCCATAACGGCGAGCTCATGACGATTGCGCTCCAGCAACTTGGCGAGCTCGAGGAGCACGGCCTTGCGCTCGCCAGGCGAACGCAACCGCCAGCGGCCATCGTCGAAGGCTTGCTTGGCCTTGGTCACGGCGTAGTCCACATCGGTGGCATCGCACGCGGCGATTTCGGCAAGAACGTCGCCCGTGGCAGGGTTCGTAGACGTGAATGTTTGGCCGGAATGCGCCGGACGGAATGCGCCGTCGATAAATGCATTCGTCGGGAATTGAAGGCCTGCGGCGATCGCCTTGTATTCGGGAGCGGTCAAGGGTTCATGCATGATTTGCTCCCGACGTGATCTGGGCGACCGTGCGCTTCAACATGGCGACGACGGTCTGAAGGGTTCGCTTTTCTTCGGAATTCAGCGGACGCAGCGGTGCGCGGACCGGCCCTGCATTCAGGCCGATCAACTCGCATCCATGCTTGATCGACTGGACGAACTTCCCGCACTCCAGGAAATCCATAAGCGGCAGCATCGCCGTCATAATCGCGCGGCCCTTGTCAAAGTTTTTTTCCAGGACGCAGGCTTCGTAAAGTGCGACGTGCTCGCGCGGAAGGAAGTTGGAGCCGGCACATACCCAGCTCTTCGCGCCCCATGCGAAAAATTCGAGAGCCTGGTCGTCCCAGCCGCAGGAGAGCGAGATGTGCGGATACTTGCGGGCGAGAAGATGAAGGTTGCCCATGTCGCCGGAACTTTCCTTGATGGCGACCACGTTCCTGGATTTGCCGACGCGGGAAAAATACTCCTCCGCCATCATGACGCCCATGCGAGCCGGATAGTTGTAGAGCATGATCGGCAGGTTGGCCGCGCGATCGACAGTCAGTGCATGGACTGCGTTCTCACGTTCTGTCGGCAGTGCGTAGGGTGGCGAGGACACGAGGATCGCATCCGCGCCGATTTCCTTTGCCGCCTTCGCGTACTCGACCGAGTCTTCGGTTCTCGTTGCGCCCGTTCCAATGACGAGCGGCAGCCGGGTACCGATGACGTCCTTGGCATAGGCCGCAAGTTCGAAGCGCTCCTGGCTGCTCTGGGCGTAATACTCGCCCGTCGAGCCGCCGACAATGATACCGTGCACGCCCGCATCGATGAGTTGCTCGATGACGGCGGAAAACGCCACGCGGTCTATCTGCCCATCCCGGTCGAGCGGCGTCACCGCCGGCGTATAGATCCCCTCAAACTTCACGACGACCTCTCCAATGATTGCGTAGCCGGACCGCCGACGAAGGCGTCCGCCTTGAGTCCTTGCGGCGCGATAAACATCTCCATGTTCTCGCGAGACAATTCCCAGTGCTCGAAGACAAGGTCGACCACCGCGTCCTCGTCATGAACGCTAAGCGCCTCGATGAAGCTGTCGTGATGTTCGATAGCCAACTGGAGTCGCCGCTTCATGTCGTCGTTCCTGGGCCGGAAGAACGTGTGCCCGATACGCGCGTGATCGATGAGGAGCCGGCCCAGGCTGGGCTGCAGGTAGACGTTGGCCGACATCTCCCCGAAGATCTCGTGAAAGCGGTTGTTCTCGATCACCATCGCCAGGACGTCCATATTCTCGCTGGCGGCGCGGAATCGCTCTTGAGTTTGCTTCAGGTCTGAGAGCTGGACGGGCTTGAAGTTCTGCACTGCGAGACGGCCGATTGCCGCGTAGATCATCGGCGCGACGAGAAAGAAGTTCCGCAGAGTGGAGTGGTTCATCGGGATGACTCGCGCACCCCTGTTCTCGCGAATGTCGACGTAACCCTCGCCCGCGAGACGGCGGAATATGTCCCGAACGGGCGTTCGGGACAGACCGTACCGCTCGCTTAGACTCGCCTCGTCCAGGTCGGCGTCCGGGTCCAGTTCCATCGTCAGGATCTGACGCTTCAAGTCCTCGTAGAGATTGCTCTTGACGCTCTTCGCCATCGGTTATCTCAGCCCCTTTTTTCATCTGACCAGGCCACGTTCGCATGGCTCGGCACTGGAGTCAACGCTTGTGTACTTTGCGTACACAATTCGTATTGTTAAAAAATACAATTGACAGATCGACCATTTTGACGCTCGCGAGCCCGCTAGGTCTCAGGTGAACCGGCAAGTTCTCATGGTCGCGTCTTCGCCGTGCCATTACATCTGGTTATGTGAGCAAGGCTGATTTGTGCCGTTGAACCATAGGAAGATCGAGCGGATTATTTCCCATCCAACCATGAGGTAGAATTATGCTTCAGACCTTCGCTTCTTCGATTTCCTCGCTTCTCGACACGAGGGCGGACGGCCATTCGCTTCCAGCCGGGCTCTACACCCGCGAGGATGTTTTCGAGGCCGACATCGACGTATTCTTTCGCAAACACTGGATTTGCATAGGTTTGGAATGCGATGTTCCCGAACCAGGAGACGCTACCGTTGTCGATATCGGCAACAGCGGCCTCATCATTCTTCGCGACGATGACAATCAGGTTCGCGTCGTGCATAACGTATGCCGTCATCGCGGCTCACGAATCCTTAACGCGGGATCAAGCGTCATCTCCAAGCTCGTCTGTCCATACCATCAGTGGACATACGAGCTTGACGGCGAACTCGCCTACGCGCCTCACATGGGCGCCGATTTCGACAAGAGCTGCAAGAGCCTCAGGCCGGTCAATTTCAAATCGATCGGCGGTCTCATCTATGCTTGCCTCTCCGACAACCCTCCGTCCGACATCGACCGCCTTGAAGAGGCGATGACAGAACGGCTCGCGCCTTACGATATCCGCAACACAAAGGTGGCGTTTCAGGCTGACGTGGTCGAACACGGCAACTGGAAGCTCACTATGGAAAATAATCGCGAATGCTATCACTGCTCCGCGAACCATCCCGAGCTCTGTGTGTCGTTCGTCGATCTGGATTTCGGATTCGATCCGGAAAGCCTGAGCCCAGAAGACAGGGAGCAGGCAGAACAGCACGAAGCCCTGTATGCAGAGCGAACCAAGAGCTGGGAGGCCGACGGTTACCCTTCTGCCGCCGTCGAACAACTCGTCGATTGCGAGACAAACTTCAGAACGCAGCGCCTGATCATTTCGGGTGCCGGTGAATCGCAGACGCCCGATGCGACCGCCGCTTCGTCAAAGCTTCTCGGCACCATGACCCGGAAAGACTTGGGTGACACGCATCTGTGGGGACACAATAGCTGGAACCACTTCATGGGCGACCATGCGGTCGTTGCGATCGTCATTCCGCTCTCCGCTGACAAGACCCTCGTGCGCACGAAGTGGCTTGTTCACAAGGATGCCGTCGAAGGCATCGACTACGATCTCGAAAAGTTGACGAACGTTTGGGTCGCAACGACCGACCAGGATGCGGAGCTTGTCGCCCGATCTCACGCCGGTGTCCTCGATCCTGCATATGTACCAGGACCCTACTCGCCGTTTTCCGAGACCAACTTGGACCGGTTTGCGGCCTGGTACATCGACCGGATGCGGGCTCATGGATACTAAGATCGTGCACCCCTCATCAAGCAATCGGAATGACGCCTGGGATCCAGAGCGCGACGACACCGTCGTCTGCATAGACGTCCATCAGGAGACGCACGACGTGAAGAGCTTCACGTTTGCGTCCCCGCAAGGCAAGTGGTTCGCCTTCGACAGCGGTCAGTACTTCTTGTTCGATTTCCCACTCGGCCCCGACGCTGAAAGCCGCTGCTACAGCATTTCCTCTTCGCCTCAGCGGACGAGCACCTTCACCGTTACGGTTAAGCGCGTCGCGGGTGGAAAGATCTCGAACTGGCTGCACGACAAGCTAGCGAGCGGCACAACGGTCAAGGCGCAGGGGCCGCTCGGTCATTTCGTCCGGCCGCGTGGTGCTGGAAGAAAATTCCTGCTGCTCTCTGGTGGATCCGGCATTACGCCGGTTATGTCCATCGTCAGAGACCTGGCTGATACATGCGAGCCAACGGACGTCGTCTTTCTCCATGCCGCTCGGACCCCCAAGGATCTTATTTTCAGGGAAGAGCTCTCGAATTTGGCAGGCAGGATGAAAGGATTGAGACTTCATTTCCTTCCGGAAGTGGTTGCCGGGGAGCCGTCATGGGCTGGCTTGACCGGCAGGATTTCGCCGGAATTCATGAAACTTGCGGTTCCAGACATTGCCGAGAGGATCGTTATGTGTTGCGGACCGGCCCCATTCATGGCCGCAGCACGGAAGATCTCCGCCGAACTCGGGGTGCCAGCGTCGAGCTACATCGAAGAAAGCTTCGACGCCGCAGTGATCGATGAAACGCAGCTTTCCATTGGAGAGGTCGTCACTGCGAGATCCTTCGAGGTGGAGTTCCTGAAGCAGGCGCGGACGATCGACGTTGCCGGCGAACAGACGGTGCTCAGTTGTGCCAAGAAGGCAGGATTGAGAATTCCGTCCTCATGCGCGAACGGAGTATGCGGTACTTGCAAGTCCAGGCTCGTCTCCGGATCTGTGGATATGAAGCACAACGGCGGCATAAGGCAGCGAGAGATCGACGCAGGCTTGTTTCTCCCTTGCTGTTCCAAGCCGTTAAGCGATCTTGTGATCGATCGGTAGAAGACCTTGCGCGTAAAGGAGCGTAGATACCACGCTGCACGAGCGCGCTACATATCTGGAGAAAGGGGGACCGTTGCCGGGCGCTTGATGTACATCGACCCTTTCTCTCAGAAGATGGAGTTAGAGCTGGGAAGTGTGCCGCGCATCGTGGGATTCGACCCCACGCGGCCATCTGCGATCATTGACTTGAGTGAATTCAAGGCGGCGAAGGCATCTGGTCACCACGCTATCGCAGAATGCGTGCATTCCCGAGGTGTGCGATCTTTTCAAAAGGAAGAGAGACGCGTTCGAGCGTCTAGCCTGCATTGGGGCCAATCCGTCGAATTTGCTGTCACTCGTGCCCGGTGAACTGTTCGTCGTTGACGTAGACTGGGCTAGCCAATGGTCAATGAAATGACATCACACAGCAAGCTACTGCGTTCATCACTTATCTGTCCTGATTGGGACAGACCCTTCCCGAAAATTGTTCGTGGACAAGGCAGCATACTTTTTGATGACCACGGCCAAGAATTGCCGCGGCTTGCGGGAAGCGGACTTCGCTCGTTTCTTATCACTTGACAATCTTGTGTCCCTCGAGTGACTCAAACATCTCATCAGCAGTTTAAAAATGCTTGCCGTGGCCCGCCTTGATAGCTCTTGCTTCCTCCATCGCAGCGATTGTTTTGGCGTTCGGTCGAGTCAATTCGACGGGAAGAGCTTTATCTCGGGCGATCCTGGTCAAAACGATTCGGATGATATCCGAGGTGGTCAGTCCGAGACTATCGAGTACCAAGGCGGCGCTATCCTTCACCGAAGGTTCAATGCGGGCGCGTACGTATGCGTTTGCAGCCATTTCTTGCCTCCTTTT
This sequence comes from Rhizobium sullae, assembly GCF_025200715.1. Classification (NCBI taxonomy): domain Bacteria; kingdom Pseudomonadati; phylum Pseudomonadota; class Alphaproteobacteria; order Hyphomicrobiales; family Rhizobiaceae; genus Rhizobium; species Rhizobium sullae. Next base: position 2,233,879 of record NZ_CP104144.1, read on the forward strand.
CGAGTTTGATACGGATGTGGCTCAACTGAGCAACATGTTCAAGCTCCGTGATGAATCGATCGAACTGGGGCCGCCATGATAGTTGCCCCACACACTCGCCACTCCTGCGGGAATCCCAGGTAAGAACCTGAGCTATGTCCAGGATGATGCCCATGCAGCTCTGATCTTCCCGCGGCGTTTTTCGTCCGCCGATCCGCTGTCTCTGCCGTCAACTTCTGGAGCCTGAACCGCCATTTTGATCAAATATCCTTGGCGATCCGCAACCCATCGTAGATGGCGGCATGGGTATTGCGAGCGGCCACGGCATCCCCGATCCGGAAAAGCTGGAATTTCCCTTCAGGATTTCGGACCACAGTCTGGGGTTCACCGGCGACCAATTGCTGCTGCGAGATTTCACCGAGATTGGTGGAAGAGGGTTTCATCTCGAAATAGAGTTCATCGAGCGGTATCGTTCCATGGTTGATCACAACCTGGTCGACCGTGCGCCTCTTCGCAACACCGCCGTAATCGCTGCCGACACGGGCTATGAGCTGATTGCCGTTCTTTTCGACCGCTTCGAGCCTGAAGGTTACGGTGAAGGTGACGTCGAGTTTCTGCAGCGAACGCATGTAGGGCACGAGGTTCATCGCCATGACTTCCGGCGCGAAGGAACGGTCGGGTGTCATGATTTCCACCTTGGCGCCTGCCTCGGCAATGAACTCGGCAGCCTGCAGCCCTGCGTGATCGCCCGCGTCATCGAAGATGAGAACGTTGGCTCCTGGTTTCACGTCACCTGAGATGATGTCCCAGGCCGAGACGACCAGTTCGTTGCCTGCCGAGAGGACTTCCGTATGCGGCATGCCACCCGTGGCGATGATTACCACGTCGGGCCTCTCCGCCTCCACTGTGTCTGCTTCCGCCCAGGTGTTGAAATGGAAGACCACACCGTACTTCTCGCACTGGTTCATCCGCCAGTCGATGATGCTGATCATTTCCCTGCGGCGCTCGCTTTGGGCCGTTAGGCGGATTTGGCCGCCGGGATCGTTGGCCGCCTCGAATACGACGACCTCGTGGCCACGCTCGGCTGCAACCCGTGCAGCTTCGAGCCCACCTGGGCCTGCGCCGACGACGACAACTTTCTTCCGAAGGTCCGCCTTTTTGACCACGTGCGGCATAGTCAGCTCGCGGCCGGTTGCTGCATTGTGGATGCAATAGGCCGCCCCGCCTTGGTAAATGCGGTCGAGACAGTAGTTGGCGCCGACGCAGGGACGGATGTCCTCTTCGCGCTTCTCCATAATTTTGCGAACGATGTGCGGGTCCGTCATATGAGCGCGGGTCATACCGACCATATCGACCTTGCCCGACGCGATCGCATGGCGGGCAGTTGCAACATCCGGGATTTTGGCCGCGTGGAAGGTCGGGAAATCCGTCGCGGCGCGAATTTCGCCCGCGAAATCGAGGTGCGGGGAGTTCGCCATACCCTGGATCGGGATGACGTCTGTGAGGCCGGCATCGGTGTCGATATGACCGCGGATCACGTTCAAGTAGTCAATCAGGCCGCTTTCCTTGAGACGCTTCGAAATTTCGAGGCCGTCAGCCTTGCCGGTGCCGCCTGGAAGACATTCATCAGCGGTGTAGCGTATTCCCAGAATGAAGTCCTCTCCAACCCGTTTCCGGATCGCCCTTAGAACATCCAGACAGAAGCGCATGCGATTGTCGAGCGAACCACCGTAAGGACCTTCGAGTTCGTTCGTCAGCGGAGATGCGAACTGGTCAAGAAGGTGCCCGTAGGCCTCGAGCTCAACGCCATCCATACCGCCGGCCTTCATGCGTTCTGCAGCGTCGGCAAAGTCCTTTATGATGCGCTCGATGTCCCAATCTTCGATCTTCTTGGGGAAAGCCCGGTGCGAGGCCTCGCGATGATGCGACGGTGCGACAATGGGAAGCCAGTCGCCCTTGTCCCAGCGCGTGCGCCGGCCGAGGTGAGTGAGCTGGATCATGATCGCCGCCCCTTCCTCATGCACCGCATCGGTCATTGCCTTCAGCCACGGTACGATCTCGTCCTTGTAGGCGAGCAGGTTGTTGAAGACGGGCGGGCTGTCTTTTGAAACAGCCGCGGAACCGGCCGTCATCGTCATGGCGACACCACCCTTTGCCCTTTCCACGGTGTAGGCGAGATAGCGCTCCTTGGGCATACCGTCTTCCGGATATGCCGGTTCGTGCGACGTCACGATGATGCGGTTGCGAAGCTTCAGGTGCTTGAGTTGATAAGGCTGAAGGAGAGGATCGTTCGACATCTGTCGGGCTCCGGACTAGGACAGTTGTGGTAAACGCTAAGCGGAAATGTACATACATGTCAACTAACAAAACACTTAAGTCATTTCCATTGACATAGATGTACATTTTTCTTGTATCGAGTTTCATTTTTTGTTAGGAGGTCAATCATGGAACAGGCTTTGAACGATACCGGCTGGCGTGGATCGCAGGAGGGCTGGCTGGAAGCAGCCTACGAGTCTCTCCTGGAATCCGGCGTCGATTCAGTGAAAATTCTTCCCTTGGCCAAGAAACTCAACCTTTCGCGGACGAGCTTCTACTGGTTCTTCAAGGACCGCGACGAATTGCTTGCCGGCCTGATTGCGCGCTGGCGGGAGAAAAACACCGGAAACATAATAAAGCAGAGCGAAGCCTACGCGGAATCACTTGCCGAGGCCATGCTCAACGTTTTTGACTGCTGGCTCGATCAGAACTTGTTCGACTCCAAGTTCGAATTTGCCGTACGCAGTTGGGCGCTGCAATCAGAAGAGATTCTTTTCGAGGTTCAAAAGGCAGATCAAATTCGGCTTGAGGCGCTCAAGCGAATGTTCCTGCGCTTTGGATACGAGGAAACAACAGCCGACGTCCGAGCCCGGACGACCTATCTCGTTCAGATCGGCTACATCTCGATGCAGTCCCGCGAAGAGATCGCGGTGCGAATGAAGCGTATTCCCGAATATATCGCGATCTACACCGGCCAGATTCCCCAGCAAAGAGAGCTTGATCGCTTCTTTGCCAGGCATGGCCATAAACCGAAATGAGAAGAAGCGGATGCAGGACTCGATGAGGATCGGAGTGATCGGTGGCGGAGGGTGGCTCGGGAAAGCCCTTGCCAACGCGATTCTCAACAAGGGAGTTGTTCGGCACGAAGCACTTGCGCTCTCCTATCGGCACAAGAGGCCTGCGGGTTTTCCGAACGTTTACTGCACGCAAGACAACCAGGAGCTTGCAGAGCGATCGGACGTGATCATCGTTTCTGTCCGTCCGGCCGATTGGCCGTCTCTGTCGGTCGAGGCCCAGGGCAAGCTCGTCATCTCTGTTATGGCGGGCATCCGCCTGCACCAGCTTGCGGCACATCATCAAACGAGCCGCGTTGTCCGTGCCCTACCCAACGCCGCAGTTGAGGTTGGCAGATCCTATACGCCGTGGATTGCATCAGGTGGCATGGACGAGGCCGATCGAAATGTCGCACGTCGTATCTTTCGTGCTTGTGGCGTCGAGGACGAAGTGAATGGCGAAAGCGATATCGACTATTTGACCGGTTTGTCCGGGTCAGGGCCCGCGTTTCCGGCGCTATTCGGCGCCGCGATGATGAAAGATGCCGTCCATCACGGCCTTTCCACAGACATCGCACGGCGCGCCGTGAACACGGTGCTGATAGGGGCTGGGGCTTTGCTGGAGCATCGGGATGACTGTCCAAACAACATCGTCAATTCGTTTCTCGATTATCGGGGAACGACCGCAGCGGCAATCGAGGCGATGCGCGCTTTTGGCCTGGAAGCCACCGTTTCGGAAGGACTTTCGGCAGCATTCAGAAAATCGGTGAGTATGGGAGATGCCTCCTGACAACCGCTTGAGCGGGCTAACGCAGCGCCCCGCTTCGCAAAAGCGCCGCTTAAATAAAGGGAACGATAATGAACAGACTCCTTGCATCAACATGCCTGATGTTCGGCCTCCTGGGTGGAGCATCACTTGCGAACGCCGCAGAGTGTGGAAGCGTGACGATTGCGAGCATGAACTGGCAAAGTGCAGAAGTTCTCTCGAACCTCGACAAAATAATCCTGAACGAAGGCTATGGATGTAGCGCGGACATCACCGTTGGCGACACCGTTCCGACCATCACCTCAATGGCGGAAAAAGGCCAGCCGGATATCGCGCCGGAAGCTTGGATCGACCTTTTGCCGGATGTCGTGAAAAAAGGAACCGAAGCAGGCCAGATCATTCAGGTCGGCTCCCCTCTTCCCGATGGCGGCGTTCAAGGCTGGTGGATTCCCAAATATCTTGCGGACGCTCATCCCGACCTCAAGACAATCCCCGACATGCTGAAACACCCCGAACTTGTCCCCGATGCGGAGGATTCGAAGAAGGGCGCGATTTTCAACGGTCCCCAGGGTTGGGGAGGAACGGTCGTCACCTCGCAGCTCTACAAGGCTTTCGCCGGCGAAAAAGCGGGCTTCACGCTTGTGGATACTGGTTCGGCCGCCGGCCTCGATGGGGCGATTGCAAAGGCCTATGAGCGTCAGCAAGGCTTTGCGACATATTACTGGGCTCCGACTGCGCTTCTTGGCAAGTATGCGATGGTAAAGCTGGATCCCGGTGTGCCCCATGATTCTGCCGAGTGGAAGCGTTGCAACACTGTGGCGGATTGCCCTGATCCGAAGCCGAACGCCTGGCCGGTCGACAAGGTCGTGACCTTGGTGGCGAAGCCGTTCTCCGAAAAGGTCGGCCCCGAGGTCATGAGCTATCTCGAGAAGCGCTCCTGGAGCAATGACACGGTCGGCAAGCTGATGGCCTGGATGACTGAAAATCAAGCATCCGGCGAAGATGGTGCGAAACACTTCCTAAAAGAAAACAAGGACATCTGGACCAAGTGGGTCTCGCCTGAAGCAGCAGAGAAAATCGAAGCTTCTCTTTAAGTTCTGTGTGCGGTGCGTATCCATGCGCACCGCACTTAAACGCCGAAAATAAGAAGAATTTGGCCGGCTCTTTTTAAGAATAAGGGGAACCGCATGGAATGGTTTTACAAATTCCCGCATATGGATGATGACGCTCTTCGCAATCTCAAGAAGGCGATCGACGACGGGTTTCGCACATTCACCCGCGCTTATGGCGATGCGATCGAAGGTTTCTTCTCCCCGCTGCAGCATTTTCTCATCGCCGCCGACCGGTTTATGACGCAGACGCCGTGGCCGATCATCACCGTGCTTGTCCTCGCGATCGCCTGGGCGGCAAGCCGCAGCTTCAAGGTCGCATCAGGCTGTCTTTTTACGCTGCTGGCCATTGGCTATTTCGACATGTGGGACGACACCATGCGCACCGTCTCGATGATCTTTGTGTGCACCCTACTCTCTATCGCCATCGGTATTCCGGTCGGCATTTTAATGTCCCAGTCTGACCGGGTTCAGAGGATCGTCAATCCGATCCTTGACGTTATGCAGACCATGCCGAGCTTCGTCTATCTCATCCCGGTGGTCATGCTCCTGGGGATTGGCAAAGTGCCCGGGCTGATTGCAGTCGTCATTTACGCCATTCCGCCGATGATCAGACTGACCGATCTGGGTATTCGCCTCGTCGACAAGGACGTCCTTGAGGCCGCCGATGCGTTCGGATCATCAGGCCGACAGAAGCTGTTCAAAGTCCAACTGCCGCTGGCGCTTCCGACCATCATGGCCGGCATCAACCAGACCATCATGATGGCACTCGCCATGGTCGTGGTCGCATCGATGATTGGCGTGCAGGGGCTTGGCCAGCCTGTTCTCAAGGCGATCGCGAACCAGTACTTCACATTGGGAATTTTCAATGGCCTTGCCATCGTCGGCATCGCCATAATCTTCGACAGAGTCAGCCAAGCCTATGGCAAGAGACTCCAAAGGCACCGGGAGATCGTCCATGGTTGATCACCATTTCGGCGGCATCAAAATCCGCCGCCTCTACAAGATCTTCGGGCCCAACGGCGCTACCTATGTCGACGCCGTCCGGAACGGTCTCGGAAAAGCCGAACTGAACGAAAGGCACGGACACGTGCTCGGTCTGAAAGATATCAACATCGAGATGCCGGCTGGTTCCATTCAAGTGATTATGGGGCTGTCGGGCTCCGGGAAGTCCACGCTGATCCGGCATATCAACCGTTTGATCGATCCGACCGCCGGCGAGGTTCGAGTGAACGGTGTCGACGTTGTCAAGATGAACCCCGCGGAATTGCAGGAGTTTCGTCGCCACCAGACGGCAATGGTGTTTCAGAAATTTGCGCTGCTTCCGCATCGCACTGTTCTTGAAAACACGATCTACGGATTGGAAGTCCAAGGCGTCCCGCGCTCCAAAGGCGTCGAAACAGCCATGCAATGGATCGAGCGCGTCGGGCTGAAGGGATTCGAACAGAAATATCCCAATCAGCTTTCAGGAGGAATGCAGCAACGCGTCGGCCTTGCCCGCGCGCTGGCCAACGACGCGCCCGTCTTGCTCATGGACGAAGCGTACTCGGCCCTTGATCCGCTGATCAGGACGGACATGCAGACCGTCCTGTTGGACCTGCAAAAAGAGATCAAAAAGACGGTCGTATTCATCACTCACGATCTCGATGAGGCTCTCCGCCTGGGTGACCAGATAGCCATTCTCAGGGATGGCGAGGTCATTCAGCAAGGCACCAGCCAGGACATCGTCCTTAGACCGGCCGACGAATACATCGCCAATTTCGTGAAGGAGGTCAATCGGGGACGAGTGATCCACGTAGATGCGGTTATGACGCCGGCCGGGCCTGAGCATCGCCTGAATGGCACGAACATAGCATCGGGAACGACAATCGAAGATGCAATAAGGATATTGACCGATCGACGCGCGGACGAGGACGTGGCCGTGACGGATTCGACCGGAGCGGCCATCGGCACCCTTAGCCTCCGACAACTGGCATCTGCGATAGTCACTCCTCATTAAACTGGCCGCTCCGGCCTTCTGCAGAAGACCGGAGCTGCGCTTGAAACAAAGGAGCCGACCAAAATCAATGAAGGGGAGGTGCGGACGAATTCTTGGGAATTGCAGCATAAACAGTCCAAGAATTCGTCCGCACCTCCAGGGGGCCAATTCCTCGATTCGCTTGACAGGTCGAGTACTGCCGCGGCCCGGACTGCGTGAAACGCAGCTGACCAACGTGAGGCCCTCGTGACCTCTTCGATGTCGGCATTGGGTGCAGAATGCTCTTCGGCGTCGAAGGTGAGAAGGTCAACGAGCGATGCCTTGGTGTGCCCTCGACCTGCGACGAGATCACCGCCTCCTTGCGCACGAAGGCGTCGATGAACCAATCGAACGATGGCACCATCTCGCCTGCCAAATCGAGCCGAACGGGCGCCTGGTCGGCTTCCCGAAGGCGACGCTCAAGCTTGCCGTCAGTTATGAGCGGTGGCCAGGCGGGTCGCATTCCCCTGCCGACTCCACCAAGAACGAAGTCTTTATTAACAAGATTCGTTAGTAAAGGAATCGTTCCTCGTTCCTAGACTTCTGGAAAGGTGGTGGTACGATCGGAACCGGTCGTTTGATGCCCCGCCTGTCGCAGCAGGCCCTCGAGGCAGGTCGCCCATTCCTTGTTGCCATCTCTGAACGGACCAAGCGCATCGCCGGCAGGCTCCGGGAGATCGCCTGCAGCGGCGGCGAAGCGGCGAGCCTCCTGACTATCTCCCACGGCCGTGTGGCAGCACGCCTGAATGCGGAGCAGCGCCGGCCAGTCAGGCCGCGCCTTTAGCGCCGCACGCCCCGTGTCGAGCGCGCCCTCGAGGTCGCCCGAAAAGAACAGCGCAAGCATCAAGAGGCTGAACCAGACCGCATTCTGAGGATCGTGGGGGTTGAGTTCGAGGCCGCGAGCCAGCGGCTTTCGCGCACCGGCCGCATCGCCCACGAAAAGACGGGCCATGCCGAGCACGAGATACCCCAAGGCGAAGCTCGGACCGAGTTCGATGGACCGTTCCGCTGCGAGGATCGCCTGGTTAGCCCTGCCTGTGTAGGCCGACACAATCGCCAGCGCATAGTGGGCATACGGATTCCGGGCGTCGAGATATATCGCCCGCAGGGCCGCATCGAGTCCTTCCTTCCCGTCCGAGGCGGGATTTTCCGTCCAGCCATAGGCGATGAGGCCTGCGTTGACCCGCGCCCGCCAGATCTGCGCCTCTGGCAGCATGGGATCGAGCTCCGCGGCCTCTCGGAAGAATCGCCGTGCGAGAAGGTGGGTTGGCTGCGTTACCTTGTGAAAATTGAATGTACCTTGCCGTACAAGGTCCCAGGCGGTCACGTTGCCGGTGTGCGGAGCAACCTGAAGTCCATGGCGCAAGAGCAGTTCGGGCTCGACCGCAGCTGCGATCCGCTCGGCGATGGCGTCCTGCACCGCAAATACCTCGACCACTTGAAGATCGTAATGTTCGGACCAGACGGTGGCGCCCTTGATTGCGTCGGCGAGGTGCACCGATATCCGCATCCGATCGCCGGTATGCCGGATGGCTCCATCCACCAGAAAATCGACGCCAAGGTGGTGCGCGATAGACTTCGGATCCCTCGGGCCGTTCCTCAATGCGAAACTCGCCCCACGCGACGCGACGCGGAACCATCGGAACCGAGCAAGCGCCATGATCAGGTCGTCGGCGATACCGTCGGCCAGATATTGTCTCTCGGCATCGCCGCCGAGATTCTCGAAAGGCAGTACTGCAATCCCGGGGCTGGATCTCGCCTCCGAATGCCTTGGGCTATCGGGTCCGTCGGTCCGGCGCTCCACCGGACTGGAAAATCTGTATCCGACCCGCGGGACCGTGACGATCCAGTCGCCGCCGTCTGATGCCGGGCCGAGCAGCTTGCGGAGGGCAGCAATCTGAACGGAAAGATTACTCTCCTCGACGGCGAGGCCCGGCCAAACGACATCCATCAGCGCCGACTTGGTGACGACACGCCCATCTGCAGCGAGTAGAACGGCAAGCAGCGAAGCGCCACGGGCGCCGATGGCGACAGGCCGATTGTCACGGAGAAGGCATCCGTTCTCGGCAATGAACTCGAAGGGGCCGAATGCAAGGCGCTGGGTGCTCATGATTGGGGATGATACGCCCGATTTCGGAATTTTTTGGAATTTTTCGGCCCTCGTTTCAGGACTTGCGCCGGCTCCGCGAGCAAACTCAGCTCCATGCAGCAGTTGAGGTCCTGAGAGCGATGAAGAACGAAGCAATGCAACCGAAAAATGCTCATGTATTAACCGCGAAAATCGTAGGCGGGAGTGACAGCTATGTCGCCGAGCAGGGATCTGTCTATCGCTCGGGAGTCTCGGCGGAGAGCGTCGGATCCAGCATCCTGTGGCTCGGGATGATATCGCTCCCCGCAGGGAGACGAACCAGCGCCCATCGCCATCAGGGACACGAGACGGCCCTGCTTATGACCGCAGGCAAAGAGATCGAGATTTGGTCGGGGGCCGGGCTCGAACGGTGCGAAAAGGTCTTCCCCGGCGACTACCTATTCATTCCGGCCGGCGTTCCGCACGTGGCCGTCAATCGCAGCACGGAAACCGCCGAGTTCCTCGGTGCCCGCAACGACCCCGCAGCGAACGAGAGCGTCGTGCTGATGCCGGAACTCGACGACATCGTACCCTAATCAGGCCGGGAGGTGCGCTATGGCCATCATTGAACAACGTCTGGCCGCTATGGGTCTGGAACTGCCCGAGCCTCTGAAAGTGCGCGAAGGGCTGCATATGCCTTTCGCCTGGGTCCGGGTGCGCGGCACGCGCGCCTACATCTCGGGTCACGTCGCGTGTAACCGGGATGGGACATTGGCAAGGCCCCTCGGCAAGGTCGGGACCGAGGTTTCGCCGGAGCAGGGTTACGCGTCAGCGCGGCTCGTTGCCCTGGCCCATCTCGCGAGCCTCAAGCGGGCTGTCGGGAACCTCGATCGGGTTACGGCCTGGCTGCGCGTCTTCGCCATGGTGAATGTTGCTCCGGGATTCAATGAGACGCCGCTTGTCACAAACGGTTATTCTGACTTGATACTGGAGCTGTACGGGCCTAACGCTGGCGCTCACGCCCGCTCGTCCATCGGCATGGCCATCCCTTTGAACGCGCCCGTAAACTGCGAAGCGGAAGTGGAAATTGACGGGTGACCGCTTAGGATCGATCTTTAACCGTCTTCGAATCCCAAGGCCGTCTACAAAAAGCGTAGCGTCGTCGAGCGCATGTTCTGCCGCCTCAAGGATCGCCGGCGCATCGCTTGTCGGACGCTAAGCGGCGCGGTCGATCGCTACCCACTTGCAGATCAGAGCGACCCGGGCCGGCCCTACGGGCCCAGGTCTCCTGAGACGATTCGGCGTTGCACGTTCTCCAACTGAATCCCTGAGGCATGGATGCTGCGACGACGCGATTGCTTAAGAAACGTGGTTGAACACGATCATTTTGTCGTCGGCCATCTCTTCCATCGTCCAGGGAATGCCGCCGACCCCGTATCCCGACTGCCGGCGCCCTGCAAACGGCATCCAGTCGGTCCGGAAAGCGGTGTGGTCGTTCACGAGCACAGCCGACGCATCCAGACGCTTCGCCGCCCTCAGGGCAACTGCCATGTCGGAGGAAAAGATGCTCGCCTGGAACGCATATGGCAACGCGTTGGCAATGCGGATTGCCTCGTCAAGTTCGCTGTAACGATATACGCAGGTCAGTGGCCCGAAAACCTCGAGACGAGATACCCTGGCGTCTTCGGGAGGATCAAGAAGGACCGAAGGCAGGAGGGTGGTCTCTGACATCCGCCCTCCTCCGAGCTGCCTGGCGCCGGCGTCAACCGCTTCCTTGATCCAGCTCGCGACACGTTCGGTCTCGCGTGGCAGGATGAGCGGTCCGACCTCTGTCTCTTTCAGTGTCGGATCACCGACACGAAGGGTGCCGACCTTGGCGGCGAGAGTGTCCGTGAACGCGGTCAGAATGTCCTCATGCACGAAGAGACGCTGCGCGGACACGCAGACCTGCCCGGCATGATAATAGCCGCCTTTGACAATGGCACCGACGATCACGTCGAGGTTTGCGCTGCGGTCAACGATGACGGGCGCCGCCCCGCCGTGCTCGAGCGCGCATCTGGTGCCTGGCGAAAGCTTGCTCTTGAGGTACCACCCAACTTTCGCAGAGCCGATGAAGCTTAAAAACGCGACGCGGTGATCGGTTGCGAACGCTTCGGCAAGCGCATTGTCCTCCGTAACGAATGTCTGACACCACCGCTCATCGAGGCCGGCTTGCCAGAGCAACTTGGCAATCTCCACGCAGGAAACCGGCGTCGTCGCCGCCGGCTTTATGATCACCGGGCAACCGACGGCGATTGCTGGCGCGATCTGGTGGATGACGAGATTGAGCGGATGGTTGAACGCCGAAATCGCCGCCACCACGCCCATCGGCTCCTTGGTGGTGAAGGCCCATCGATTCGTGCTGGCAGCAGTAAGTCCCATCGGGATTTCCTTGCCGCCGAAGTTACGGAGTTCGTCGGCCGCGTTGACGAGGCCGTCGATCGCGCGTGTAACCTCAATGACCGCATCCGTAAGCGGCTTGCCGCCCTCGCGAGCGATCATCATTGCAAAGCGGTCACGGTTCTCCTCCAAAAGCTCCGACGCCTTTCTCAGGATCGCCATCCTCTGATGCGCTGGCAGCCAGGCATCGCGGTCGGCGAAGGCTTTCGCGGCGACAGAAAGCTTGTGATCGAGAGCCGCGGCATCGTCGGCTGGGACTTCCGCGATGAGTTCGCGATCAAACGCCTGGTAAACCTTCAAGTTGAGCGGCATCTCAGATCTCCAATATCGCGGGGAGCCGTTCACGGAGCTCCTTCACCAGCACCCGTTCGTTTTCCGAGTAGTCGACCGGGACGGTCACCAGATGCACGCCGCCGCCGGAGAACGCATTTTCGAGAACCTGTTCGAACTGGCCGATGTCATCGACCCTGGTCCCGCTCGCACCGTAGGACTCGGCATATTTTACGAAGTCGGGATTTGCGAACGTCATGCCGAAGTCAGGGAACCCGTCGACGGCCTGCTTCCAGCGGATCATTCCGTACGCACGGTCCTCGATGACGAGGACGACGAGGTTCAGTTTCATGCGCACCGCCGTCTCGAGTTCCTGGCTGTTCATCATGAATCCGCCGTCGCCGCAGATCGCCATGACACGGCGATCGGGGTGGAGCATCGAGGCGACCATGGCCGAGGGCAGCCCTGCTCCCATCGTGGCAAGCGCGTTGTCGAGCAGCAGCGTGTTCGCCATCTTCGTCCGATAATTCCGGGCAAACCATATCTTGTACATGCCGTTGTCGAGCGCGAGGATGCCGTCGTGCGGCATCACCTCACGGATGTCGTGGACAAGGCGCTGGGGCGTGAAGCGGTCCTCGGTGGCGCGGGCCGCGATGCGCTCGAGGATACGCTCCCTGAGGTGGAGCAGTGCCTGGGCGTTCGGGAGCCGGCCTTCAATGCGATCGGCAAGCGCCTTAAGCGACGGCCCGATGTCGCCGATCACCTCCGACTGTGGAAAATAGACCTGTTCGACGGTCGCCGGCTGGTATCCGACATGGACGACATGAGGGCCGCCCTTACCCATTATGAACGGCGGCTTTTCGATCGTATCGTGGCCGATGGTAATGATCAGGTCGGCCTGCTCGATGGCCTCATGGACATAGTCCCGCTCCGAAAGCGCGGCCGTGCCCATATAAAGTTCGGTCCCGCCTGGAACCGTGCCCTTGCCCATCTGGGTCGTGAAGAACGGGATGCGGGTGCGCAAGACGAACTGCGCAATGTCGGACGTCGAGCGCGGGCGCGAGGCAGCGGCGCCGAACATCAGCAGCGGACGTTTCGCTGCAGTGATGAGGGCGGCGGCGCGATCAAGCGCCGCATTGCTTGCGGTCGGCAGCTCGAGCTGATGCGGCGCGACCATGGCCATCGGCTGACATTCCTCGGCGGCGATGTCCTCCGGGAGCTCCAGGTGAACGGGGCCTGGCCTTTCCTCCTGCGCAATCCGGAACGCTTCCCTGACCGTCGTCGGGATCATCTGCGGCGATACGATCTGCCTTGCGAGCTTGGTAAGCGGCTTCATCGAGGCAACGACATCGACCACCTGGAACCGGGCCTGGCGAGACGACAGGATACCTTTCTGACCGGTAATCATCACCATCGGCATCGCGCCGAGCAGCGCGTATGCCGCACCCGTCGAAAGGTTCAATGCACCCGGCCCAAGCGTCGCCAGGCACACCCCCGGTTTTCCCGTCAGGCGGCCGTAGGTCGCAGCCATGAACGCGGCCGCCTGTTCGTGGCGGGTGAGCACCAACTGGATTGACGATTTGCGGATGGACTCGACGACGTCGAGGTTCTCTTCGCCGGGAATGCCGAAGATGCGGTCGACACCTTCGTTCTCAAGTGCGGCCACGAGAAGATCAGAGCCTTTGGTCATGGATGGGTGCCCGTGCTGGTTGGCGTGTCGATCGGTCGAGGGTTCCAGGATTGGAAGACGGCAACTCTGAAGATAGGCGCCTTTGCGGCGTAGTCCAATCGGATTTGGCGCCGGTTCTGACGGGGCGCCATCGGCTCATCGATTGTTGCCTTCAACGAGAAAGTCTGTCGCGACGGCCAGCCACCTGATATTCTCCCCCAACCTTGGAGATCAGGCTCGGGATGAAGCCGATCTCGATTCCCGGTCCGCCCGATCCGGGCTTTGCGAGGCAGAACGGCTACGGCTGGCTGCGTCAACAGGTCATGCGCCTGCTGAGCTCCGGCATCAGGAGAAAATCGAAACGCCGCCCAAAGGATCGGCCATTCGTTTCTCTCCGTGACAACGAACGGCGGGCAGCTCGGAAACATCACCTCCCTGATCGAGGGGGTCAAATCCGCCCAGTGATGGACGGATCTTCCCGTTCGAGAGGACCACGAGGCGCTGGGACTGCGCCGAAACGGGTCGTGCGGAGGGGAAGGTCATGGGCGCGGTGCAGTGACGCCCGGGCTGGCGAACACGATCCTGTTAGGGCATGCTCGCGTGCTAGCGGACAGGAAGCGTCAGGTTGGTTTCTTGTATGCGGATGCGAGCAGCACTAAAATGCGGCGTAGCTGCGCCATAAAACATAAAGGCTGACGCAGAAGACGACCCACCGGAAGATCTGGGCAAGTGCGTTTCGATGGGTTGCCAGCCGACTGGCGGCTATGGTGCCGACAATTCCGCCACCAATGCCGCCGGCAATAAAGTATCCAGCGGTCAGCCAATCTACAAAGCCAGACGCGGCATAGTTTGCGGCCGTCATCAGACCGAAAGTGCCGACAGCGAGAAGTGACGTGCCGACCGCATTGATGAGGGGCATGCCGGTGGAAAGTAAGAGGCCCGGGACGATGAGGAAGCCACCGCCTATTCCGAAAAAGCCCGAGCTCAGTCCGGTTACAAACGCAACCAAGCTCGTCTTCCCATGCGTCCGGATCGTCAGCGATTGTGCTGTGACATCTGGCTGGCTCCTCGTCTTTCGCATGACAACACTGACGAACATCATCAATAGGCCGAACATGAAGAGCAAGCTTTGCCCCTCGGCGATCTTTCCAAGGCTCGAACCCAAATAGGCGCCGAGTGACCCGGTGATCGCGAAGATAACGGCGCATCGCCACCAGACGTGGCCCTTAATGGCATGACCGGCCAGGTTGAGGTAGGCGTTGACCGAAACGCCAAGGGCGCCGGTGCCGATCGCCATATGAACATCGCGCATCCCGACGACGTAGATCAACAGGGGCGTGGCGAGGATCGACCCGCCTCCGCCAATCAGACCGAGCGTACATCCGATCAGCGATCCTGAACCGATCGCGAGTAAAAGCTGCTGGAGAGAACCATCCACTTCGTTACGAACCCCAGACCGATCCTGGCAGCGCGTCGAGCGGGATCTTCAGATAACGCCGGCCATTTTCCTCGGCCTGAGGCAATTCCCCTCCACGGATATTGACCTGTAGCGCATGCAAGATGAGCTTTGGCATCGGCAATGTCCTGTCGCGGGTCTCTCGAAGCCTGATGAAGTCCCTCTCTGATTGGCCGGCCACGTGCGGGTTTTTTTCCTTCTGGTCCGCGACCGAACTCTCCCACAGAGCCTGGCGCCCCCCCGGCATATAGTCGTGCCCGGTGAAGAGGCGGGTTTGGTCGGGTAGGCTCAAAATGTCCTGAATTGAGTGCCACAGGCTGGCTGCACTGCCGCCTGGAAAATCTGCGCGGGCAGAGCCGCAATCGGGCATGAAAAGTGTGTCGTGAATGAACGCTGCATCGCCGATGACATAGCTGATCGACGCCAATGTATGTCCTGGCGAATGCATGACGCGGGCTTGCAATTCACCGATGTTGAATGTCTCGCCGTCGCAAAACAGCCGATCCCATTGTGAGCCGTCGCAGGCGAGATCCGGCCAGTTATAGATCTGTTGCCAGATCTTCTGCACTTCCGTCACATGCTCGCCGATCGCTGTCGGCGCGCCGGTGCGTGACTTGAGATAACGTGCAGCCGAAAAGTGATCGGCATGCGGATGGGTATCCAGAATCCACTCGAGCGTCAGATCGTGGCTGTTGACATAGTCAAGGATACGGTCCGCATTTGTCGTTGCTGTCGAGCCAGACTTTTCGTCAAAGTCGAGCACTGGATCGATGATGGCGCATTTACGCGTACTCGGGCATGCAACGACATACTGGATACTGCCCGTGCGAGTATCGTAGAACCCAGCGACTTCAGGCTTTCGCATAGGCTGTGCCTTCTGTGGCTGCGGCTCGCGGAAAGAATCTAGCCCGGTGCGGATCGACGTCATAGTCGGATTCGAAGGTCGTTGCGTCGGCCGCGATCTGCGCCACTGAATCGAGAATGAATTGTACCTTCTCGTCCGGCAGCAGAACGCTGAAATTCAGCCGGATGAAGCCGGGTTTCTTGATCTCCTCTCCGAAGAGAATGGCTTGCCTTATCTCCTCGGACTGCTGGTCATCGATCGACAACAGTCGATGGACGTATGGTCCGGCACAGGCGCAGCCACCGCGGGCCTGGATACCAAACCGGTCGCTCAGCATGCGCGTGATCAACTGCTGGTGGACATACCCGCCCTTTGCGTTTTTCACCCGGAAGGAAAAAATCGGCAGCCGGTCGGGGTCGGATAGACCGAGGAGCTCCAGTTGCGGCACGGCCTTCCAAGCGCTGAATGCACGCTGCGCAAGCTCGCGATTGCGCCTTACCATCGTATCAAGCCCGATCGCATCCTTGACGATGAAGGCCAGCGCGGCACGTATGTCGCCGACCACGTTCGGCGTGCCGGCTTCCTCGCGGGACTCAAGACTGTCACTGTAATCATGCGTCTTCGGCGAGACGAACTTCACCGTCCCGCCGCCTGGCCACGACGGTTTATTCGTCGAAAGCGCGTCTCGACGGAGGATCAAGATCCCGGAGGCGCCGGGACCGCCGATGAATTTGTGAGGTGAGACAACGATGGCGTCGATCTCCGCATCAGTGGCGGGCGACATGGAAATCGGCACATAGGGGCCTGCGCCCGCGTAGTCCCAAATCATCTTTGCACCGGCAGCCTTCACTATCGCTGTGATTGTCGCGACATCGCTGGTGATGCCTGTGATATTCGATGCAGCAGACAGGCTGCATATCGTCAGATCTGGCGATCCGTCCCCCAGCGCCTCTTTGAGAAGGGACAGGTCAGGCCCGCCGGACCCATGCTCGGCGATCTCAACGATCTCTGCTCCGCTCTCCCGCCAGGGCAGAATATTGGAGTGATGCTCATAGGGGCCGATAATGATCCGGGGGCGCTTGCCCGCGGCGGCAGCTTCGGCAACACCGAACAGCTTGACGAGGCGGTTGATCCCCGATGTCGCGCCGGAGCCGGTGAAGATCACGGCATGCCGTTCGGTGGCACCGCAGAACCCGCCGATCAGCGCGCGTGCCTCCCGCCGCATCCGGGTCATGAAACCTCCGCAGTAAGAAGCTTCCGTGTGACTGTTGGCGTAATAGGGAAGCACCTCCTCCAGGACGAAGTGCTCGATCTGATGGAGTGCGCGGCCTGATGCGACATAGTCGGCGTAAACCAGGTCCTTTTCCCCGTAAGGCCCGGCTATTTTCGCGGTCGCGCCGACGAGTCCATCTCTAAGGTCGGCAGTCACGCCCGCATTTCTCAGACTCTGGCGGAACCTGGAAAGAGGGGTTGCGGTCTGACTTGTCGCTGGGCGAACGGCTTCCACGGTCATTCTCCTTGGCTCGGGATATTGACACAGATTGTAATCTGCTCCACCGTGAGAAAAATCACTTATTTTCTGCCAATTTTCGCAAAAGACGTGTCACATGATCGATATTTTAAATAAAGTCGACACATTTGATATGAAGATTTTGACGGCCATGCAGATCGACGCGAACCTCTCGCAGCGTGATTTGGCGGAAAAGGTCGGACTGTCTCAAAATGCTTGCTGGCGGCGGCTCCAGCGCCTCCACTCGCTCGGTCTGATACGTGGATCGCACAGCGATATCGACCTCCAAGCGCTTGGGCTCGACCTGACCGTCTTCGTGATGATCCGCACTCGCCACCATTCAAAGGAGTGGAGTGAAAGCTTCCGTGCTCATGTCGAACGGCTGCCGGAGGTAATCGATTTCTATCGGATTGGCGGGGAGTGGGACTATCTGATCAAGGTCGTGACGAAAGGCATGTCCGGCTACGATGCGTTCTATCAGAAGCTGATCACGAATTTCGACCTTGCGACGGTGACAGGCTTCTTTTCAATGGAAGCGATCATCAACAATCGTCCAGTGGATCTGAGTAAACTGCGATGAGCGAGCAGGTGCAATGACGACCGCCCCTTGCAGCCTGCCCTGCTTGCGGGCACGCCGCTCGTCGTGTCGCGCGCAACTGCCGTTGCCACGCCGTGCCGCAGTGCCGCCGGTCAATTGCCCGATCCCGCCTTCGCAGGCCGCCATAGGCGGCAAGTAGAGCGTGGCCCGAAGCGCGACGCCCCTGTAATTCAAGAGTTGCGAAGTTTGGTCTATCCCAAGTGGATATGCCGGAGGTACGCCATGACCAATGCCACGGTTTTCATCAGCAATCGCAGCCAAGCGGTCCGGCTTCCTAAGCCTGTCGCCCTTTCCCGAAGACGTGCATCAGGTCGACATTCTCAAGATCGGCCGCAGCCGGTTGCCTTATCGTTAATTGCGCCAGCTGCTGTGCGTGAGCAACTCGTTCGACTGAACTTGACCCGGTGCACCTTCCTTGCTCTCTTGAAGTCTCAGGCCGCTGTCGTCAGCGTCGACCTGCGGCTATGCGAGACTGATGATCTCGCCGCGCCGGCGTCTGTCAGTGCCAATTGGAGAGCGGGAAGTGAGACCATATACTGCGAAGCTCGAGGATGCCGGTGCCGTCCCGGTCTATGAAGATCCCGCCGACCTAGATCATCAAGTCGACGAAGTTGGAGGGGAGAGATAGGTGGCGAAAACACGGGCGACATCGAGCAGTATCGGCTCCCCTGCACGGCTCTCGTTCCCAATTGCGGAAAACCGCAGCCAGGCGCTGGGCGAGATCCACGCGCGCCCGTTCGTGGCAGTTACGTGCCCGCGGGTGATCCTTCAACTGGCTTTTTTGATGGAGTCTGGCCACGCCAGCCATCAAGAGGCAATCGAGGATCTTGCACGCTCCCAAGGGGCGGCGGTGCCAGATCGAGCCTCTAGACATTGCGCAGTGCAATGGGGCCAAGGGACGTTGCGCTGGGAAAGACACACGGAGTTCTCGACATGGTTCTGGGACGGGCCTGCAGCGACGGAATTCGGAGGAGCCATTCCACGTCATCCCTTTGGAGGGAACTTCCGCGCTCCAGGTAGCCTAATCTCAGGTATCAGGCTCGAGATTTGGCCGGAGGGGGCAGCGGCAGAAAACGCGCTGGCGTTATTTGACATCGCAAGTCTGTGTCGAAGCCGCGTTCGCGGTGGTATGGCGGAGGTCGCCACCGATTTTCGGCAGGATGGCGATGGTCTGACCCGCATGTTGCTCATCGACCGCGGTCTCACCGACCTCGGTCGCGGCGCCACGGTGCAATGCCTCCTTGACATCGAAACCTACCGCACTCTTGCAACACTGGCTCTACCTCTGGCCCAGTCATTATCCCCAGAGATACGGCAGATCGAAGAATCTCTGGGCGCAGTCACACAGGAAATGAGGGGCCAGGTGTGGGAGAGCGCCGATGGAATGCTGACCGAAATAACGAGGCTGGCATCGGAACTAGAGGCAAACGCGGCCCAGTCGCTTTATCGGTTCGGAGCCAGCAAAGCCTATGACTCGATCGTAAGCGAACGCATCGCCTCGCTCGGCGAGGAGCCGATTGCCGGCGAGACATTGGGTTCCTTCCTGGAACGGCGGCTTGCCCCGGCCATGCGCACGTGCAAGTCGCTCGAAGAGCGCCAGGGAAATCTGTCGCTCAAGCTTTCGAGGACGACAGATTTGCTGCGCAGTTGGGTTGACGTAGGTCTCGCACGCCAGAACACCGCACTCCTTGCGTCGATGGATCGACGAGCAAAGCTTCAGCTCCGGCTCCAGCAAACGGTTGAGAGCCTCTCGGTCGCGGCCATTTCCTACTATATCATAGGCCTACTCAGTTACGCAGCGAAGGCCTTGAGCCATGGCCTCTCCGAGACAATGTCATCCGTTGCATTGGGAGTGTCTGTACCCGTCGTAGTGGTCTTTGTCTGGATCTTTGTTCGAAGTGTGAGGCGCCGGCACGCAGACTCTTAGCGGGCCGATCGGGCCAAACTAGCCGCGACGTCCAGTTTCTCCTGCGATTGGAACCGGAAATTTCAAGCTCCCGCATGCCACAAAAAGGATCACCTTCGGTCGGCGGCGCCGCTGTCGTACGCGATGGTGGCGCGACCCTGTCCCCCACACGCAGGAGCGGCTGGTGGAGATGACCAAGGGCTGTATTTGTTGCACGTTACGCGATGACCTGCTCAATGAGGTGCGCGGCTGAACAGAACCGGTTCGCCTACCTATTGATTGAATCGAGGGGTATTCCGGAGCCCCTGCCGATTGCAGCGACCTTCGATTTCCGCGACGAGAATGGCCGGAGCCTTTCGGACTGTCGACGCTTGACACAATGGTTATGGATGGCTCGCCGTTTTGGGATGCACCGCCCAATGCCCGGGTTCAAAGATTAGTGGAGAAGCTGAAGCACCCTCTGGTTGCTGACACCGTTAAATAGGCAGCAATGCACTTCGATTATCAATGTCGAATGCTAATTAACGTCGGCACATTTAGTCGATTCGGAAGGGCCGAGGTTTTCCCTATCAGGAGATTCAACGCCATTGATGTCGTCCACAATCACAATGACGGAAAGCCTGTTTTCCGACCTGCGTGGTTGATTGAGAATTCTTCTCGACCTCGTACGAAAGGGGCGGTCTTGCATGACCGGCGTTTCAAACAATCTGTCCGCGCGCAACCACCGGCCAGATCTCCGGCTGTTGGAAGCCGTCGCTCACCACCACGAGACGGTCAACCATATTGGAGACAACGCAAGCGTGATTGGGGACGATCCGGACTTGGTCACCAACATTCAGGCCAATTAGCCCGTCGGCAACCAGCCGCCCGTGCTCTTCAGAAAGCTGATCTATTACGATATCGTCCCGACCGACCACATGTCCGTAACCAGAAAGTCCAAGCAGATCGGAGGTAAGCACCTTCGAGCCGGCGTCGATAATTGCTCGATTGCTTGATGGAACCGACACAACTGTAGCCAGCACCGTCAGCGCGCAGTCTTCCCAACCGCAGGCACCGCGTGAAACGAGCGATCGATCGTTATAGACGTAGGTGCCCGGTCGGTATTCCGTTGTTACGGGCGCTTCGGCTGCGTCCATCATTGAAGGGGTTCCTCCGGAGGTAATCACCGGGACTGCGAGGCCACTTGCCTCAATGCGAGCTTTCGCTTGCATCATGAAGCTTTCAACTGCCTCAGCGCCGTTCACCGGGGGGTATGTCATCAACCCACCAAACACGAGGCCGGGTGCGGCGGCGATCTTATGCGCGAGCAACAACGCCTCCTCCGGGCTTGCGACGCCGCAACGGTCTGCGCCTGTATTGCATTCGACAAGGACCCTGAGCGGCGTTGGCTCACTTGCAAAAGCGGACGAGAGTCCATCAATGACAGTCTCGTTGTCGGCAACAACACTCAACGCGACCTTGCGGGCCAGGATTTTCAAATGCTTCAGTTTTTCCGCACCCAGAATGTTGTAGGTGATCAGAACATCCCTAATCTCCGGGCTGCCCGCAATCATAGCTTCCGCTTCAGATAGCTTCTGGCAGGTGATGCCGATCGCACCTGCCCGCAACTGCATCTCTGCAATGGCGGGAAGCTTATGCGTTTTGATATGTGGCCTCACCTTCAAACCATGTGCATCCGCATAGTTCTGAAATCGACGGATATTGCGATCAGCAATATCCAAATCGACCAGAACGACGGGTGTATTCAGCCCATGAAATGACATCGTTGCCATGCTCAAAAGTGCTCCACTGAGTGCTGATCGAACTCGTCTGAATCTGAACCGCGCTTCTCACCATACATCATCCCTTGACAATCTATGCATCTTGGCGCTCACTACGTCAATCCGATAAAGCGGACTCATGTCCGATATATTGGACATCAAAAGAACGAACTGTTCATCAGGGGAACATCATGACCATCTCACTGCGCACCAGCGCGCTCTCGCTGGCCACCGCTTTCGTCCTTTCCGCAATGCCGGCCGCTGCTCAAGAGGCAAAGAGCAGGCTCGATGAAGTGTTGTCCCGTGGCCATCTGGTCATGGGTACCGGCAGCACCAACGCGCCTTGGCACTTCAAGAGTGCCGACGACAAGCTCCAGGGCTTTGACATCGATATGGGCCGCATCGTGGCCAAGGCGCTCTTCGGCGATCCCGACAAGATCGAGTTCGTCAACCAGTCGTCCGACGCCCGCATTCCGAACATCACGACCGATAAGGTGGATCTCACCTGCCAATTCATGACCGTCACGGGCGAACGCGCGCAACAGGTTGCTTTCACGATTCCCTACTACCGCGAGGGCGTGGGCCTGATGCTGAAGTCTGATGGCAAGTATGCAGATTATGCTGCACTTAAGGCTGCGGGCTCTTCCGTGACTGTCTCAGTGCTGCAGAACGTCTATGCGGAATCGATGGTTCATGCCGCTCTCCCGGAAGCGACAGTGGACCAGTATGAATCGGTGGACCTCATCTATCAGGCGCTGGAATCCGGCCGCGCCGATACGGTTGCGACGGACCAGTCCTCGCTTGCCTGGTACATGACGCAGAACAGTGGCCGCTACAAGGACGCGGGCTATGGCTGGAATCCACAAAGCTACGCCTGCGGCGTCAAGCGCGGCGATCAGGACTGGCTGAACTTCGTCAACACCGCCCTGCACGAAGCAATGACCGGTGTCGAGTTCGATTTCTATGCCAAGTCCTACAAGACTTGGTTTGGCAAGGATCTCACGCCGCCGCAGATCGGTTTTCCGGTTGAATATAAGTAAAATCGTCTAGGACGGAAGGTCTCCTTCCGTCCTTTCCTCGCCCTTGATTGCAGGACTGCGCCATGGGTTATACGCTTAATTTCGCCGCCGTCTGGCGCAGCTTCGATCAACTCCTGGAAGGCTTGCTGCTCAGTCTCGGCCTGGCTTTCGTTTCCATCGCCATCGGTGCAGCGCTCGGTCTCCTCGTTGCCTTTGCATTGACATCGAAAAGCGGCTGGGTGCAGAGACCGGCTGCGCTCTATGTCACGATCATTCGGAATCTGCCGATTCTCGTCCTCGTTCTCTTCGCCTTCTTTGCCCTGCCGCAGCTGGGCGTTCGGCTCGGCAAGATCCAGAGCTTCATCGGCGTGCTATCGATCTACTCCGGCGCTTATCTTGCGGAAGTGTTCCGGGCCGGATTGCTGTCTATTCAAAAAGGCCTGACGGAAGCCGGTCTTGCGATCGGGCTGACGCCGACGCAAATTCGCGTCTCAATCATCACACCACTTATGCTGCGCAATGTATTGCCATCGCTTTCTTCGACGATCATCTCCTTGTTCAAGGATACCTCGCTCGCAGCCGCAATTGCCGTGCCGGAGCTGACCTTTGAAGCGAGGAAGATCAACGTCGAGAGCTTCCGCGTCATCGAGACCTGGCTTGTCGCCTCGGGCCTCTATGTTGCAACCTGCTCTGTGCTTGCCGCGCTGATGCGCGTCGTCGAGCGCCGCCTTGCCGTTCCGAGGTGATGCCCATGGCAAGCATTTCTCCTTTTCTCGACCAGCTTTGGATTGCCCGCTTCGTTATCCTGAAGGGGCTCGGCGCCACAGTTTCAATCTCGCTGCTTGCGATCATCGTCGGGTCACTGCTCGGAGTTCTTGTCGGTCTGGCGCTCGTCTACGGCAATCGCATACTGCGGCTGATCGTCCGAGCTTACACGGACTTCATCCGAGGAACACCGGTTCTGGTGCTCGTCCTGGCAAGTTACTATGTGCTTTCGACCGTCGGAATCGAACTCGGCCCGTTCCAGGCAGGTGTGCTCGCCTTGGCAGTTTTCTGCTCCTCACATGTCGGAGAAATAGTACGCGGCGGCCTGCAGGCCATTCCTGTGGGCCAAACCGAAGCGGCAAAAGCGATCGGCCTCACCTTCGGACAAACGTTTGCCTATGTCCTTTGGCCGCAAGCGTTGCGTCAGTTCCTACCCGCGTGGGTTAACACCGCGGCAGAAATGGTCAAAGCCTCGACGCTTCTTTCGGTGATCGGAGTGGCCGAATTGCTGTTGCGAACGCAGGAGATCATCTCGCGTAATTTCATGAGCCTCCAGTTCTACTTCTTTGCGGGGCTTCTCTACTTTGTAATCAATTACGGCATCGAGCGTTTCGGCAAATATGTCGAGCGCAAGACAGCCGTACCGTCGTGAGGGCTCAACCATGAGCAAGGTACTTCTCGAAATTCAGGGGCTCCACAAACAGTATGGCGCGGTTGAAGTGCTGAAGGGCGTTGATTTGACCATGCACCAGGGCGAGGTCATCTCGATCATCGGCTCGTCGGGCTCCGGCAAAACAACAATGCTACGCTGCATCAACATGCTCGAAGAATTCCAGGGCGGGCGCATCCTTCTGGAGGGTGAAGAGATTGGCTACGAGCAGTCAGGTGGGATCCGCAAACGCAAGAGCGAACGGGATATCGCGCGTCAACGTGCGCTGACTGGAATGGCGTTCCAGCAATTCAACCTGTTCCCGCATATGACGGCCGCCCGCAATGTCATGCTCGGCCTGGTGAAGGTCAAGAAGATGCCGCGCGAGGAGGCGCGCGCCATCGCGGAAAAGTGGCTCGAGCGAGTGGGTCTCGCGTCTCGTGCCGATCACTACCCCGGCCAGCTCTCCGGTGGACAGCAGCAGCGCGTTGCGATTGCCCGTGCCATCGCGATGAACCCGCGCCTGATGCTGTTTGACGAAGTCACGTCCGCGCTCGATCCGGAGCTCGTCGGCGAAGTTTTGCAGGTTATCAAGGGCTTGGCGGCCGATGGTATGAGCATGCTGCTCGTCACCCACGAAATGCGCTTTGCCTACGAGGTTTCCTCCCGCGTGATCTTCATGAATAAGGGTGTGATCTGTGAGGAAGGACCTCCGAAAGAGATGTTCGTAAACCCGAAGACCGAGCGGCTGGCCGAGTTCCTGAAAACGTCCAGTTTCAACTGACGGGAACCAGGTGATCGACCATTGCTTTCCAAAAAAGAAAGAGAGATCGTATGACTATCAAGCGCTACGGCGTCGGAGAAACCGGGGCTGGCGGACAACCCCTGCCCTTTGCCCGCGCCGTTGAGGCTAATGGCTGGCTTCACGTATCGGGCCAGGTGCCGATGGAGAAGGGCGAAATCATCGGCGGGGGCATTATCCCCCAGTCCCGCAAGGCAATCGAAAACCTGATCGCCATCCTGGACGAGACCGGCTATGGAATCGAGGACGTTGTGCGTGTCGGTGTTTGGCTCGACGATCCGCGCGATTTCTGGAGCTTCAACGGGGTCTATGCCGAGTACTTCGGGAAAAACCCGCCAGCGCGCGCTTGCGTCCAGTCGCGGATGATGGTCGATTGCAAAGTCGAAGTGGACTGCATCGCCTATCGTGCCGACAGGACGTGAGGTCATGGGATGCGGCCCTGTACGGGTCGTGTCCGACATCGAACGAGGTAATTATGGCCGACAGCGCAGAGGACATCACATCGCGACGCATGCGTGGGCTTGATCGCGCCTTCGAGATTCTTGAGTTTCTGCGGGTCAAGCGTCAACCGATGAGACCAAACGAGATCGCCGTTGAAATTGGTGCTCCCCGCTCCTCGGTCTATGAGTTGGTTAATCTCCTCTTGCGCCACGGCATGCTCGACTACCAAGGCGGCGATGGGCGGGTCTTCGTTGGGCGGAAGCTGTATTTTCTCGGCACGGCTTACGCCGATCAGTTCGATCTGATGCGCGAATCCGAAGAGATGCTGGTGCGTCTTGCCACCGAAACCCGTGAGACAGCGCAGATGTGCCTATTGGAGGGCAACAAATATACCGTGGCGATGATGCGGGAGGGAATCAGGCCTTTCCGGATTTCGTCCAACATTGGCGAGTTAGTGCCGATCCCATGGACGGCGTCTGGACGGCTCCTCGTCTCACATCTGACAGACAGCGAAATTCTCGATTTCATCCCAGCAGATGACTTTGTGCTGCCGAATGGCAATCCCCTTGATCCGGCGAAGTTCATAGCCGAGGTTAGACAGGCCGCGATCGACGGCTATTTTACCTTCAATAGCGCGGTTGAGAATTTTACCCATTGCTTTGCCGCTCCGGTAAAACAGGTCGACGGCCAAGCGGTGGCAACTCTTTGTCTCGTTGCGCCAAAGGAAGACGGATTGCGCAATCGTACGCAGTATCTCGAGAGCCTTCTTGCGGCTTCGAACGAGATCTCGGAGCGACTTGGCTTCAGCGCGACTCGCGCTAGGATGGCGAGATAGTGGGATGCCTCGGGATCAGGACATTCCCAACAACGTGAGGCGCGCATAATAGCTCTTTAGGACGTATTCAGACTTTTTTGTTACGAAGACGTAAGTCTGCTTCTTGAACCGGAGAGTCGATGATGGGCGTCGCGACGCTAGAGGACGTCGATCGTCAAATCGGCAACGGATTTAGGCTGCTACGTTTTACACCAACCGTTGAGGCGGCTTTCCTTTGCGACTATGCGGCAAGCCGGGTCAGGCTCGCAGCCATCTGGGCTCTGATCGGCACGCTGATCTACGATATGGTGTTCTTCGGCGACGCCACGATGATGCCGGATGTGTTCTCCGAACTCGTTGCGGTGCGGTTTGGAATTTTCACGCCATTTGCGTTGTTCAGCGTGCTGGCCTTGAGGCGCTGGCCGACCGCACGGAACTACGACCTGCTATCCATTGCCGTCGCGTTGCTCGGCGTTCTTTTGCCGATGTCGGTCGCGGTCTACAGTCATAGTCCCTACTTGTTCGTCTACCAGAACGGCAATGTCGCCGCATTCCTGTTTTTCGTCATCGCGCTGCGGCCGCGCTTTGCGACCATCGTGCTCGGCCTCGTGCTGATGTGCATCGTGCAATTCACGACGACGAAGTTGAACGGGTCCTTTGATGCGGTCACCTATACCGGAATTGTCACCTTTTACGTTACCCTCGCCATTTTTCTGGCGATGAGTGCCTATTTCATGGAGCACAAGGATCGGATGAATTTCCTCCATCAGCTGCGCGGCGGCCTGCTGCATGCTGAGCTGGAGCGCAAATCGGAGCGCGATGAACTCACCGGCCTTTTCAACCGCCATTCGCTGGCGCGGAATCGCGATACGATCTGGTGCGGGGGAAATGCCGCCGCTTCGGTCGCGGTGATCATGCTTGATATCGACAGGTTCAAGCTCTTCAACGATGTTCACGGCCATATCGACGGCGACGACTGCATCCGCGCCGTCTGCCGGTGCATTTTGCGCGAAGTGGCAAGTGCGGGCGAAACCTTCCGCTTCGGCGGCGAGGAGATCCTCGTGTTGATGGCCAATGCCGACCGCGATGCGGCACAAGCGATGGCGGAAAGGACAAGGGCGGCGATAGAATCCCTCGGTATCCAACATCGCGGGCTCAGCGACGGACACGTCGTCACAGCCAGCCTCGGCGTGGCTTATGGCAAAACGTCGGAATTCTCGCTTGAGGACCTGCTCAAGGGTGCCGATGCTGCGCTCTATGACGCGAAGCGGAACGGCAGGAACACCGTTTCGATGTTCATGGCCGCAATGGCCGATCGTTCCGGAGAAGCCAAAGGGACGATGGAGACAGCGCTTCTGACTTGTTGACCAGCTGACGGCTAGCTGATTCGTTCTTCCGACGACTTTGCACGCCCAAAAAGCGGGTCACCGAGCACTCCCCCGGCGTCCCTTTCTCACCCTGCGGTCACACGGAGTCGCGCTTGCAGTTCAGAACAGTTAAAGGTGAGCTTGCCCTCTCGCACGTGCTTTTGGCCCGAGGATAAAATCAAACACCGGTTCAGGCTGTCCCGGCATCGTCGACGCTAAAACAGCGGGCGTTCTCGCGGCTATCTCCACGTGCTCAGCAAGCACCGCCGGCGACATGCCAAGTGCCCGCGCGAAGGGGTGACGCGGCCCTATCATCAATCGGCGAAACAATGCGGCGGCGCGTCCGGCATGACGTACGGTTGCGTCATGTTTACCCTCGCGGATTTTCACACCCGCCGCCGAAACCAGAATTAATCCCTTCAGGAGCATGCGCATTGCACTGCCGCGTTCCGCTACCTGCCAAAGGCCTTCCCAAGCCTCATGCGCCTCCCAGTAATAGCCGTGATTGAAGAGATCTTCGCCCCAGGCGAAGGCGTCAGAATCCAACGATGCCTTTGCTGCGAGGGGCAAAGGTCCGACATGATAGCTGTGCCCCGCGGGATCACGCACCGGATGCGGCTGCCGACCCGGCAGATAAGCATAGTCCGGAAAACTTCTTTGCGGCAACAAACGAGGACGTTTCACAACACCGATAGCCGAAGCGGATAACATAATGGCAATGACCATGGTCCCATATAAACCTGTTGCCAAGTCTGTTTGCAAATCGGCCGAGCGCTTCTGGTCCATGATGCTTGCGACGGAGATGACGGAAAAACTTTGGACGAAGAAAGAAGCGGGCACGGTGCGAACTGTTTCCGTGATCTGACCGGATCGCTCAAATGGAGAAATACGTATCCACTCGGCGTGGTTCGAACACTGCCGTCGTCTTCTGCAGTGGCGACGGTCATCCTTGATATAATTCATCCTCGGAGAGAGGTGGCTCATCCGTCAGGCCACCATCAGCGGGGTCCTTGCGGTCGGCCAAATTGCTCAATCGAACAACAAGTCGGGAACGGCAGGCCCTGTCACAGCGTTTTCAAACGAGCGAGCCTGATCGCTATCAAAGCGTCTTGCCGTCGCGCGCGTATAGTCGCCTCAAACGGAGGTAAGGTCATGGCGCACAAGCAAGTCCTGTTTTCATCTGGTCACACTCGACCGCACCCGGCCTTTGCGCGTGGCGAGAAAAAAGGAGAGCTTTCACATGACATCCTTGGACGATAGAAGACGGGCGCTTGAAGACAAATACATTCTCGACCTTGAGCGGTCACTGAAGGTTCGGGCCCGCCGAAACCGCCTGTTGGCAGAATGGGTTGCCGCTGCAATCGGCCGAAACGACCTCGAGGCTTATGTGGATGAGGTTGTGGCAACGGCCCTCGCCTCACCGGAAGATCAGGATTTGCTGCGGAAGATTGTCGTGGACTTCAATGCCGCCGGCCAGGCTGCCGATGAAGCATTCATTCGCGAAAAGATGCACGACCTCATGTACACGGCTGCGGAAGCCATGGAGGGCGAGGCCGCAACGCCCAGTTAGCGGTGTCGGACGTCGCCGAAATCCGAGTCAGGGAGCAACCGAACTGGCTGCGATGTCCTCGATCGTCCGCAAGGCCTCGCCGCGTGCGATTGTCTCGGTCTCTTTCGCAGCCTTTGCCGCCACGGCAAAGATTCGGCTGCTTTCGCGCGCATAGTCCGTGATCATTTCTGCTGAGAAATCATTGAAAACGTCTAATGCGTCAGGTGCGGCCTGCGCGCCCGTCAGGGCGCCGACAAACGCGACGTCCTTCTCGATGCGATCGAGCCAGAACGTGAGGCCCTCCATCTGAAACCGAAGCGCCGCACCCGCGAACCCGGCTTGAAACCTCGTGCTTGCCAAAATGGCAGCGCCGAAGGGGCTGAATTGCGAAAATGGAAGTGGCATGTGCAAACTAGTCATGTGCGGCCTCCGCGGTTGTTCAGAATATCAGGCTAGATTGTTTCTTCGCCTTCGTCCTTGATCTCTCTCAAGCCGGATCGGGCAATGACCGCTGCCGTTCGTGGCGTCCTGTGACAGATCACGCTTGTTCCGCCCCCCTGCCGCATTTGGATCGGCAAGCCTGAGGCGCACTAGTTCAAGCCCCGCATCACCAGATGAGGTCGCGACCTCAAATCCAAGCTTGCGGCACAACCCGAGCATCTTTGCGTTGCCGCGCAGAACGGAGCCACGGACCTCCGCCAGACCTCTGCGCGTGCGAACAGCAGGAGCTGCTGCAAGAGCGCCGTTCCCAAGCCGATGCGCTGTTGGTCGCTCCTGACGAGCAGGTCATAGTCGCCCCACTCCCGCCCCGCGTCAATCACGAGGCGAGAAACGCCTACAAGCTGGCCTGCCGGATTGATCGCCACGAAGGCCATCTCCCTCTCGTAGTCGATATGCGTTATGCGGACAATTGGCGCCTTGGATTTGATCCCGGAACAAGGCGTCATCGGTCTGTCCGATGTCGCGTGGGAGGAGGCGAAGCGGAGCGTGGTAGTTATCCGCCCGCTCGCTGAACTGCCGGCTGCGCCAGCGCATCTTGCGCGACGAGCTGGAAGGGTATTCGGCCTTACGGAGCGGACGGTCTATGCGCTCATCCGCCGGTATCGCCAATCCGGGGTCTTGTTAGTTCGTTAGCACCCAGGCCTTCGTCACGCGGCAAGGGCCGTCGTCCGCATACGGCGGAGACAACCACAATCGGCATGCTGGCTGGCGCTCGTTTTTGTCTACCGGTCGCTTGCAATGCGCAAGCCCGAACTCAATGCCGGTCCCCACGCCTACTATACGTCAAATCGCTCAAGCATCCTTTTAAGCTGAATATTCTGCAACTGGAGCTTTTGGGCCAGCTCGGCTCTCAGTCGCCTGATTTCATCGTCCAGGACTGCCACCTCATCGAAGAAGGCTTCCCGGGAGGGCGAGGATCGCGCACTTTCACCCTTGTTCCCCGGGGCATTGCTCTGGGAAACCACGTCGGCTCGGGCATTCTTCGCGCGTCCTGACAGCTTCGCCAAGGGTGCTCGCGGGGTTTTTTTGCGTGTTGCGCTTCGCGGCACCAACGCATGCGCTTCAGCACCCGACCGACTGACCTCTTGATGCGCAGCTGTTTGGATGTCTTCAGCATCGATTGGCGTCGAGAGTGCTCCCCCGGTGTCCGGATGGCGTTCGCTTCTGTTTGAAGTCGTTGCTGCCCCGAGATCAAAAGGTCGGTTCTCGGCGCGGTCGGATACGGGGAATGCATCTGTTGAATTTAACGGAAGTACCGTCGATTGTTGCGCTTCGCTTTCGCTGGGCTTGGAATTGGGACTATGCCCGGCCGAACTCTCTCGAACTTCCGCCGGTCGTCGCGGCGACGTTAACTGAGCAAGGAATTTCCATGGTGATTTCATTGTGCTTCGACCTCGAGTGACCCCCGCGCTGCGACGTTGCCGCAGCCTCAGGTCCAAGCTCATGACGTGAGCCCGGCGAATTTCTCCTACCGAAAATGTAGTGGCTGAGGCCGATCTCGCAACCGGTCCTGTTGTTACTCGGTGATCAATCGAGTCCAAGCCGCTTGCGCAGATCGGCGTTTTCCGCACGCAGCTTTTCTGCCATAGCTTTCCGGAGCCTTTTATTCTCTTCCTCGAGGTGAATGAGGTCTGCCATCTCATCCATCGTCGAAAGAGTCGCCTTTGCCGTTGGTCCGGGTTGCTTTGCCGTCCTCTTTCTGCCCCTTGCCTCGATGGCGTCCTTCCTCGTGCTCTTGCCGGTGACTTCCGTTCCCACGGGCGTCAGCTTCGCTTCTTCAGCGTGTTCGCCACTCTTCTTGCGACCCCTCGGCAACTTCGCTGAGGCGATTACCGTTGCTTCGGCAGTTGCCTTCTGACGCCGTGGTGCGCGTTGCTTCTTAAGCGCCGGCTTTTGTGCCGAGGTATTCGTTTCGACGCCCTCCGTAGTGGAGCCCGTATTATTCTGGTCAGCCATCAATTATCCCCTTTGTGCCCGACAGTCTTGTCGGCTGGGCGAAAGGCGGAGTCAACATGATCATTATGGAAAGCCCGCAATTTTCGGATGCACCGCCTAATCGGTAGCGCGTTGGAGCTCGCTCAATTGTTCAATGCTTACCTTGAATTGGGTCGCGTCGCGTGCAAGCGCGGCCCGTCCAGAAAGATCGGGATCGATTTGGGCTCGACGCGGATAATGCGGTTCCCACCGAAGCCAACGCGATCCTGAATTTCCCGCCAATCGTTACCATTTTCGGGCCGGCTCCTCATCTCGCCGCGTTATGCCCGCAGACCGACCGCCCTCTATGAAGACGGTATCGAACGTGATCCGTGCGTTTCCCACAAAGTCGAGGTATCCGACGTCGAAGTCACGGCAAAGGGTCCGCGCGTCCTGAGATAGGTAGGGAGCGATGAAGATCGCCACCGCTGGCGGGTCAAACTTCTCCGCAGCCCTCCGAAGCTGAAAAACTGCGGAACACACATGCCGCGGCCGGCTGACCGGTTTGAATTCGCAGACGAGGGAGCGGCGGCTCCCTGCTAACCACGCCAACCCAGCAACCTTTCAAATGCCTACGCAATCCGGCTGCAACCCTCTACGCCTTGAGTGAATTTGAACCATTGACCCGCGAATGGCATTCTGGGGCACTGGCCTCTAATCGATACTTGCGGTTGTCACGAAGCAGTTCGTGAGCCAGGCTGTGACCCTGCTTCTGTCATTTGAATCCGTGCCAAATATTTCCGGGGAACCTTTCCGGGGATGCTGCATCCAATGTCTGCCGTCGAATACAGGAGTCGCCTGTTTCGGCGCAATAGTTGGACCTTAGGGAGTTAGATCATGTTGAAGCGCATTCTGGCAGCGACCTTCTTCGCGGCATCATTGGCCACCGGTGCGATGGCTGACGATGCCAAGCCGACCGATCCGCAGATCGCCCATGTCGCCTACACAGCTGGACAGATCGACGTCACCGCCGCAGAGCAGGCGCTGAGGAAAAGCAAGAACGCCGATGTCATCGCATTCGCGAAAGTTATGGAACGCGATCACAAGGCGGTCAATGAACAGGCATTGGCTCTGGTCAAGAAGCTGAAGGTTACGCCGGAAGACAATGCGATCAGCCAGTCCTTATCCTCCCAGGCGACAAAGGAGTTGGCAACGCTCGACGCGCTCAATAGTGCCGCCTTCGACAAGGCCTATGTCGAAAACGAGGTGGCCTACCACAAGGCGGTCAATAGTGCGCTCGCGGAAACCCTGATCCCCTCCGCAAAAAATGCCGAACTCAAGGCGCTGCTGGAAACCGGCCTGACGTTGTTTAAGGAACACCAGATGCATGCTGAGCATCTGGCCTCGATGATCAAATAGACGCAACGATGACCTCGGCATTCAGAACGGTATTGCTCACGGTGGCGGTTGCGGCAACCTTTGCCATGGCATCGCCTGCTGCTTTGGCGGCGGAATATCAGATCACGATCGCCAATATGGGGTTCGGTGCGCCGGCGGGCTCGCTTCACGTGGGCGACGTGATCATCTGGCGAAACGATGATATCTTCCGTCATACAGCCACGGCGCGCGACAAGAGCTTCGACGTCGATCTTCCGCCGAAGTCGGAGAGACGAATAACGGTCAGGCAGAGAGGAGTCATCGATTTCTACTGCCGTTTCCACCCTGCGATGGTGGGGAGACTGGACGTCCAGCGATAGGGCTGGACGCTGCCCGACAACAGCGAAAAAAACGGAGAATTCATGGTTATTCCACTGGTCACGGCCGAACGACAGAATCTGGAAACATTTATGCTCGCCGAAAACCAGCTCGTCGAGCTTGCACGCGAGGGCAACGAACGTGCGATCCGCATGATTATCCAGCGGCACAATCGACGCCTGTTCCGTACAGCGCGCGCCATCATTCGCGACGATGCCGAGGCGGAGGATATCGTGCAGGCCGCCTATGTTCAGGCCTTCACACATCTGGCTTTGTTTCGCGGCAAGGCCCGGCTGTCCACCTGGCTGACAAGAATAGTCCTCAACGAAGCGCTCGGGCGCATACGCCGTCAACGGAAGACCACCGGGCTCGAGGACCTTGACATGCAGTTGAAGAACCATGGAGGCCAAGTGTTGCAGTTTCCAATGTCGCTCGCTGTGTCCGATCCAGAGATGGAACTTTCACGCAGTGAAGTTCGCACGTTGCTCGAGCACGCGGTTGACGGGCTGCCGGTCGATTTTCGCGCTGTCTTTGTGCTCCGCGACGTGGAAGGCATGAGCACTGAGGAAACCTCGGCACATCTCGATATCAGGATCGAGACGGTCAAGACCCGTCTGCACAGGGCGCGAAAGCTGATGCGCGTGGCAATAGAAAAGCAGCTTGCAGGAGCGTTCTCGGCCCTCTTCCCCTTCGATGGCTCCCGCTGCTCATCTATGGCCGATCGGGTTATCGTGGCGCTGCAGTCCCGCACGAAGGCTTGAGATCAGTGCGCTTTTATCGCGATATGTAAGCTGCATAGCATTCATGGCGACATCAGCTCGGGACAAAGGGCGGGTTCATCGGAAGCGGCACTTTGAAGCAGATAGCGAGAGCATGGTCAGTCACCCAGTTACTCGTGCATGAACCCTCGTCGGATGATTTCGATCATCGGCCTCGTTTCGACCTTCTGCCTCTCGTTCGAATTAGCCCTACAGCAAATCCTGGTTACGCTTGCGACCTTCCGGCGACCGTTCGTCAGAACTGGAGGCGCCGCTGCCTCCATTCGCCGGAGCCGCCTTCTCAACTTAGATTTAGACTACGACTTGCGTACCTTCATGATGAGCGACGGCATTTGGAATTCGATCGAGCCGTCATCGATCACGAAGGACCTGAGTGCCGTCTTCGATTCGTTGAGAAGCTGCTCGAACTGTTCGTCGGTGAGCACACCACCGAGCGTCCACACGCAGGCGCGTTCGGCGGACACCAGGGCGTCGATCGACTTGAAGCGGACTTTTCCTTCGCGGCAGACAACCTCTGCGCCTGCGACACCCGCTGTATTGCAGATTTCATGCAGCCGCCCGGCATCACCGAGGCTGAAGGGCGCGCGGAAGGCATTCCCCACCTCCTTGCCGAACAGCCGGTCGAGTAACAGCGCGAATGCGCTGTATCCCGGCGAGTTCTCGACCGCATCGCATACTGCGACTACCAGCCGGCCGCCCGGTTTGAGGACCCGCATCATCTCGGCGAGCGCCTTCGGCTTGTCCTCGAAGAACATGAAGCCGAACTGGCTGACAACGGCGTCGAAGCTGTCGTCCGGCAATGGCAGCGCCTCAGCCATTCCTTCCATCCATTCGATTTTGCCAGGTTTGCGGCGCGCAACCACCAGCATTTCCGGGTTTGCGTCAAGCCCGACAACCGAACCCGACGGACCGGTGATTTCAGCCGCGGCGAACGTCAGAGCGCCGGTACCGCAAGCCACGTCAAGTACGCAGTCGCCCTTCTGCACCCCGGCTTCAGCAGCGATGACCCGTCCCCATGGGGCAAACAGCGCCGGCACGAAATGGGCGTCATAAACCTCGGACGGACTGCGCACTTCCTCATGCGTCACCATGGCTTTCCTCCACGTTGAATTCGCGGCACCGGCACATTCGCTGGATATGCCGGTGCGCACAGGATATGCTTCAAAAATGGTTCAGGCCCATGATCGGACGTCTTTGTCGCTTGCCGCATCGTCCAAGATGCTCGATGGGCGAGGGTGCGACGGCCCTTCTGCGGCAGCGGAATCGCGTGCCCAGCACAGGCCGCTTGGCACCGACCCGCTTTCGGACGTGCTGGGCACAGTCAAGCTGACGGGAGCGCTATTCTTTCTTGTGGAGGCGTCCTTTCCCTGGGGCCTGGAGGTGCCGCACGCAGCGGCGTTTTCCTCGATTATTCTGCCACGCGCCCAGCATATCGTATCCTATCACATTATCCTGAAGGGCTCGGGCTGGGCCGGCATTCCACACGCCACCTCGACATGGTTCGAGGCCGGCGACATACTTGTGCTGCCGCATGGCGACCCGTATTCGATGCTCAGCGAACCCGACCGGGCGCCAGAATTCGACGTCCAAGCGACAATGGACTTTTTCCGCGACATGGCGGCGGGCAAGCTGCCCTTCGTGTCCAGAGAAGGCGGCGGCGGCGATCCGCGCTGCGAATTCGTCTGCGGCTTTCTCGGCTGTGACATGCGGCCGTTCAATCCCTTGCTGTCAACCCTGCCGCGCCTTCTGCGGATCAAGCGGTCGCACGACCGGCGCGAGGGACTCTTGAGCCCTCTCATCGACCTCACGCTTGCCGAGGCGCGCCGGCCGCGGGTTGGCGGCGGATCCATCCGGCTGAGATTGAGCGAGCTGGTTTTCGTCGAGCTGATGCGCCAATATCTGGAGAGCCTGCCGGCCCATGAGACCGGCTGGCTTTCGGGCCTGCGTGATCCTGCGATCGGTAAAGTCTTGATCATGCTCCATGAACAGCCCGCATACCCGTGGACGCTGAACGAGTTGGCAAGTCGCGCCGGCATGTCGCGCGCAGCCTTTGCGGGACGTTTCACGCATCTCGTGGGCCATGCGCCGATGCAGTATCTGACCCTCTGGCGTATGCAGATTGCCGCGCGCTTCCTTGGCGACAGCTCCATGAAGGTGGCGGCTGTAGGCCGTGAAATTGGTTATGAATCCGAGGCTGCCTTCAGCCGGGCATTCAAAAAGACCGTGGGCGTTTCACCTGCAGCATGGCGGGGTAATGCCGCTGGAACCGGCTGATTTCGATACGGGCTGCTTCTCAAGCTCAGTGGCATTCGCAGCTCTGGTCGCCTCAGTCACCCATCGACTTTGCCCAATATCGGAACGTGGAACTGCGACCTCATGCCGAGCCTGCAGGCGACGGTTTCGTCAAGGCAGGCGACACGGCCGAACCTTTCGAACTGATTGCGGTCGGCGCAGACAGACTGACCCGCAACGTGCTTCTGCAGATATCACTCAATGCTGTTTGCCGGCGAATAAGAGCTGATGATCGGCAGGAACAGATATTGCTGGGCCGCCTGGGTCGATAGCAGTCCAATCGTTGCTTGACGCCAGGGATCTGAAGAGTAGTTAGGTCCTCATGCAATAGCCCCTCATTGCCGCCCAAGCCCTCCCCCTCAAGGCGTCCTTTTTGTCTGAAGAGCCATCCATGTCTGAAAAAACTTCCCATCGCGGGCTCGTTGTGGTCGCGATCATGGCAAGCATGGCGATGATTGCCATCGAGGCAACGATCGTTTCGACGGCGATGCCGCAAATCGCCGCCCAGTTGGGGCAGATCAACCTCTATTCCTGGGTTTTCTCGTCATTCCTTCTGACGCAGACGGCAACCACCGTTGTATTCGGCAAGCTCGCGGATATTTATGGCCGCAAACCGATGATCCTCCTGGGTATCGGATTGTTCCTGTTCGCATCCGTGCTTGCCGGCTTCGCATGGTCGATGCCGTCGATGATTGCTTTTCGGCTGCTCCAGGGTATCGGCGCCGGATCGATTCAGCCCGTCGCCATGACCGTAGTTGCCGATCTTTTTCCCGGAAACCAGCGAGGCAAGGTCCAAGGCTATCTCGCAAGCGTGTGGGCGCTGTCGGCCGTCGTTGGCCCGCTCCTCGGCAGCCTGATCATTCACAATCTCCCATGGGCCTGGGTATTCTGGATCAACGTGCCGGTAGGACTTCTCGCGGCATTGGGGTTCATACTGTTTCTGCACGAGGAGAAGCGGAGTCGAATAGTCTCTGTCGATGTGCTCGGCGCGACACTTTTCGCCATTTCTATTTCCTCGTTGATGATTGCTTTGACGGAAATGGAAAATGCCGTATCGGGCCAAACCATCGCTGCCCTCGTCGTCGCTGTTGTCACTCTCACCGCTTTCATCTGGCAGGAACGCCGTGCCGAAGCGCCCATGGTCGCTCCTGACCTGTGGCTGAAACGGCCGATAGCATTCGCAAACCTGGCGGTCTTTTTCGCAAGCATGTCGATCATGGGTCTGACGACATTCCTGCCGATGTACGTGCAGACGGTTCTCAACCGCTCGCCTCTCGTGGCAGGCTTCGCATTGACCATGTTGCTGCTGGGCTGGCCCTGCGGTGCAACGATCGCATCCCGCCAGTTTGGCCGCTTCGGTTTGCGACCCATCATGATCGCCGGCAGCGTCTGCATTCCGGCGGGCACGTGCCTGCTGCTTCTCTTGACACCCTCGAGTTCGGCTGTCCTGGCTGGCGCCGGCTCACTTGTGATGGGTTTTGGCATGGGATTACTCAATATCTGCGCCTTGATCCTCATCCAGGAAAGCGTGAACTGGTCTGAACGCGGCAGCGCTACCGCCTCGAACGTCTTCTCGCGAAATCTCGGTAGCACGCTCGGCGCAGCCGTCCTTGGTGCAGTGCTGACCTATGGCCTGGCGCACACCGCCAGCGGCCAGGCGATAACGCCGGAGCAACTGCGGGCTCTCTTGAATGGCACGGGTGCTGTCGTCAGCAGTGCAGAAGAGCTGCGGCTCGCCCTTCAGCACGCACTACATTCTACCTTCCTAGTCATGCTGGTGACCGCCGTATTGATCGTTCCAGCCTGCCTGCTTGTTCCGCGACCCGTAGCACGTCTGGAGATGCAACAGGAGACCTGAGCTTAACGCTCGCCCCACAAGCTCGCCAAAAACTACCATCGGGGCACTCGTCGCTCGTAGCCCGGATCAAACTGCTTCATGTAAGCGGTGTCATCGCGCTCCTTCATGTCCGCCTGTTTGTAGAGAGCCGCCAGTTCGGCCAGACTGTCGCGATCAAGGGTAACGCCAAGACCCGGACCATCCGGCACAGTCAAGGCGCCGTCAGAAAAAGTGAATGGCGCACCCTCGATCACATCGACGCCGATCCAGGGGTAATGGGTGTCGCAGTCGTAACTCAGGTTCGGTGTTGCCGCCGCCACATGAACCATTGCCGCAAGGGTGATGCCGAGATGCGAATTGGAATGCATGGAAACGCCGAGGCCCAAGGTCTCGCATAATTTGCCGAGATGCGTCGATGCTCGCAAGCCACCCCAATAATGGTGATCGGACAGAACGATCTGCACCGCTCTTTTGCGAAAGACTTCGGCGATCTGATCAAATTCCAGCACGATCATATTGGTGGCGAGCGGGATCGAGGTAGCGGCGGCGACTTCCGCCATGGCATCCGTGCCGATGACCGGGTCCTCCAAATACTCCAGGACGCTCTCCAGCTTGCGCGCAACATGAATGGCCGTTTCGACAGTCCAGCCGCCGTTGGGATCGATCCGCAGTGGATGATCGGGGAAGGCCTCCCGCAGCTTCAACATCGTCTCGATTTCGAGGTCTGGATGCAGCACGCCGCCCTTCAGCTTGAGCGAGCGGAATCCGTGAGCTTTGATCATGACCCGCGCTTCGGCGACCATCTGCTCCGGCGTGAGCACCTCGCCCCACGTATCTTGTTCCTGCCCGACATGGGCGCCGAACTTGAAGAAAAGATAGGCACTGAAGGAGACACTGCTGCGCACCGCGCCTCCGAGCAGGTCGGCCACGGGGCGCCCGAGCAGCTTGCCCTGGATATCAAGACACGGAACCTCGAAGGCGGACGCAACCACATCGGTCAGCTTGTGATCGGCGACTGCGGACCTCGCATTGATGCCGCCGCCTTCGGGCAGCGCCGTTATGACGCGCGACTTCAGCTCGTGAAGATGGAAAGGATCGAGCCCTATCAAAGCGGGCGCCGCACGCCGCAGGCCTTCCAGCGCCTTGGTGCTTCCGTAGCTTTCGCCCAATCCGACCGTCCCGTCATCGCAAATGACCTCGATCACAGTGCGCAGCGCATAAGGCTGGTGGACGCCCTTGCAGTTCAACAGGGGTTTGTCGGGTATCGCGACAGGTGTGAGATGGATTTCGGCTATGCGCATCAGAAAACTCCTTGTCGCCACCAACCAGACGCTGCCGTCAATGCGTCCTCGAGGGGAGGCAATTCCGGATGCCAATGGCGCTCCCATTCCAGACTGATCGGCAGGCGGCGCTCGTCCGACGAAAGAAGCGACATCAGCCCTGCCATGGGAAAATCACCCTGTCCCGGCAGGACGTAATGCCGGCGCCCATCACCATCCAGCGCGCTGTCCTTGACGTGCAAATGGACGACGCTCGCCGCAATGCGGCCCCAGAGAGCCTCGGCGCCCGACCCCTTCGCCCATGTATGATGCGTGTCCCACAAAATTCGCGCTGCCGGCACCTGCTCGACAAACGCAACAAGTTGCTCGAAATCCGCCAGCGCATCGTGGGTCTCGATCATCAGGTCGACCTTCAGACCACGCGACTGCCGCATCGCCTGCCAAGCATCCAGCATGTCCCCGGCTTGCACCATACCGGCTTTGCTCAATCGGCTGCCGCCATCGAAGACACGCAGATATCCGGCGCCCGCCGCCTCAGCCCAGGCGATAAATGGTTCGATCGGGGACAGATCGGGCCCATCGAACAGACGTACGGACGTATTCAGCGCAGCGACTCTTATCTTTTGACGGGACAGGAAAGCCGCCAAGCCGGAAGGCTTGCCGAACTCGGCGGCAAGTGCCGCCGGCAGATCGAGTGTTCCGGAAAGCCCACGCAGTTCTACGGCCTCGATGCCGTTTCGTTTCGCCAGATCGGCCACTTGGTGCAGGTTCAGGTCCGAGCAGCCAAGGGTGGAGAAGCAATATTCCAATCCCCTCATGCCATGTGCTCCAGATCACGCTTATGCACGGGATGGAGCGGCGGGAGGCCGCCGACGAACCGTTCGATCTCGGTAATCGCAAGGTCGGAAAGCGCCCTCAATTCATTGCCCAACGCCCCGGCGATGTGGGGAGTCAGCACGACATTGGGAAGATCGTAGAACGGGCTATCCGGTGGCAGAGGCTCGGGATCGGGCGTATCGATCAGAATGCGCAACCGCCCCGACCGGGCTTCGACCAGCAGCGCGCCATGATCGACAAGCCAGCCCCGCGCCGTATTGATCAACACAGCACGATCTGCCATCAGCGACAATTCGCGCGCGCCGATCATATGGCGGGTCTCGGGCAAAATCGGCGCATGGAGCGAAACCGTATCGGACCATGCGAGAAGATCATGCAGTTCCATCTTCATGGCGCCGAGTGCCGCGGCTTCTTGCGCTTTAAGGAAGGGATCGTAAACCGCGATCTGGAATTTGCTGCGGGCGAGCATCTCGATGATCAGACGGCCAATCCGCGAGGCCCCCACAATCCCGACGCGACGGGAATGATTGCCGAGATAGGGAAAATTCAGGCCGCGCCGGCTGCCGAAGCCACCAGCACCTCGCTCGGCTCGGTGATCGTCGCGCAGGCGGAAG
This sequence comes from Rhizobium sullae, assembly GCF_025200715.1. Taxonomy (NCBI): domain Bacteria; kingdom Pseudomonadati; phylum Pseudomonadota; class Alphaproteobacteria; order Hyphomicrobiales; family Rhizobiaceae; genus Rhizobium; species Rhizobium sullae. The sequence goes on from NZ_CP104144.1 coordinate 2,274,574, forward strand.
ACATCCTTGCCGCACATGATGATCGCCGCAAAGGTGAATTCGGCAACAGGAACGGCCATGGCCGACGCGGCCGTCGTAACGAGGATGCCGGGCGCGTCCCAGAATTCAGCTGGCGCGAACGTGCGCACGGACGCTGCCGCATAGGCGACCATCCTGAGCCGGGGCGCACGCTTGAGACGCGCCCTCGTCAACGCCGGGGTGCCCCAAGCCGCCAAAAGAATATCCGCCTCGGCAAGCGCTTCGGCACCCGTCAGCGTGTCGAAGTCGGTGAAGGGGAAACCCGGAATAACATCCACCACTGCCTTCAACCTCACCCATTCGTGCGGCCCGAAAAATCCCTCGGGAAGTTCGTCCCGCATGGCGACGAGCAGTCTTGGTTTACGCGAGCTTCCCGTCATGCGCGTACCGGACTTGGAACAGGCCGAATGTCGATACGGGAAATCTTGATCTCGAGGGGCCTCGCATCCGCGCGCAAGATGACATCGAGGTGAAGTTCGGGCGCCTTGGCACCGGCCTCGAGCTTCAGCGGCGGTGTCCCAATCGCTCCTCGCCAGGATGTGCTCTGGAACGGAAAAAACGAGCCGTCATCGGCGCAAAATGGCGCGAGCGTAATTGCCTCCTGGCTTGTGTCGGCATCGACGACGATCAGATCGAAATCCGATGCGAACGGCCGCGGCAGGCGGGGCTCGATCTCGATTGCTTTCTGTCCGGAACCTCCGAAATTGCGGCCCGAAAAGAAGCGACTGACGCCGTCGCGATTGCTGGGCTCCCAGCCGGAAACAATACCTGGATCATGATGGATGGGACAAGAAAGCCGGCCGTTCGACAACACCTCGGCCCAACTCATCCAGCCGCGCGCCGAGGTGGCACGCGACGTAGCATCACCAATGTGGTTCTGCTGGACAAGCGAGGTGCCAAGAATGGCGATGCGGCCTGCCCTTCGTAGAGACACGGACATCCAGACCTCAGGAAAACAGCACGCCGCCATTGATGTCGTAGCAGGCACCGGTGATGTAGGCCGCGTCGTCCGACACCAGGAAGGCCACCAGCGCCGCGACGTCTTCGCTCGATCCTTCTCGTTTCATGAGCGCGGCACCGGCCACCCGTTCGCGAACTTCGGGCTTGGTGAAGGTGTCATGAAAGGTCGTCGCGATCATGCCAGGGCAAACTGCATTGACGCGAATATTGGGGCCGACTTCCTTTGCAAGACCCCGCGTGAACGTCATGACGGCACCTTTGGACGTGGCATAGGCGATAGCACCTGGCCCGCCGCCATCGCGGCCAGCCTGGGAGGAGAAGGTCACGATCGCGCCCCCCTTCGCCATCCTCGGAAGGACGGCCTTTGCCGTCACGAACAAAGACGTTAGGTTCACGTCGAGGACCTGATGCCAGAACGCCTCGTCCATCTCGGCTATGGTCTTGCGAGCGACCATGCCACCGGCGACATGCACAAGGCTATGAATGGCACCGAACCTGTCGGAGGCTGTGGCAATTGCCGCTTCGGCATCGGCACGTTTCGTAAGGTCGGCCTTGATTGCTAAAGCCGAACGGCCGAGCTTCTCGATTTCGGCCGCTGCGCTCGCCGCCCCCTCTTCGGCACCGTTGTAGGTGAGCACAACATTCGCCCCTTCCTGGGCAAAACGAATGGCGCACGCACGCCCGATATCGCGACCGGCTCCGGCGACGACGACAGTCTTGTTTGTGAAACGCTGCATTGAAAACCTCCGACGGACTAGAATTGCTTGGGAAGAGACAGTTTGAAACGCTGGTCATCGACATCGGTAAAATAGATGTCGGTGGAGAAGCCCTGATCGTCGATGAAGCTGAAAATGCGCTTCGGCTCCTTCAGGCTGTAGGGAACGAGAAGGGTCACAAGGCTGTGGCGCGTCGCCGCCGGCGCGGTGGCACAAATGTGGTGATGCACTTCGAGCCCTTCGAGTTCCGCCGGATCGATGCCGGGGAATCCTTCGACGGCCGTGATTTGAGGCATGCCCGCGGAGGAAAAGATGAACTGTCCATAAAAGCCTGCCTTCCGACCATTGTAGCGGAAACTCGATCGGCCGGCCTGCGGCGCGCCCACCGTGTGGCAAAGCCACTGCAGTTCCTGCGGCTCGGAGCACTCCACGTGATCGACAATCACGAAATAGCTGTCGTTGACGAAGTGGATTTCGCGCTCGGCTTTTTGAACTAGCGGATTGGCGACCTGATAAGCAGCCGTCGCATCTCCAAGAATACGAAGATGGCCGGGATTTTCCTCGACCTCAACGATGCGACCGGCGGCGCGGCGGGCAAGCGCCTTATCCTTTTCTGCATACTGCCCCTTGCCGCCGATGAGCACCGCATTTTTCGACCGGGTCTGGCGCCGCCAGTGGAGATGCATGCTGGAATTGAAGGCGATGTAATAACCTGACTGGATCGCCAGATCTTCGCCATAGGCATAAAGAACGAAGGCGTTCTGGTCACCGTGGCTGTGGCTCAGCGAACCATAGGGACTCGATTTGAAGACGAATTGCAGATGCTGGTCGGGATCCTGCATATTGTTCTGGATCGCCACCCAGCCGATATCGTTGAAGACGGCAAGCGCGGGGAGGTCGGCAGGCGAAGCCGCTGCCACCTCCCGATAATCGTGACGATAGACCAGTTCGTCGAAATTCAGGTCCCACCAACCGTAGTTATAGAAGGCCGCTTCCGTGCCGATCGCATCCGCCTTGATGCGATCGAAATACCACTGATAGTGGCCATCCCCGGTCACGCCGGCAAACTGGCGCACATTGTAGCCGACCTTCAGGCCGGGCAGATCGCCCATGGTCGAATCATCGCCAAAACCGGCACGCCGCGTTCCCGGTGCCTTGGTGTAAAGGGGAAACCGGCCGGTATTCTGAAAAAACGGCCGCTGATAGAGATCGAAGCCGATATAGGACCGGATCAGGTTGGCGGCCTCGATGAGATAGGCCATGCCGGTCATCCAGTAATGGGGGCCCTCGGCCCATCCCCCGTCTGTTCCCGCCCAGGGGGAATAGAGGGTCGCTAGGAATTCGACGGTATAGTCGAGCCATTCGACCGCCTCGTCGCTTTCGCCGTAAAGCGCGATGCAGGCCGGCGTCAGCACCGCCGAGAGCGAACGCACCGCATGGCTGTCGTAAGGAAACACGTGGATGCGGGCGTGGGCGATGACATGTTCAGCCACCTCGCGCGTCCGGCGCAGAAGGACGGCTCGAACTGTATTGCGTTGCTCTTCGCTCAAGTGGTCATGAAGCCAGTCATAACCCCAGGCCAATGCGACGACGACGCGGAACGCGGCTTCATCATTATAGGCGCGCGAGGTTGCGCCGGTCGGATCCCATGCCGCAACGGCGAGCAACCAGTCGCGGGATGCGTCCAGCAGATCGTCCCGGCCCAGGACGCGGCCTGCGATGGCAAGATGCCGGATCGCATAGATGGCCTCCTGGCAATCGATGTACATCTGCCGCCAAAGTGTCGCGACGCGCACATTGTTGGGATAGGGCTTGGGTTCCTCGATGATCGGACGCTCAAGCCAGGGTTTCGCGGATTTCGCAAAAAAATCCGACCAGCCGCAGTGATCCGGATCCTTTGCCACGGCTGCCGCAAAAGTTTCGAGCCGATTGGAATTCATCCACAGCCGAGGATGACTGATATGCGAGGCAGTGTGTCGGGCGGCCCTGCCCGGCAGCGGGGTCAGCGGCAATTTTTCACTGATTTCAAAACTGCGCACCGCGCTCCAATTGGAACTGCATGTGGCGGTCTTCGGATCCCAAAGCGCATAGGACCAATGATAGCGACCTTCCGGCAGGGTTTCGTCCGGAGTGAAAAAACTCCAGGCAAGGTCCTTATAGGTCCTCGTCTTGTCATCGGCGAAGCCGGGATCGGCCGACACCCGCAGGATATATCGCCCTCCATCATCGATGTCGGGCAGCCAGGAGAAGCGCGGCGGGTTCTCTGTCGGAGGGCTCTGCTCGCTCGGCGCGTAGCCAATGGTCAATGAACCCGGTCGGGGTTCATCGAGATGAGCTTGTTTGACTATGGCCGGGGCAGAGTGACGCATCGCGGCTCGAACTCCTATGAAAAAGCGTGGTGTGAGGATGGCAGCGACCGGCGCCGCCATCCAGGATAAGGAAGGATTACCGCGCCGCCTTATATTGGCGGTCGTAGGCGGCCTGCATGATATCGATGACCTGATCATAGCCGATGTCGGTCAGGCGCTTCTTGTAGGCGTCCCAGCCCGTATTGATGTCCTGAGCACCGAGGATCCACGTCTGCTGCATCTCGGTCATGTAGGTGAGGATGCTCGGCCAGTAGCGGTCGAAGACGGCCTTTTCCTCGGCATTGAGCGACACGCCCAGGAACTCGTCCTTGAGGCAGTTGCACTGCTCGTACATGTCGATGCCTTCAAGCGCGATCTTGTTGGTCCACTGGCGCTCGTATTCGTAGGTCATCCAGAACCCGCGCGGTACCTGGGCGCCGACCCCCCAGAGCTGCGCGTTCACGGGGTCCTTGTTTTCCAGAACCTCCTTTTTGAACTGCGGCTTCCCGCTGACCATTTCATAGGTCAGGCCTTCAACACCGAAGTTAGACAGAGTGCGGCCTTGGTCGGAGAACCAGAAGTCGAAATATTTGATGGTCTCGACCGGGTGCTCGTTGGTCGCCGAAATTGCCCATCCCGCCGGCTGGACGCGCAGCCGCCGGGCATCCTCAAATCGCTCGCCGGAGGCGGTTTTGGGCGGCAGCATCGGTTTCAGGGCAAAACCCTCAATCTTTCCCGACAATGCGTCGTTGTAGGTCGAGGTGCTGGCGAACCAGTCATGCGTCATGCCGCCGAGATTATTGCCCAGGAGATATTCTCGCGAGCGCGCGCCGCGCGTGAAGATCTCCTTGTCGATCAGCCCTTCCTTGTACCACTGCGCGACATGCGAAATCCCGGTCTTGTAGTTTTCCTCGGCCCAGGGATGGCGAAGTTTTCCATCATAGACGGCGAAATCGCCGTAGCGCTCGGACCCCGACACGCGCGCATCCCAGAGATTGATGAGGCGGACCGCGTCGACTTCCTCGCGGGCAAAATAGGGCACTTCGTCCTTGATACCGTTGCCGTTGGGATCCTTGTCCCGGAAGGCCCTGAGGACTTCATGGACCTCTTCCGGCGTTTCGGGTCGCTTCAGTCCGAGCTTGTCGAGCCAGTCCTGGCGGATAAACCAGCCGCGCGAGAGCTTCCCGTCCGGCACATAGGGAATGAAATAGATCTTGCCGTCCGGTCCGGAGATCGCATTGCGAATTTCAGGATGGCTGTCGAAGAAGGCCTTCAGATGCGGTGCGTTTTCCTCGATCAGGTCATCCAGCGGGATAAAGGCGCCTTCCAACCCGTAGCGAATGAAGTCTTCCTTCAGCCCGCCGGTCGCGTCGCCGCCGACGATATCGGGAAGATCGCCCGAGGCGATTAGGAGGTTGAACGCATCGCGGCTGCTGGTCGTTGCAAGCGACGCCACGTTGCGGACATGGATATTGGTAATCTCTGCCGCCTTTTGCTCCACCGGCCACTTTTCCGAATAGACATATTTGTCGCGGAAGTGGAAATGGATCGTCAGCTCCAGCGGATCCTCGGTTACCTTGCCCGCATCCTGGGCCGAACCGGGCGATGCCATCATCACGGCCGTCATCAATGCCAGTAGGGGCGCTCCTTTATGCAGTGCTTTCACAGGTTTTCCTCCCTTGTGTTGCTACTCTTTGACCCCGCCCAGCAAAATTCCCTTTGTGAAATACTTCTGTGCGTAGGGATAAATGATGAGGACGGGGATGATGGAGGCGATCATGATCGCCGAGGTGACCGTCTCGAACGAATACCGGGCCGTCAGCAGGCTGGAGGCAAACTCGTCATTCGAGTTGAGATCGACGATCACGCGCTTGAGGTAGACCTGCAGCGGGATCTTTTCCTCGCCGCGCAACAGTACCATTGCCCAGAAGTATCCGTTCCAGCGCGAGACGATGCAGAAGAGCGCGACGGTGACGATGGCCGGCTTGGAAAGCGGAATGAAGACCTTCCACAGGAGCTGCAATTCGCTCGCGCCGTCCATCTTGGCGGCTTCCTCAAAGGATTTCGGCACCGCTTCGAAGAAGTTGCGCAGGAGGATGACGTTGAAGGCATTCGCGGCAAAGCCGATGATGATGCCGAAACGGCTGTCCAGAAGCCCGAGATCCCGCATGTTCAAGAAGAACGGGATCATCCCGGCGTGGAACCACAGCGTGAAGGCGATCGCGACGTTGAAGAAGGTGCGGCCGCGCAGGCGTTTGCGCGACAGCGCATAGGCACCTGGTATCATGATCGCCAGGCTCATCAGCGTGCCGCCGAAGGTGTAGATGAAGGTATTGCCGTAGGCGACCCAGAACATCCTGTCCGAGAGCACGCGATCATAGGCGGCGAGCGTAAGATCAACCGGCCAGAGCGTCACACGGCCTGCCGTGACAGCCGCGCCGGAGGAGACCGAAACCGCAAGGACATAGATGAACGGATAGAGCGTCGACAGAACGAACAGGCCCAAGAGAATGGCGTTGGCCCAGCCGAAAATCCTGTCGCTGCGGGAATAAAGATTGAAGCTTGCCATCTTCAGCTCCTCACCAAAGCGATGTCGAAGAGACTTTTCGGCTGATGCGATTTGCCGAATAGACAAGGGCGAAAGCGATGACCGCGTTGAATAGGCCGGCAGCGGTGGCCAAGTCATATTGGGTTCCCTGCAGACCAGTCCGAAATATGAAGGTCGAGACGACGTCGGCGGTTTCATAGGTCGACGGACGGTAGAGTAGAATGATGTATTCGAAGCCGACCTCGACCAGATTGCCGATCCGTATGATCAGCATGATGATGATGGTGGGCAGGATGCTGGGGAGCGTGATGCGCCACATCATCTGCCAGCGTGATGCTCCATCCACCCGCGCGGATTCATAAAGGGTCGGGCTGACGCCCGCGATCGCCGCAAGGTAGACAATCGACTCGAACCCGGCCTCCTTCCAGATCGACGAACCGATGAAGACGGGCCGGAACCACTCAGGCTGGGTAAGGAAGTAGACGGGCTCCAGCCCGAGGCTTTTCACCAAGAGATTGACGACACCGGTGGAGGGCGAGAGGAAGTTGATGACGATGCCCGCAACGATCACCACCGAGATGAAGTGCGGCAAATAGACGACAGTCTGGGCCCACCGGCGCGCCGTCGCGCTCTGAACTTCGTTGAACATTAGCGCGAGGATGATGGGCACCGGAAACGCGAAGATTAGGCCCAGGCCGCTGATGATGATCGTGTTCCCGAAAGCCCTGACGAACATGTCGTTTTGAAAGAGTTCCGCGAAATTCGCAAAGCCGACCCAAGGGCTTCCTTCGATGCCGCGGAAAATCGAAAAATCCTGGAAGGCGATCAGAAGCCCGTACATGGGTTTGTAAAGAAATAGTGCAAACCAGATGATCGTCGGAGCTAGTAGCAGATAAAGCTGCCAATCCCGGCGCAGATCATCCCAAAAATCATGCATGCTCTCGCGTAGGTTGTGCTTCATGGCCTCAACCCGCTCCCTGCCTTGAGAGACCGGCCGGTTGCGGCATCGAAGACATGAATGCGCGCCGTATCGATACCGAGCCGCGCCACGGCATTCAGTTCATGATGGGAGTAGAGCGTTTCCGCCTTGGCGATGAAGGAATGCCCATCCGTCTTGCCATGAAGCAGCGCCTCGGCACCGAGGGGCTCCACAAGTTCGATGGCGCAGTCCAGCGTTTCGCGTCCGTCGCCGGTCCGGACGGACATGATCTCAGGCCGGAGGCCGAGCTTGATCGGCTGGCCTTCTGCTGCGGCCTTCGCAAAAGCGTCTGGGATGCTGAGGCTCTGGCCGGTATTGCCTGTCAGCACGGCCTTCACTCCACCGCCGCGCTTTGCAATCACGGCGTCGAGAAGGTTCATGGGCGGCGAGCCGATAAAACCGGCAACAAAGGTGTTTGCCGGTTCGAGAAACACCTCCATCGGCGAACCGATCTGCTCGATATTTCCGCCGTTCATGATGACGATACGGTCAGCCAAGGTCATCGCCTCGACCTGGTCGTGCGTCACATAGATGCTCGTTGCCTGCATGCGCTTGTGCAGATGCTTGATCTCGGCGCGCATGTGGGTACGCAGCTTGGCATCAAGGTTCGAGAGCGGTTCGTCGAATAAAAAGACCTTGGGCCTGCGAACGATGGCGCGGCCCATGGCGACGCGCTGGCGCTGACCGCCGGAGAGATCGGCAGGCTTGCGGGCCAAATAATCCGTCAATCCCAGGATTTGCGCGGCTTCCACAACTGCCTTGTCGATCACGTCGCGCTTCTCGCCCCTGACGCGCAGGCCGAAGGCGATATTCTCCGCCACATTGAGGTGGGGATAGAGCGCGTAGTTCTGGAACACCATCGCGACGTCCCGGTCCTTCGGCGCAACCTTGTTGACCACCCGTCCGCCGATCGAAACCGTGCCGTCGGAGATATCCTCCAACCCGGCAACCATGCGCAGCGTCGTCGACTTGCCGCACCCCGACGGACCGACCAGGACCACGAATTCCTGGGGTTGGATCGCCAGATTGATGCCATGGACGACTTCGAGAGCACCATATCGCTTGACGACGTCGTTGATTTGAACTGCAGACATGAAAGGCCCCTCCTCAAAAGCCTTGGATGTTCAGGCAGGCAATTTGGAGCCCCTTGAGACGCGTTTCTTGGTGACGCGCGTGTTGACCTGTTCGATGTAGGTCCAGATTTTCGGATTCTTGGAGAGTTCAGTGATCTTGGATTCGAGCGATCCGAGATGGAGCTGAACCGCCTCGCGCGCCCGCTCGATATCGCCGGACTCGATGGCGGCCACGATATTCTCGTGCTCCTCGATCACCTTTTCAGTCCGGCGAACCGCAAATACGCGCTTCAGATGCCGCATCCGGTCCATCTCGCCCTTTGCTTGGTTGACGACGCTCCAGGCGCCGGGAAGGCGGGCCGCTGCAAAGATCGTGCGATGGAACTCCTCATCCAGCAGGAAGAAATCGGTGAACTGCTCGTCCTCGGCGGCGGCGCGCTGCTGGCCAAGGCAGGTCTTCAGGCGCGCAATATCCTCCAGCGAATGCCGCTTGGTGGCCTCGACAACAGCCCCCTCCTCCAGCTTGAAGCGGATGAAACAGGCTTCCATGTAGCGCTGCACATCGATCGGCGCGATGTAGGTGCCGCCCTGCGGCACGACGGTGACAAACCCTTCTTCTGCAAGCCGGATGATGGCTTCTCGAACGGGCGTCTTGCTCACATGAAGCAGTGCCGCGATCTCCTTTTCGGAAAGCGCGCGGCCCGGCAGCAGCTTTACCTCGACGATGAGCTTGCGCAACAGCGCGTGAATACGGTTGGTCATGTTCCCCCCGGCCGGCAAATCCTGCGGAGAGACCAGATCAGAAAGCGGCAAGGATGGAAATTCGACAGCGTTCGACATATCAATTCCATAACTGAGATATCAGATATCTAATTGACATATCTCGGGTCGTCAACACCCTCGATCTGCAAAGAGAAACAAAATGAGACGCGATCCTCCCCGCCCGAGTTCGAAGTCCACGGCGGCAAAGCCGAAGGAGGGCCAAGACGGCCTGCCCTCGGGCGGGTTTGAGGCACACCCGAATACGAGCGTTCCTGGCATCGCCGCAAAAAGGTCGATATGCATTTCGTCCAGCTCAAACGCATTCTCCGGATGGCTCGTTTGGGCTGCAAGGTGCGGCGCGCGAGACGAATTCCTGCTTGCTGCAACTGGGCCGGAACCTGAGGAGATTGGCGAAACTCAGACCATCAAGGCCGCCACTCGGCAATTCATCGCCGCATAAACGACTACGAAGACAGCGCTGCGAGAAAGCGCGGGACACACCGGATCATCCTCGTCCCAAAAACGCTGAGAGAGTCCTGAAAACGAGCAATCTGCCGAGTTTTTCAACGAAATCCTTGCCTTATCGGAGGTTTTGACGGCGAGAGATTTTCGAGGTAGAAATGCGTTAAAAGGTAGAATGTCGGAGATGGTCATGTCCCTGAACATCAAAAATCCCGCCACAGTCGCTCTCGTTGACGAGCTGGCGCGGCGGCAAGGTATCAGCAAGACCGCAGCTATTCATCAGGCTTTGACCGAACGCTTGCATCGCATGGGATACGGCGGTGTGGCGCAGGAGCGTCTGCTCACCGAGATGCAGGCGATTCGAGGACGACTGGCGCGATTGCCCGAACTCGACAGTCGCAGCGATGAAGAGATCATCGGCTATGATGAGCACGGAATTCCGAACTGATGGTGATTGACACTTCCGCCATCGTTGCGGTTCTGCGCAGCGAACCTGAGGCCGCAGCGCTCGAGAGGAAAGTCGTCGCCAACCCTATTCGCTTGGTCCCTGCGACATGTGTCCTTGAGGCGCGCATGGTGTTGGTCAGCCGGCGCGGCGAACACGCACTGGCCGAGATCGATCTGTGGCTTGCCAGAATCGAGGCCGACATCGTGCCGGTCGACGCCGATCTGGTGGATCTGGCAACGCAGGCCTGGCTGGCCTACGGCAAGGGCCGCCATCCGGCGGGGTTGAATTTTCCCGATTGTTTCTCATACGCTCTGGCAAAGCGCGCAGACGAACCGCTGCTCTTCATCGGCAAGGACTTTTCTCAAACCGATATCGAGGCCGCATGACGACGGCAGACGACGATAGTTCCCCCAAAGATCTTCCTGACATCCTCCCCTCTTCCGGAGGGAGATGGCAGATTACCGGCCATCTCGAACATCTCGCCGATCGGGCCCGCGTTTATGTCGAGCCGGCCAGTTCCATCAACAACCGCAAGGCCTATGCCAGCGAATGGAAGCATTTCGACGCCTGATGTCGGCGCTCCAACCTCTGCTTTCCCCCCGGATCCGCAGACCATAGGGCCTTACATCGCCTGCCTGCGCATCGGGTACGGGTACCTTATCCAGCTGTGCAAGCATTTCGCGCATAAGGTCGAGGTCACCTATTCGGGCACCCATGGCGAATGCCGCTTCGACCGCGGCGTGGCCACGCTCGATGCGGATGCGGGTGGTTTGCGCATGGCGGTGAAGGCCGAAGGCGAGGAGAGCCTTGCGTGGGGGCCAATCGGTTATCGAATCGCATCTCATCCGCTTCGAAGGCCTCGATTGGCAGCGGCAGGACGAGGCCACCTGACGGTTCTCGTCCTCAGGCTAGTGAGGTATGCCAAATGCTGAAATGTCTTTTCCTTGCTGGTGCCGTCGCTCTGATCGCTGTGGCGGTCGGGTCATCTGGGGTGGCGAGCGGTAGGCAGGTTTCCACCTTCCGCAACTCACGATGAGCATCTGACTGCCGTTGCGGCGTGGAGGCAGGCGGAAGCGCGCCACCGAGGCGCTTGGGCCGCTCCTGGCGGGGTCGATCAGGGCGCTCGATTCAAGCTGCAGGGGGCCGGTCATGGTCGATGTTGTCAAATCGGCGTCGCAACAACCATTGCCGCTAGAACTCACCGCTTCCCATCAGGATTTCCACCGCCCGATTCGCGCAAGAATGATAACCGGCAAGGTGCCGACGAGAACAATGGCAAGCGCAGCAATCGACGCTTCCTCATAGGTTCCGCGCGCCGCCTCGCCATAGAGATGCGTCGCCAATGTCTCGAAATTGAGCGGCCTCAAGAGGAGCGTGGCTGGCAGCTCCTTCATGCAGTCGACGAACACGAGCAAGCCTGCGGCGACGAGCGAAGGTTTCGAAAGCGGCAAATGAATAAGTCGGAACGTCCCTGTCACATTCTCGCCGAGGCTGCGCGCGGCGTGATCGAACGAGCGCGGAATGCGGCTGAAGCCCGCCTCGATCGAACCGACCGCAATCGCCAGGAAGCGCGCGACATAGGCATAGCCGAGCGCGGCCCCGGACCCGATCAGTAGCAGACCGGTTGACGTGCCCAGCCATTCGAGCGCAGTTTTATCGATCATCCGGTCGAGCGCAGCGACCGGTACCAATATTCCGATGGCCAACACCGTCCCAGGCATCGCATAGCCGACCGTGGAAATCCGCTGCAATGCCGCCGTGATGTGACCGGGAAGCGAACGTGCCGCATAAGCGGTGACCAGGCCGAAGAGCAGGATGGCGAGCGTCGCCATCGCCGACAGGATCACGGTGTTGAGCGTTTCCGACAGAAGCCGGGACGAGAGCCCGGTGAAGCGGAAGCGCTTCCACGCCTCGATGGCAAGATAGCTCGCCGGGACGATGAACCCGATGAACACCGGCAAGAAACCGAGCGCAAACGCGGCCAGGCCGGAAGCGGTCCCGAGACGATGCGGCGTGAAGCTCCGCGCCTTTTGAGCGCTCGACCAATAGCGCTGGCGACGGCGCGCCCAGCGCTCGATCGTGACGAGCGCTATCACCAATGACAGCATGACGAGCGCGATCTGCGCCGCGCCCGGCAGGTCGGACCGCGTCACCCATGTCGTGTAGATCGATACGGTCAGCGTCTTCACCCCGAGGAACTCCGAGGCACCGATATCGTTCAGCGCCTCCATCAAGGCCAAGCTGACGCCGACGGCGATCGCCGGCCGCGCCAGCGGCAACGCGACCCGCCAGAAGACACGGCCTTTTCCGCTTCCGAGCGTGCGCGAAACCTCGACCAGATTGGCCGACTGGGTGAGAAACATCGCGCGTGTCGTGAGGTAGACGTAAGGATAGAGCACGAAGCCGAGCAGCAAGATGCAGCCGGCCATCGAGCGGATATCGGGAAGGCGGAAGTCGCGGGGGCTCGCATAGCCGAGCACCGCTCTGATTGCGCCCTGAACCCAACCGATCGGATGGAGAAGGTCGAGATAGGCGTAGGCGATGATATAGGTCGGCACGGCAAGCGGGAGGAGCAACGCCCATTCGAGCAGCCTGCGTCCGGGGAAATCATAGGCTGTGACGAGCCAAGCCGTCGAAGTGCCAAGAAGCGTGACGAGGACCCCGACGCCGACGAGCAGCATTCCGGTCTGCAGGAAGGCTTGCGGCAGCACATAGGCGAAAAGATGCGGCCAGAGTCCGCTTGATCCCTGAAGCGCCTGCCAGAGAAGGGCGAGGACCGGAGTGGCCACCAGGGCGGCGATGAAGACGGACGCACACAGCCACCGCCGCCCGGAACGATACCGGGCAGCCTTCAGTGTGGAGGAAGGTTGCAGATTGAGATGCGACATCGGCAGATTACCAGGCACGGCGCTGCCGAGCCCGGTTCGTCCATCAGTTGTCGAAGCCGACCTTTTCGGCCAGCTCGCTTGCCTGCTTGCGATGCTTGACGATTTCCGTCATCTGCACGGGATCGACCTTGAGCTCGCCAAACGAGGCGATGATCGGATCGATTGCCGCGCCGGCCTTGACCGGATACTCGTAGTTCGCCTCCGCATAGAGCTTCTGGGCCTCGTCCGAAACGAGGTATTCCAAGAGCTTCACCGCCTCATCTTTGTTCGGCGCGTGCTTTGCGACGGCCGCGCCACTGATGTTTACCTGCGTGCCACCGTCCTCGAAGGTCGGCAGGATGACCTTGATCGCGCTACCCCAGGCGACCTGCTCCTCGCCGCCCTTGCCGGAGCGCATCAGGCCAACGTAATAGGAATTGGCGATGCCGATGTCGCAAAGGCCGCCGAGGATGTCCTTGGCCACATCGCGGTCGCCGCCGCCCGCCTTGCGGGAGAGATTGCCTTTGACGGCGGCAAGCCATGCTTCCGTCGCCTCGGCGCCATGATGCGCGATGTAATCGGCGAAGAGGGCCGTGTTGTAGGGATGCTGACCGGAGCGGATGCAGATCTTGCCCTTCCATTTCGGATCAGCCAGGTTCTCGTAATTGAAGCTGGCGAGATCGAGGTCCTTGGCGGCGTAGAGCACACGGGCGCGCATCGAGAGGGCAAACCAGTTGTTGGCCGGGTCGCGCAGGTTTTCCGGCACGGCGGCTTTCAGAGCGTCCGATTCGACTGGCTGCGTCAGGCCCTTTTCGGCCAGGTCGGCGAGATTGCCGACATCGACCGTCATGAGGATGTCCGCAGGAGAGCTCTCCCCTTCCGAGGCCACGCGCTCGGCAAGGCCGTCCTTCAGGAAGACCGTATTGACCTTGACGCCGCTCGAGGCGGTGAAGGCGTCAAGCAGCGGCTGGATCAATCCGGGCTCGCGCGTCGTGTAAATGTTCAGTTCGGCCGCCATGGCACCGGCGCCACTGGCGAGAGCGAAAACGCCACCCAGCAGGGCATGCCGCAATACGGAAATGTTCTTCAAGATGCGGTCCTCCATCAAATTGTTCTGGTCTGGCCGACGTACTGACAGCCAGCAAATTGCTCGAACATATATGATCGAAACGGTCAAGTTATTTCTCGAAAGCAGCCGTTTCGGCTCGCTCCGCAGCAAAGACCAGGACGCCTTTTGGATCGACGCTCAATGAAATCCACTCGCCCGGCCGTACATCGGCGCGGCCTGTTGTGCGCAGGCGCAGGAGGTCAGGAACGCCTTCGACCCTGAGCGACAGTTGCTCGATCTCGCCAAGGAACGAGCAACCCACGACAAGGCCGGCAACCCCTTCGCCTCCAGGCGAGAGGAAGAGGGCCTGCGGACGAATGCAGGCAAATGCCTTAGCGCCCTCCGGCAGATCGAGCCGGGCCGGAAAGGTGCCCAGCGCTGTTTCGATCCGGCCCTGGCGGTATGTCCCGTTTATCCTGTTGCAGGGGCCGAGGAATTCGGCGGCGTAGAGCGACCGGGGATAATCGTAGATATCGTATCCAGTCCCGATCTGCACGATGACCCCTTCCTTCATCAACACGACCCGGTCTCCCACCGAAAGCGCCTCCTCTGGGTCGTGCGTGACGAGAATCGCCGTCGTCCCCAAGGCCCTCAATGTCGCGATGGTCTCCTCGCGCACCCGCTCCCGCAGGCCACGGTCAAGATTCGAGAAGGGCTCGTCCATGAGGAGGATCAACGGTTTCGGGGCAAGGGCGCGCGCGAGGGCGACGCGCTGCTGCTCGCCGCCCGACAACGTGTGCGGATAGCGGCCGGAAAGCGCCGAGATGCCGATGCGATGTATCACCTCGACCGCGCGGGCACGTGCCTCATGCCGCTGCAGCTTTTTCAGGCCGAACGTCACATTCTCCTCGACCGTCAAATGCGGGAACAGGGCGTAGTCCTGGAACATGAAACCGATTTTACGGTCCTCGGGTTCGACGAACCCGTTCGCGCCCGCGATCACCGCGCCGTTCAGCAGAATTTCGCCGCTGTCTGCCTTGTCCACCCCGGCGATTATGCGCAGGAGCGAGGACTTGCCGCAACCGGACTGGCCGACGAGACAGACAATTTCGCCAGGCGCGAGCGCGAACGAAACGTCATTCAGCGCCTGCGTCTCGCCAAAACGCCGGCTGACATGCGCCAGCACAAGCATTCCACTGACCCCCTGGATAGATCCGTGCATTTCCAATCCTTCAGTCATTGTGAGCATCACGTCCATACTGTTCCAGATGGCTCCATCGTGAAACAGAAATCTTCCAACTTCCCCATGCCGCGCAAAAGGACCGATAGCCCTGATGACCCATGAAGTCCTTGAGGGCGTAGAGCGACGTCCAGCGCCCTCGACGGCGCATCCGACGCCCGATCATCCTCCTAACCGTGCCTTCTGCCATTGCCGCACATGGTCGATCAACGCACGCAGCTTCGGCGCCATGTTGCGGCGTTGTGGAAAGTAGAGGAAGAAACCTGGAAAGGGCGGCAGGAACTCTTCCAGCAGCGGCACGAGCGAGCCGTCTTCAAAATGCGGCTGCAGGCAGTCCTCGGGGGCGAAGGTGATACCGGCTCCCGCCAGGGCAAGGCGGAGCATCAAGCGAAGGTCGTTCGTCGTGATTTGCGGCTCCACCGCGACGTCGAACGGGCGACCGCCTTCGACGAATTCCCAGCGGTGAGGCGCAATCTCCGGCGAGAGCCGCCAGCCAATGCAACGATGTCCGACGAGCTCGCCTGGATGTGCGGGCGCACCGCGCTCGGCGAGATAAGCGGGCGCTGCGGCGGCGCGCTCCCGCTGCTCGCCGCTCACGGGCACGGCAATCATATCCTTCTCAATCACCTCGCCCAGCCTGACTCCAGCATCGAACCCATGGGCGACGATATCGAATTCCTCATCGGTTACCGTCACATCGACGGTCACATGGGGACAGCGCGCGACGAAGCTCGCCAGCAATGGACCGGAGAGGAAAGGCTCGGCGATCGAAGTTGCTGTCAATCGGAGATGGCCGCGCGGCTCATCCGCCGTCCCGGTCGCATCCAGCGCACTTCCTATGTCGGTCAACGGCCCTTCCAGTGAGCTAACCAACCGCGCGCCTGCTTCAGTCAATTGCACCGACCGCGTGGTGCGCACCACGAGTGCAGTACCGAGATGATCCTCAAGCCGTCGGATCGCCTGACTGACGGCGGAACGGGTTACGCCCATCCGATCGGCTGCCGCACGAAAGTTCCGCTCTTTCGAGACTGCAAGGAAGAGGGGCAGAAGATTCAGGTCCATTTTCATTGTCCAGTATCGCTAACCAACCAGTACAGCAATTGACATCTACAAACGACGGAAAAGTCGCTCCATCTTGCCGATGACGAAACAAGGAGCCGGACATGGACAAGGTTATTCTGATCACGGGGGCATCCAGCGGAATCGGGGAAGGCATCGCGCGAGCTTTGGGAGTGGCGGGTGCCAAACTCCTTCTGGGCGCCCGCCGCACGAATCGGCTGCAGGCCATCGCCGACGACATCCGCGCGACGGGCAGCACCGTCGAAACCCGCCCTCTCGACGTTACCGATCGCACGTCGGTTGAGGCCTTTGCCGGTGCTGCCCTGGAGACTTGGGGGCGCATCGACGTGCTGGTGAACAATGCCGGCATCATGCCACTGTCGCCACTCGTCGCCGGCCACTACAAAGAATGGGACCGCATGATCGAAGTGAATATCAAAGGTGTTCTGTGGAGCATTGGGGCGGTTTTGCCGCACATGCATGCTCGCGGCGCTGGACAGATCATCAACATCGCGTCGATCGGGGCGTTGTCCGTCGAGCCTACCGCAGCGGTCTACTCGGCAACAAAATTTGCGGTCCGCGCAATCTCGGAGGGCCTGCGAAAGGAACACCCCGAACTCCAGATTACGTGTATCAATCCCGGCGTGGTCGAAAGCGAACTGGCCAACACCATCACCCATGCCGAGACCATAGCATTCATGGACGAATACCGCGCCAACGCCTTGCAGCCAGCCGAAGTCGGTCGCGTGGTGCGCCATGTGATCGAGACCCCGGCCAGCGTCGGCGTGAACGAGATCACCGTGCGGCCTCAGGGCCAAATCGGATGATCAAGGGTCAGGCCCCGGCCCTGAACGCTTATCGGAGTCTGGCGCGGCGAAGGCACGCGTACCGAGTGTTCGGCAAGAACTGGCTCGCTCTCACTGTGTTGGCAATTCTTTCCGCCCCGGCGAACGCCTCCGATGCAGGCAGCAATAGGCATGAAATAAAGGATGAACACAGGATGACAGATCATCCCTACGTCGGCATGTGGACGACCAGCGACAATAGGGTTCGGCACAATCTGCTGCCGAGCGGACGTTACGACGAAGCGCGCGGAAATCGCGAAAGCGCCTATGAAGGTCGCTACGAGATCCGGGGCAATCACATCGAGTATTGTTGAAGTGGACGGCTCCCAACGGCATCGAATGTGCCAGAATGAGTTCGTTGAAAGCTCAATCGAGGGAGACCGTCCGTGGAACAGATTATCCGAATTGGAATGGATACGTCAAAGAACGTTTTCCAATTGCATGGCGTGAATGCCAACGAGCAGCCTGTGCTTCGCAAGAAGCTATCCCGCAGGGAAATGGTGAAGTTCTTCGAGAAGACGCCGCCGACCACTGTTGCGCTTGAGGCGTGCGGCGGTTCGCATCACTGGGCGAGATTGCTAAGCTCGTTCGGGCACGAGGTGAAGCTGATCGCGCCGCAACTGGCAAAACCTTACGTCAAGCGCGGCAAGAACGATGCGGCGGATGCAGAAGCATTGTGCGAGGCGATGAGCCGGCCGACCATGCGCTTCGTGCCGGTGAAGACTGCCGATCAGCAGGCAGCCTTGATGCTGGTCGGAGTGAGGGAAAGGTTGATCCGCAATCGCACCCAGCTTGCCAATACTATCCGCGGCTTTGCGATGGAATTCGGTGTCACCGCCGCCAGGGGCATATGCCGGATCGAACCGTTGCTGGAGCGGATCGCCACCGATCAGTCTATGCCGGAACTGGCACGCGAGCTCTTTGCCATGCAGGGTGAGGAATATCGCGAGCTGCTTGCCGAGATCAAAATCGTCGATGAACAGCTGATGGCCCTGCATCGCGCTGATGAATGCAGCAAACGGCTGGCGGAAATCCCCGGCGTCGGACCGATCGGCGCTTCGCTTCTGATGTTGAAAACCCCGGACCCGACGATGTTTAAATCCGGACGTGATTTTGCCGCCTGGATCGGCCTGACGCCAAAAGATCATTCGACGGCCGGCAAAGTCAGGCTCGGTGTGATCACCCGCGCCGGCGACGAGATGTTGCGAAGTGTGCTGGTGGCGGGTGCAACCGCTGTTCTTCAGCCTATTCGCACAGGTCGGAGTAAAAATGCTTCTCCCTGGCTCCTTGAGCTCCTCAAACGCAAGAAGCCAAAACTGGTCGCGGTGGCACTGGCCAACAAGATCGCCCGGATCGCCTGGAAGCTGATGGTCAGCGGGGAAGCGTACCGGAGACAACCCCAAGATATCCCGCAGGCCGCAGGACTGGCGGCATAACAGATCAGCCCATCACGGTGAGCAGAGAATGACCGCTACTGTGCTGAGCTGATGCGTGAACTTGCAAGAAGGAAGCAGATGGTGTGATCGATCGATCCAAGACGCGTGATGCTCCGTTTGTCCCACTGGCCGTTAAAGGTCGAAGTATTGTTTGGAACTCGCGTCGCGGAAACCATCTTGGCCAGTGGTCATGTGCGGCCACACCCAAAGGCCGCACATATGGAAGCAAGCGATCCGATCAAAATTATCTGCAGAAAACACTTGCAAGTGGGAGCCGTCCACATATGGGACGACACCGGCTTCACGGCCGACGGAACCTTCGTCGACCGAAACACCCTTCACCATGGCGGAATGATTCTGCGGCGCCGCTGAAGACCTGAATAAGCTGAGACAACGAACAGCGCCGACTTTCCCTGTGAATAGCTCGCCGTTCGAAGCGCGACGGAAAACGTCCATCGCGCGCGCTCGGGTACGAGAGTGCGTTCAGCACAGCACCTTCTTCAGGCGCGTGATGGGATGCTCGCCGAAGTCAGACCGGTCAATGCTCGGTTTTGATTTCCACTAAGAACTGACCCGGCCTTGCGGAATATTTCCATCGAGAATTGACCCATGTTTGAACTTTGCCCCCGCACATGAAAGCAGGCGCCACGAGCGCTTAGGAACTAGGCAGCCTTAACGGACACGCTCGCTGCCCTGAAGGCTATGAGGTCTTCAATCGTGATCAGATGAAGACCATGCTGTTCGGCAAAGCGTTCGAGCTCCGGCAGACGTGCCATCGTGCCATCGTCGTTGGCCACCTCGCAAATCACGCCGGACGGGGATAGACCGGCAAGCTTGGCGAGGTCCACCGCTGCTTCGGTGTGGCCAGGGCGGGAAAGGACGCCGTTCGCATGGGCTCGAAGCGGAAAGATATGACCTGGCCGGGCAAAATCGTCGGGGCGAGAACCTTCCCTGACGAGTGCTCGAACGGTCGCGGCCCTGTCGGCGGCGGATATCCCAGTCGTCGTTTCGGGAATGTAGTCCACGGAGACGGTGAAGGCGGTCTTCAGCACCTCGGTGTTGCGTGGCACCATCAAAGGAATATCAAGCTCATCAAGCCTCTCGCCTTCCATCGCAACGCAGACGAGGCCACGAGCTTGATTCATCATGAACGCGATTGCTTGCGGAGTTACGGCTTCCGAAGCGATCACGAGGTCGCCTTCGTTTTCCCGGTCACGGTCATCGACAACAACGACGATCTCGCCCCGCGCAATTGCGGCGATCGCATCGTCGATTTTGGAAATTGCCATCTTCTTGCCTTTCAAGGGTTAGCCGCTGTGAGCGGCGTGCATGGCCTGTCAGAGCCACCATTTTCCCTTGGGCGAACAAGCATACGAAACGCCGCTCTTGAGGCGGCGTCCGCTGCATTGCTCTCTTCCATCCGGACTGTAACCGTCGGCTCCGGCATCTCACCGGATCTGCTGACCCTCCGTATCCACGAAGGCGCTCGCGGGCTCCGAGTTGCCTCGATACCGCCGGTGGGGAATTGCACCCCGCCCTGAGAACGCATGCAACATAGAGGATCGATGCCTTGTTGTGCAAGAGGTCGCCGGCCGCCGACCGAGCGAAAATCCGGTTTTCCCAGTGAACGCACCGTTCCTTATTGTCGAATAAAGCTAGGACATGATCAGGCCGCCATCGACGTTGATCGTCTGGCCGGTGATGTAGGCAGCATCGTCGCTGGCGAGGAAAGTGACGAGACCGGCGACGTCCTCACCTGATCCGGCCCGTTTCATCGGAATGCCTTCGACCCATTGCTTCATGAGTTCCCCAGGGCCATAGTTCCCAAGGAGCTTCCCCCACGCCTGATCGTTATAAGCCCACATATCGGTTTCGATGATGCCCGGGCAGAAGGCGTTGACGGTGATGTTTTCGGTCGCGACTTCCTTGGCAAGGCTTTGGGTGATCCCGACAACGCCCATCTTTGAAGCGGCGTAGTGTGGCGTGTAGATGAAACCGTCGCGCGCTTGGCCGGAGGCGGTGTTGATGATACGGCCACCTCGTCCATGCTTGCGCATGCGCAGAATTGCTTCCTGCGCGCACAAGAAGACGCCCTTGGTGTTAACGGCCATGACCTTGTCCCACTCACCTTCCGTCATGTCTTCGATGCGGGCGATTGTGATGACGCCGGCGTTCTGGATCGACACGTCCACAACGCCGTAAGCGTTCTCTGCTGCGTCGTAGAGAGCCTTCACGCTGGCTTTGTCGGTGACGTCTCCGACGAAGGAGATAGCATTGCCAGCATCGGTTTTGATCTGCTCGGCGACTGCATGGACCGACTCTTCGTTGGCGGAGACGACGAGATTGGCGCCTTCTTTTGCGAAGCGCTTGGCGATCGCAGCGCCGATGCCGCGGCTGCCTCCGGTGATGACCACGGTTTTGTTCTCAAAGCGTTTCATTCTTTCTTCCTTCCACGTGCCAGACGATCTCGGGCGTCGACCGCAGAGCCGGCGACCCCCTTGCGTCATGCCGCCATCAAGCGGCTGCAGAAATGATCTCGGCGAACTCTGCCGCCTTCAGCGATGCGCCTCCGACCAAGGCTCCATCCACATTTGCCGCGCGGAAGATGGCGGCTGCATTCGAAGCCTTCACCGAACCACCGTAAAGGATCCTCACGAGGCGCCCATCATCGCCCAGTCGCTCTTCAAGCATCTGTCTTATCGAGGAATGCACTTCCTCGATCTCCTCAATGGTCGGAACCAAGCCGGTTCCAATGGCCCAGACCGGTTCATATGCGATCGCCATGTTCGAGCTGGCGGCGCTCGCGGGCATTGAGCCTCGCAGCTGTCCACCCACGACATCGATCGCCTTTCCATCATCGCGTTCATCGCGGGTCTCGCCGATGCAAATGATCGTGGTCAGTCCGGCCTTGTGAGCCGCGACGGCCTTGCTGGCGACTATCGCATCTGTTTCGTTGTGGGACGCGCGGCGTTCGGAATGGCCGAGAATTACGAAGCGTGCCCCCGCGTCGACGAGCATGCCCGCGGAGATGTCTCCGGTGCGGGCGCCGGACGCCTCGGGGTGGCAGTCCTGAGCGCCGACGATAACGGTCGAATCCTTCGAGCGCTTCGCGGCGTTCTCGATCAGCGTGAAGGGCGGGCAGACGACGATGTCGCACGCCGCCTTGCCCGTGAGCCCCTTCAGCGCCTCGATCTCAGCCAGGGAGGAAGCGAGACCGTTCATTTTCCAGTTGCCGGCAATCAACTTTCGCATCGCATCACCAGCAGCAGAAACCGCCGTCGACAAGCAGATCGACGCCGGTTACGAAGCTTGCCGCATTCGACAGCAGGAACACCGCCGGACCGACCATTTCGTCGACCGTTGCCATGCGCTGCATTGGCGTCTGCTCTTCGAAGAGCTTGGTCTGATGAACCATCTCCGGACGCGTGTTCATGGGCGTTGCCGTGTATCCGGGCGAGATCGTGTTGACACGGATGCCGCGACCGACCCATTCCATCGCCATGGACTTAGACATGTGGATCACGCCGGCCTTGGAGGCGTTATAGTGCGCCTGGCTCAGTCCCCGGTTTACGATCACGCCGGACATGGAAGCGATGTTGACGATGGACCCGCCTCCGTTCTTCAACATGGCGCGCGCCTCGGCCTGACAAGAAAGGAAGACGCCTTTCAGGTTGATGTCCATCAACGTCTGGTACTGATCCTCTTCCATCTCTTCCGCGGGATTGGCGTTGGCGATACCGGCGGCGTTGACGGCAAGCGTCAGTGCGCCGAGTGCGGCCTCGGTGCGGGCTACCGCCTCGCCGAGGGACGACTTGCTCGTGACATCAGCTGCGATCTGGATAGCGCGGCGGCCGGCGCCCTGAATGTGTCTAGCCGTGTTGGCCAATCCGTCGTCAGTCCGGCGGTCAAGCAGCGCGACGTCAGCGCCGCACTGCGCGAGACCTATGGCGATGCGCTGCCCAATCCCGCTTCCAGCTCCGGTCACGATGGCAACCTGGCCGCTGAGATCGAAAAGCTTCGGGGCGTTCAGAGTGATGTCGGACACCGCTCTTCCTTTCTTCTGTTTAGATTGTAGCTAGCTCCATGACCGAGACGTCGTTTGCCTCGTCACGATCGAGAATGCCTGCCTGCTTGCCCTGGGCAAGCACGAGGATGCGGTTTGAGACGCCGAGAACTTCCTCGAGGTCAGAGCTTACGACGATGACCGCCACGCCCTGTTTTGCGAGATTGACGATGATGTCGTAGATGCCCGCCCGGGCGCCGACGTCGATGCCTCTGGTGGGTTCGTCGAGTACAACGACCTTCGGATCGCGCATGAGCCACTTCGCGATGACTACCTTCTGCTGATTGCCGCCGGACAGGTCTGAAGCATACTGCTCGGCACGACCCTTTACGCCGAACTTGACAACCGCCCTCTCCGCGAACGAACGCTTGACGCGCGGCGTAATCCAACCCCCACCCAGCTTGTCAAGGTTGGCGTAGATAATGTTCTCGCCGATCCGGTGCCCGACGACCAGACCCTGATCCTTGCGGTCTTCCGGAACCATTACGATTCCCTTGGCGATCGCGTCAGCAGGATCGCGTAGCCTGAGTTCTTCGCCTTCCAGCTTGATCGAGCCTGCACTGATCGGATCCGCTCCCGAAATCGCACGGACAAGTTCCGTGCGTCCGGCGCCGACTAGTCCGGCAATTCCAAGGATTTCGCCTGCCTTCACGTCGAAGGTGACGTCGCGGAACGAATTGTCCGGAGAACTCAGCCCGAACACCTGAAGTACCGGGCGCTCAGTCGGAACAGGCAGAGCCGGGAACAGGCGGTCGAGCGAGCGTCCGACCATGCTCTCGACAATCGTTCGCACGGGCGTCGCGCTGTCGGCGAATTCCTGCACACGCTCCCCGTCCCGAAGCACGACGATCCGGTCAGTGATCTGCTTAATCTCCTCCATGCGGTGGGAGATGTAGATGATGCCAACGCCTTCCGACCGAAGCTTCCGAACCTGTTCGAAGAGAGCTTCCGTCTCCGCGCCACCGAGGGCCGCGGTCGGCTCGTCAAGGATTAGGAGCTTTGCATTGAGAGCCAGCGCTTTCGCGATCTCGATGAGCTGTTGATTTGCGGTCGAAAGGCCGGCGACCCTCCGCGTTGCCGGTATGTGAAGGTTCAGGCGCGCGAGCTGCTCCTGAGCGCGGCGGACCATCTGGGCGCGGTCGACAATGCCGTTCGTCATGGGCCAGCGTCCGATGAAGACGTTCTCTGCGATGGAGAGCTGCGGCAGGAGTTGCAGTTCCTGGTGGATCAGGACGACGCCGTTGTCGATCGCCTCCCTTGGGGTGGCCGGGGCATAAGTCTGCCCCAGCCATGTCATGGATCCTTCGGATGGCGTGCGTGACCCGGCGATGATGCCGGAGAGCGTTGACTTGCCCGCTCCATTCTCACCAAGAAGTGCAACCACTTCGCCCGGATAGACGTCCAAGCTGACATTCTTCAGAACCTGGAGCGGTCCATATCGCTTCGATATGCCCCTCAGGGAAAGAACCGGATCAGTCACGGCGCACCTCCTCAAGATCTCGACTTTGTTACGGATGGCTCGCGATGAAGCCTGTGACGTTTTCCTTGGTCGTCAGCGTGGCGTCCATGAGCTGCACCGGAGGTATCTTCTCTCCGGCGACGAGCTTGGCGGCATTTTCCACCGCATCGCGGCCCATCTTCTGCGTCTGCTGCGTCGCAGTCACGTCGAAGACACCCTTGCTCAGCGCTTCGAGGGCTGCTGTGTCACCGTCGAAACCCCCAACCACGATCTTCTGGGAGGGATTGGCGACCTTGATTGCCTGCGCGGCGCCAAGCGCCAACGCGTCGGCCTGTGCGAACACGATCGAGACGTCGGGATTTGCCTGCAGCATGTTCTGCATGATCTGGAATCCTTCGTCTTGGCTCCAGATGTTCGAGTACTGCTCGGCGACAACCGTCACGTCCGGATTGGCCTTAAGGGATTCAGCGCATCCCTTGGAGCGGTCGACTTCGGGCGTCGTGCCCTTCTGACCATGGATGATGACCATTTTGCCCTTGCCGCCGGCTTGCTTCAGAATGTAGTCGCAGACGGCCTTGGCAGACGCGACGGAATCCGTGGCAAGGAAAGTGTCGCCTGGCGCGCCGTCAGCATTGCGGTCGACGTTCACCACCGGGACGCCGGCGTTCTTGGCAAGCTTGACCGGAACAGTCGCGGCGGCCGCCCCCGCCGGAATGTAGATCAGTGCGTCGATGTTCTGCGTCAGAAGGTCCTGGATCTGGTTCACCTGCGTCGGTCCGTCGCCCTTCGCGTCGACGGTGACGACTTCTATGCCACGCTTCTTGGCTTCGTCCTCGACAGACTGCTTGATCTGATTGAAGAAGTTTGCCTGAAGGTTAGCAACGGCCAGGCCGAGCTTCTTCAGCTCCGCCGCGTGTACGGGGCCGAGCGTGAGACCAAGCAGTGCGGCAGACGCGAGCATGGTGCGCGCAATTTTCATTGTATTTCCTCCGTTGTTTGATGGGACCCTCGGGTAATACCTCCCCCTCGGGGTATTGATCCGCCCCAACCCTTCGGGGCGGAATTCGTGGCGTCCGCCAACTCGGCGGGCCGCTCGTCAGGCGCGACGCCGACGAATTGTCTCCGCGCCCACCGCAAGTACGATGACGATGCCGATGATCACCTGCTGAAGGAACGGCGAGACATTAAGAAGGTTGAGCCCGTTACGAAGGACACCGATGATAAGAACACCGATCAGCGTCCCCCCAATACCGCCGGCGCCGCCGGAGAGCGAAGTCCCACCAATGACGACCGCAGCGATCGTGTCCAACTCATAGCCAAAACCACTGGACGGCTGGACCGAGTCCAGGCGAGCCGCGAGCACGATGCCTGCTAGTCCTGCGAGGACTGCACTCACCACATAGACACCGATCGTCACGAGCTGGACGTTGATACCCGCCAGACGCGCTACCTCCGGATTTCCACCCACCGCGTAGAGCATGCGACCTTCGGAACGGAAGTGCAGGAAAAGCCAAGCTGCAAGGACTACGGCAAGCATCAGGAAGACGGTAGCCGTCAGCACGCCGAAATGACGATCGATTGCGAGCATCATGAACCAGTCAGGGAATCCCACGATCTGTTGACCGTCTGTGATCATGTTTGCGACGCCGCGAGCTGCAGACATCATGGCCAGAGTGGCGATGAACGCCGGAACGCTGAACTGCGTCACCAGCAGGCCCACGATCAGCCCCGAAACGGCCGATGCGAGCAGTCCGAAAGCGATCCCGACGGGAAGCGGAAGACCGGCGATGTTGGCGGTCCAGCCCATGACCATCATCGCAAGGGCAAGTACCGAACCGACCGATAGGTCAATGCCGCCAATCAGAATGACGAAGGTCATCCCGACCGCCATGATACCGAGGACGGTGATCTGATCGAGGATATTGAGACCGTTTCTGACCGAAAGAAACGCGTCCGTGCTGAAGCTCAGAAAGACGCACAGCACGAGCAGCCCCACGAGCGGACCGGTGGCGCCTTTGAGCTTGCTCAGCCAGGTGCCGGACGAAAGTCTCTGTTCATTGATGTCGAGCGCCACCATCATTCCTCCCTGGGTCTCGTCGTCAGTAGATATTTGTGCAGGCAAGAATAATTATTCACACATGCCAGAAAATGAATTAACAAGTTGCCTTCTGGCTGTCAACAGGATTTGTCCGCCCCCTGCTGGCGGTATGTTTTGCGCAAGGGCTTGACTAAACCTCGTCTTGTGCAAAAATATTGCCTAGTGAATATTTATGCACGAGGAATCCATGGATATCATAGAACTTGAGCGCGTCGCTCGCGAGATCCGATTGCGTGACCTTCAGGCAGTCTTCGAAGCAGGTGCCGGCCATATCGGCGGAGAGATGTCGGTCATCGACATCTTGACGGCCCTTTATTTCCGCGTGCTGAACGTTTGGCCCGATCAGGCGAAGCACCCCGATCGGGACAGATTCGTTCTTTCCAAGGGGCATACGGCGTGCGCCCTGTACGTGACCCTGGCAAAGCGCGGCTTCATTCCGGAAGAGGAGATTTCCACCTTTCTGCAGCCGCACTCGAGACTGAACGGGCATCCCAACTGCAACAAGGTTCCAGGCGTCGAAACGAATACCGGTCCGCTCGGCCACGGTCTGCCAGTCGCTGTCGGCATGGCCAAGGCCGCCAAGCTCTCCGGAGCGAAGTATCAAACTTACGTCATCACCGGAGACGGCGAGATGCAGGAGGGTTCCAACTGGGAGGCTCTCATGGCGGCTGCCCAGTTTGGCCTCGACAATCTAACGCTGATCGTCGATCACAATCGCTTCCAGCAGGGCGCGTCCCTGGCTGATACGAACAACGTTGCGCCGCTGCGGCCGAAGCTTGAGGCGTTCGGCTGGGATGTGACCGAAATCAATGGCAACAGCATGGATGAAATCGTGCCTGCGTTGGAATATCGAGGCTCCCGTCCGCATGGCATCGTCGCCCACACCAACAAGGGCCATGGCATCTCATTCATGCAGGACCGTGTCGACTGGCATCATAAGGTGCCAAGCAAGGAACAGTATGACATCGCAGTAGCAGAACTTTCGGAGGCACTGTAATGAACGCGCCGGCAAACACACCCAAATTTTACGACTGCCGCGATGCGTTCGCGGCGACCCTCGAGGCGCTCGCAGTGACCGATGACCGGATCGTCGCGGTGTGCAACGATTCTGTCGGTTCATCGAAGCTCGGCGGCTTTAAGTCGAAGTTTCCAGACCGGCTCGTCAACGTCGGCATTGCTGAACAGAACATGGTCGGCGTCAGCGCGGGACTCGCAAACGGCGGACGGCTGCCGTTTGTTTGCGCCGCCGCGCCTTTCTTGACAGGCCGCTCGCTTGAACAGATCAAGGCGGATATCTCTTACTCGAATGCGAATGTTAAGCTCGTTGGAATTTCCTCCGGAATGGCATATGGCGAGCTCGGTCCGACCCACCATTCGATCGAAGACTTCGCCTGGACGCGAGTCCTGCCGAACCTTCCGGTGATTGCTCCTTGCGATCGGATCGAGACTGCCGCTGCGGTGCAATGGGCGGCCTCCTACGACGGCCCCTGCTTCCTTCGCCTGTCACGCGTGGGTGTGCCTGACCTTCTGCCGGAAGGTCACAAGTTCGAGCTTGGCAAGGCAAACCTCCTGCGCGATGGTTCCGATGTCACGCTCATTGCGAATGGCACATTGACTCACCGTATGCTGAAAGCCGCGGAAATTCTCGCAGAACGCGGCATCCAGGCAAGAGTCCTCAACCTCGCGACTGTTCGCCCTATCGATGAGGATGCCATCATTGCCGCTGCTGAGGAAACTGGAGCGATCGTGACAGCAGAAGAGCATTCGATTTTCGGCGGGCTTGGCTCGGCAGTTGCCGAGGTAGTGGTCGACAACGCTCCCGTCCCGATGAAGCGCCTGGGCGTTCCGGGCGTCTATGCTCCGACCGGTTCGGCGGAGTTCCTTCTCGATGAGTTCGGCATGGCTCCATCGGCAATCGCGGACGCCGCCCAGATGCTCATCAAGCGCAAATAACCTGGGTCGCACGTGATCAAGCCGGGACGCTCCGCCGCCTGGCCTTTTAGTTTGTGGAGGATAGGATGCTCGCTATTCTGGCGATCGATCAGGGCACGACCAATTCTAAGGCAGTTCTAGTTTCCGAAAAGGGAGAAGTCCTCGCTAGAGGCTCCGCGGCTGTCGGTATTTCGCATCCGAAGCCCGGCTGGGTCGAACAAGAACCAAACCGTCTCTACACCTCGGTTTGCGAGGCAATCGAAGTCTGCCTGGAAGCGGTCCCGGACGTGACCATTGCTGCTGTGGCAATTTCCAATCAGCGCGAGTCGGTTACCGTTTGGGATGCTGAGACCGGAAAAGCACTGGGACCCGTCCTAAGTTGGCAATGCAGGCGGACGGCGCCTGATTGCGAGCGTCTCCTCGCCGAGGGTCATCTTGATCGTGTGCAGACGCTCACCGGGCTTCCGCTGGATCCCATGTTTCCTGGCTCTAAGTTCCGGTGGCTGCTCGATCGGGTGCCAAGCGGCCGATCAGTTCGGCTGGGGACGATCGACAGTTGGCTGGTGCACTGCCTAACGGGTGGGCGCAGGCACGTCTGCGATGCCTCGAACGCCGCCAGGAGCCAGTTGTTCGACCTCCAGGAGCAGACATGGAGCAAGGAGCTCGGCGAAATTTTCGGCGTCGATACCGAACTCCTCCCGGAGGTGCTCGACAGCTCTGCCGATTTCGGGAGCACGCAGGGGCTGCCGGGCGTGCCGGACGGAACGCCCATCAGGGCGGCAATCGGGGACAGCCATGCGGCCCTGTTCGGTCACGGAGCGTTCAAACCTGGCGATGGAAAGGTAACCTTTGGAACGGGCTCTTCCGTGATGACGACGCTTCCAGGCTTCATCGCCCCGCGAAACGGTATCACGACCACCGTCGCTTGGCGCGTTGGCGGAACGCCGACGTTCGCATTTGAAGGCAACATCCTCGTGTCGGCAGCCAGCCTGCCGTGGATGACCAGCATCCTGGGACTTGCGGACGTCGCTGCATTCGTCGATCTCGCAGCAACCGCGGAACCGGGTGGACCGGGATTCGTGCCAGCCTTCGTCGGCTTGGGGGCACCATATTGGAATTCCGACGCGCGTGCTCTCTTCTCTCAGATCAATTTCAGTACGACGCGCGCGCAGATGGCGCGCTCGGTGACAGACTCGATTGCGTTCCAGGTCCACGACGTGATCGCGGCCATGCGCGCACAGAGCGGCGGCGAACTCGGCGCCCTCTATGTCGATGGTGGACCAAGCCAGAACCTCTTCCTGATGCAGTGCGTGTCGAATCTTATCGAACACGCCGTCATCCAGTGCGAGGCGCCCGAGGCGTCGGCTCTGGGAGCCGCATATTTGGCAGGGCTGTCACTTGGCCTGTGGAGCGATCTGGGGGTCATCGCAGGACTGCCCCGAAGCACGCAGATCATTAATCCAGAACCGGTGGACCGAGCAGCGCTCCTGAATACCTGGAATGATGCTCTCGCCCGCTCGACGTTGCGCCAAACACCGGCTAAAGGTGAATAAAAATTCACACCGGGATCAGCTATGTCTCGCCTAAACGAACTCCGCCTCATTTCAAGAGTCGCCCAGATGTATCACATTGAGGGAAGGCGACAGGCGGAGATAGCGCAGCATCTTCGCCTGTCGCAGGCCACAGTTTCCCGAATGCTGAAGCGTGCCGAGGCAGAAGATATCGTCCGGACGAGCGTCATCCCTCCTGTCGGAACCTATAGCGAACTCGAGGGCGCGCTCCGAGATAAGTACGACCTGCCCGAGGCAGTTGTGGTGGAGTGTACGGAAGATCGCGACGGCGCCATCATGGCCCGGATCGGAGAAGCGGCAGCTCATCTCTTGGAGGTCACGCTCGCGCCCGGCGAGATCATCGGAGTTTCGAGTTGGAGTCAAACTATCTTCAAGATGGTCGAAAACATCCACCCTCAGAAGAGCGCGCAGGCGAAATACGTCGTTCAGACGCTCGGCGGCATGGGCGATCCATCAGTGCAAACGCACGCGACCCAACTTACTACACGGCTTGCGCGGCTGACCGGTGCGGAGCCTAAACTTCTTCCTGTGCAAGGTGTGACCACCTCGCGAGAGGCCAAGCTCCTCATGCAGTCCGATCCATTTGTCCGAGAGACGATGGACTTGTTTGGCAGCATCACACTTGCGATCGTCGGCGTCGGCGCGGTCGAACCCTCCGAGCTCCTCGCACGGTCGGGGAACATCTTTTCGTCGCGGGAGCTTGCTGATCTCGCGGATGCAGGTGCCGTCGGCGACATCTCGCTCCGATTCTTTGATATGAACGGCAAAGCGGTGAAGACGCCTCTGGATGAGCGTGTTATCGGTATCCCTCTTGAGGATCTTGCGCGGGTGGATCGTGTCATTGCCTTGGCGGGCG
Source organism: Rhizobium sullae (assembly GCF_025200715.1). Classification (NCBI taxonomy): domain Bacteria; kingdom Pseudomonadati; phylum Pseudomonadota; class Alphaproteobacteria; order Hyphomicrobiales; family Rhizobiaceae; genus Rhizobium; species Rhizobium sullae. The sequence continues at coordinate 2,305,362 of NZ_CP104144.1, forward strand.
GCTCGAAAAAGGCGGCCGCTATTGCCGGCGCGCTACGACTTCGCGTCATAGACACGCTGGTGACCGACAAGTTCACCGCTCAGCGATTGCTCGAGCCGTAGTATCGCTCAATGTACTGATGGCGCGATCCCGTGATATCGAGGCGGAAAGTTCAGTCAGTCGACACCGTAATAAGCCCAGCGAAAATAACTCGCTTTTTACTCTCATGCTCGGAACGTTTGTCGCCGGCGCGTTTCTTGCCCGTGTTTTTCCGCTCTCTCAAGCCTCATATTTATGACAGCCTTGGACGGGCGGACAGGACGTTCGCGTTCCTTGCCAGGAAATAGTGGCCGTCGATATCCTTCCCTCTCGCGTCTTGGTTCTCCCTTGAGTGGAGAGCCAGAATATATAGGCACAGGTTCGTTGCCTGTGCCCCTATATGTTTCGGTACCGCGTTTGCGCCCCCCGTGTGAAGAAGATTGAGCTCGACAGGACACAGGGCCGGATCGTGATGTGAAGATTCGTGCACTCACCAATGGTTGCTTCCATCCGTTGGTTGGAATCCCTGGGAGAACGCGCTGAGGAGAGCGGATTTTCCGCCGTGCCGAACGAATTGGCATCCACTTCACTTAGGAGCGGCCGGACTCCGACTGACGAAGTCCACCAAGACTCCCGGCTTGACCATTCCGGCCAGCTCTTCGGCGTCCCAGTTCGTCAGACGTACGCAACCGTGCGATCCAACCTTGTCGATGAGCTTCGGTTCAGGCGTCCCGTGTATTCCATAAGTAGGCTCAGTGAGGTCAATCCAGACGCTGCCGACCGGACCGTTCGGCCCCTTTGGTATCGTCAAAACCTTGTTATTCTTCCCCTGCCTGAAATTAAGCCCCGGGTCGTACCTGTAGACCGGCATCCTCGCGACGCCTTTCACCTTGTGCTTGCCCGACGGGGCCGGATTGTCTTTGCTTCCAATCGTCGCGGGATAGACTGTAAGCAGCGATCCGTTCTCGGCATAGGCCAGGACCTGCCCTGTCGTCTTGCTGGCCTCGATTCTCGCGACTGTTCCTTCTTTCGCAGGGCCGGGCGTCACGACCCAGACCGCGTCGCCAGGAATGAACCGCGAAGCGGGATTGAGGGCTTTCATAAGGTCAACGTCCATGTGGAACCGCTCGGAAAGCTTCTCCTCAACGCTCGTGTAGCCGAGCCTGTGCATCTTTGCCTTCTCGTCGTAATCTTCAGGGATCCTGTCGACGAGACCCGTGGCATCCTCTGGCGAGACGACGTAGCTCTCGACGATGGGCGTATTGCCTTCCAAGCGGGAGACCACCTCCGGGTCCGTCTTCCCATCGACAGGAAGACTGTTCATCGCCTCGAACGCGGCCACAGCTTTGCGGACATTCTCGCCGTAGAAGCCGTCGATCACACCTGGAGACGAGCCCGCGCGATCGAGAAGGACCTGAAGACGGACAACCGCTGGATCTGGATCGGCAGGCGCTTTTGTCGACCGCTCTGCGACGATGGAAGCGATCGAAGCGGCATTAATGGCTTCGCGCCGGAGTTCTTGCGCGGCAACACCATCAACGGTGAAGACCAGAGCGAGCAGCGACATCGGCAGGGCTGTTTTCATGGACAACAAATGGCCGGTATCGGGAACTTGTTCCACAACCCGCGGGGCCCAAACTGTCCCTTTTCATTGCGGCGGGCATAGCGTTCGTTGGTCCTCCCTGCGCATGATGAAAATATTCATACGCATTCAGGGCCAAACGTCTTGCTTTTGCAGGTTTCCCAGAGTTTTGGCTGATCTTTAGCCGTTCCTGCTGCGATACAACAGGATTTCCCTTAAGGCGTCATTTCGCCCCTATCGGAACCGACGCCTTCCCGCGACGCAAGCGATTTTACCAAACTCACGATCTTTTGCCGTATGCGGGCGTTTTTTACAGCAAGAAATGCACGATTGAGTGCGAGCCCCTCGGCGGTGGAAACAAATCCTGTTAGATCGTCTATGCCGTTCACTAGGCCTGACTTTGCAGTCTCGGGCGCTCCCGGAATTGCTTCGAAAAAGAACGAGACAGGCACATTGAGACAGTCGGCAATGCCCTGAAGCCGGCTCGCTCCCACCCGATTGCTGCCTTTTTCGTATTTCTGCACCTGCTGAAACGTGACATTGACCTTTTCAGCAAGCGCTGATTGGCTCATGCCACGGGCAAGTCGGTGCATTCGGATTCGCTGGCCGACCTCCACATCGATTGCATTCGGCTGCTTCACATTCACGGCTTTATTCACGTTCGTCCCTTTCGCCTTGCGGACTTAGATTGAGAATCCGCTGGCCTAAAAATGCTTTTGCCGACTAATCCAATCAAGTTAGCTCTTCAGAGCAATAGGTTACCCCTATCATAGTATACCAGCCCATGCGCCTAGCCCTTGGGCCTGCCATTAGCGTGCTGCGGCGACGGCAACAACTTCGGCGCTCAGCGCCTCCAGCTCGGTGAGCACGACATCCTCATCGGACTTCAGCTCGGTCTCGTCGAGCTCGACAAGCAGATCGCCCGCCGTGAACCCTGGAGCCGTTGCTGACTGAAACCGACGTCGTCTTGCCGTCCTCGATCGACTGGGTGACTTTCACCGGCCGGTCGGCTTGATCTTCCCCGGGGCGGTCGCGACGTCGAACACGCCGAGATGGCTCCAGAGCAGCCGACGACAACTGCAATAAACCACATGGAGCGACGCGGATCGGCGACGCAGCAGATCACGCCGGCAAATGTCATCCAGTATCTGCTGCAAGCATCTACTAATGCGCTTTGGTAGACGTCGGTGGGCGCTCGACGGATTTCGGTCCATCGTAGAGAGCAATCAGAAGCGCGGCCAGATCATCGGCGGAACCATGGCCTTGCTTGAACAGATCGATCACGGAACTGCACAGCACGACGGAACATCTCGTGTCGGGTGCCAAACCAAAGTGTCGGTACCAAGCCTGAACCGCACCTGACATCAAGCGCAAGTCACTTTCTCTGAATGAAGCCCCCAGCATCTGACCGCCCCCGGTTATTTCTGCAGATGCTAATTTAGCTAGGATTGAAATATCGTCAACTTGGACTAAGGTCCGACCTTTCTGTCAGCCGAAGGCCGATCGCTTAGGTGTCGTCCACAGACGGTGTCACGTCTTCCCAAACCGGCCGCCGGATGGTCTTGATCTTCACCAGGCGCCTAACCTTCAGCTTGGTCATTTCGCTTGTCATCAATGAATCCAGCGACACTTCCAGATAGTCTTTCCGGCCGCATCTCTCGCATCGGAATTGCCGCGTAACCTTGTCGAGCGCGACGTCGCCGCAAACCTCAAGGAGATCCTGCGGGCGGTAGTGATGCCTTATCTTGCACCGGATGCAATTGATGTTGATCAGCATGTTGCTGCCGTCGTCGTACTGCGACAACGTCGGGATGTGGTATGCCGCCCCGGGATCTCCATGCTCTCGTCTATAGCTCTCAGGCATTTCGGCCTCGATCGTGTTTCCCAAGATTTAATGTCGCTCCAGCTCGGATGGACGCGGCTTTCCTTCGCGCAAAACGGTTTCCGCCAGCGGAACGCAATCCTCGAAAATGTCCTCGTCACCGTCATCCGGAGCGACATGATATTCGACGAGCTTGGCGAAAACGCCACGCGAATCATTCAGCATATGAAGCAACTCGATCGACTTTTGCCGCCCGCCGTTTTCTCTGAGCCGGTCAAAGCATTCGCGGCTGACATAATCGCTGAGTGTCATGGTGGCCTCGGCCTCCGTCGCAGTCAGCTCGAGGTCGTAGTTGATCGTATAGCCGTGCATTTGCCTATACCTCCCGTTCGTATTTCGGAGACCACCCGCGCGTGATGCCGCGGCTTAACACGCTCTCCGCCAAGGCCAGCTGGTGCCTGAGGTATTTGCAGTCGAGCAGCAGTGTCTCGATCGCCGCTTTGGCGTCATCATCGTGAAAGGCAAGGATGGCCTGCACCTCCCAGTCGAGGTCGGTGCCTTCGGGCGGAGTCTCTTCGATCGCCAATGGACGCACGTGTATCTTCCTCCCGCGCCGGCGCGCGGTACCCGAGTCTTGAGCTTCATGGAATGCCGCTTGATCGCGACGCCAATGTTCTCATTATGTTCTCATGCCGAAATGAGTCAAGGGCGAAAAAATAGATGGGCCTTCAGAGAGCGGCTACATTGCACTGCTCATGCGGTTGCGTCTTGTTTCGCTGCCATACCGTCTCATGCTGGCGGGTAGACGGGCAATCATTCAACCTACCGAAGCGCGCTTCTCGAGTTCCGGACAGGCCACCGCACGAGGCAGGCGATGCATTTCTCAATCGTCTCCAGCGCTCCGATCAGTTCGGCAGGGAATCTCTTCACCTCGACCAGTTCTGCAGGCCGGATCGGATCGATAAGAGCAGCCGTTAACAATTCAGCAGCACAGAATCGCCAAATTCATGGGCGCGGTAGCGGCACGCCGTGAGAGCTGCGGAGGCCTTCGCGAGCAGGGCATCATCGGCGAAGGCGCGCAGGAGCTCGAAGTGGCTTTCGCCGGGCTGGTGGACGCCCGTGAGAATCGCATCGACAACGCGGAGCGGTGTGCCCCGCTCGATGCGCCCTGTCGCAATGCCATTTCCGGCGCGCACGCTGCCATCGGGATTAGCGGCCGCCTCGAGCGCGCGCACGACGCTCGTGCCGATCGCGATGATGCGGCTGCCGCGCAGCTTCGCCCGCGCGACCTGCGCTGCGGTGCGCTCGGAGATGCGGTACGGCTCATCAAAGGGAAGGCGCGAGTCGAGCGCAGGATCGCCGGTAGAAGAGACGCCCGCGGCATGCGTGAGTGCTGCGAAGCCGACGGCGCGCCGACGCCAGGCTTGGAGCGTGCGCCAGTCGAGCCCGAACCCTGCCGACGGCGCCTCGAACGCGAACGGTCGGGCGGCAATCTTCGTCCAAACATCCCACAGCGCCAACGGCTCGGGAACATGCGCGTACTGGATCGGCCGGCCGTGCTGCGCCATTCCTGCAAGCACCGCTGCGCGGTTGCCTGGGAAGCACAGTTCGAGAAGTCGAGGATGGTCGAGAAGGCGCTCGACGACGGCTTCAAGCGGACCGAGCCAGAGGCGATCGCCTGTTGACAGCGCAGGCGGAGGCAGCCGGTCTTCCGTGCGCGTGCGATGATCGCCCAAGCCGAAGGCAATCGCCACGAAACGGGTGGGATCGGGAAGTGATAGCCAGCCGGCCAGGCGGATCTCGATCGCCTTCCCGCTTGGGACATGCGTGCCTTGCAAGCTGGCAGGCAAGGTCGCGGCGTCATTGGCGACGACCAGGTCTCCGGGATCGAACAGCGTTGCGAGTTTGGTGCGCGGCAGGTCGCGCATCATTCCGTCCGCCGCGACGACGAACAGCCTGGCGGAGTGCCGATCGGGGCGGGCGACGGCAATCATGCGTGTTCCCCGGCGAGAAGCCTGGCCTGGACCGACAACGCGTCGAGCATCTTTTCGATGATCTCGGCAGCTGCCAGCTCGGGGGCCTTCAAGGTCGACGGATCTGCGTCTGGAAGCGCCAGCGCGTGCAGCGGCGTGTCCATATCACCAGGGTCGAGCGCGAGGAGCCTTATGCCATCGTCTTTCACCTCCTCATCCCAAATCGCCGTTAGGTGCGCAAGAGCGGCCTTGCTCGCACCATACGCCCCCCAGCCGGGATACGCGTTCACCGCCGCGTCGCTGGAGATGTTGACCACCAGCGCGCCGCGGCCCTCGCGTGCGGACGCGGCAAGCGCACCGAACAACGCTTTCGTCAGCCGGAACGCGCCGAGGAGGTTGACGGCAAGCGCTGCTTCCAGCTTCTCGCAATCGGTATCGGCAAGAAGCGCCAGAGGGACAGGACCGAGGCTCGATGCATTGTTGATCAGGACGTCGACCCCGCCGAGGCCGGCAGTGACCTGCATCGCGATCGGGTAGATGTCGTCCTTCCTGCTTATGTCGGCGACTATGCCGAGCGCGCCCGTCTCGGCTGAGACGCGCTCGACATTCGCGGCGCTGCGGGCAACGAAGGCGACGCACGCAGCCTTCGCGGTAAGCTGCCGCACAAGCGCCAGTCCGAGGCCGGAGGTGCCGCCCGTGACCGTCACGCGAAGTCCCTGAAGATCGATACTCGTCTGCATTGCCAGTGCTCCTTCAATCCGTAGGACTAGTTGCTACAAGTTCAAGTTAACTTGAAGTCAAGTGGGAATCGTGCTTTCGTTTATGCATGGATCCGATGCTGACCATCACCGACGTATCGCGGCGCAGCGGCGTCGCCTCATCCGCCCTGCGCTTCTACGAAGAGCGCGGGCTGATTGCATCCGAGCGGGCCGGCTCGGGGCATAGGCGCTATCACCGGTCCGTGTTGCGCCGGATCGCCTTCGTCATCTTCGCGCAGCGGATCGGACTGACCCTTGAAGAGATCGGCGCCGAGCTCGCCAAGTTGCCAGCCGATCGCGTGCCGTCGCGTCGGGATTGGTCGCGGTTGTCGGGCGAGTGGGCAAAGCGCATCGACCAGCGCATAGCCGAGTTGCAGCGCCTGCGGTCCGGGCTTACCGAGTGCATCGGTTGCGGCTGCCTGTCGATCGACCGGTGTAGCTTGGCGAACCCTGCTGATGTGGCAGGACGCAAGGGGCCGGGACCAAGGTATTGGCTGGGGTGACGCGGCCTCCGGCAGAAAGGTCAACGATCCTCGGGTGGTTTCCCGCCTCCGCGACTGGGCGTATTCGATCGCGGCCGGAGGCGAAGCGAAGGGAAGGATGGCGCGAATCAGCCTGGATGGTACCGCGGCGCCGCGCCTGTGGGAGTTTAGCCCCTCTCCGCCTTCAGGAATAGGTATGCCGATAGCAGCCACAGCGCAACGAAGAACCCGGTCGAGAGCACGATGGCTTCTGGAAAGCTAGGCGCCGTGGATCCGAATTCCGCGGCCAGTGCAATGATACCGACCAGTACTTGAGCAAGCGCAGTTGCGGAGAGCGCCCGCGTCATTCCAGCGGACTGGAAGCGGCCGCTGGCTGCGCCGATGACCGCGATGGCGAGTACTCCGCCATACATCAGGTTGGCCGCAATGATGTCGTCCGCGGCGCCAACGGTAATGATACAATCATCTCCGGTCTCGGGAGCGACCAGCTCTTTGGGGATGCCGGAAATGATACGCTGACTGGTGGCCGAGACCGCGATTTTCTAACGGGAGGGACCGGGGCAGATACGTTCTCCTATGAACTTACGATAGATGCGGCGATTGGAGCAGCGACCGCTGATCAGATCCTCGATTTCAGCACTGCCGATGGCGACAAAATCAGACTCTCAGACATCGATTCCGACACATCGACGACGACCAATGACACTTTCAGTTTCATTGGTTCCGCGGTCTTCAGCGGCATTGCTGGGGAGCTTCGTGCGGAAACGATCAGCGGAGTCACGCATACCTGCGAAAAAGCTTTGACTGAATCGTGAGTGATAGAATTCATTGCCATCACTCACTGAAGCAGGCATTGTGAGTTATAGAAAGGATACTATAGCTCATGAAATGGAACTGGACACAGGAAGGCTGGCCGCGTTTCGTTTATGACCATGCGCTGCTCGAACCACTCGAAAGTCGATTTCTCCTGTCATCGGGGGAAGTAATAGGCGCTGTCCGTCATGTCAGTGATGAAGAACGCAATCTGCTGCGTATCGAGCTTTTAAGCGACGAGGCGGTGAAAACCTCAGAGATCGAGGGCGAGATGCTCGATCGAGCGAGCGTACAATCTTCATTGCGCCGGCAGTTCGGCCTCGACGCTGACAATCGGCCAGTAAGACCGCAAGAGCGCGGAATCGCGGAAATGATGGTCGACGTATATGATACCTGGTCGACTCCGCTCAATCACGAAACCCTGTTTCGTTGGCATGGCATGTTAATGATGGGAAATCGTCATATCGGAACAATCGGCGGATACCGGACACATGACGATGCCATGCAGATTGTGTCCGGCCGCCTCGATAATCCAACCATCCATTACGAAGCGCCGCCATCAAGGCAAGTGCCAGCGGAAATGGCGGCCTATATGGAGTGGTTCAACAGATCGGCGCCTAAGGGCGAGGTCCCCTTGCCCGCTCTCAAACGGGCGGGTATAGGCCACTTGTACTTCGAAAGCATTCATCCATTTGAGGATGGGAATGGAAGAATTGGCAGAGCGCTTGCGGAAAAATCGCTCGCCCAGAATATCGGGCAACCAAGCCTGATTGCGCTTGCCTATACAATCGAGCATAGCCGCAAAACCTACTACGCTCAGCTCGAACAGCATCAACGCACGCTCGATATCACCGAATGGCTGGTTTATTTTGCCGAAACCATTCTCGAGGCGCAACAGACTACTCTGAAGCGGGTGGCCTTCTATATCGCCAAGGCGCGCTTCTATGACCGGTTCCGACGCCGGTTCAACGAACGCCAGGAGAAGGCCATCGCTCGTATGTTCCGTGAAGGCTCTGGGGGTTTTAAGGGCGGGTTGAGCGCCGAGAATTACATTTCAATCACTCGGGCGTCGCGAGCGACCGCCACGCGCGATCTTCATGATTTGGTGGAGAAAGGGGCGCTCACGCGCACCGGTGAGCGCAGACACACGCGCTATGCATTGAATCTGCCAGAGACCAGGGAAATGGAATAGTCACGGACAAGAGGCGGTCGCCAGACCCTCAATTCGCAAACGTGTTCCATCAAGGTATCGTGGAGCTTGCTTCCTCCAGCGACGGCGGGCAGCGCGGTCTCGCCGGGCTGGTCTTCGCCGTTTGTTAAATTTCTGCTCCGCAAACCTCGCCGCTGTTACGGAGTGAGCGAAGTACGGGACCGTCCGTATTCCGCTCCCTCACGGCGGTTGATCACGTTCAGCTCGGAGCAAGTTGGTCCATAGTCATCGTAGTCCGGCCGTCTGCTCACGAAACCGTGTACGCGGGTAATGTAACAAATCGCCCTTTGGCTGCGAACAAGGCTCCGTGTGGCCTCGATCACGGGTCGCACAGGTCCTCAAAAATGGAGAGATGTCATGTCCACGAAATCCACGATCAGTGCGGCCATGTTGGCCGGTGCCGTAGCGGCAGCGGTGTCATCATTTGCGATCGCCGCACCGCTCTCGCAGGAGCAGGTCAAGGCCGCGATGGATGCCGGAAAGGAGAAGTGCTTCGGCGTCGCGCTCAAGGGTCAGAATGATTGTGCGGCCGGCCCCGGCACGACCTGCCAGGCCACCTCGACGGTCGATTATCAGGGCAACGCCTGGAAATTCGTCGACGGCGGCACCTGCACGACGATGGATCTGCCGGGCGGCCGCAAGGGCTCGACAGAAGCGCTGTCGCGCGACCTTCCCTCGTAAGCCCAACCAGACACCGGAAAGTGGAGGCAATGATGCCCAATTTGGCAAAGCATACGGATATTGGCGCGTCGGGAACTCTCCGCTTTCCGGCGTATCCGATCGATGGCCGCGCTGGTACCAGCTTCAAGCACCAGCATCTGCCGTCGATCCTCGCGGACGATGATCGGAATGGAGGCTTCTTCGAAGTCCATGCGGAAAACTACATGGGCGCGGGCGGCCCGCCGCATGCCGCACTCGCGCGCGTCCGCGAGGACTATCCTGTTTCGCTCCATGGCGTGTGCATGTCGATCGGCGGGCCGCAGCCGCTGGACAAGGCACATCTGGGGCGCTTCGCGGGGCTAATCGAACGATATGAGCCCGCGCTCGTCTCGGAACATTTGGCCTGGTCGACTCACGACACGACCTACTACAACGACCTGTTGCCGCTCCCCTACACCGAAGCCACGCTGCGGCGTGTCGCAGAACATATCGATGAGGTTCAAGAGGCAATCCGCCGGCCGCTTCTGTTAGAGAATCCTTCCACGTACGTGCTATTCAGGGAGTCGACGATGACCGAGACCGCGTTCATCCGGGACATCGTGAGACGCACCGGCTGCGGGCTGCTGCTCGACGTCAACAACGTCTTCGTCTCGGCAATCAACCACGGCTTTTCCGCTCTCGACTACCTTTCCGAATACCCGCTCGAACATGTCGGCGAGGTTCATCTGGCGGGACACACGGAGCAGGAGGACGACGAGGGTGATCTCCTCCTAATCGACAGTCACGACGGGCCGGTTGCCGACGCGGTCTGGAAGCTGTTCGACATCGTGATCGGGCGCTGCGGCCCTGTTCCGACGCTCATCGAATGGGACAGTGCCATTCCCGATTGGCCGGTATTGAAGGCCGAGGCAAAGGAGGCGCAGGCGATCCTCGATCGGTACGCGGCTCTGCGACTGGAGCGGATCAATGTGCGCGCTTAGGGGCTATCGTATCGAGGCTGCCAACAGCCCCGACTATCCGGAAGGCATCGTGGCTGGGCTGCTCGATCCCACTCGCGCGACACCCCTTATCGTTGCCGGCCCGAACGGCAAGGCTGCCGGCAAGCGTTTCAATGTCTATCGCAACAATGTGACCGTTAGCCTGATCGATGCGCTCGCGGCCGTCTTCCCCGCCACGTTGCGCATCACCGGAGAGACGTTCTTTCGTGCCATGGCCCGGTTCCACGTCCGCGAGACGCCGCCGACATCACCGTTGCTGTTCGAGTACGGCCGGGATTTTCCGGATTTCATCGAGCGCTACGAACATGCGCAATCCATGCCATGGCTCGCCGACGTCGCGCGCATCGAGCGGGCCTGGCTTGATGCCTATCATGCGGCAGATTCCGCTGTGTTGCAGCCGAATGTCCTTGCCTCCGTCCCGCCGGAACGGCTCGGTGACCTCATTTTCGATCCGCATCCGGCAACCCGCATCGTTCCTTCTGCCTATCCGGCCGTGACGATCTTTTCGGTCAACAGGGCGAGCGATCCGGTCGGCCGCGTCTCGGCGACTGCAGCGGAGAGCGCACTGGTAACGCGGCCGATGCTGGAGGTGGAGGTTCGCGGCCTTCCGCCAGGCGCCGATATCTTCCTCGCCCACCTCATGGCGCGCGAGCCACTTGGAAAAGCTGCGGCGACAGCGAGCACGAGCTGCCCAGAATTCGATCTCGCGACCGCTATTCGCACGATGTTCGAGGCGGGTGCGTTCACGGCGGTCCGCGATGGAGGATGAGATGCTGACTTCTATACGAAAATTTTTCCACAATCCCGTCACCCGAGGGAAGACAGGCTGGCTCGGTCGGATCGATGGCCTGATTGCCACCTTTGCGCCGACATCGCTGGCCCAACTCGCCTTGCGCTTTGGGCTCGCCGTGCCCTTCTGGCGCTCAGGCATGAGCAAGTGGGACGGCTTCCTGCAGTTGAACGATGTGGCCATCCTCCTCTTCGCATCGGAATTCAAATTGCATCTGCCGGGCGGGCCCTATGACTTCCCGGCGCCAGCCGTGATGGCCTTTGCGGTCGCGTGCGCGGAAGTTTTGTTGCCGATCCTTCTGGTCCTCGGATTGATGACGCAGCTTGCGGCGCTCGGACTGCTCGCGATGACGATCATCATTCAGCTCACGGTGCCAGACGGATGGCCCATTCATTTGACCTGGGCGGCGATGGCACTCGGTGTTATTACTTGGGGGCCGGGCAAGTGGGCGCTCGACAGGTGGATCGCCGCCCGCACCCCCCATCCCGGCGACGAGTAACCGCTAACGTCTGTTATCAGTAGCGGTCGTCTGTCAGAACTCACGATGGCAGCTTTTGCATGGGTCGGACCGCATATCTGGCTGAAAGTGTCGGCCCGCCTGCATCAAAGCGCCGCCCGCAACATGAAGCCAAGCCAAAACGCTCGCGGGAGAGAAGCAAGGCGATCAAGAAACGCTACGCTCGCCGTGCTCGCCTACGTCGTGCCGACCTTCATCACGAGCTTTGTCTGGCACCTTGTGGCGTTTCACCACGCTACGAGACTGAATATCTACCGGCCCGACCCAATCATCCCGTCCGGGGTCTGGCTCGATGCTCGTACAGGGTTTGACGTATTGCAGATTCGGAGGCAATCCCGCCCCCGCATTCCGAAATGATGCCGCTCCGGTCCGCCGTGGCCGAGGGCCACGACCTGCCCTTCAGCCACGGCAACACCGAACTCGTTGCTTACCGGCCAGGCTACGCGCTGTGATTAGTCAGTTCCCATCATTGAGATAGCCGGCGAACCCGACCGCCTTGAGCGGAACCGAACCGCAGAGCCACTCAATGCTGCTGTGCAATTCCAGTTGAGACACTATGCGACATTCGAAGCACAGACCGGGAACATTTGGGATTGATCGGCCAGCCCCCTAAGTGCAATACGACACGAGCATGTCCCACTCGCGTAGATGCTGCCAGTTACTCACTTTGGGTTAAGTGACACTAGTATAGTTCTCGGCTATAGCTGCCTCGCCATTCGACGCCCAGAAATGCACCTAAATAATCCCATTCTTTACACCGAATTCGATTAGCAAATGCGGGCGCGCAGTGCTGCACGAAAGGTATCTGATAATCGACAAAGATGGCGAAGAACGAACTTTTCGTCATGTCCCATATGCGATGTGTCGGCTACCAAAGTGATTGATGCCGTTGGCCACGCCTTTAGTCCTACTGTTGTTGCGACCCAGTGTAGGGCGGCTCGATCATAGGTCACTGTCATTTCCTATTGGAGGATGCCCTGGCAACCGCGGCTGACCTCAAGGTTTGGCAGTCAAACCGCTGAACGCAGACGCAACAAGGAGATTCAAGATGCGTAAGCGACTGAGTCCCGAAGTTATCAATCACGACCGGCGCCGGATCTTTAGCGCAGCTGCGATGGGAATTGCGGCTGCGGCTGCCGCGGGCGTTTTCCCTTATCCGACGATGGCGGCCACGGCTGACGAAATCCGCCCATTTCGCGTCGATATTCCGGACGACCAACTTGTCGATCTCCGCCGCCGCATCGCCGCCACACGGTGGCCTGACCCGGAGACGGTTAATGATCAGTCCCAAGGCATACAGCTCGCGAAGATCAAGCCGCTCATCGAGTATTGGGGGACCGACTACGACTGGCGGAAGGTGGAAGCAAAACTGAATTCCCTGCCCCAATTCGTTACCAAAATCGACGGAATTGACATCTATTTCATTCACGTCCGTTCGGAGCAGCCCGGCGCTTTGCCTGCGGTTATCACCCATGGCTGGCCCGGTTCGGTGCTTGAGCAACTCAAAATCATCGATGCGCTCACGGATCCAACCCGCCATGGCGGGCTTGCTGAGGACGCGTTCGATGTGATCATTCCGTCGATGCCGGGCTATGGCTTTTCCGGCAAGCCAACGAGCGTCGGTTTTGGCCCCGACCATATCGCGCAAATCTGGGCCAAGCTGATGAAGCGCCTCGGTTACACGCGCTACGTTGCGCAGGGCGGCGATTGGGGCTCCCCAGTCTCAAACGCGATGGCGCGCCAGGCACCTGAAGGTTTGCTCGGCATCCACATCAACCTGCCGGCGATCGTACCGCCCGAGATTGCCGCGGTGCTTGCGGTCGGCGGGCCTGCGCCAGCGGGATTGACCGAGAAGGAGCGCGCGACGTTCGATGCGCTCAGCGCTGCCGCAAAGATGGGGAACAGGTCATATGCGGTGATGATGGGAACGCGGCCGCAGACGATCGGCTACGCGCTTGCGGACTCGCCGGTCGGCCTTGCCGCGTGGATGCTCGGGCATCCCGGTTTCTCGATGTGGACGTACAATAGCGACGATCCCGAAAAGTCGCCTGACGAGGTGCTTGACGATGTCACGCTTTACTGGCTGACGAACAGCGGTACTTCATCGGCGCGGCTCTACTGGGAAACCGGTGGCCGTAGCCCTGCATTTGCGGGCGCGGAGATGACATCCGAAATTTCGCTCCCGGTCGCCATCACCGTTTTTCCGGGCGAGAGCTATCGCGCGCCGGAGACATGGGCGCGGCGCGCCTATCGCAACCTGATCTATTTCCACGAGGTCGACAAGGGTGGTCACTTCGCCGCTTGGGAACAACCGACAATTTTCGCCCAAGAATTAAGGGCGGCATTCAGGTCGTTGCGATAACCAACCTGATGGGGAGTAGGACGCCCCACTCAAGGCCTGACGTTCCATTCGATGTCAATATCTGCGGATCGAAACATGCCGCGCTCAGTGAGAAGTTCGTCCAATAACAAGGAGATAACTATGACAAATGCAGGAGCAGACATGAGACTCGAGGTGGCCGTTATCCCTGTATCGGATATCGATCGCGCCATGCGCTTTTACGATAGCCTGGGTTGGAGGCTTGATGCCGACTTCGTCAGGAAAGATGGGTCTCGCGCCGTCCAGTTCACGCCTCCCGGCTCACCCTGTTCGATCCATTTGGGTAGGGCAACAGGCCTTTTTCTCATCGTGTCCGACATCGAAGCCGCGCGTGCGGAACTCACCGAGCGCGGTGTCGAAGTCAGCGAGGTGTTCCACAGCGGGGATGGGCCTGGCCGAGTCCAGGGCGCGGATCCGGAGCGGCGCAGTTACGCCTCATTCGCCTCATTCAGCGATCCAGACACCAACAGCTGGCTGCTCCAGGAGGTGACCGCGCGGTTGCCTGGACGCGTCGACACCGACAACACGACATTCAACTCGTCTGCGGAGCTTGCATCAGCGCTCCGTCGCGCAGCGGCTGCGCACGGCGAGCACGAAAAACGCACTGGCGGTCAGCACGATGAGAATTGGCCGGATTGGTACGCCGAATACATCGTGCGGGAACAGGCGGGCGAGCAGCTGCCGGCATGACTGAAGACCCCCGTTCGCCAGCGAGCTTATTGCTGCGTTGTCTATCGTTATGGGCACCGCACCAACCATGATCAAGGAGAGTTGGCAATGAAGATCTTGATGGTACTGACGTCGCACGATGAGCTTGGCAATACCGGAAAGCCAACCGGCTTCTGGCTTGAGGAGTTCGCTGCCCCTTACTACGTATTCAAGGATGCGGGGGCCACCGTTACCTTGGCCTCGCCGAAGGGCGGCCAACCGCCGATCGATCCCAAGAGCGATGAACCTGGCAACCAGACCGACGCTATGGCGCGGTTCAAGAGCGATCCGGCGGCACAGAAGGAACTGGCGAATACTGCGAGGCTCAGCGGCATTCAAGCGGAGGACTATGACACGGTCTTCTATCCAGGCGGTCATGGACCGATGTGGGACCTTGCCGATGATCCAACGTCGATCGCTTTGATCGAAGCCTTCCACAATTCCGGCAAGCCGGTCGCTGCTGTCTGTCATGCTCCGGCGGCTCTACGCAAGGTCAGTTATCAGGGACAGCCCATTGTGAAGGGCAAGCGGGTTACGGGCTTTGCCAATTCCGAAGAAGAAGCCGTGCAACTGACCGAGGTGGTGCCGTTCCTCATCGAGGATGAGCTTAAACGACTGGGCGGCCTCTATGAGAAGGCTGCCAACTGGGCTGATTTCTCCATCGTCGACGGACGACTGATCACCGGCCAGAATCCGGCCTCGTCCGCCTCTGCTGCAAAGCTGCTGGTCAAGTTGTTACAAGCTGAACCTGCGGTCGCGGGCAACTAGCTATAGGGGACGGTCGCTCGCTCTCTTAAGATAGGCCCTCAGTAGTTATTCGCCCAAGATGAGGGGTCGATACATCAGAAGGCGGGCTGACAGGCCTGTCCCGATCCAGGCTTCCGGCAGCATTCCGCCAGCCGGTAGATGTTATGGAGGCTCAGCATGGACAGTGAACGGAAAGTGGCGATCATAACCGGCGGCTCGCAGGGCATTGGTGCGGGTCTCGTTAAGGGTTATCGGGATCACAGCTTTAGGGTTGTGGCAACATCTCGCTCAATCGAACAGAGCAGCGACTCGGACATTCTCACTATCGCAGGCGATATAAGCGATCCCGAGACAGCCGAACGTATTGTACGGGAGACAATCTCGCGCTTTGGCCGTATCGACACCCTTGTCAACAATGCAGGCATCTTTATTGCCAAGCCCTTCATCGAATACACAGCAGAGGACTTCGCCTCGAAAGTCGCAACAAATGTCGCGGGCTTCTTTTATATAACGCAGCGTGTCGTCGTTGAAATGCTTAGACATGGATCCGGCCACATCGTCAGTATCACGACGAGCCTGACCGATCAGCCGGTTGCCGGCGTTCCTACGGTGCTTGCCAACCTTACCAAGGGCGGCATCAACTCGGCCACCAAGGCACTCGCCATCGAATATGCCGCAAGGGGCATACGGGTGAATGCCGTTTCGCCCGGCAACATTAGTACCCCGCTGCATCCTGTTGAGACCCACGAATTTCTCGCGGCGATGCATCCGGTCAAACGCATGGGTGAGATTCGCGACGTCGTCGAGGCCGTTCTCTACCTGGAGTCCGCGTCCTTCGTCACCGGCGAAATCCTTCATGTCGACGGTGGCCAGAGTGCCGGCCATTAAAGGAGTTTACCCATGCCTATCGTCACCATCCAAGTTACGCGGGAAGGATCCGCTCCTAGTCGCGATTCCGTGACGCCAGAGGAGAAAGCATCCTTGATTGCCGGAGTGAGCCAACTCTTGTTCGATGTTCTTCACAAGCCTCTTGAGGCGACCTTCGTGGTCATCGAGGAGATTGAACTGGAGAACTGGGGTTGGGGCGGCCTGCCGGTGGCGGAATACCGTAAGCAGCTCGCCAAGACTGGCGATCAGTGACGGCAACGAGCAGGTGAACGCCGTGATTGTCAAATCTGCACAGAACAGTCCGATCCTGGTGACCGGAGTATAGATGCCATTGGCGGCCATCTCACCGCAATGCTTCTTGCCAAGGGGAATAAGGTGTGCGCCTTGGTTCGGCGGGAACCCGGCGCACCCGCCACATGCTCCAGCGCTAGCCGCGACGCCTCCGGGCGCGCCGCCGTTGGCGGCGCCGGTGATACGATCCAGCGTTTCATCGATCTCGGCTAGGCACTCCGCGCGGTCACGGACCGGCAAGAAGGTCAGGTCGATATCGACCGAAAGCCGGGGCATGTCGCGATAGAAGCGATTGATCGCGGTCCCGCCCTTTAGCGCAACGACCTTTTCCGCTGCGATAAAGGGTAGAAGCCGCACCTGCAGCGCGACCTAGGCGGCATAGGCTTCACGGGCCATCGGCAGCTCCTGTTGAGGTTTCGAAGGGACCATGATGCGGTAGCGGAGGAAGGATTTTGCCGCCCTTCACCAGGGTGCAGTCGCCCGTGCCGAGCTTGAAGTCGTCGGGATTAAGACGTTCACGCCAGGAATGTTTGGGGCGATCGGCGAACACGAAGAACAGGCGCCTGACCTTGATCTTCCGGCAGCTCTGCAGCAGCGCCATCAGACGGCGCGGATTGAGCGTGGCGAGCCCCTCAAACACCGTGTCGAGATTGTGGAAGCTCTCGGGCGGGCAGTTCGTCGATGGGTTCCAGAATGGCGCGCTCCGGTGACGACATGCGGATCACCCAGCCCCATTGCGTCGTAAGAGCGTTGCCGGACTTGTTCTCGGTGAGGCCCACGCTCGGGTCGCTGAACAAGGACGTGCCGCGGGTGATGAGAGGCGCGTTGAGCTTCAGGCGCGGTAGCCATGACAGGATATCGTCGCCCTAGAGCCACACAGGTGTAGGAGCGCCAGAGGCAGGTAATGGCGATAGCCCTGCTCGCCGAGGGCGGTTATGCCACCGGCATGGATCTTGTAGCTCCTAATGTCTGGAGCGAGGGGCAGGAAGGTCTGCCAGTCGAGCGGGGCCGGCTGCGGCGCCGGACGACGGAAGACGCCGCGCAGCAGCGCGGCGCCGGTTTGTCAGGCGCGGCTCGAGGCGGCGATGGAGGGATAGTCGGTATATCCTTCGGCGCCGCCGCCGTAGATGGTCGCTGGGTTCAACTCTGCCAGCGGAACAGCAGTCTTCAGCCTCTCCACGAGATCAGGATTGGCGATAAATGGCCGGCCAAAGGAAAACAGATCAGCCTCGCCCTTCGTCAATCGCGACGTTGCGCGTTCTAAGTTGTAGCCGTTGTTTGCAATGTACGTGTTCCCGAACTTGGCCCTGAGCTCTGCGTAATCGAAGGGAGCAACATCATGCGGCCCGCTTCGCGCACCTTCAACGACATGAAGATAGGCAATATCCATCTGGCCAAGTTTCTCGGCGATGTAGTTGAATTGAGCCTGCGAATCGGTCGACGTGACGGCGTTGACCGGCGAGATCCGGACTCCCGTCCGCTGTGCACCGACCTCTGCAGCAACTGCGGCAGTGACCTCAAGTATCATCCGTGCACGATGTTCGATTGAGCCACCATAGGCGTCAGTACGCGTGTTGGAGCCATCCTTGATAAACTGTTCCAGCAGATAGCCATTGGCGCCATGGACTTCGACACCATCGAAGCCCGCAGCAATTGCGTTGGCGGCGGCGCGACGAAAATCTGCAATGATGCCTTGGATCTCATCAAGTTCGAGGGCGCGAGGTTCAGACACATCGGCGAACGCATTGTTCACGAAGACCTTGGTTTCAGCCTTGATAGCGGATGGCGCGACCGGTGCCTGCGCATTCGGCTGCAGATCGACATGCGAAACACGACCGACATGCCAGAGCTGCAGAAAGATGCGTCCGCCTTTGGCGTGCACTGCGTCGGTGACTTTCCGCCACCCGGCGATCTGAGCTTGTGTATAAATCCCCGGTGTATCCTGATAGCCCTGCCCCTCCTGCGAAATCTGCGCACCTTCCGATATGATCAAGCCTGCAGTCGCGCGCTGGGAATAGTATTTCGCGGCAATATCACCCGGCACGAAGCCGGGGCCGGCTCTGTTGCGGGTCAAAGGCGCCATGACGATACGGTTCGCCAGCGTCAGGGTTCCGAGCTTATAGGGTTCAAAGAGTGCATTGTCGGTCATTGCATGTCTTTCGTCTGGAGTTGGTGAATCTCTGTCAGGTCAGGGCTTCGCGCCGGCAGCACAGACCGGCTGGCCTTTTGCAGTACGGCCTGTGCTGCCGGCGCGTTCCTACAGGAGGCGCTACTGGGCGGAGCGATAGCGCTCTGCCGCACGGACCTGTGCAAATCCTGGGATCATCGCTTGGCGCGCAGCATGATAGGCTTCCCATTGGGCGGCATCGTGCAGCGGCGGGATGGTGACGGACTCGCGCCTGTCAAAGCCTGCCAAGGCTGCATCCACAAGTTCGCCCACTTCCATCACCCCCGGAAGCGTGTTGACGTCAATGCCGACAAGCTCCCAGAGCTCCGTCCGCGTCGCCGCAGGCAAAACTGCTTGCACATAGATTCCCTTGGGACCGAGTTCGAGGCTGAGCCCTTGGGAGAGAAACGTCACGAACGCTTTGGTCGCGCCGTAGACGGACATACCGAATTCCGGGGCAAGCCCTACGACCGAGGAGACGTTGATGATCGCGCCCGAGCCCGCCTCGATGAAGCGTGGCGCCACGGCACTGGCGAGGCGAGCAACCGCCGTCGCATTGAGCGCGATAAGTTGGGAGAGATCGTTGGCAGCTTGATCCACAAATGTTCCTCCCAGGCTCGCACCGGCATTGTTGACAAGAATTCCGATCCTGCGATCGTCGCGTAGTCGCGTTTCCACGGCCGCAAGATCATCGGAATTTGTGACATCGGCCTGCAGAATGTCGACCGTCACGCCGGTTTCGTCGCGGATTCGTCCCGTGACAGCCTCCAGTTTTGCCTTATTGCGGGCGACCAGTACGAGATCGTGCCCACGCCGGGCGAAGCGTTCTGCATATGCCGCTCCAATACCCGAGGACGCGCCGGTGATGAGGACGGTGGGAGTTTCAGCCATTGCCTTGTTCTCTTTCGATGAGTGTTGTATATTTATGATGACGATACTAATTACGGCTTTAAGGTGATGGCTATCATAAAAAAGTCAATGGCAGACATGGAGAAATCTCAAAATGAAGATTAGCCGCGAACAGATGGCCAAAAACCGCCAAAGGATCCTGGAGATCGCAAGCCGATTGTTTCGGGAGAAAGGATTTGAGGCAGTCGGCGTCGCAGAGGTCATGAAGGCCGCGGGGCTCACGCATGGCAGCTTCTACGGTCATTTCAGCTCGAAGGATGACCTCATCGTCCAAGCGCTTGCTCACGCGGTTGGCCAACGCAATGGCGCGACACTTCCCCTTCGCGCATACATGGAGGAGTATCTATCGCCGCGCCATCGCGACAACAGGGCTGGTGGCTGTCCAATTTCCGGACTTGCCGCCGACACGCTGCGCCAGACACCAGAGGCCCGTGCGGCGCTGACGGACGGCGTGCGAACACAGATAGACTGGATGAGCGAGAAGGTCGAAGGGCCCGCCGAAGCCGACCGCCGCCGCCGGGCGATCGCAAGCTGGTCCGCGATGGTCGGCGCAACGATCCTGGCACGGGCGATGGTCGATCCTGACTTGTCGAAGGAGATATTGACGGAGACGCTCGCCTGGATTGATGACGGACCCGGCAGACCTACTTCCGCACTTTCAGAGCCTCAATGAGGAACCATCGAGGCTGGTCCTGCGTCTTGCTCCGCAGCGTCATGCCATCGTCGGCTTCAAGACCATCAGCAGTAACTGCTTGATGACGTCTACACGTTCGGAAACCGTGCCGCCGGAAGGCACCGGGTGTGGTCCTTCATCACGATCTGCCTTGCGCTCCTTCAGTCTTCCCAGAAAGGCTTTTGCGGCGCGGCGACCATTAGTCGTCGAGGTGAAGACCGGGTTGAATTTCGGGGCTCGCTGCGTCAGCAAGCCCTTGAACGTCAAAAGCCGGCTTCGAGAACATTTCCGATTAATGTTCGCAATTACTTCAGAATGATTTCCGATGCCTTCTCCGCGATCATGATTACCGGTGAGTTCGTATTGCCGGAGACAATCGTCGGCATGATTGAGGCGTCGACAATACGCAACCTGCCGATCCCTTGCACACGCAGCTTCGGGTCCACCACCGCCAAAATGTCATTCCCCATCTTGCACGTGCCGACCGGGTGAAAAATGGTCGTCGCGATATCGCCGGCCCGGCGGATCAGATCCTCTTCGCCGTCGTGCTCCCGCCCGGGAAGCATTTCCTGCGGCCGGAAGCGCGTAAGCGCCTTCGTTTTCATAAGGGTGCGGGCGTGGCAGATGGACCGTGCCGCCAACATCCGGTCACCGGCGGTGGAGAGATAATTCGGGCGGATTTCCGGCGGCAACGCCGCGTCGCATGTAGTCACATGCACCGTGCCGCGGCTTTCGGGCCGAAGATTGCAGACGGACACCGTGACAGCCGGATAGCGATGGAGCGGCTCGCCAAGCCGGTCGGTGCTGAGCGGCTGGACGTGGTACTCGAGATCGGCCGTCGAGACCATCGGATCGCTCTTGGCAAAGATACCGAGTTGGCTCGGCGCCATGGAGAGCGGTCCGGACCGGCTGATGGCATATTGCAGACCCATGCCGGCGCGGCTGAAGAAACTGTGATACAGCTGGTTCAGCGTGCGCGCGCCTTCGATCTTGAAGACGGTGCGTATCTGAAGATGGTCCTGAAGGTTCTCTCCGACACCCGGAAGATCGTGGTGGACGGGAATGCCGATGGCGGAGAGCACCTGCGGCCGGCCGACGCCCGATAACTCCAGGATTTTCGGCGAGTTGATCGCGCCAGCCGACAGCACGACCTCCCGGGCTGCACGAGCGACACAGGGGCGCCCGCGATGCTGGAAACGCACGCCGGTGACCGTCTTTCCGTCGAATTCAAGTCGCTCCGTTTCGGCGCCAGTGAGCAGGCGCAGATTCTTGCGTTTCATTGCCGGCCGCAGGAAGGCTTTTGTTGTGTTCCAGCGCACGCCGCCGCGCTGGTTGACCTCGAAATAACCGGAGCCCTCGTTGTCACCGTTGTTGAAGTCGTCGGTCTTCGGAATGCCGAGCTCTTCCGCCGCGTCGCGAAAGGCATCGAGGATCGGCCAGGAGAGTCGTTGGCGCTCGACGCGCCATTCGCCGCCGGCGCCGTGCATCGCGGACGTGCCACGATAGTTATCTTCTGACTTCAAGAAGTAGGGCAGGACGTCGCCCCAGCCCCAGCCCTCGTTACCGGCCTGGCGCCAGCCGTCGTAGTCGGCCGCCTGTCCGCGCATGTAGATCATGCCGTTGATCGACGAGCAGCCCCCGAGGACCTTACCGCGCGGATAGTTCAGCGCGCGGCCGTTGAGGCCGGCTTCCGCAGCCGTCTTCATCATCCAGTCGGTGCGCGGATTGCCCATGCAATAGAGATAGCCGATCGGCACATGGACCCAGTGGTAGCGGTCGCTGCCGCCTGCTTCGAGCAGCAGGACCCGGTTCCTCGGATCGGCCGACAGGCGGTTCGCCAGGACGCAGCCGGCCGAGCCCGCACCGACGACGATGAAATCGTAGCTGCCTTCGTCCACGGGCATTTCAGTGCTGTGCACAGTCATGCCACAGATCCCGCCACGTGGCCCGAAAGCCGCCGCCAGAGCGGGGTCATCGCGTCTGCAATATCCTTGTACAGCGCATAGCGCCTGTTGTAGTGCGCCGCCAGCGCATCGTTCGGCCTGTAGTGCCGGTCGACCTGCACCATGGCATCTGCCCCTTCCGTGAAATCTGCAAAGAGGCCGACGCCCGTTCCCGCCGCAATCGCCGCCCCCAGTGCACCCGTTTCCCGCGAGACAGCGACGGAAACCGGCATGCCCAGCACATCGGCGAATATCTGCGGCCAGAGGCGGCTGCGTGATCCGCCGCCCGACAGCACGGCCTCGTCAAAGCTGGCACCCGCCTTGCGGATCGCCTCGATATGCTGGCGATGCCCGAAGACCACGCCTTCCAGAAGCGCGCGGACCAGATGCCCTTTGCCGTGCCAGCCGGCAACTCCATAAAAGCCGGCCCGCGCATGGCCGTCCTGCTGGGCACCGTAGAGATAGGGATGATAGATCGGATCGTCGGATGCCGGCTCGATCGCCGCCGCCAAAGCGCAGCAGGCGTCGAAGGGCGACATGCCATCCAGATGTTCCCCCTCGAAGAACTCCCGCACCAGCCATTCCAGATTGGCGGCCGAGGTCGCGCTGTTCTCCATCGCCATGTAACGGCTGCGGTCGAAAGTCGAGGACATGAAGACCGGCCCATCGAGGACGGGGCCGTCGATGATCACCTGATTGATGCTCCACGTCCCTGCGATGATCGAGGCGCTGCCAGTGCGCGAAACGCCCGAGCCGAGCGCTGAGGCGACGACGTCGAACAGCCCACCGATGACTGGGGTGCCAGCTGCAAGTCCGGTTTCCGCAGCAACCTCTTCCGTCACGGTACCGGCGATGTCGGCGCTTTCGATGAGCGGCGGCAGCAGGTCCATGCAGTCGGCCAGCCCATAGGCAGCCATCAGTGTCTGGTCGTAGCGGCGGGCGGCGAGATCAAGCAGACCGGCGCCGGACATGTCCGACACCTCGCTGACGCGGCGGCCGGTCAGACGGTTGACGACGAAATCCTTGGAAAGGAACACTGTGCCGATGCGCTCGAAAAGCTCCGGCCTGTGACGCTTCAGCCAGGCAAGAAGCGTTGGCGTCTGTGAGGGCCACGGGCGCTGGCGGCCGATCGGATAGGTCCGGTCGCCCACGCCTTCCGCCGCCCATTCCTCAACGAGACCTATCGCCCGCGTGTCGAGCGACTGGATGCCGAGGAGCGGTTCGCCCTCCCGGTCGAGCGCATAAAGCCCGTTGCCATGGCCGGCACACCCGATAGCGGCGATATCGGTCGCCGCGATGCCCGCCTTGTCCAGGCAGGTGCGGATGACACGCTTGGCATTCGCCCAGAGCTCGCTGAGATTGCGCTCGACATGGCCGGGGTATGGCATGCGGCTGTGGCCCTCTTCCCCCATATGAGCCAGTTCCCGGCCCCTCCTGTCGAAGATTACCGCCTTGATCACGGTGTTGCCCGCGTCGATCCCTAAAAGATAGTCTCCCATTCAAAACCCCTCCCAAGGTTCGGTTAGGCCATCAGCGCTGCTGGTAGAGCGCGACGGCGTCCTCGCCGCTCGCATCCTCGTGCACGATCGCCATGAGCCCGCGCACCACGGCGCTCGGATTGGCATGTTGGTAGATGTTGCGTCCATAGACCATGCCCATCGCGCCCTGCCGCATCAAGGCCGCGGACTTGTCGAACACAGCGCGCAGGTCTTCCTTGCCGCCGCCGCGCACCAGAACCGGGCAGCGCGCCGCCTCAACCACGCGGTGGAACTCCTCTATATTCGTCGTCGGGTCCGCCTTGATGATGTCCGCGCCCATCTCACGGGCAAGCCGTGTCAGAGTGACGATCTTGTCGGCATTGCCATCGACCATGTAGCCGCCGCGCTCAGTGACCGGCTGCATGACAAGCGGCTCGATCATCAGCGGCACGCCGTACTTTTCGCAGTCTGCCCGCACACGAGAAATGTTCTGCACGCATTGGCGGAACAGATCCGGCTCGTCCGGCAGCATGAAGAGGTTGAGCACCACGCAGACGGCATCCATCTGCAACGCGCCGATCAACGGCTCCGCCTCGTTCTGCAACACCGCCCACATGTCGCGATGGCGGATCCGGTTATAGGGGTTGCCCATGTCGATGCGCATGACGAGCGCCGGCTTCTCCTTGCCGGGAATGTCCTGCAGCAGGTCGGCTTGGCCGTAGTTCATCTGGATCGCATCAGGTTTCGCATCGACCAGCGCTTTTACGACAGCCGGCATGTCCTCCAGTCCGTCGAGGAACGACGGTTCGTTGCACACGCCGTGATCGATCGCCACATCCAGGCAACGGCCGTTGCCGAACAGCCGGTTCATCCGGATCTTGCGGTTGTCTCGCATAGTACGCTCCTTTGTGTGTTCCGTGCGGAAAGGGCTGCCTCCGCGACGCCGTGGCGCTCGCGCATGAGGGTGAGAAAACGGGTGCGCTCTTCGGCCTTGCACTGCGGTGGCCAGCCTTTTTCGTCGGCGAGGAGGTCGAGCGCGACCTCGACCATCTCGAGGGAAAGCTCACCGGTGATGGCGAGTGTTGTGCGTCGAAGGAGCAGGTCATCCAGATGCTCGACCGCCTCAGTGCGGATGAGATGCAGGAGTTCCCGTGCGCTGTAGCCGGCATGAGGCAAGAGGGTGTCCGGCCCCGCGGCGGTGAAGCGGACGACGTCCTGCGCATCTGTGCCGTAGCGCTCGAAAAGCGTTGCGGCGCGATCGAGCGAAAGGCCTGTCGAATCCGACAGGTCCCGGATCCAGCCGCTACGGTCGTTCGGAAATGCCCGTCCGCCGCCGAAGGTGCGATCCGCTGTATGGACGCGGCGGCTCCTGCCAAGCCGTTCCAACGCCACGTCGGCGGCGAGTTCGCCGAAGGAGCGGAAGGTCGTCCACTTGCCGCCGATCATGCAGAGCACTGGCGGCGCGCCGTCGCGGCCTTCGAGAACGGTGCAGAAATGGTCGCGCGGGATGCGGCCGGTGAAGCTGTCATTGCTTGCCGGCAGCGGGCGCACGCCGGCGAACTGGAAGACAATCTCGTCCGGGCGGATGCGGACATCCGGCAACACGAAGGCGAGCGATTGCAGGATATATTCCCGCTCGTCGGCCTCGCAGCGCACGTCGCCGGGATCGTCCACCCGGATATCTGTCGAGCCGACCAAGACCTTTCCGAGATAGGGAAAGAGGATGCAGATGCGCCCGTCGTCATTCTCGTAATAGATCATGTGGCCGTCGAGCATGTCGCGCAGCCCCACATTGTCGATGATGAGGTGCGAGCCCTTCGTGCCGCCCATCAGCGGCGCGGGACGAGCTGCTTCAGAAAAGAGTGCATAATTGACGATGTCGATCCAACCGCCGGTCGCGTTGATGACCAGTGCCGGCTTGATTGCCAAGGTTTCGCCCGAGACCCCGTCGTGCAGCAGAAATCCTCCAGCCGGAGCATGTTCGATCGTCGCATAGTTCAAGGCGCCGGCATTCGGGCCGGCCGAGAGCCCATCGCGCAGGAGCTCGATGCCGACGCGCTCCGGGTGACTCACCCAGGCATCGTAATAGGTGGCGGAGTTGCGGATCGCCGGGTTGAGCGCCGGCCATTTCGAAAGCGTGCTCCTGCGTCCCCGAAACTGATGGCGCGGCATCAGGGCACGCTTGCGCGTCAGGAAGTCGTAGATGCTCAGTCCAGCCTTGATGGCGACGGCGCCGCGGCGGCTAGGCCGGCGGGTGAGCCCCAGAAAGCGCACGATGCCGTTGGCGAGACCGGAAAAGACATCGAAGATCGGCACCGTGGTCGGGAGCGGGGCGACATAGTGAGGGGCGTTGCGCAGCAGCCGGTCGCGCTCGACGAGCGATTCCCGCACGAGGTCGAACTCGCCGTTTTCCAGGTAGCGCAGACCGCCATGCACCATGCGCGAGAGCGCGGCGCTGGCGCCGGAGCAATAGTCGCCCTTTTCCACGATGAGCACGTTGACGCCCTGCAGCGCCAGCTCGCGGAACACGCTGAGACCGTTGATACCGCCGCCGAGGACGCACACGTCCACCCTCGGGCTCCGGCGAAGCCCGTCCAATGTCTCTTCACGGTTCATGTTGTCAATCCGTTACCCGTCCATGTTGGTCAGCTTCGCCGATAGGGCGGAATCGATGGCAGCGAGATCTCCCGCAGAAAGCCGAAGCGTGCCGGCCCGCGCGTTGTCGAGTGCCTGTGCCGGGTTGCGCGCGCCGCAAAGGGCAAAGGTCACACCTGGCTGCGCCAGCGTCCAGGCGATCACCGTCTGGACGATGCTCGCGCCGTGACGCTCCGCGACGGGCCGGATCGCCTCGGAGAAATCGCGAACCTTCTGCCGGTTGGCGACGGAAAAGCGCGGGTTGTCCTTGCGCTGGTCGTCGCCGGAGAAGATCCGGTCCGGCCCAATGGTGCCCGAAAGAAGCCCGAGCGCCAACGAGGAATAGCTGAGTGTCGATACTCCGTCTGCAAGAGTGAGCGGCAGCAGGTCCGCCTCGATCTCGCGATCAATCATGCTGAACCGCTCCTGGATCGCATCAAGCGAACCAGAAGCTATGTACTGCTCAAGCTGGAACCGCTTGACGTTGCTGGCGCCGATGGCGCGAATCTTGCCCGCCCGCTGCAACTCCTCTAGCGCCGCGACGGTCTCCTCGACGGGCGTCGTCGCGTCCTGCCAATGAGTAATATAAAGGTCGATATGGTCCGTGCCGAGCCGGCGCAGGCTATCCTCCACTTCATGGACGATCGAGTCCCGGCCGAGATAGCGGTGAACCGGCTTTCCGTCCTGGTCGAAGAAGTGATTGCCCTTCTGCGTATGCCAGACGAGGCCGCATTTCGTGGCGATCACCGCCTTGTCGCGCCGGCCGGCAAGCGCCTTGCCGACGATTTCCTCCGCGCGGCCGAGCCCGTAGGCGGGCGCCGTGTCAATGAGGGTGACGCCGGCGTCGAGCGAGGCCTGGATGGCGGCAACGGACTGCGCCTCGTCGGTTCCGCCCCACATCCAGCCGCCGATCGCCCAGGTGCCGAGCCCCACGGCCGACGCCTTGACGCCGGAGCGCCCGATCTCGCGGATCAGCTGTTCGCCGCTCATGCCGAAACCCCTCCCTCGGATACAATTTCAAGAATGCGGGCCCCGGTCGCCTCGTCGGTGACAAGCGTGTCGAGATGCTTGCCGCGCAGGACACTGAGGATCGGGCCCGCCTTGTTTGGGCCGCTGGCGACGCCGATCTTCATCGGGATCGAGGCGAACTCCGGCAGGGTGAGCGACACCAGCGAGCGGTTGAGGCTGTAGTCGCAGACCCGGCCCTGGTCATCAAGCAGGTGGGCAAGCAGTTCGCAGCTTGCGCCCGAGCGCTCGATCGCCACCCGATCAGTACTGGAGGAAGGATGCAGGTCGTAATAGCTGGAGTCGTCCGTCAGGATCGAGCCGATGCCGACCACCGCCACCTTCGCCTCGCGCGCACGTTTGAAGACGTCGGCGACCGAACGCATGTTGATCAGCATCGCCCGCTGCTCGGCATCGTCAGCGAAGAGGGGCGCATGAATCTGGTAGGAACGTCCCCCGAGCCGGTCGGCCATCAGGGTCGAAACATGGTTGACGTCGGTATAGTGCTTGCCCTGCACGCAGCCAGTTGCCGGAATGACCTCGACATCAAAACGGCGTGGTGGTTGCAGACCGGTGACGACGGCGCTCACCCCTTTGCCGCCAGTGATGCAGATCGTGTCGCCGTCGCCGATCTCCTCCATCAGCAGGCGAGCCGCCGCCTCTCCGACCGCCTGAAGCGCGGTCTGCGGATTGCCGGAGACGGTCGGGACCACGATAGCGCGGCTGATGCCGCCGAGTGCCAGAAGCCGCTCCTCCATGTCGACCAGCGGCTCGACCGGGGACTTGATCTTAATCTCGACGAGGCCGAGCTGACGGCCGCGTTTGATGAGGCGGTTGACGGTGGCTTGCGAGATACCGAGCTGGCCGGCGATCTGGGCCTGCGTCAGGCCCTCCATAAAGTGCAGAACGAGCGCCCGGTGCATCTGGCGGGCGATGACGATCTCCTCGCGCGGTGCTGTCATCTTGGGTTTCAGTTTGGCAATTGGCATGTCAGGCAGCCTTCTGCTTGTGCAGGAAATGGTCGATCGAAACGGCAGCGAGCAGAATGCACCCCTTGATCATGTCCTGCCAATAGACTGAAACATTGAGCAGGATCAGAGAACTGGTGACGACAGAGAGAAGCGCGATGCCGAGGATGGCACCGAGTATCGTGCCCGAGCCGCCGTTGAGCGAAGCGCCGCCGATGACCGCGGCAGCGATGATGTTGAGTTCCATGCCGACGCCGAAGGTGGGGGTCGCCGCACCGAAGCGGGACATGTAGATGACGCCTGCGACCCCGGCGAGCGTGGAGCAGAGAACCGTCACCCAGAATTTCACCTGATTGGTCTTGATGCCTGAATAGAGCGCAGCCTTCTCGTTGCTGCCCGTATAGAAGACTTTGCGGAAGGCAGTGGCCCGGCGCAGCAGGAAATCGAATAGGATGACGACGGCGACGAAGATCAGGATGACGTAGGGGACGCCGTAAAAAGTGCCCTGCCCTACCGCCTTGAAGCCCGCCGGCAGCGTGAAGAGCGAGAGCGGCGTACCCTTTGTGATGATGAGGCAGAGGCCACGGACGATCACCATAGCCGCAAGCGATGTGATGAAGTGGTTGAGACCCACGACCGTCACAAAGAAGCCCATGATGCCACCGATGGCGCTGCTTGCGAGGATGCCGACGAGCGAGGCCGTCCACGGGTCGAGCCCGGCGAGGAAGAGCGAGCCCGAGAGCACCATCGCAAAGCAGACGACGGAGCCGACCGCAAGGTCGATGCCGCCGACGATGAGCAGGATCGTCATGCCTACGACGACGATGCCTTCAACGGAAAAACTCATCAGCATGGCGCGGAAATTGCCAAGTGTCAGGAAGTGTGGCGAGGCAAAGCTCATGATCACGCAGAGCGCGAGGATGATCGCGATCAGCCCTGCCTCGCGCATTGTGCCGATGCGTTTGAAGGACGATGTCTTCGGCGCGCCTGTCGCCAACGTGTCGATTGTCATTCCCGTCTCTCCCACTTTTTCTTCAGGCGGCATGGCTCGCCGCCTTGGCCGTTCCCACCCCCGAAGCGAGGCGGATCACGGCCTCCTCCGTCATCTCGTCGGGGCCGAGCTCGCCGGCGATGCGCCCCTCCCGGATGACAAGCACGCGGTCGCACAGCCCGAGGAGCTCCGGCATTTCGGAAGAGATGACGATGATGCCGATGCCCGACCGCGCAAGCTCGCGCAACAGGCGGTGAATTTCCGCTTTCGCGCCGACATCGATGCCCCGCGTCGGTTCGTCCATCAGGATGACTTTCGGCTTCACCGCAAGCTGCTTGGCAAGCGCGACCTTCTGCTGATTGCCGCCGGAGAGCGCTTTGACCGGCGCCTCAATGCCACCCATGCGAACCGACAGCCGACGCGCGAAATCCTCTGCCAGTGCGGCTTCCGCACGACGGTTCAGCAGGCCGATCGGATTGGTCAACGACTTAAGGTCCAGCACGGAGATGTTCTGTGCGATGGACAGTTCTAAAAACACACCCGACCCCTTGCGGTCTTCGGAGAGATAGACGATGCCGGCCTTCACGGCATCGGAATAGGCGCGGATCGGCTGCGCCTTGCCATGCAGGCGCAGCGCACCCGCCGAGCGCGATCTGAGCCCGCAGATGCCTTCGGCGATTTCGGTGCGACCGGAGCCGATGAGGCCCCCGATTCCGAGGATCTCTCCCTTGCATAGGTTAAAGCTCACATCATGGAAACGCTCGCCGTCGCCGATATTGTTGACCTCCAGGATCGTCTCCCCGGACGCGTCGTCCGCACCGAGCTTGTCTGGATAGAGCTGCGTGATCTCGCGCCCCACCATGCGGCGCACCACCTCGTCTGGCGTGATGTCGGCGATGTGGCCGGTACACACGCAGCGCCCGTCACGGAACACGGTAACCCGGTCGCACAGGCTGAAAATCTCGGCCATGCGATGGCTAATATAGATGATCGAAATGCCGTTCGCCTTAAGGTCGCGTATGATCGCAAAAAGCTGCCGCGCCTCGGTTTCGGTCAGCGCCGCGGTAGGCTCGTCCAGGATCAGCACGCGGCAGTCGAGCGTCAGAGCCTTGGCGATCTCGACGAGTTGCTGGCTGGAAATCGGCAGGTCCGCAACCTTGCGGCGGACGTCGATGGCGGCAAGACGGTTCATGACGGCCTGTGCATCGCGCTCCAGGGCGCGATAGTTCATGAAGGGAGCATTGCGGCGGTTGGTCGCCGCCATGAACATGTTTTCGGCCACCGTTGCATCCGGGCAGAGCGCGATTTCCTGGTGTACGAGCCCGATGCCGAGCGACTGGGCCGCGGCGGGGGAGGATATTCGCACGACCTTGCCGTCCACGCGAATTTCGCCTTCGGTCGGCTGCAGCACACCGGCGATGATGTTCATCAGCGTCGATTTGCCGGCGCCGTTCTCGCCGCAGAGCGCATGGACTTCGCCGCGCTCCAGCGTGAAATCGACGTCAGTCAACGCTGTCACCGCCCCGAAATGCTTGGTCACGCCATGAATGGTGAGCACCGGCTCCGCCATCGTCTTCCTCCCCGCGTCACGACCGTCCGCACCGAGGGTGCGGACGGCGATCCTTAGAAGCTTATTCCTCGATGCCCTTCGTGCCACGACGCTTCAAGTACTTGTCCCAGTAGAAGTCGTCGGCATTTTCCGCCGTCACAATGGACAGGCCGTTATCGACAACCGGGATGCTCATCGGGTTGAAGCCGGAGCGCTTGGCGTCGTTCATCGGGTCTATCAGTTCCGGATGCTTGGCGAACCACAGCAGCATGAAGCCCATATAGCCCTGCATGCCCTGGTTGGGGTTGATTGAGCCGAAGACTTCACCGGCCTTGATCATGTCGAGGATGTTGGCATTGACATCCGCGCACATGACGAGGATCTTGCCGCCGCTTTCCTTGTTTGCCTGCGCGGCGCCGATCGCCGAGTTCGCTTCGGGCATGAAGACCGCGCCGAGGTTCGGATTGGCCTGAATAAGGCTCGAAAGCCCCTGATAGGCCTTGGTCGGGTCCTGATTGGAAGCCGCGCGACCGACGAGCTTCATGTCCGGCCACTTCTCTTCCATGCGGGCGATAAAGGCCACGATGCGCTTGTCATGGTTGTCCTGGCCCGGATTCTCGAGAACCGCATATTCGCCCTTGCCGCCCATCTTCTCGGCGATCGCGTCGGCGGCATAGGTACCTTCGCGGGTGTTGTCCGAGGTAATGAAGGAGACGCGCTTGGAAAGCGGGGAGTCGGCCGCAAACGTGGCGACCGCCGTGCCCTGGTCGATCGCGCGGTTGATCGGCTCGATGAACGGATCGGAGTTCATCGGATGCACGAGAATGCCGGCCGGGTTCTGTGCCAAGGCTTGGTCGAAGGTGGCGATCTGCTTGTTGACGTCATATTCCGGCGTGCCGGTATATTCCGTCTCACAGCCGAGCTGCCGGCCGGCCTGCTTGAACATTTCATAGACGGGAAACCAGTATTCCACGCCCGACACCATGACGTTCATGACGTATTTTTCGCCCGGCTTACAGCGGAACGGGTTTTCCGTTTCGGCGGCCGCGGAACCGGCAAAAAGCGTTGCCGTAAGGACCGCCATCGCGGTCGTGCTGAGAAAAGTGCGCAAGTGTCCTCCTCGAGGCCGAAGCCCCTCCCAAAAGCCCAAAGGGCGCCAAACCGACGCCGGTGATCGCTGTGATGACCGGATTTCCTCCTCGAAGTCCGGTATGGACAGCTAAACGCAAGGTGTAGCGCATGTCAATATAATTCATGTGGTGAATTATAATTCAGGCTGTGGGAACTCGACGCGACGATCAGCTCGAGCAGCTTCCACTCTATGTCTGCGAAGATTATTCCATTGCAGTGATAAACGCCGGTACCTGTTGTTCGAAGAACTTCGAAAACGAGGCAATGCGCGGTGGCAGCGCCTGGTACGGCGGATAATATAACGTCAACCACAGGTTTGGCGGCGACCAATTTTGCAGGACATGAACCAGCCTCCCCGTGCGCAGGTGCTCCGCTACGTGGAACTTCGGCAGCATGGCCACGCCTGTACCATCGGCAGCCATGCTCGCAAGTACTTCTCCGTTGTTGGCACTGAACGCCCGGCCGGCAGACAGGATCGCGCTGCCGCTGCCATCCGACAATGTCCAGTTCTCTCGTTTGCTCTCACCGCTGTAGGCGAGGCAATCATCCGGCGACAGCTCGTTCGGATGTTCAATGCCCACAAATCGGCTTCCTGGCGCAGCTACGAGAATGCGGCGCACGACGCTGATCTTCCGCCAGATCGTGAACTTGTCGGACGGAGCGGCGGAGATGCGGACAGCGAGATCGTAATCGTCGTCGATGATGTTTACGAGACCGTCCGCCAAGGAAATCTCGAAGCTAATTTTCGGATAGCGCTCCCTGAACGCCGACAGGATCGGCGGCAAGACTTGCTGGCCGAACCAAGTCGGCGCGCTGATCCGCAATCGGCCATGATCCGCCTTGTGGGTGTTCATGACGTCCTTCCGCGCGTCTTCGAGAACCTTCACGGCTGGCTGTATCTGTGCGGCAAAGATCGCGCCGTCCGTCGTCAGTGACACCTGCCGCGTTGTGCGAATGAAGAGTTGAACGCCGAGATCACCCTCCAGGGCCGCGATCGCCCGTGTGACCGCCGCCGGCGTCATGTCCAGTTCGCGTGCTACTTGTGCAAAATTCCGTTTTTCGGCAGCCAGCAGAAACGTTCGAAGGGCCTTGTAGTCATTCATTTATTATTTCATCCTGCGCAATTCATTGACAACTATTATTGCAATTCCGGCAAGCGATCAACTGGCATAGATTTCTATTCACACGAGGCGAACAACCACGGAAAGACGACATCATGATCAAGGATATCAAGGGACTGCATCACATCACATCCATGGCTTCGGATGCCCGTCAGAACAATACGTTCTTTACAGACACCCTCGGCCTGCGCCGCGTCAAGAAGACCGTGAACTTCGACGACCCGAACGTTTACCACCTCTATTACGGGGATGAAGCCGGAACACCCGGCACCGTCATGACCTACTTCCCATTTCCTGACGTGATGCGCGGCCGGTCCGGCGTTGGCGAAGTCAGCGAGACGCAGTTTACCGTCCCGAAAGATTCGCTCTCCTTCTGGCAGGATCGCCTGACATCAAAAGGTGTCAGCAATGTTCAGACCGACACCACTTTCGGTGCCGACCGCCTGCGGTTCAACGGACCGGACGGTGAAAGTTTTGCCCTGATCGAAGCGGACGAAGATGCCCGAAAGGCTTGGAATGGAGCGGGGATTGAGGACAGTGTCGCCATCCGGGGTCTCTCCGGGGCACGGTTTCGGCTCCACGACATGTCTGGCACCGCTGAGCTTCTTGGGTTCATGGGCTACCAGCGCGCCGAGACCGAAGGTGACGTAACCCGCTTCATCATCCCGGGTGGAAATGGTGCCGACACGATCGACCTAGAAGCGCTTCCCCGGACGCCTTTTGCAAGGCAGGGTGCGGGTTCGGTCCACCACATCGCCTTTGCCGTTGAGAGCCGCGCAAAACAGCTCGAAGTCCGCAAGGCCCTGATGGATACGGGTTTCCAGGTCACCCCGGTCATCGACCGCGACTACTTCTGGGCGATCTACTTCCGCGCCCCAGGCGGGGTGCTGTTTGAAATCGCTACCAACGAACCCGGTTTCAACCGCGACGAAGACACGGCGCACCTTGGCGAGGTTCTGAAGTTGCCAGCCCGCTACGAGCCTTACCGTGCCCAGATCGAGGCCGGGCTTACGCCACTTGCGGCCTAATGTTCCAACTAGGTCGCTTTCCGACAATCCAGCGTCCCAACGTTCAAGACGCGCAGCGATCCCTGCCCCATTGCCTATCTTCAATCCAACTAGAAGGAAAACAAGAGATGTCTAACAAGCTTCAGGTCCTGACCCCGCAGAACAGCCAGATCATCTTCATCGATCAGCAGCCGCAGATGGCCTTTGGTGTCCAGTCGATCGACCGCCAGACTTTGAAAAACAACGTTGTCGGCCTTGCCAAAGCAGCCAAGATCTTCAACATCCCGACCACGATCACGACCGTCGAGACCGACTCTTTCTCGGGCAACACCTACCCTGAACTGCTCGCCGTCGTTCCTGAGAACGACATCCTCGAGCGGACCTCGATGAACTCATGGGACGACCAGAACGTCCGCGATGCACTTGCCAAGAACGCCGCCAACGGTCGCAAGAAGATCGTCGTCGCTGGTCTGTGGACCGAGGTCTGCAACACGACGTTCGCGCTCTCTTGCATGAACGACACCGATTATGAAATCTACATGGTCGCGGACGCCTCCGGCGGCACGTCTGTCGATGCACACAAATACGCTATGGATCGCATGGTTCAGGCAGGTGTCGTTCCAGTTACCTGGCAGCAGGTCCTGCTTGAATGGCAGCGCGACTGGGCACGCAAGGAAACCTACGAGGCGGTTACCTCTTTGGTGAAGGAGCATTCCGGTGCTTACGGCATGGGCATCGATTATGCCGTCACCCACGTTCACGGCGGCTCCGAGCGGGTCAGCCACGGCAAGCGCATCGGCCCCAACCCGGCCAAGTAAACCCGGCATCGCTCCGGCAGGACGCCGCACCTGCCGGAGCGAATTGCTCCCCCAAAGCGAAGGGTCTCCTCCATGAAAATCTATCTCCTGTCACTCGGTGTCGGCCTGCTGGTGGGCGTGATCTATAGCCTGCTCAATGTCCGTTCGCCCGCCCCGCCTGTCGTCGCTCTCATCGGTTTGCTTGGGATCCTGGTCGGCGAGCAGGTCGTGCCGTTGGCAAAAAGCATCTGGGCTCGCGAGCCTGCTGCCCGTTCCTGGCTTCATCAGGTAAAGCCGCACATGTTCGGCCACCTCCCGAAGGGCAGTCTGAGCGTGGTGGAGGTGACCTCCCCCCGCGATGGTCCGACATCGGGGAAAAGCTGATGACGACGCGCCGCACATTCCTGGGCGCAGCAACGAGCCTCGCCTTTTCAAACCTGGTTTCGCCGGTCAACGCAGCCGATCCCATCAACACCGGAGCCGCTTCCATGAACGCAGACATCGTTCTTCGCAACGGACTGATCACGACACTTGATCGCGCAAATCCGAACGCCAACGCGATCGCCGTCAAGGACGGTCTATTCATGGAGGTGGGCACCGACAGCGAGATCATGGCGCTCGCCGGACCGGACACGAAGATCGTCGACCTCAAGGGTAAGCGTGTGCTTCCCGGTCTGATCGACAACCATACCCACGTCGTGCGCGGCGGCCTCAACTTCAACATGGAGCTCCGCTGGGACGGCGTCCGTTCGCTCGCCGATGCGATGGACATGCTGAAGCGGCAGGTCGCCATCACGCCCGCCCCCCAATGGGTTCGTGTCGTCGGCGGCTTCACCGAGCATCAGTTCGCCGAGAAGCGCCTGCCGACTATCGACGAGATCAATGCGGTCGCGCCTGACACCCCAGTATTCCTGCTGCACCTCTACGACCGCGCTCTGTTGAACGGGGCAGCCCTTCGCGCCGTCGGTTACACGAGGGACACGCCAAACCCGCCGGGCGGCGAGATCACCCGCGACGCCAACGGCAATCCAACCGGCATGCTGCTGGCGAAGCCGAATGCGGGCATTCTCTATTCGACGCTTGCCAAGGGGCCGAAACTGCCTTTCGACTATCAGGTCAATTCCACGCGGCATTTCATGCGCGAGCTGAACCGCTTGGGTATCACCGGCGTTATTGATGCCGGCGGCGGATTCCAGAACTATCCGGACGACTATGCCGTCATTCAGAAACTCTCCGATGAAGATCAGCTTACCGTTCGCCTAGCCTACAATCTGTTCACCCAGAAGCCGAAGGAAGAGAAACAGGATTTCCTGAACTGGACGCAGTCTGTCAAATACAAACAGGGCAACGACTACTTCCGCCACAATGGCGCTGGCGAGATGCTGGTCTTCTCCGCCGCGGATTTCGAAGACTTCCGCCAGCCGCGCCCGGACATGCCACCGGAAATGGAAGGCGAACTTGAAGACGTCGTACGGGTGCTGGCCGAAAACCGTTGGCCCTGGCGCCTTCATGCCACCTATGACGAAACCATCAGCCGAGCGCTCGACGTGTTCGAGAAGGTCAACAAGGATATCCCGCTCGAAGGCCTGAACTGGTTCTTCGACCATGCAGAAACGATATCGGAGCACTCAATCGATAGGATCGCAGCGCTTGGTGGTGGCATCGCGACGCAGCATCGCATGGCCTACCAGGGCGAGTACTTTGTCGAGCGCTATGGTCACGGCGTTGCAGAGGCCACGCCGCCGATCAAGCGGATGCTCGAGAAGGGCATCAACGTCTCCGCCGGCACGGATGCGACCCGCGTTGCCTCTTACAATCCGTGGGTTTCGCTCTCCTGGATGGTGACCGGCAAGACCGTTAGCGGCATGCAGCTTTATCCCCGCGCCAACTGCCTTGACCGCGAAACAGCGCTCAGGATGTGGACCGAAAAAGTCGCTTGGTTCTCCAACGAGGAAGGCAAGAAGGGCCGCATCGAGAAGGGCCAGTTCGCCGATCTCGTCGTGCCGGACAAGGACTTTTTTTCTTGCTCCGAAGACGAGATTTCGTTCTTGACGTCGGACCTCACCATGGTCGGCGGCAAGATCGTCTACGGTGCCGGCGACTTCAAGGCGCTCGACGAAAACGATGTGCCTCCCGCCATGCCAGATTGGTCGCCTGTTAGGGCTTTCGGCGGCTATGCCGCCTGGGGGGACCCGGAAAGCGCCGGCAAGCGCTCGCTTCGCCGCACGGCGATATCGACATGCGGCTGTGCCAGCGACTGCGGTGTGCATGGCCACGACCACGCCGGCGCATGGACCTCGAAACTGCCGATCGCTGACCTGAAGGGCTTCTTCGGTGCTCTCGGTTGCTCCTGCTGGGCCGTATGAGGAAAAGATCATGACATCGGACATCCCTCTCCGGAACAGCGTCGTTTCACTGCTCACGTCGCCGGTGACGCGTTTCATCGCGCTACTCGGCTTATGCGCGGCCTACATCCAGGGGCCACTGACCAAGATCTTCCACTTCTCCGGTGCAATTGCCGAGATGGAGCATTTCGGCCTTCATCCGGCGGCGTTCTTCGCGGTCGCGGTCATCGCCTTCGAGCTTGCGGCTTCCGCCATGGTGCTTTCCGGCTTCCTGCGTTGGCTCGGAGCGCTGGCTCTCACGGGATTCACGTTACTTGCAACCCTCGTTGCGCTCCGATTCTGGGAAATGCCTTCCGGGATGGACCGCATGATGGCGACCAATGCCTTCTTCGAACATCTTGGCCTCGCCGGCGCCTTCGTCATCGTAGCAACAATTGACATTGCCAAGGGAGCGAGCAAATGAGCGTCACAAAATCCTCCGGTAGCTTCGCACCGCTCCGTCAACCCGTTTTCGCAGTGCTCTGGGCGGCCACGGTTCTAGGCAACACCGGAAGTTTCATGCGTGACGTTGCCAGCTCTTGGCTGATGACGGATCTTTCCGCTGCCCCTGCGGCCGTCGCCATGGTTCAGGCTGCTGGCACGCTGCCGATCTTCCTGCTGGCGATCCCGGCAGGCGTTCTCTCGGACATCCTCGACCGGCGCAAGTTCCTCATCTGCGTTCAGCTTCTGCTGGCGAGCGTCAGCATAACGCTGATGGCATTGTCCTATCTGGGCATGCTGTCGGTCAGCGCGCTGATTGGCTTGACGTTCTTGGGCGGTATCGGTGCGGCCCTCATGGGACCGACATGGCAGGCGGTTGTGCCCGAACTCGTGCGTCGTGAAGATGTGAAGAGCGCCGTCGCTCTGAACTCGCTAGGCATCAATATTGCACGCTCAATCGGTCCTGCGGCCGGTGGCTTGCTGCTTGCCGCTTTTGGTGCCGCCGTTACCTACGGCGCTGACGTTGCGACGTACGTCCTCGTCATCGCGGCGTTGATCTGGTGGCCCCGCGCCAAGGATGCCAACGACGCGTTGTCGGAAGGGTTTTTCGGCGCCTTCCGAGCAGGACTGCGCTACACCCGCGCCAGCCCGACGCTTCATGTCGTGCTGCTCCGAGCGACGGTCTTCTTTGCGTTCGCCAGCGCTATCTGGGCGCTGCTTCCGTTGGTCGCGCGCCAACTCCTGGGAGGTGACGCTAGCTTCTACGGCATCCTTCTCGGCGCTGTCGGTGCAGGTGCAATCGGCGGTGCGCTCATCATGCCGCGGCTGCGGCAGCGTCTCGATGCCGACGGCCTACTACTCGGATCTGGGCTCGTGACGGCGTTGGTCATGGCGGCGCTGTCGCTGGCTCCACCGCAATGGCTGGCGGTTGTTATCCTTCTGTTCCTCGGTGCAGCATGGATCACCGCCCTCACCTCCCTCAACGGCGCCGCGCAAGCAATCCTGCCGAACTGGGTGCGGGGGCGCGGTCTTGCCGTCTATCTGACCGTCTTCAACGGTGCGATGACGGCGGGTAGCCTCGGCTGGGGTGCCGTCGGCGAAGTTGCCGGCGTATCGGGCACATTGCTGATCGGCGCGGGCGGACTGCTCGTGGCTGGGCTGATCATGTACCGTATCAAGCTGCCGTCAGGCGATGCCGATCTGGTCCCATCAAACCACTGGCCCGAGCCGCTCGTCGCAGAACCGGTCCCGCATGATCGGGGCCCGGTCCTGATCCTAATCGAATACAATGTCGAAAAACATCATCGCGCCGCCTTTCTGCATACGCTGGACAAAATGTCCCACGAGCGGCGGCGTGACGGTGCCTATGGATGGGGTGTGACGGAAGACTCTGCCGATCCGCAAAAGATCGTCGAATGGTTCATGGTGGAATCTTGGGCTGAACATCTCCGGCAGCACAAGCGGGTATCGAACGCCGACGCCGATCTTCAAGGTCAGGTCCTTGCCTATCACTCAGGAACGGACAAGCCTGTCGTCCGGCATTTCCTGGCAATCAACCGGCCGAGCGCGGCTTAAAATGCCCAGTAGAGGGCGGCCAGGCCGCACCCTCCATTGTTGCGAAAATCGCAACCAAATCGAAACTATTCGTGCAATTGTCGGCATTGCCTCTCGGCGGCAATATCTCGCTAACAGTCGAACACAGCCTGAGGGCACAAAGACAGGGATCGTAGGACGCGAAAAATGAGTGAGAACTTCCTTTCCATCACGCGCCGCGGCGCATTGCTTTCTGGGGCTGCCGCCGCCGCGGCGATGGCGCTCCACACATCGTTCGGCTTTGCGGCCAACATTGCTTCCACCACCACCACGCCAATTAAAGGAGACGATACAATGGGCTACATTACCACCAAGGACGGCGTCGAAATCTTCTATAAGGATTGGGGTCCGAAGGATGCTCAGCCGATCGTCTTCCACCATGGCTGGCCGCTCTCGTCGGATGATTGGGACGCACAGATGCTGTTCTTCCTATCCAAGGGCTATCGCGTCGTCGCTCACGACCGACGCGGTCATGGACGCTCCGCGCAAGTCGCAGACGGTCACGACATGGACCACTATGCTGCCGACGCCTTCGCTCTCGTTGAAGCCCTCGACCTGAAGAACGCCGTTCATATCGGGCACTCGACGGGTGGCGGCGAAGTCGCCCGTTATGTCGCAAAATTCGGTCAGCCTTCCGGCCGCGTCGCCAAGGCCGTT
The DNA here is from genome assembly GCF_025200715.1 of Rhizobium sullae. Taxonomy (NCBI): domain Bacteria; kingdom Pseudomonadati; phylum Pseudomonadota; class Alphaproteobacteria; order Hyphomicrobiales; family Rhizobiaceae; genus Rhizobium; species Rhizobium sullae. Next base: position 2,345,447 of record NZ_CP104144.1, read on the forward strand.
CTGGTCTCGGCCGTTCCGCCGCTGATGCTGAAGACCGAGACAAATCCGGCCGGCCTTTCGATGGCCGTCTTCGACGGCATTCGCAAGGGCGTTGCCGAAAACCGCGCGCAACTCTTCGTCGACTTTCCCACCGGTCCGTTCTACGGATTCAACCGACCCAACGCTAAGGTCTATCCGGGCGTCATCCAGAATTGGTGGCGGCAGGGCATGATGGGCAGCGCTAAGGCCCATTACGATGGGATCAAGGCCTTCTCCGAGACCGACCAGACGGAAGACCTGAAGGCAATCACCGTTCCGACCCTCGTCATGCACGGCGATGATGACCAGGTCGTGCCGATCGACAATGCGGGCAGGCTGTCCGTGAAGCTGGTGCAGAACGGTACTCTGAAAGTCTACAAGGGTTATCCGCACGGCATGCTGACAACCCATGCCGATGTCCTGAACGCCGATCTCCTGGCGTTCGTCGAGGCCTAATGAGTCAGTCCGGGTGCGGCTCTTATCGCCGCATCCGGATCCGTGCGAAACAATCCCATCCAAAATGGTCCTCATCAGAACATTCCTAGGCTTCTTCCTCGAAGCCGAGATCGACGGGAATGGAGGTGGGAAAGATCGTAGCGCAGCGCCCTCGATCGTGAATCTCTCAGTGCCGGTTGCGTGAGCGCCACTCCGCCGGAGTGACTCCCATGGCCTTCGTGAAAGTTTCGAGGAATGTGTTCTCATCCGGAAAGCCGCACGTTTCAGCCACTTGGGCGATGGCCTCACCGGTCCTGCTCAACTGTGATTGGGCTTTGCTCATCCGACGTGCCGAAATCCATTCGAGAACAGACTGCCCAGTCGTATTCAAGAAGCCAGAACAGAGCTCATCCACTGAAAAACCGGTCGCGTCGGCAATATTATCGACCGGTATGTTGCCCGATAAGTTCGCAGCTATGTACGTCTTGATACGCTTTTCCTGCATCGGAGACAGCCGGCCGGTGGCCGACAGGCGCTGGGCGGGGGACCGTCCGTAACGGTGCGCGACATGGGCGCTTAACGCCAGCCCGATATGCGGAAGCAGCGTGTCCCTGACCTCGTCCGGCATGTCGAACATCGGCATCAGTGCTCCACCAATATTGCGGATTACCTGATCGTCGATCCCGCGGCAAGTCGCAAGGTCATCGACGCGCGGTTCTCCTGCGTCCTCGGCGAGCTCGGCAAAGTGCGAACTCGGGATATGGAACGCAAGCGCCTCGAAACGACCGCGGATGGAAATTGCGGCCCCATCCTTCAGGCCGATTAGACAAATCGAACCCTTGGGATACCTCTTGCAAGGTGCCGGAGGTCGGTCAGGCCAGATGTCGGAATGATCGACATTGACGAGATAAAGCATGATCAGGAAGGCGTCATCTGCCGGAAGGAAGACAGGATGCCCGCCTTCTTCATAGACGTGGTCAAGATGAACGACAGAGAGCCTCGCCTCGCGAAGAGGCCTGATCGCCAGCGCCCTCGCCGCCTCGATACCAAAGCATGCCGCAATTCTCTCGTTGGTCGCCAACGCTTCACTCACATGTGTCTCGATCATCCGCGCTGGGGACTATATAGCCGTCAGCTGAGATGCCGCGCCTTGAAGGTTCCTATACACCTTTCAAACGTCTATCTTGAACAAAAGCATCCTCGTCGACGAGATTCGGCGAATTACCAGAAGACAGCGCGAAGGCCTGAGCCACTAGGGTGGGTCAGAACTCACCTTTCAGCGTCGTCAAGATGAAAGCTGTGCGTCTTGGTTCCTAGTTCCGACAGTCAAATCAGATCACCCGCTGGACCGGTGACGGACGGTTTCGGATGTCCTCTGAAGCAGTTGTCTATCAATCAGGCTCTGGTAGGATCGGATATCGCGGTCTTCCGTAAGGCAACGAGCGTTATGCAGCTCGATCAGGTCAAGACATCGGCAAGCGATCGAGGTTTCCTTGTCGGCGTATCTTCGCTCGGTGGCCATACGCGGCGCATCTATCATCAACATCATGCGACCACCCACGATTTTACGGGAAACTCGATCTATATCCGCGATCTCTCCGAAGGCTACAAGGCAGATCTCAGCGGTCCTTTCGATTTCCTTCTGTTTGAAATTTCGCCTGCGTCGCTCATCAGGATTGCCGATGGCGCTGAACTTCCCGGTGTGACGTCGCTGACAGCCGAAACCGCTTCAAAAGATATCGTGCTTGCCAATCTCGCTCGCGCGCTGATCCCGGCACTCGAAAAACCCGAGGAGGCAAGCGCGCTGTTCGTCGACCAAATGGCGACTGCCATCGGGACCTATCTGGTCCAACGCTATGGCGGTCGGCCCATCGCAGCCTCCAACAGATCACGAAGCCTGTCGCGTTTGCATGAGCATCTGGCGAAAAGTCTGCTTCTCGAAAACCTCGACGGCAACATCTCGATTTCGGAGGTCGCGGAGGCTTGCAATCTGTCTCGCGGCTATTTCATTCGCGCTTTTCGCGAAACGACCGGGATGACACCATATCAATGGCTCCTGAGCGAGCGGATAAATCGCGCCCGAGAGTTGCTTCGGGCCTCGAACGCGCCGCTTGCCGAGGTGGCCATCGCCTGCGGCTTCGCAGATCAGAGCCATTTCACACGGGTTTTTTCGAATATCGCCGGCCTGACGCCTGGCAATTGGCGCCGAAACTCCTGAGTTAAGATTTTGAGCTCTATGGATGCGATGTAGTTGCAGCTGTCCATTGAACTCGTCTCTGCGATCCGTCGCGTGCATGCGAAGATTTGCTGCCATAATATCATACTAACTGTGATATTGTTATTATTGCTTGTTACATTCCTCCTCCCATGCCATTCTGCTCTCTCAAAAACTCGGTGCTCGAAGCGCCCGGGTTCTACTTTCGACAGGATGGCGGCGTTCCGTTCGACCATCGAATGGGGAAATCTTGGATGGCACGCATCACGCTGAGGCAACTGCTCGACCATGCTGCGGAGGAAGGCTACGGCGTTCCCGCTTTCAACATCAACAACATGGAGCAGGCACTCGCCATCATGGAGGCCGCAGACGTGTCTCACGCGCCGGTCATCATGCAGGCGTCGCGCGGAGCGCGCGCCTACGCCAATGACATCATGCTGAAGCACATGATGGATGCGGTCGTCGAAATCTATCCACATATTCCGGTCTGCGTCCATCTCGACCACGGGAACGATCCGTCGAGCTGCATGACGGCAATCCAGGCGGGCTTCACTTCGGTGATGATGGACGGTTCGCTAAAGGCGGATGCCAAGACCCCCGCTGACTGGGCCTACAATGTCGGCGTCACCAAGATGGTAACAGACATGGCTCATCTCGGCGGCATCTCGGTCGAAGGCGAACTCGGCGTGCTCGGCTCGCTTGAAACCGGCATGGGCGAGGCCGAGGACGGCCACGGTGCCGAAGGCAAGCTGTCCCATGACCAGCTGCTGACAAACCCCGACGAGGCGGTAAAATTCGTCCGCGAAACCAAGGTCGATGCGCTGGCGATCGCCATGGGAACGTCGCATGGCGCCTACAAGTTCACCCGCCAGCCGGACGGATCCGTGCTGGCGATGGGCGTCATCGAAGAGATCCATCGCAAACTGCCGAATACGCACCTCGTCATGCACGGCTCGTCGTCAGTCCCGATCGAGCTGCAGGAGGTCATCAACAAGTACGGCGGCCAGATGAAGCCAACATGGGGCGTGCCGGTCGCAGAAATCCAGCGCGGCATCAAGAACGGCGTTCGCAAGGTGAACATCGATACCGATGGCAGAATGGCGATGACCGGCCAGATCCGCCGAGTGCTGCAAGAAGATCCGAGCGAATTCGACCCGCGCAAATATCTCAAGCCGGCGATGGCTGCGCTCAGCAAGCTCTGCAAGGAGCGCTTCGAACAGTTCGGCACGGCCGGAATGGCAAGCCGGATCACGCCGCTTCCTGTGTCGGAAATGGCAAAGCGCTACAAATCCGGTTCGCTCGATCCGGTCTTCTCTTGAGCTGTAGTCTATACTGACGCCGGGCGCTGTGCCTGCTCGGGCCCCGTGGCAGGCATCCTGCTTACGAGTGTCTGGCCGTGGAATTTTTCAAGCTGGCTGACGACGTCCTCGATCTCGCTTGCAATGCGTTCGGCGTTCCAGCCGAGCGCAGCCCCGGCGACACCGGCGATTTCCCGCAAACCTTCGAGCGTCAAGCGGCCTTCGATCGCAAGCGTCGTGCGCCGAAGGACGATATCGGAGAGGTGTACGACGAGTTCGTTTCGAGCAATCCAGTCGACTTCCTTGAAACTGTAGTGCCCCGCGCCCGTTAGCCGCTGTTCATCGGAGCATGCCGACGAGAAAGAGAGCATGGCCGCAGCCGTCGTTCCGTAGCGGCCAAGCAGTTCGTCCACCCGATCGACTGGTACGCTGGTCCGCGCCGCGGCTTCCCTGATCCAGACGCTTCGTTGCAGCACGTCCACCGGAAAGGCCTTTCCGCCACCGATCGGCAGGTAGCGGGTCGATTGCTTGCGGACATGCTGCAGGCGCGCGAGGATGGAATCGGCAACTTCCTCGGCAAAACCGCGGAAAGTCGTCCACTTTCCACCGACGAGCGAGATGATCGGAAACGGCCTGCCCTCTTCCGGCTCCGTCACCGGTGCAGAATGATCGCGACTGATCAATCCTGGGGCGGTCGCATCAGAGGCCGGGAGCGGACGGATGCCGCTATAACTATAGATGATCTGATCACGATCGAAGCGAAGCGTCGGTAGCAGCGAGCGGACGCTATCGAGGAAATATTCGGTTTCCGGTTCCTCGCAGCGGACATTATCCGGGTCATAGGCAGGGATATCGGTGGAACCGACGAGCGCCAGCCCGAGATAACTGTAGACGAGGCAGATGCGCCCATCGTCGGCCTCGAAATAGATCATGTGGCCGTTCAGGCTGCGAACCAGCTCAGGGTGATCAAGCAGAATGTGGGAACCCTTCGTGCCGCCAATCATTCGAGAGGGAGCGCCGAGCGCCCCATTAACCTGATCGATCCAGGGACCGGCGGCGTTCACCACCAGTTTGGGGGAAATTGCCAATTCGCCGCCGTCCGGTTGCCTGAATGTCAGGCGCCCGCCGGCGACTGCCGCCAGCGTTGCAAAATTGGCGGCAAGGCTCTTCGCATTTGCCTCGAGCCCGTCCATGACAAGTTCGTAGACGAGCCGCTCGGGCCTGCTGATCTTGGCGTCGTAATAAATTCCGCCGGCGACGATTGCCGGAGTGACATGCGGCATCTCCTTGCGCGCCTTCTTTCTCAAGATCAGCCGATGGCGTGGCATGACCCGGTCGCGTGATCCAAACAAATCGTAGAGCCCAAGCCCGATCTTGATGAGAACAGCCCCACGGCTGCGCGGCGCAGTCTTGGAGCCCAGCAGCGTGCGCAGCGCCGCCCAAATACCCCGTGTCCAGGAAAAGACCGGTATGAAGGTAGGCAACGGCTCGACGCAATGCGGAGCGTTCTTCAGCAGCAGATTGCGCTCCAACGTCGACTGGGCGACCAAGCCGAACTCGCCTGTCTCGAGATATTTCAGTCCGCCGTGAATGAGGCGCGATGGCGCGGCACTCGTCCCGGAGCCGAAATCGGCCTTGTCGACGATCATGCAATTGACGCCTTGCGCCGAGAGGTCGCGAAACAACCCGGCACCATTGATGCCCGCACCGATGATCAGGACGTCGATGTCGGCCTCTCCAAGGTTCGAGAAGCGCTGCTGCATGTCGGGAGTCATGATCTTGTCGTCCTAAATCGCGGGCACATCAGTGCCGAGCTTCCGTCTCGTCGGCTACCGATTGCTCCGGCGCTAGGCCGGCAATTTTCGGCCAAAGGGGCATCATAGCGTCGGCGATCTGGCGGAAGACCCGGTAGCGCTTGTCATAATCTGCGCTGCGTGCGGCAACCGGCTGGCACGTCTTCGCGATGCGGGCGATATCGCGCGGATCGCTCTGCGGATCGGCATAGATGCCGGTGCCCGATCCGGCGCAAAGAGCAGCACCCCAGGCGGCGGCCTCATCCGTTTCGGTCACGGTCACTGGCATGCCGAGCACATCGGCGAACATCTGAACGACCAGCGGGTTGCGCGAGATACCCCCGGCAAGCCTTGCCTCGTCAAATGCAAAGCCGTCGCGAAGTGCGTCGACATGGATGCGGTGATTAAAGGCAATACCCTCGAGCACGGCGCGCAGCATGTCGCCGCGATCGTGCCAGCCGCCGAGGCCGAAGAAGCCCGCACTTGCCGAAGCACCGTAGGGCGAACCGAACAGATAGGGATGGAAGAGCGCCGTCGATGGCCGATCGAAAGCGGCATCGACCTCCGGCGCGAGCAAAGCGTGAATGGAGCTGCCTTGCGCCTCGCCCTTCGTCCGCTCGCCGGCGCACAGCTTATCGAGAAACCAGTCGTAATTCGCGGTCGATGCTGGGGAGATTGACATGTTGTTCCAGATGCCCGGCGCGATGCCGTTGCGGCAGAACCAACGCCGGTCGACCCGTGGTTCCGACGACAGCGTCTCATTGATCGAATAGGTACCGGCAATAACGGCGACGATGCCCTTGGCATAGCCGCCCGCCCCGAGCGCGGAGGCCGTTACATCATGCAACCCGGCGACGACAGGCGTTCCCTCTGCAAGGCCGGTCAGATGCGCCGCCTCACGTGTCACCCGCCCGATGATCTGATCAGAACGCGCGGCCGGCGGCAGAGCATGGACGAGCTCCTGCAGCCCAAAAAGCCTCAGAGCCTCCTGGCTGTATTCCTGTGTCTTCACATCGGTAAAGGAGGTACTTGCCTCCGTGCGATCCGTACCGATGATGCCCGTCAAACAAAAACGCAGCCAGTCCTTGCAGCTCAGGAAATGACCAATGCCTTTGAACCGCTCGGGTTCCATGTCGCGGATCCAGGCAAGCAGTGTCGATGGTGCGGAGACATGCGGGATCTGCCCCGTGAGCTCGATGGCACGCTCGGCGACATTGCTTTCCATCCACTGATCGACGATGGCACCGGCCCGGCTATCCAGCGACAGGATGGCCCGACCCAATGGTATCCGCTCATGATCGAGCAGATAGATGCCATCCCCGTGGGCCGTTGCGGCGATGCCCTGGATGTCGCTGCCCGGCCGATTGCTGAGGGCGATCGCCTCCCGAATTGCATCGGCCGTCGCACTCCACAATTCGTCCATGTCCCGCTCGATATGGCGGGCCTTTGGGATAAACTGCGTGACGCGGCGCCGGGCGACTGCGAGCGGCGTGCCGTCAATATCGAAGATGACGGCCTTGGTGACCGTCAGGCCACTATCGATCCCGAGCAGACTCGGCATTCGCTTTAACCTCGTTACCAGCAACAGGCTTGCCCAGTCACGAGCGCCCTCCGGCGCCCCTGGCGATGACAACGTTGATATCTCTGGACCGCATGCGGTCGATGTGCACCGGCTGCGTCTTGTCGTCGACGATGACGACGTCAAACTCATCCAGTGCGGCGAAACTGTGAAGCGCCCGCCGCTCGAACTTCGTATGATCGGCAAGCAGGATGCGCTTGACAGAACAGTCGAACATGGCACGCTTCGTATCGACCGTCTCCGGGGATTGGTGCAGCACCGTGCCGTCGCTGATCGCCGACATGGAGATGAACGCGACATCGGCCCTCAGACCCCTGATCTCGTTGATGGTCATGCGACCCATGAAGGCGTTACACCAGTTGTAATACTGCCCGCCGAGTGCGAGCAGCGTCACGTCGTGCATGCCCTTCAGCGCGTTCATTAGCGTCAGCGAATTGGTGATAGCCGTGACCGGCACTTTCGATGGCAGATGCGCTGCCATCTGTAGGACTGTGGTCGAATCATCGAAAAAGATTGCCTGCCCCGGCTCAACGAACTGCATCGCCGCTTCGGCGATTAGCTTCTTCTCCGTCGACTGGCGGTTCGAGCGATAGACCTCGCTGGATTCTATGAGGTTGGTGGCAGCCGCAGTGACGATACCGCGCGTCTTCCTGAAGAGACCGCGGCTAACAAGTTCGTCCACGTCACGATGAGCGGTCATCAGGCTGATCCCGAAACGATCGGTGAGGTCTTCTATCCGCATCGAGCCTTCATTCATGACGGCCTCGGCAATCATGCGCCGGCGCGCGATCTGGCGCGTCTGGCGGCTGTCGCTCGTAAGCTGGTCCAACAGATCCTCGCCCTGGCTCGTCTTTTGTGTCACGGGTCACCCTTGTCGCTGAACTCTGGATGCCAGCTTCGTACAGTGATTGCCGCCCCAAGGCAAAAAGACGACATGGAACGGGCGGTTGCGGCCGCAAATTGGCGTTTCCGGCATCCGAAGAGCCGAGCGGCCGATGCCGCCGGCGCGGAAAGGGGCGCCTTTCGAGCGCCCCCTTCGGCGATTACTGCGACAAGACGAAAGGACCCGTGTACTCATCCACGTTGTCCTTGGTGATCAGCAGGCAATCGAAGAGCTGTTTCTCGCTCTTGGCACCGGTGTTGCCGGTCTTGATGACGCTGTCGGCCTGCTTCACCGCTTCTGCGGAGAATACGGCAACCGGCTGCAGGACTGTGTACTGGAGTTCACCTGCCTTGATGGCCGCAACAGCATCCGGAGAACCGTCAAAACCGCCGACCTTGATGTTGGCGAGCTTGCCGGCTTCCTTGAGAGCGGCGATGGCGCCCAGCGCCATTTCGTCGTTGCCAGAGATGACGCCGACGATGTCCGGGTTTGCCTGCAGCATGGACTGCATCTTGTTATGGCCCTGAGTACGGTCCCAGTTGGCGACTTCCTTGGTGGCCTTCTTCAGGTCCGGATACTGCGAAAGCACGGTCTCATAACCGTTGGAGCGCGTCGCCGCATTATTGTCCGACGGTGCGCCGAAGAGTTCGGCATAGTTGCCCTTGTCGCCGATAGCTTCGACCCACTGCTGGGCACCGAGTGCTGCACCCTGGGCGTTGTTGGAAACCAGCTGCGCCTTCGCCAGGCCTTCCTGGTTGATTTCCGCGTTGACGAGGATGACCGGAATTCCTGCTGCAACGGCCTTCCTCACCGCACCGACGGAACCGTCAGCATTCGCCGGGTCGAGGATAATCGCAACGGACTTGTTGGTGATTGCCGTATCGATCAGGTTGCTTTCGGTGTTGGTGTCACCCTTGTGCGCGCTGACCGAGGCCGTGTAGCCGAGCTTTTCGGCGGCAGCTTTGGCAACGTTGCCTTCCGTCAGCCAGTACGGGTTCGACGGATCGTTGACAATGATCGTCATCATCCCGGCCGCCCAAGCGGAGCTTGCAAGAAGCGGTGCCACAGTCGCGGCGGCAAGAAGAATGCGCATACCTTTTTTAAACATAGTCTCTCTCCCATTCGTTTGCTCAGTTATTGCCGGAGACCCGGCGGTGCTTTCCCCAATCGGCCTTCGTGGAACCCAGCCTGCCGTCGCGGATAAGTTCAGTCGCAGCCGTCAGGATGATTTGACCCGGCGGCCGTATTGGATGCTATTCATGAGGACGGCGAGAACGATCACCGCACCGGTGAAGACGGTCTGCCAGTAGGCTGAGACGCCGATGATCACGAGGCCGTCCGAGAGGAAGCCGATGACGAAGGCCCCGAGCATGGTGCCGCGTACCGTACCGCGGCCGCCGGTCAGCGCGGCACCACCAATGACGACGGCTGCGATCGCCGTCAGTTCGTACGTGGTACCGGCAGTCGGACCGGCGGAGGTCAGCTGCGACGAGAGCACCAGGCCGGCGATCGCGGCACAGACGCCCGACAGCACATAGACGACGATCTTGACGCGCTTGACGGGAACGCCCGAAAGGTCGGCCGCACGTTCGTTACCACCCGAGGCATAGAGCCAGCGGCCGAAAGCCGTGCGGCTCAGCACGATGCCGCATACGATTGCCAGAACCGCAAGCACAATCACGCCGATTGGGATGCCTCCAAGCCGGTTAAAGCCGAGCCAGTCGAACCCGGTATTGCCGAGTTCCGGGCGGCCGCCGAGATTGTTGTAGGTAAGACCATTGGTCATCAGAAGCGCAATACCGCGGGCTACATAAAGCACACCCAGCGAAGCGACGAAGGCCGGTACCTTGAGATAAGCGATCAGCACGCCGTTGACCGCGCCCACCAAAGCACCAAGCGCACATGTGATGACGACGACCGCCCAGACCGGCGGATAGAGGATGACGCCGAAATAGTTGAGCGTGACGCCTTGCATCAGGAAGCCGGCGATGCAGCCTGCGAGCCCCAGCGTCGAGCCGACCGACAGGTCGATGCCGCCGTTCAGGATCACCAGCAGCATGCCGATCGCCAAAATGCCAAAGATCGCGACGTGCGACGCCATGATCAGGAAGTTGTTCATCGTGAAATAGTAAGGCGACAGGAACGAGAAGACTGCGATGATGACGATCAGTGCAAAGAATGCCCGGCCTTCCAGGATGAGGCGCACGACGTTCGTATTGCGCTTCTGCCCGGTGGAAACTGACTTCTTCTCGGCGATGTTAGTGACTGACATGCTCAGCGCTCCATAGTTCCAGGCTCGTGCGCGACCACGGCTTCGCCGGAGGCGGCCATGATCTTTTCCTTCGTAACGTCCGAGCCAAACTCGGCCGATATCCTGCCGCGGCGCATAACGATGATGCGGTGCGCGATGCTTAGGCATTCATTGACCTCGGACGTCGAATAGATGACCGCCAGTCCCTGCTTGGCGCGCTCCGCGAGCAGCTTGAACACTTCGGCCTTGGCGCCGATATCGATCCCGCGGCTCGGTTCGTCGAGCAGGATCACCTTCGGTTGGGTTACCAGCATCTTGCCGATGACGACCTTCTGCTGGTTGCCGCCGGACAGCGAGCCAATAGCCGCCGCGCCGCCATCGGTCTTCACATGCACCCGGCGGATCGCATCGTTGACGAGATCGCGCTCCCGATGGCTGGAGGTGAACAGCCCCCTCGTAAAGGCGCTGATGCTCGCAAGCGACAGATTGGATCCAACCGTCATCGTCTGCACCAGACCATCGCGCTGGCGATCTTCGGGTACAAGGACGAGACCGCTGGCGATACGCCCGGCGATACTGAGCCCGCCGACATCCTGTCCTTCGAGCAGAATCTTGCCGCCGTTCGAACGCAGGCGACCGGCGATGCATTCAAGGAGTTCCGTCCGCCCGGCCCCCATCAAGCCGTATATGCAGACGACCTCGCCGGTGCGCACCTGCAGCGATAGGCGGTCGACCGCGTTATAGGCAGCGCCAAAAGGACCGGGAACACTGAGGTTTTCGATGGAAAGCGCCACTGCGCCTAACTGATGGCCTTGCGGTGGATTGCCGAGGTCAAAGTTATCGCCGACCATGTTGCGGACGATCCATTCGAGGTCGATATCCTTGCGCTCCGCATAGGCCGTCATGTTTCCGTCGCGGAGGACAACGGCGTGGTGGGTGATCTGCAGAGCCTCTTCCAGATGATGCGAGATGTAGACGATTGAGACGTCGCGGCTGGTTAGGTCGTGGATGACCTTGAAGAGCACTTCCACTTCGGTGGCACTCAGCGCCGAAGTCGGTTCGTCCATGATAAGGATACGCGAGTTGACCGAAAGCGCGCGCGCGATCTCGACGATCTGCTGCTGGCCGAGGCGGAGATCCTCTACGCGCGTGAGCGGATCAATGTCTTCCTCGAGCTCCTCCATGAGCGCGCGCGTCTGGCGCTCTTCCTCGGCGAAGTCGACAACACCCCCCTTGATGATCTCTCGACCCATGAAGATATTGTCACGGACGCTGAGATTGGGCGCTAGGCTTAGCTCCTGGTGAATGATAGAAATCCCGCACTCGCGCGCATGGGTCGACGATGTAAAGCTGATAGGCGAGCCGTCGAGGATGATCTCACCGGAACTCGGCTGCACGACCCCCGAAAGGATTTTCATCAAAGTCGACTTGCCCGCGCCATTCTCACCGAACAGAGTGGTGACCTGGCCGCGATGGATGTCAAAGTTCACTCCTTTCAGGGCGTGAACATTGCCATAGGACTTGGCGATGTTGCGGGCGGCAAGAACAACCTCGCCCCGGCCTCCGGAGTTGCACAACGGCTGGCTCATTTGAACTCGACCTTCACCGGCGTGACGAGCCAGTTCTTCGGGTTGATGAGCTTGAAGACACCCACCACGGTCGCCGTCTTTCCATCCAGCGTGTCAGGATCGAGGCCCGCAAAGACCGACTTCTTCATCTCGTTATTGATGGCCGAACCGGCATCCTGATACTGGATCTGGTTGGTAAACTGCCCGAACTCGATGGTTCCGGTCGCGTCACGGAGGTCCGTGCCGTTGACCGCAGGACCGGTCTGGACACGGACCACCGTCTCGGGAGGCAACCCATCGACTTTCATTTCGCTCATGTTCGCCTTGCGGGCGCCGAAGACACCTGTCAGCGTAACAGGGATCACCGGTCCAGTGCTCGTCGCTGTCCCGTATTTTTCGGCGGCTGCCTTCTTGTCGGCGGCGATTGCGGCAGCAAGCTCGGCGGCCGCTACAGCACGATCCCCGACATTCGCCTTAATCTTCGGGAACTGCTCTGCGCCGAAAGTCTCCGGAGAAAATGCCTGTTGCCTGACATCATCGGCGGACCCGATCTTGACGACCGTGGTGTCGAGCGCAATCGCCCCGACAACGATGACGGCAAGCGCTGCGCTTGCAATGAGCTTGAAATTGCCGCTGCTCGGCTTTGATGCTGCATAATCAGGCTGTGTACTCATGTCCGGACGGCCTTTGACTTGAATGGCGAGGAGAAGGACGAGCGCGGCAACAATCGCGGACCGGCGGGCCTATTGTGCCGCACCAGAGCAAGAATCGGCGGGTCGCCGGCAGGGCCGCAACCCTGGACAAAAATCCTCATTTGGAAGCCTCCTCAGCAAGCCGGCGATTGTCTCCTCCAACCGCCCGAGCCAGCAACTCTCGATCCGGAAGCGCACTTCCGTGATAGAAATATGTTATTTACGCCGCAAACAATGTTATAATTTTCGGCACCTGTCAACGGGCGCTTGACGGGAACTTGAGCAAAAATGCGAGACTTCACGTTCAGTTTCTCTCGCTGCAGAGCAGCATAGTTGGAAGCAAATGCACAATCCATCTCCGCGTGCCTTAGCCTCTGGAGACATATAACTATCTGTTGCAGCTATATATTATTGAGACAAGGGCAGCGGCGATTGCCGATGACGGCGTGGCAGCCCATCATTTCCAAGCGGCAAGCGATACTCCTTATGCCACTCATTTTATCTGAAAAAAATTTCAGTTCTAGCAAAATCTTACTAGCATTATGGTATCATTATGTTATGTTCGCTACGAGAGTCGTCGGAGCTTCGGCTCGCATATTTCCATCCAGGATACTGCAAAAGGCAGCGCGCTTGCCGCATCCGGCAGAAAGACCGAAGTTGGCAGCCGGATGCCTCATCCCAACCTAATTTGCCGATCGGGAGGACTTCAGATGAATTGGACGCGCGCAACACCCGCCGTAGCGTTCGCAATCGTGGCGAGATAGTCCTGCGATGACATCGACTGAGAAGATCATCATCGGGATAGATGCCGGTACCTCCGTCATCAAGTCGGTGGCCTTTGATCTGTCCGGCCGCCAGATCGCCACGGCCTCCGTACGCAACAGATACGCGACCGGTGACGATGGCTCTGCAACGCAGTCGCTGAGTCAGACCTGGCTCGATTGCGCCAGCGCGTTGCGCGGCCTCGGAGAAAAAGTACCCGATCTCGCATCACGCACCGCAGCCGTCGCGGTCACGGGACAGGGCGACGGCACCTGGCTCGTCGGTCGCGGCAATGCACCGGTCGCCGATGCCTGGCTATGGCTTGATGCGCGCGCCGCACCGACAGTCACGTCACTCGCCGGCGGAAAGCAGAACCGTGCCCGCTTCGAGGCAACGGGCACCGGCCTCAACACTTGTCAGCAGGGTGCGCAACTCGCCCATATGGATCGCTATACGCCGGACCTTCTCGACCGGGCGGAGACGGCGCTGCACTGCAAGGACTGGCTTTATCTCAACCTGACAACCGTTCGGGCGACCGATCCGTCCGAAGCGAGCTTCACTTTCGGCAACTTCAGAACGCGGCAATATGATGCGGTGGTGATCGATGCGCTCGGCCTGAGCCATAGACGGACGCTTCTGCCTGAAATCATCGACGGCACCGAGATCAGCCACCCGCTAACGCCCGAGGCGGCGAGGGCCTGCGGACTTCTTACGGGTACGCCGGTCTGCCTTGGCTATGTCGACATGGTGATGACAGCGCTCGGTGCAGGCGTGCGCAGCGGCGCTCGCAACGCCGCCTGCTCGACGATCGGTTCGACGGGCGTGCATATGCGTGCCAAGTCTGTTGCTGACGTTCAGCTCAATCATGAGGGAACAGGCTATGTAATCGCCCTGCCCATCCCCAGCATCGTCACCCAGGTCCAGACGAACATGGGCGCTACGATCAACATCGACTGGATCCTGAACGTCGCCGCCTATCTGATGGCCGAGGCGGGAGGCAAGCCTGCTTCGCATACTGACCTGATTGCGCGCATCGACGGCTGGTTTGCGGAAAGCCGGCCGGGTTCGGTGCTTTACCATCCCTACATCTCCGAAGCTGGGGAACGTGGACCTTTCGTCAACGCCAACGCACGCGCGGGCTTCACGGGACTTTCGACGCGCCACGGCTTCCCCGACCTACTGCGCAGTGTGATCGAAGGGTTGGGGCTTGCCACCCGCGATTGCTACGAGGCAATGGGCGCGATGCCCGAAGAGCTGCGGGTCACGGGCGGCGCAACACGCTCAGTCGCCCTTCGCCGTTCACTCTCGGCCGCCGTGAACGCACCTATCCGCCAGTCGCGCCGCGATGAGACGGGGGCCGCCGGTGTGGCGATGATGGCCGCGGTGGCTGTCGGCGTCTATTCCAGCATGGATGATTGCATTGCAGACTGGGTGACGCCACTGCTCGGCGAGGCGGAGATTCCGGATGCGAACGAGGCCGCCCGGTTTGACCGGCTATTTGCCGCCTACACCGATGTGCGCCAGGCAACGGCGCCTGCCTGGGACAAACTCGCCGGAGCCGCAACCACATCACCGGCGGGCGAGTAAATCAAGTTCTGATGCAGCGGGCATCGAAGGGAAAGAATAACATGACTGAACCCGAACTCCTGGATCTCTTCGTCATCGGCGGCGGCATCAACGGCGCGGGAATCGCACGCGATGCTGCGGGCCGCGGCCTGAAAGTCGCGCTGTGCGAGAAGGACGATTTGGCACAGGGGACCTCGTCTCGCTCGGGCAAGCTGGTGCATGGCGGTCTGCGCTATCTCGAATATTACGAATTCCGCCTGGTGCGCGAGGCGCTGATCGAGCGTGAAGTGCTGCTCAATGCCGCGCCGCATATCATCTGGCCGATGCGCTTCGTCCTGCCACACAGCCCGCAGGATCGTCCGGCGTGGCTCGTGCGGCTCGGCCTGTTCCTTTACGATCACCTTGGCGGGCGCAAAAAGCTGCCGGGGACACGCACGCTCAATCTGCTGCGCGATCCGGAAGGTACCCCGATCCTCGATCAATACACGCGCGGCTTCGAGTATTCCGATTGCTGGGTCGATGACGCCCGCCTCGTGATCCTGAATGCGGTCAGCGCGGCGGAAAAAGGCGCCACTGTTCTCACTCGGTCGGCAGCAGTCTCGGCGCGCCGTGAGATTGGCAGCTGGATCGTTACGACGAAAAACAGCCTCACGGGAGAGACGCGAACCTTCCGCGCAAAATGTCTCGTCAACTGCGCCGGCCCCTGGGTGATGGATATCATCAATCGTGTCACCGGCTCGAACTCCGGCCGCAACGTCCGTCTCGTGAAGGGTAGCCATATCATCGTGCCGAAGTTCTGGGTCGGTTCCAACGCCTATCTGGTCCAGAACCACGACAAGCGCGTCATTTTTATTAACCCCTATGAGGGCGACAAGGCGCTGATCGGGACGACCGATATCGCCTATGAAGGCCGCGCCGAGGACGTGTCCGCCGACGAGGCGGAAATTGATTATCTGCTGAAGGCCGTCAATCGCTACTTCAAAGAGAAGCTTCGCCGGGAGGATGTGCTGCATAGCTTCTCCGGCGTTCGTCCACTTTTCGATGACGGCAAGGGCAATCCGTCCGCGGTTACCCGCGACTATGTCTTCGATCTCGACGAGACGGACGGCGCTCCTCTGCTCAACGTCTTCGGCGGTAAGATCACCACATTCCGTGAGCTTGCCGAACGGGGCATGCAACGTCTCAAGCATATTTTTCCGACGATGGGCGGAGATTGGACCGAGAAAGCGCCGCTGCCCGGCGGCGAAATTCCGAATGCCGACTACGAGACCTTCGCCAACAGCCTGCGCGATGCCTATCCGTGGATGCCCCGCAAGCTCGTGCATCACTACGGCCGTCTCTATGGCGCCCGCACGAAGAATGTGGTTGCAGGTGCAACTGGCGTCCAAGGGCTTGGGCGGCATTTCGGCGGGCAGCTTTATGAGGCCGAGGCCCGCTATCTCGTTGCGACGGAGTGGGCCGCGACGGCCGACGACATCCTCTACCGCCGCACCAAGCATTACCTGCATCTGAGCGAAGCGCAACGTGCAGCCTTTGGCGAGTGGTTTGCTTCAATCCGCCTTGCCGCAGCTTGAAGGATACTCCCATGGCGCTGACCCTTTCGCTCAATACCAATCCACTGGTCAATCGCTTCGCCGACCTCGACGACCTCATCGAGACGGTTGCGCGAGATTTGAGGATCCGCGACCTCCAGCTGACCCACGAGTTCATCAATCCTAGCTGGCAGGCGCCCGTGATCCGCCGCCTGGCGCGCACCATGAACGCCGCGCTGAAGCGCACGGGTGTGCGGATCACATCAGGCATGACGGGGCCTTACGGCCGCCTCAACCACTTCGGACATCCAGATGCCGATGTGCGCCGCTATTACATCGACTGGTTCAAGACTTTTGCCGACATCACCGCCGATCTCGGCGGTCACTCCATCGGAACGCAGTTTGCAATCTTCACCTACAAGGACTTCGACGATCCGGCCAGACGCGAGGAACTGGTCAAGATCGCGATCGACTGCTGGGCCGAGATAGCCGACCACGCACGCGCTGCAGGGCTTTCCTTCATCTTCTGGGAGCCGATGAGCATCGGCCGCGAGTTCGGCGAGACGATTGCCGCCTGCCTGTCGCTGCAGGGGCGGTTGGCAGCCGCCGGATTGGCCATCCCGATGTGGATGATGGCGGATATCGATCATGGCGACGTCACCTCCACCAACCCCGACGACTACGACCCCTATGCTTGGGCGCGCGCCGTGCCGCCGGTATCGCCGATCATCCACATCAAGCAGAGCCTGATGGACAAGGGCGGACACCGGCCCTTTACTGCAGAATTCAACGTCAGGGGCCGCATTCAGCCCGCGGCTCTGCTCCAGGCGCTTGCCGAAGGTGGGGCAAAGGACAATGAAATCTGCCTGGAACTCTCCTTCAAGGAACGCGAGCCGAACGATCGTCAGGTCATCCCGCAGATCGCCGAAAGCGTCGCCTTCTGGGCACCGCATATCGACACTGGCGTCGCCGACTTGAACATCTGAGGCGCGGATCTTTAAAAGGCAGCACTGCGATACGGCGCAATCGCCGCCTGTGACATTCGAAAGGGACCGTGATGACGGACGCCGATTATACGCTAGCCGTGCGTGCTGCCTGGCTCCACTATGCAGGTGGGCTCACGCAGTCCGAGGTCGCCCGGCGCCTCGGCGTGCCATCGGTGAAGGCGCATCGCCTGATCGCACGAGCGGTTGCTGATGGCGTCGTCAAAGTCACCATCGACGGGGATATCGTCGAATGCGTCGAGTTGGAGATGCGGCTTTCCGAACGGTTTGGGCTTCAATATTGCGAAGTCGCACCCGATCTCGGCGAGGAAGGGTTGCCGCTTCGCGCGCTCGGCCATGCGGGCGCCGGCTATCTCAAGCGCGAGATCGAGCGCGGCGACAATACGGTCATCGGCCTTGGTCATGGCCGCACGCTTTCCGCCGCCGTCCAATATATGCCGAGGGTGAGCGCGAAGGGCCTGCGCTTCGTCTCGTTGCTTGGCGGCCTGACACGAAACTACGGCGCCAATCCGTATGACGTGATGCACCGCATCGCCGAAAAGACCGGTACCCATGCCTATGTCATGCCGGTTCCCTTCTTCGCCAATACCGGCGAGGACCGCGAAGTGTTGAAGGCGCAGCGTGCCGTCAAGGAGGTCTTCGATCTGGCCAACAATTCCGATCTGAAGCTCGTCGGCCTGGGAACTGTCGATGCAGACGCGCAGCTTGTTTTGTCCGGCGTAGTTGAGCCCCGAGAAATGGAGGAAATTGCCGCCGCAGGCGGCGTCGGCGAGATCCTCGGGCACTTTTTCGACGCCGACGGCCACATCCTTGAGACGATGCTAACAGCGCGCACGCTCTCCGCGTCTTTCCCTAAAACCAAGAGCGAGCGGCTTGTGGCGCTGGCAGGTGGACAGGCGAAAGTGCCGGCCATCCGGGCAATTCTCAACAGCCGCCGCCTTTTCGGGCTCATCACGGACGAGCGCACCGCCCAGATACTGCTGAGTTAGCATGTCGCGGCAACACAAATTTATCGCAAAATAACACAAATAATGTTGCTTATCACGAAATTTCTCGTTATTTTGACATCAAACAAGGCAAGGACCGGGATGAGGCGGGAAGAGCGGCAGCAGCTGATTGTTAACCTGCTCATCGAAAACAAGACCGTCGATCTCGACGACCTTGCCGATCGCTTCGCCGTGTCGAAGATGACGATCCATCGCGACCTCGATGATCTCGAGCAGGCTGGCGTCCTGCGCAAGGTTCGCGGGGGCGCGACCATTGATGCCGGAATGCAGTTCGAAAGCGACTTCCGCATTCGCGAGCGCCAGGGCACCGAAGCCAAGCTCGCAATGGCGCAGACCGCGCTGGGCTTGGTCGAGCCTGGAATGACCGTGATGGTAAACGATGGCTCGATGGCGGCCGTGCTCGGGGAAATGCTGCTGCAGAAGCGCCCGCTGACGTTGATCACCAACAACGCGGCGATCATGGAGCGCCTGAAAGGCGAAAGCGGCATCACGCTGATCGCGCTCGGGGGCATTTATTCGGCGAAGTTTAACGCCTATCTCGGCGTCGTCACCGAAGAGGCACTATCGCGGCTGAGGGCCGACATCGCCTTCATTTCGACGCCGGCAGTCAGCGGCAGGCTCGCCTATCACATGGACGACAACGTCGTGCGCGCCAAGCGGGCAATGATCGCGTCGTCGGCCAGAACCTGCCTTCTGGTCAACCACCAGCGCATTGGCCACACCGCACTGCATGTCATGTCGGATCTGGCCGACTTCGACGCCGTTATCACCGACACCGCACCGGATGCCGCTTTCCTGGAGGAATTCGAGCAGGCGGGCATTACGCTCACCATCGCATCAACGCAGGATCCGACATGACCGAGAAACCGCGCTTCTGGATTGGCACCAGCTGGAAGATGAATAAGACGCTTGCGGAAGCCGAGCATTTCACGCGCGGCCTCGAAGTCGCCGATGCCACGCGCGACCCGCGCATCCAGCGCTTCGTGATTCCGCCCTTCACGGCGGTACGCGAGGTCAAGGAGATGCTTGCCAAGACCTCCGTGAAGGTCGGCGCGCAGAACATGCATTGGAGCGACCAGGGTGCCTGGACGGGCGAAATCTCGCCGGTGATGCTGAAGGACTGCAATCTCGATCTCGTCGAGCTCGGCCATTCCGAGCGGCGCGAACATTTTGGAGAGACCGACGAGACAGTTGGCCTGAAGACCGAAGCGGCCATTCGCCACGGTCTCATTCCGTTGATCTGCATTGGCGAGACGCTCTCCGGCCGTGAAAGCGGGAAGGCTGCCGAAATCCTGGCGGCCCAGGTGCGTGGCGCTTTTTCGAAGCTTTCGAGCGGGCAGAAGGGCGCCGAAATCCTGCTGGCCTACGAACCCGTCTGGGCGATCGGCGAAAAGGGCATTCCGGCGACTGCGGATTATGCGGATGCCCGCCAGTCTGAAATCATCGCCGTTGCCGAAGCTATTCTAGGCCGGAAGATCCCCTGCCTTTACGGCGGATCGGTCAACCCGCAGAACTGCGAAGAACTGATCGCGAGCCCGCATATCGACGGGCTTTTCATTGGCCGTTCGGCCTGGAATGTCGAAGGCTACCTCGACATCCTGGCAAAATGCGCCGCCAAACTCTGAGGAGAAAGAACAATGAAGCTTGCCATTGCAGGAGACAGCGCCGGCGAAGACCTCGCCAAAGTTCTGGCCGACCATCTAAAAGACCGCTTTGAAGTGCACGAAGTCTCGCGCACGAGCGCCGGTGCCGATCCTTTCTACGCCAACCTTTCGGACCGCGTCGCCTCGGGCGTCATCGACGGCACCTACCACAAAGCGATCCTCGTTTGCGGCACCGGCATCGGCGTCTGCATTTCGGCCAACAAGGTTCCGGGCATCCGCGCCGCCCTGACGCACGACACCTACTCTGCCGAGCGCGCCGCGCTTTCCAATAATGCGCAGATCATCACGATGGGAGCCCGCGTCATCGGAACAGAGCTTGCAAAGTCGATCGCTGATGCGTTTCTCGCCCATACCTTCGATGACAACGGTCGTTCTGCCGGCAATGTCAAAGCCATGGATGATCTCGACGCGAAGTACAAGGCCCGTTAGTCCATGCTGACTGCGGCGCCGGGGTCCGGACATTGGGGGTTGCCGGCACTTTGTCGAAACCGCCCGCGACCGCCATGCGTGCCGATCATCATCGTCAGGATGTCATGCCCCATGCCGATCGTGCGATCGTCGAGCGGGCCGGCGACCGGCTCTCGCCAAAGCCCAAGATTTTCATGCGGATGGCTGCAGCCTGTCCTCGATGCCGAGCGCCAGCGATTTGAGGATCAGCGCGCAGGACGTCGCACCGGCATCAAGGACACCGAGCGAGCGCTCGCCAAGCCGGCTCGCGCGGCCGACCTTTGCCACCAGATCACGGGTGCTGTCGCGGCCCGCCTCGGCGGCGGCAACCAGGGCATTCAGCGATTCCGCAAACGACTTGCCGTCGCCGTTTGCCGTATCGAATGCCGTGATCGCAGGCACCAGCGTATCGAGAAGCGTCTTGTCGCCGACCTTCGCGGAACCGATGGCCTGTATGCCGTCAAGCCCGCTGTGCAGCATTTTGCTGAACATTGCCGCATCGATCATTGAGGCCTTTTCGATAATTTCGGCGAACTGGATAAACATAACGCCGTAGAGCGGACCCATCGAGCCGCCGATCTCGGTCATGAGGACCGTGCCCAGCGTATCGAGGGCGCCGGCCAATGACATTCCGTTGCCCTTGATCCTCTCGGCCGCCATGCCGAAACCCTTGGCCATGTTGACGCCATGGTCGCCATCGCCGATCTTGCCATCGATCTCGCTGAGATAGGCGCGGTTCTCGATGATCCGGTCAGCTACGGAAAGGACGATGTCTCCGGATGTGGCGTTCTGGAATTGCTGCATTTCGTCTGCCTTTCCGTTCAAAGCATGGCCGGGCACTGAACGTCGACGTCCAGCAGCCGCTTCAATTCTTCATCCAGCGCCATGACGGTCAGCGTCGCGCCAACCATTTCCAGCGAGGTGAAATAGTTGCCGATATAGGTCTTCTGGATCTTCAGTCCGCGTCCGGTGATTTCGGACTCGATCGTGTCATGGAGAATATAGAGTTCGTTGAGAGGCGTGGCTCCGAGACCTGAGACAATCACCGCGACTTCGGTTCCGGCAGCGAGATTGTGGTCGTCGAGAACGGCATTCGCCATGTCGCGTGCAACTTCGCTTGCCTGTTTCAGAGGTTCGACCCGCACGCCCGGCTCACCGTGATGGCCGATGCCGACCTCCATAGTCCCGGGCTCGATCGAGAAATTGGGATGTCCGACAGCCGGCAGGGTGCAGGGACTGAGGCCGACGCCGATCGAGCGGCAGTTGTCGATCGCCCGTTGCGCGACTGCTTGAACCTCTTCGAGGCTTCCACCCTCTGCCGCCTTGGCGCTACCGCACTTCCACATGAAGATCTCCCCGGCGACGCCGCGGCGTTTCTCCCGCTCGTCTGGCCCGGCCGAACACACGTCATCATTGGCGACGACGGTCGTGATGGTGATGCCTTCCTTCGCCGCAAGCTTGATTGCCATTTTGACGTTCATGTTGTCGCCGGCATAGTTACCGTAGAGGCAGACGACGCCACTGCCGCCATTCACTTCCCGCGCCGCGTCAAGGAAACTCTTGGCGGTCGGCGACGAAAACAATTCACCCACCGCGACGGCATCCAGCATGTTGCGGCCGGCATAACCGATAAACGCTGGCTCGTGGCCCGATCCGCCGCCGGTGATGACGCCGACCTTGCCGCTGACCGGCGCATGGCGGGAGACGATAACGCGCGGATTGCTACTTGCGAGCCTGACGATATCGGCATGCGCCTTGACGAAGCCCTTAACCGTATCCTCGACGACTTCGTCAGGATTATTGATGAACCGCTGCATTGTAACTCCTGTTCTCCGTTCGTCAGACAATCGTGTAGCCGTCGTCGATCAAAAGGTCCGCGCCGTTGATCATATCGGCCCCGTTCGAGGCCAGAAAGACCGCGGCTGCGGCTATTTCTTCCGGGAAGGCGAAACGGCCGGTTGGGATGCGCTGCTTCAGCGCCTCACCGCGCGGACCATCCCATGCCTTCCTGCCAAGATCTGTCAGGACGACAGTCGGAGAAATGGTGTTGACGGTAATGCCATGTTTGCCCCATTCGGCAGCAAGCGTCTTTGCTGCCGATGCCGGACGCGCCGCCGGTAACCAGGGGCGACCTTACCACTCAGCGAAAAGTTCAGATCAACCTGTATTGGATCAGTCATGGTTCTCTTCCCGACCTGTCGGAATGAGGGGTGGAAACCCACCCCTGGATGGAATTGCTTGCGCGTGGACAGAAGCGGGTCGACGTTCCCGGCCGTCACCAGCGTCCATGGTACATTGTAATTCTTGTCCTTGCCGTCGTTCCACCCTTATATTTTCGGGTGTCTCTCGGCCGCGTGCTGGAAAGATGGCAATCGCCGCGGACGGCATCTGTTTCACAATATCGAACAGCGCGGCTATTCAGGCAGCTTCTCAAATCTCGAACGACCTCTCAAAAGCTGGCGCCCCGCCACGGTCCTCTGCATGAAGCCACGAGGCCTCCTGAGATCAAACACGCGAGAAAGGTGGTGAGGCTGCTGCCAATCATGAGGAAGTTGCACAGGCCACGTCGCGATGGTTCGGCAAAGCCAAAATGTAGGGAAGGCTCGGTTGCGCGGCATCGCGCGGTTTTCCTGCAGGTGAGCAGAGCAGTTTTCCGGTGGAAAAGAGAGGCTTCGAACGACAAAGCTTGGCCGTAGACGCAGCTTGAAGCCTTAGTTCGTGCATCTTGAAGATGCGACCTATGAGGCGTAATTTCCGACGTCGCCCGCTCTAGGGCGCTGCTCATCATTTCTTGAGCCCCGTACCCTTGCGGGGCTTCTTTTCCCAGCGCGTCATCACCAGGCATCGTCCGGGAGAACACGCGAACTTGTTTCGCGCGCCACGAAAACGCGCTCGCTGTCGTTGCGACCGTGAAAAGCTCTAAAACTCTCACGGACATCATAATGGTCGCTCAACCACTTGCTACTTAGGAGCATGGCCGGTGAGATCCTCGACTGTATCAGAGTGTCGATATCGTCCGTTGCCTTCGATTTCGACGTCCATCGGGCTGATAAAATTGGGGACCTCACCGAGCCATGCGCCTAAACTCCATTGCGTTTATTAGAATTCAGTAAATGGCGCCTTGAAATAATTTTCTTCCTCGCCGGCATCGAAGCTTGCGGCTTGTATCACAACGTGCCCCAACACTGTCGACCGACGAGCCTCACTCTACCGTCACTGAAATGTCCTGCGGCGGCGCCGTGCGATCTCCGAGCGCATATGGACGCGCAATTCAGTGTCGAGATTCGACAGCGGTTCGTCGAACAGGAAAACATCCGGATTACCTGCAGTGGCGCGGCCGATAGTCTCGGTGCAGTATTAGGACACAGACCGACGGCAGGGTTACTGGCGCAGATCGATGACGTCGAGTTCGTGCCACATCCACTCGAAACTGTATGTGGCCATGGGGTCTGCGGAGTTTGGCCGTTTTGCGGATTGATTTTCGAGATATTTCAGCCAATCGGCAACCTGCTGGCGACCGGATGCTGATTTTGCGGCCTGGCGCGGCGTCTTGTTGCCGAGCATGCCGACCGGCTGGTCGAGGGTTTCACGATACTGGCGGTCCATGAACTGATGGACGATCTGCTCTGCGATTTCGGGCGGAATGTCGGATCTCGCTTCTGTCTGATCGGGAGAAGAACGTTCGGCCATCATCTGCTCAGCGGTGCGGATTTCCGTGAGCGGAGTGAGCACGAGATCGCCGAGGATCTTCTGGATCAGGGCCGTTCCTTTTTCCGCACGCTCAGTTGAGTTGGTCGCCAGATGCGGAAGCGACTCTTGAGCTCAACATTTCCCAGCACGCGCAAGCCGCTGTCCATGGTGGTGTCGAGAGAAAGCCCGGCGTTCTTCTTGTTCTTGCTTTGCGGTGGGTCCTCTAACCAGTTCCAGAACTTTGCGCTCTCCTGCGACATGCCGGGAATGCTGTTCACGCGAGGAGCAATGTCCTTCTGGGTTGTGCCGGATGCTAGCGGAAATCTCACATCGTGGAAGACGAGATCGTCCCCGTCGGCATTCTGGAGCCGCGGCATGTCCATTGTCCGCTCAAGCGTGTCGATCAGCCATGAGTGGGTGAACATGGGGGCTGCGGCCAGCAGGTCTTCATCCTTGATGGCCGGCAGTTTCTTTGCGTTTTTTTTGCCGAACACCTGCCGCAGGCCATCGAGCAGTGCGTCGGTAGCTTGCGGCGTGAACGGCAAAAGTCCGCCGGCAAAGACATCTTTTCCCATGACGGAGACAATGCGGGCAGCAATCCTGTCCCACTGCTTCGGCGTTTTCGTGGCCGTTCCCTCGCTGACGGCGAGCGGCTCGCCACCCCGAATGAGGTCACGCGCCATGAGAGACTTGCCCGGAACGACCTCACTGACCTCGTACAAGCTCATGACGGAGGTTCGCAGCGCCGTCATATAGGCTTTTGCCTGGGCATTTTGCTTCCAGCCGCGGCGTTTGAGATATTCATCGACGATGTTACCGCCCTCGACTTCAAAATCCTGAGTGAGGAAATCCTCGAAGGCGCAACCCCAGAGTGTCATGGACCAAACTTCACCGAGGATTTCGGCAATGTCCTCGAAGTCTATGCCGCTGGCATCGAGGACCGGCCTGAAATGGTCGTAAAACACCTCGTCGAAGCATTCACTCCATTCGTCCCGGGCGAGGAATTTCATGAGCCCCTTGAGGTCAGGGCTGGTTGGCATAGAAAAATCTCCAGGTTCTGGCGATGCTCGGCCGCGATGCGTGAAACGGTCGGCACGCTGATATCGTAGAGTCTCGCCGTTTCGGTGCCGCTCTTTTGACCGATGCGAACTTCGGCTTCCCCTAGTTCGCCAAGAGTTCTTGCCCGGCGTTAGTAGGTGGCAGCCCGCGAGAGGTTCTGCTGAGAAATTGCGTCCCGACATGAGCCTCAAGCCCCGCGATTTGTTTGTTCGCGGCAGGCGGTCCGATACCAAGTTCACGACCGACATGGGTGAAGCTGCCATGATCTACGACCCGGACGAACAACTGCAGTGACGAAAATCGATCCACGGAACCATCCCCTATTGGCGTATCGTTGGTACGACCTCTTCAGAACCTCAAGTGACTTTGACCGGCAGCCTTTGCCAGAAAACGGCTGTACAGCCGCAGCACCATGTCCGCTCGGGCTCAAACCGGTCATGCCGACCATAACTTGGATCGGTAGACTCGTTCTAGGTTATCTATCCCCTTTGCAATCAGCGCAACAGCGATTGACGCGTATCCGAATATGAAGCCCGCGCGTTGATCAGTTGGAGCCTCGAACAAGCGCGAGATTGGATAGATGCCGACACCATCCTTCCTGGCACGGGCGGCGAAACTCTCTTCATCGCTTGCCGCCATGCGGTTGAACCACACGACGACATGAAGACCCGCCGACGTTCCTACGATATCAACCTCGCCGCCAAACGCGTCCGCCATTGCTTTTAAGAAAACGGCACGTCTTTCCGCGTTCAGTCGCCTCATCTTCCGAACATGGCTCTCATATGCTCCCGATTCGATCATTGCGGCGAGCGCCTCTTGCTCGAAGCTCGAGCTGTGGCGATCCGTGATCTGCTTGCAACGTACGAAGGGGTCGACAAGCTTGCCAGGCAGCACCATGTAACCAAGTCGAAGTGTCGGCGACAGGGTCTTGGATACGGTGCCGACATAGATGACCCGACCCTGACCGGTAATCGACAGCGGGGGGATCGGACGTACGTCATAGCGATACTCGCCGTCGTAATCGTCCTCGATGATGTAAGTGTTCCCGGCGTTCGCCCATTCAATAAGGGCCTGGCGACGATGAGAGGGTAGGACGCCACCCAACGGAAACTGATGACTGGGCGTCACAAATGCCAGGGCGACATCCTTCGGATCGGGAAGCTGAGTGGTATCCATTCCGTCCCTGTCGCAATATACTGGAATGGACTTTGCCCCTGTAGCAAGCATCACGTTCCGGGCCATCGCGTAGCAAGGCTCCTCGAGGACAACTAAGCCTCCAGGATCGACAAGTACCCGCGCACACAGGTCCAACGCCTGCTGGGAACCGCTGACGATGATCATCTGCGAGACATCGCATTCAATGCCACGGGCTCGCCAGAGATAACCTTGCAAGGCATGGCGAAGTGCCAGATTCCCGGCTGGGTGCTCATAGCCAAGCCGTTCTTTGTGAGCCAGAACGGCGGAGTTCAAGGCACGCCGCCAGGCAAGCTTGGGAAAGTCAGATGAAGCGATGTCTCCGTACCGAAAGTCGTATTGCAAGGCTTCCTGTTCGGCGCTGATGTTCTTCGGCAACGCCATTACGCGCGAGGCATACTCAGACACCTGAGGCGCGGTTTCCCGCCCCTGCGGTGCTTCTCTAGTATCGGCAGGTCGCCCACTAGAGGTGACCGTCGGCCGCGTACCCTGCCGCACCTGAATGTATCCCTCAGAGATCAACTGGTCGTAGGCAGCCGTTACGGTGGTCCTGGAGACACCGAGTTGGTCCGCAAGCGCGCGGCTCGAAGGCAATCTGTCGCCCGGCGCGTAAACGCCAGACATGACTTGGTCACGCAAGGAAAGGTAGATGCGGCGGGTCGCGCCGGTTTTTCTTGAGCCTTTTCGAGACTGGACCAACAAAACATTCCCTAACTGGCGGTGTATTTTGGGCCACCTGATGTGAATAATGCGCTCACGTCAAGGAGATGCTTATGTACACCCCGCCAGCCTTTGCCGTGGAAGACGCGGCCGAACTCTATGCAATGATGCGGCAATGTCGCCTCGCCGATTTCGTAACGGCTACACCCGATGGCCCGATGGCCACACCCTTACCGATGTTCCTCGATGAGACTGAGGCAGAAAAGGGCGTCCTCTATGCGCATCTCGCTCGACCGAACCCGCAGTGGCAGGCCAATGTCATTGGACATGGACTTGCAGTCTTCATGGGACCCGACGCCTATGTGACCCCCTCTTGGTATGCCTCAAAAGCCGAGCACGGGAAGGTCGTCCCGACGTGGAACTACACAGCAATCCATGCGAGTGGGCCGGTGGAGTTCTTCACGGAGGCCGATCGACTGCTTGAGGTCGTGTCGCGCCTTACGGGCATTCACGAGGCGTCACGCCCGCTGCCGTGGGCCGTCACGGATGCCCCCGAAGCCTACATCAAGGCTCAGCTACGCGGCATTGTCGGCATTCGCATGCCGATCGTTTCGCTGCAGGGGAAGCGGAAGATGAGCCAAAATCGGCCTGAGGCTGATCGAAAAGGGGTAAAGCAAGGGCTCGGCGATAGCCCCAGCCATACCGCCCAGATCGTTTCGGACATGATCCCGGTCTAAGGTGAGCAATTGGGTTTGAGTGGAAGTCTGATGTTAGCAATAGATGGTGAGTCACCCGTGATCGACGAACGGATCAAGGAAATCGCGCCTGGATTTAGGGCGATGAGCATTCATGTCGACGCGACAAACGCTGGGCAAGGGAGCCTCTCACCAAAACTTCTGACAGATGCCTGCAATTATGTATTGCAGGGCGGCCCGACCTGGGCTGAGGCCCATTTGGCGAGTTGGGCCGACGCCTATGTCCGATTTGGATCAAAGCCTAAACGGACGCCATGTTCGGCGCAGGCGCTGAGAAGGCGGGTGTTAAAAGACGGATCAATCCCTTCTATCAATCCCATCGTCGATCTCTACAACGCTGTCAGTCTCAAATATGCCATTCCCGTTGGCGGCGAGAATTACGATGCCTATCTCGGACGTCCGCTTTTGACTGTGGCCGACGGAAGCGAGACATTCGAAACGGTCATGAACGGCGAAGCGGTGATCGAAAATCCCCTCCCTGGAGAGGTCATCTGGCGAGACGACGCAGGCGCAACATGTCGGCGATGGAACTGGCGGCAGGGCACCCGCACTCGACTGGATGCTGCGGCTGGACGAATGTGGTTTGTATTGGAAAGCCTTGAGACGATGCCAGACGATGCTCTTGCAGAAGCGTCGGACATGCTCGTCGATGGGCTAGAGACGTTGATGCCCGGTTGCTCGGTGTTCGCTCAGAGAATTGCTGTCTGAAGATGACTTGTCCGCTACGGCGCGAAGGAGACTGGACTGTTTTCAGCATCGACCCACCGGACGTTATTTTGCAGGCTTGAAATCGGCGCGGTTTTTGTATAGAAAGCTAGAAATAATGCTGTTTTTCTAGATGAAGGTTGGCGCTGATGAGCCTCAGCATCAAGGATCCGGAAGCCCATCGCTTGGCACAGGCAATCTCCCACGCCACGGGAGAAAGCATGACTCGCGTCGTGACTGAGGCATTGCGCGAGCGCCTTGCGACAATCGAACGCCGAAAGGGCCGAGCGAGCGTCGAGGAACTTCTGGCGATTGCTGACCGCGCCGCCGCGCACGTGAAACACCCCTATGTCGATCACGCTGATCTTCTCTATGACGAACACGGCATTCCGAAATGATTGTCGATACCTCAGCACTGGTCGCAATCCTTTACCGCGAGCCCGAAGCGGCAAGCTTTGTAAAATTTATCCACGACGCCGAAACGACCAGGATGAGTGTCGCGAATTATGTTGAGTTGTCCATGGTGGTGGAAAGCCAGCTCGGGCCTGACGGTATGCGCCAAGCTGAAGCTTTCTTCCGGCGTGCCGGCATTATCGTCGAGCCCGTCACCGTCGAGCATGGAGAACTGGCACGACAGGCTTTTCTCGATTTCGGCAAAGGCCGCCACAAAGCCGGTCTCAATTTCGGCGACTGCTTTGCCTATGCTTTGGCCAAGGCATCTGGCGAACCGCTGCTGTTCAAGGGCGACGACTTTTCTCAAACCGATATCCGGGCGGCCTGATCATGGCCGACGATGCACGGTTAATCGGACACAGTCCCCACATCGTTCCTGCTCAGAGCGAACCCCCTCCCCGCCAGCACATCTGCTGGATCTGACGAAGCGCGCCCGCACTTATGTCGTGGCCGCCAGTTCCGCCAACACCCGCCGCGTCGGGGCCAGTATATCGACCGCCCCAATATCCCGATCCGGCAATGCCGAAGCGATGATCTGTCGCTGTTCGTTCCCTAGCAGCTCTCAACGTGCTGATCGCAATCGAGCCGTCTCAGGACGAATTTCGGCATGGTGTTGGATTTCATTGGTGGCCGAGCCTGAGAATGCCGTAGCCGGTCGTCGCCCTCACCGTGCACTCAAGGCAGCGATGGCCGAGCGCGAGACCCCGCCATGACTGGTTTGAAACAGCCAGAATCACGAGGGCGACGGATACGCACAACGAAATCCGACATAGACTGCGTAAAAGTCGAACCGCTTCCACTGCATGGCGTCAGCTGTCGTCTGTTCACTGCCATACCACCACGAGCCGCCCGCCGTGAGCGCCTCTCCGCCGCGCCGATCCGCAATCCACTCCCAGACATTGCCTCCCATATCGTAGAGACCGTTGACGCCCGGGGGCGTCGATCCGACGCTCGCATGGCGAGGCCAGGGATCGCCATCTCGCGTGTTCATCCCGTCGGCTGTCTCGCCGGAAGGAAAGCGGTAGACACGCCCAGCTTCGAAGCCGGCCGATGATGCCCGCGTTTCGGTGTAGGCGGCACGACGCCACTCCTGTGCGGTTGGCAGTCGCCCGTTGCGCCAGCGGCAAAATGCGGACGCCTCGTCCCAGCTCACATGTACGGCCGGCTCGTCAAGGGACGCGGGTTCAACGCCGAACGGGCGATAGACGGTCCAACCGGCGCGACGCTCCCAGCCAGAACCCCACTCGAAGCCGCCGCCCGATTTCTCGGCGGCGGTCTTAAGACCGGTCGCTTCCGCGAATTCACGAAACTGCCCGATGGTGACCTCGCTAGCATCGATCACGAAATCTCCGATCGCGAGACGCCCTCCGACTTCGGCGCCCGCCGCAGAGGCAAAACCGACAGTGAGTCCGATGAAAAGCAAGGCCTTCTTTCCGCACCCAATTCCCACGCTCAGCTCCTCCTGAACGGCCATGTGACAACCCCACCATAGTTCTTGCCCGGATAGGGCGGCTGGCGCAGCGTATTGGCGAAGCCCTTGATACTTTCCATCTGCCGGACCATCCTCGCCCGCATGGCTTCATCCGGGAGATTGCCGTAGAGAGCGCCCACGTTGTCGGTCAGGTGGTCGGGATTGCTCGTCGCAGGTATCACATTTGTGACGGCCGGGTGGGCGATGATGAACTTCAGGAAGAACTGCGCCCAGCTCTTTGCGCCGAACTCTGCGGCGAATTCGGGAAGCGGCCTGCCCTCGACGCAGGTGAAGAGCCGCGCCTTCTCGAATGGGATGTTGACTTGGACGGCAACGCCATTGTCCGCGCAAGCCGGCAGGATGCGCGCCTCCGCCTGGCGCGAGAAAATCGTGTAGTTGACCTGAACGAAGTCGAGATCACCACTGCGGATCAGCCGCTCCATGGTATCGTAATATTCGGGGCTCCACTGCGTAACGCCGATATATCGGACGCGCCCCTCGCTCTTCCATCGCCGAAGCGTATGCAGGACTTGATCGACATTTTCCAGACTGTGAACCTGCTGGACGTCCATCCTGCTGCGCCACAGCCGCTCCATCGAACGGCGGAACTGTGCTTCCGAATGGCTTTCATCGGAAAGCCATTCTCCGGTCGTCCACGTCTTGTTGGTGATGAAGAGATCGTCGGCGATACCAAGTTCGGTCGCGAAGTCGCCGACGCTCACCTCCGACATGCCATACAGCGGAGACGTATCGACCACCCGTCCGCCAGCCTCATGAAAGCGGCGCATAATCTCACGGATGTGCGCACGGGGTTCGCCCGGGAGCACGTCGAACGTCTCGAATGTGCCGAGGCCGACGACCGGAATCTCCTCCCGGGTCTTCGGGATCGCCCGCCGGATGATGGACCGATCGGCTGTCGCCTGGGCAAATGCGTGGCCGCCACCAATGGACCCGACTGCCATCGCGCCGATCGCCGCGCCCGCAGCCTGCAAGATTGTCCGCCTGTGAACTCGTCGCATCTCAGTCTCCGTGCCTTGTTTACCAGACTCGAGGATTAGAGTTTTCGCAGCGGAAGGTCGCTCACGATCCTGATCGGGAGCGCGGAAAACTGATATTTTTTGGAAAATGTCGCCAGACCGTTCAAACACATTTCAGTGAGATCGATATTCTGACGGAAGGCATCCCACTACTCTGCGAAATACCCGCGCGAAGTGCGTTGGACTTGAGAATCCGACCGAAAACGCGAGTTCTGCAATATTGGTCGGGTGTCGCGCGAGCATTTGAACAGCCCTCTGCACCCGCAACTCGTTTATGAATTGAAGAGGAGTTCGTCCGGTTGATGCGCGGAAGGCGCGATGAAAGTGACCGTCCGATAGGTCAATCAACCTCGCTAATGTCGCGACGCGGATTTCTCCAGGCAACTGAGCCTCAATGTAGTCGGCGATGCGGCGGAGCATCCATGGTGGCAGCTTCAGGGGGCGCTGCGCAGCCGGCCGGTTTCCCGGTCCGTAGCGGATCTTCAGATGCTGGGCGAGCGCCATCAACATCCCATCGAGGTATGCGGGATCAAGATGACCATCCTGGTTTTGGTGCCAAGCGAGTTCGCTCAGCAAAGCGGCCAAAAACCGGTCATCCCTAGTGCTGAACGCGCGAATTTTGGCGCCGTCAGTCAAGTCTCGGAACCGGCCGGGCGAGATCGCGATACCTGCCCAGCGCCATGACACGGCTTCAAGCCTGAGGCGACGCTGGGAATTTGCCGGCAAGATGGAGACGGAGCCGGGCGCATCGATGCCATCGTAGCGGTATCCGCAATCGGTCACGTAGCGGTGGCGAGCGGCACCGCCTTCCAAGGTGCCCATAACAAGGTGGCTGGTCGAAAGGATCGAGCCCTCTACAAGATCAGTATAGCCCCGACGCGCCACATCGAATTGTCCATCCGAAAAGGCAAAGGTGCTGTGTTCGCTGGCGCGAGAACTGAGATTCTGAAGGTAGTTGGCATGTCCGGCGACACTCATTGCGCTCTCCCTCTATGACTTCCCCTGATAACGCATCATTGCGGCCTTGTTTCCCTCACAACGTCTCGCGCACGATTTCGAGGAAAGCCTTCAGCACCGACGAGGGCTGTTCACGCCGGTAGATGATCGACGTGTCGATAGACAAGCTTCGGCCCTGAATAGGGCGATAGACGACGCCGCTCCGGCGCAGGTTTTGCAGGCAGGCGGGTAGCAGCGAGACGCCCAGCCCGACCGATACAAGTCCGATGATCGTCTGCTTGGGCGTTGCTTCGCGCACGATCCTCGGGCTGAAGCCGGATGAACGGCACAGCCCGATGATCTCGTCATAGAGGGACGGATTGATGCTGCGTGGGAATTGAATCAGCGCTTCGGAGGCCAGGTCGGCTAGCGGGACCTCTGCTTCGGAGGCCAGCCGATGCGTTTCCGGCAGGGCCACGATCAGCGGTTCGACCAGTATGCTTTCGACCTTCAATGCCTTGTGAACGACGGGAGGATGAATAAAACCTATATCGAGCTGGCGTTCGACCACGGCCCTGACCTGATTGGGAATGCGCAGATCGGTCAGGCTCAACTCGACCTCAGGATAGCGCTCGGTGAAGCGCCGAACGACAGAAGGCACCACGCTGTAGATAGCCGCGTCGATGAACCCGACGGCCAGATGGCCGGTTTCGCCGCGATCGGCTTTGCGTGCAAGCTCCACCGCTTGCTCTGTCTGATGAAGCACGGCCCTCGCTTCATCAAGGAACACGCGCCCCGCCGGAGTCAGCTCGACCTTACGTTTGGTGCGCTCCAGCAGGCGCACACCCATGAACTGTTCCAGTTGCTGGATCTGCTTTGTCAGAGGCGGCTGCGAGATATGCAGGCGCGCCGCAGCACGCCCGAAATGCAGCTCTTCCGCAACAGCCACGAAGGACTGCATCAGCTTGTAGTCCATCCTTTAATTCCCAAATCGAATTACTGATTGCTCAAACGATATTGGACGAAAAATATCGAGCATGCAAAATCAGCAAAGTTGCAAGACCGGGAGACATGCTTTTGAGAGATTCCGAGATTTCACGCCGCCAGATGCTGAAGGCGCCCCTAGTTGCAACGATTGCCGCGGCGTCTCAGTCAAGTCTTGCCTGCGAGGCGCTTGACCAGCCCATTCCTGCTGCCTCGCCAGCGCCCGTTGGCGCATTTGCCCACAATGTCGAAGCGGTGGGCTATACCGATTTGGAACATCGTCCAGCCTTCAAGATGGCGATCAGGCATGTTGGCGGACGCTGGTATCTTTACACCGGTCACTTCTGGCACTCGGGCTGGAGCATCGTCGATGTGACCGATCCGGCTAAGCCCGAGGTCGTCAAGTTCATGCCTTATCCCAATACGAATACTTGGACTCTGCAGATGGACTTGTCCGGCGACACAATGGTGACCGCTCTTGAGAGACCCTTTGCAAATTTCGGGGGTGACCCCGCCGCGCCTTTCGATGAAGGCGTTCTGATCTGGGATATCGCTGATCCCATCAATCCGAAACAACTCGGTCACTACCAGACCGGCGGTAGTGGCACGCATCGCAATCTCTATCCCGGCGGGCGTTATGTCCACCTTGCTGCTGGCATGCCTGGGTACAAGGGCAACATCTACGTCATCCTCGATATTTCGGATCGCGCGAATCCCCGCGAAGCCGGACGCTGGTGGGTTCCAGGCCAGCACGAGGCGGGAGGCGAGGCAATCGGATCGACGGACTCCGTCGCTGAATCCGGTGAGGCGACTGACCACTATCGGTTGCAGCTTCGAGCGCAATGCATGTGCGGCGCTTTCTGTGCGAGTGCGGGCGAAGACGTGTCGCTGCACGGCCCTCCCTATGTCGTGGGAGATCATGCCTATTTGCCTTATGGCGCGGCGGGCATTGTCGTGCTTGACATCAGAAACGTCTCGCAGCCGAGGCGGATCGGCGGTCTGAGCTTCAGCCCGCCCTTCCACTCGCGCTTCGGCGTGCACGGCGTGCTGCCGATCCAAGAACGTGGTATCGCTTTCGCCAACTCGGAGAACGTCACCTACGGACGCGGCCCGATGCACCACGCGTCGATCATCGATATCTCCGATCCGAATGAACCATTCCTGCTGTCGCTTCTGCCCGAGCCCATACCGCCCGAAGGAGCTTCCTATACCGACTTCACGACTCGTGGCGGCTGGCGCGGGCCGCACAACATCAATCATCACCAGCATCACCCCGACGTGCAGAAACAGGGCGATCTCTTTTACATCGCACATTTCAATGCGGGGCTGAGGGTCTACGACGTCTCAAATACTCGGCTTCCTCGCGAGGTCGGCTACTTCATTCCGCCGGAGCCAAACCGACGCTACGGCCCCATGCCGGAAGATAAGCTGGTTGTTCAGACCGAGGACGTGGTCGTGGATCGGCGCGGCTTCATTTATATAAGTGACAAGAACCAGGGGCTCTGGATACTCCGCTATACCGGCCCGCAGCCGGGAACGGATCGAACGTGATTGTTACATTCACCCTGGAAAGACTGTTCGGGTACCGCCTTCGCAAACCTGAGACGCGGCCCTGGCGGCCCTCCAAAACGCGCAGACACAGCTGGTGGCCGACTGTGAATAGGCATTGTGCAATAACCCCGTCACCTCAGCAAAAACAATTATCTAACCTGCCGATCGGCACCGAGACCCCGATGCCGATTCACAAACTGGAAGCCACCGTGACAATCCTAAGGCGCCATTAGGAGGGATTCAAAGTCGCGCTTACGCCAGCGACTAAGCGCCGGAGCCAAGCTTGACCGGGGTCACTATCATTTCGCCGATGCCAAAGCATGGTTTCCGTGTAACCGCTATATTCGAGAGGCACAGGAAAGGACCTTACATCCGGCCAGTCCGCCAAATCGAGCACACCGGATGACAGGGTGCAAATCATGTCCGTACGAGAAATGATGGCTGGCACCGCCAGAGCGTAGGGCAAGCTCATCGCGACCGTCCGCTTGAGGCCACGGTCGTCCAGCATCCGATCGATGTAACCTTTCAAGTCACCCACGTGGGTGACCAGCAAGTGCGGATATTTCAAGAACAACTCCAGGGTCAGTTCATCACGGACTTCGGGATGGTTCACTGAAACAATCGAAAGCCACTTCACATGAAAAAGAGGAGCGCGTTTGATGCTCGTCGGCGCGTCGGGCAAGATTGTAATGGCAAGATCAACAGATCCCTTCTCAAGGCTATCAACGACGTCCTGCCGATGAAGATTTCGAATGATGATCGCAATCCTCGGCGCGATTGATCGCAGAGACGCCATCAAACTCGGCATCAAAGTCGCTGCAAGGTGATCTGTCGTCGCAATCCTGAAAACCCGACCAGACCGTGTTGGCGAGAATTGCCCGAAGCCGCCCAACGCTTCTTCAATCTGGCGCAGCGCCGAGCGGATGGGATCGGCAAGGTCCAGCGCCTTTTCTGTTGGGCGCACTCCATCTGCATGTCGGATAAAAAGATCATCAGCGAAAAGCTGCCGCAAGTGAGCCAACCGTTTGCTCATTGCCGGCTGGCTCAGGCCGATGCGGTGCGCCGCGGCACTGACGCTCCCCTCGCCCAGCAGGGCGTCAAAAGCGACAAGCAGATTCAAGTCGATTGCAGCCAAGTTCATGACGCCATCCTACAGCGATATATAGCTGCGAGGAATATACAGATTCCCAATATCGATTGGACGATTGAGCCGAAAACTGGAAGACAAAGCCAGTCGTATCATCAGGAGCCACAATCATGCGAATATGCTCAGGCCTCTTGGCTTTAACGATATTGCTGTCGCATTCCGAGGCTTCCAGCAGCGAAGCCGAGGCTGTTTACGTGTTGTCAGATACAGATATGGTCCCGACTGTCTACGAAACCGGCGAACTCGGTCCTCCAGACATGAACAGCAAGGACAC
Organism: Rhizobium sullae; assembly: GCF_025200715.1. NCBI lineage: Bacteria > Pseudomonadati > Pseudomonadota > Alphaproteobacteria > Hyphomicrobiales > Rhizobiaceae > Rhizobium > Rhizobium sullae. Next base: position 2,382,077 of record NZ_CP104144.1, read on the forward strand.
GCTGTCTGTTATCACGTCGCCATTGAGCCCGGTGCCTTCGGTAACAGGGATGGAAATCTCGAACTCGACCTATGGGCCGCCAGGAGCTCTCGATCTCTCGCCGGACGGCGGCTTCGCTTTTGTTTCGGAGACATACCTCCAGCGGCCCACAGGAGCGACCCGTCTCGATGAACTGCCACCAGGCAATACGATCCGCTCCCTAAATCTCAACAGTGAGCGCTCAGTTGTCGACAGCGTGGAAATCGGGAGCCGGCCGCAGGCGATCGACGTGAGCCCATTGGGGGATCTTATCGCCGCGGTTACGGTCGAAAACAATCGCGAGCTTGCCTTTGTTTCGGTCGATGGCGGTCGTTTCGGCAAGGTTGCGAGCTTCGACCTTGGCCTGGAGCCACCAACCGGCTTCATCCCGCTGAAGTCGACCTGGGTGCAGTGGCATCCAAGCGGCCGCTATGTCGCGGTGAATTTGGTGGACCGCAATCAGGTCGCCTTCTATGAGGTAATTCGCGATCAGTCTGGTCACGTCGCAAACATCCATCCGTGGGGCAATCGTGTCCAGACAAACAAATTCCCGTTCGTCGGCCGTTTTTCACCGGACGGGCGCTATTACATCACCGCTGACCTTCAGTGGGGAATTGATACAGATGGCTTTTACGGGGTACAGGAGGGGATTCTGACATCCATCAGGCTCGCGGATGTCGGCTCTTCCGGTGACGCTGCGCGGCACAGGGTTCCCCACATTGCTCTTGGCGGCTGGGGATCGGAGACGATGGCCTTCAGCCCCGACGGCCGCTTCTTGGTCACGTCCAATCTCCGAGGAACTGGAAAGCCGGACGGTTCGCGTGACTGGACGGAGCGGGCCTCCCTCAGCCTCTACGAATTGAATGCCGAAACTGGCCGATTGACGCTTCACGGTGAGTGGCCGATCTCGTCCGTGCTTCCACAGGGTCTCGCCTTCGATCGCAGCGGGCGGAATGTTTTCGTCGGTGTCAACCGATACAGAAACGAAAGTTCTCCGCTCGGAGCAGTCGAGATCTGGCGGATTGTCACCGAAGGTCGTCCATCGGTCGTCGCAACGAAGGGCCGCATCCGGCTGCCACCGGGCGTACACACGATCGTCTCGCGCTGATCCCCGGTGGTTCATTGGTATCGGTTGAATGCCCTCTTTCGATCACAGAGGGCGCACATAAATGGCGAGCCTTTAGACTATAGCTCGGCATCGTTAGAGCCTCGGGCGCTGCGACTACCCGTTGGACGAATGCGTGGCTTGCCCCCCAGCTTCGCTTTCTATGTCGGATCGAGCGACAGGTAGGGATGCCGGCGCTCTTCCGGTATCCGACGTGAATGCGAACCGGCCAAAGCTACCGCATTGTTTCTCCGCTATCTTTCCGTATTATTCGTCAGTCTAACGAACGATTTGCACGGTCACCCTGCATGCGATATTTTGGGTGCCAAGATTAGGGTCTGACGCGTCAAATTTGAGTCAGACCCAAGATTACGTGCCGAATGAAAGTGAGAACAATGAACGTCTGGACCAATGCCCCTCCCATGCTTCGCCAGATTTCAGTTCGCGCTGCTATGGAAATCCTCTTGCACGAGGGACCAACCTCACGCGCCGAACTTGCGAAGAAGACCGGGCTTTCGAAGCAGACCATGTCCGAGGTCATACGCACGCTCGAGGAATCCGGTTGGGTGCGCGTCAAAGGTGTCGTCTCCGGAAAGGTCGGACGAAGTGCCGTCACCTACGAGGTGGCTCCGGATGCGGGGTATGTGATTGGCATCGATCTTGGCTCCACGACCGTCCGTGTCGGCGTGGTCGATATTGCCGGAAGGATCCTGCAGGAGATCGAAGCCCCGGTGGATGGCCACACCGGAAAAGCCCTTGTTCTCCATTTGAACAAGCTTGTCGAAGCAAGCCTGAAGAAAGCGAAAGCTCCCCGCAACAAGGTACTGCTCGCCGCAGTAGCGACGCCGGGTGTCGTCGATCCGGAGAGGGGCACGCTGTCACTTGCCCCCAACATGGCAGATTTCGGCGGCCTGGACGTTGCAAAAACCTTGAGGGAGATTCTGCGCTGCGATGTCATTATCGAAAACGACATCAATGCAGCGGTCATTGGCGAGAGCTGGAAGGGTAGCAGTATAGGGCTCGATTCCTTGGCCTTCATCTCGCTCGGCACCGGGATCGGCCTTGGAACGCTGGTGAACGGGAAGCTGATGAGGGGCGCAAAAGGCGCCGCCGGCGAAATCTCCTACCTCCCCTTCGGTGCGGATCCGTATGAACCGGAAAGCCTTGAACGGGGTGCACTGGAATGCGCAATCAGCGCACGCGGCATTGTCGAACGCCATCGCCCATATGAAAGCAACCTGACGGCTCGCGATGTACTTGAGCAGGCAGAGGATGGCGATGTCCAGGCTCTTACGACCGTCGAGGAAACGGCACGGCTGGCGGCCCTTCTGGTAGTCTCCGTCGATGCCATGCTCGACCCGCAGAAGATCATTCTGGGTGGCAATGTCGGGCGGCACCCCTTGATGGTGCGTCTCATCCAAGAGGCGCTGCCTGCTTGCACCAAGCGTATGATTTCCGTCGAGGCCAGCGCGCTCGGCTCGCGCGCCACGTTGATGGGTGCGGTCGCCATCGCACTCAACCAGTTGCACAACGCCCTGTTTTCGCCGCAGGACCTGCCCAGCGAAATGCGCCTGCCGACACTCACGACATAAACATGCGGCCATTCTGAACGAGCCACAAAGCCCGCGGAGGATCTCTCATCCGCGGGCTTTGTTGCTGAGGTCGGGAGGACCTTATTCCTTGGTTGCGCCGGCCATAATGCCCCCCATCATTAGGCGTTGCAGCGCGGTGAAGACCACGAGCACCGGCAGCACGGACAGCACGGACATGGAGAGCAGCTTCGGCCAATCGATACCGAAACGTCCGATCGAATTGGCGATCGCGAGTTGGACGGTCCACTGATCTTGATCGGTGATGATGAGGAACGGCCAGAGATAGTCGTTCCAGCGCCAGACCAGGTTGAACGCCAGCAGGGTTCCGATCGCCGGCAACGACAGCGGAACGACGATGCGCCACAAAATACGCCATTCCGGCGTCTTGTCCAAACGCGCTGCTTCGAGCAGGCTGTCTGGGATGTTGACGATGTACTGCCGCATCAGAAACACGCCGGTCGGCGTGGCGGCCGGCGCGATGATGACGCCTGCCAGTGTTTCCAAGAGCCCGAGATCACGCAAGACCAGGAAGACGGGGATCATGATGATCTGCAGAGGTACCATCAGCGAGGACATGATCAACAGGAAGAAGATCGTGTCGCCTTTGAACCTGAACTTCGCCAGCGCATAGCCGGCCATTACGCTGATCGTGACGGACAGAAAGGCCGACAGGACCGAAACGATGGCCGAGTTCTTGAAGAAAAGCAGGAACTTGGCGCGCGAGATCGTGTTCACGAAATTTTCCAGCGTCGGATTCGCCGGCCACAAGGTCGGAGGCCACTGGAAGATTTCGGCCTGCGGCTTAAGCGCCGACAGGAAGAGCCAGACAGGCGGCAGAAGAAAGACCACAAGAACGAGAGCGACAAGCGCCAGGCGCGTTGGCGAAGAGGCGTTCGTCATGCTTTGCTCCTTGCGAGACGCAATTGAACGATAGCAAGAACCATCAGGACAACGAAGAGGACCGCTGACTGGGCGGCCGCGATGCCCGCCTGCATCGGGAGCTGGAAGGCGGTGTCGTAAATCGTCTGGATGAGGTAGACGGTCGCCTTGCCGGGGCCACCACCGGTCAGCGAGACGACAAGTTCGTAGACCTTGAAGGCCTCGATCGATGACAGCACCACGACGACAGCCATGGTCGGCCGCAGAAGCGGCAACGTGATGTGGGTGAACTGGCGCCATTTGCTGGTGCCATCGATAGATGCTGCCTCGTAGTAGTCCGGCGAGATGGCCGTCAGGCCCGAAAGGAAGATCATCATGTTGACGCCCGCCTGCCACCAGATCCAGGCGACCACGACGGCGATCTGCGCCATGGTGTCCTGCTCGAGCCACGGAACGGGCGCGATGCTTGCCAGCGACAGGACATAGTTCACAAGACCGTTGTTCAAGCCGAACAGCCAGCGCCATGTGATGCCGATGATCAGCAAACTGATCATCGACGGGAAGAAGACCACGGTGCGGGCAAACGCGAAGAGCTTGGTCTGCGGCTGCAGCAACACGGCTAGTGCCAGCGATAGCACGACGTTGAGCGGCACAGCCACCACAACAAAGATGACCGTTTTCAGCAACGAGATACGAAAATCGGCGTTGTCGATCAGGCTGACGAAGTTGTCCAGGCCGACATATTGCGGCAAGGTCTGCCGCGCCTGAGGCAGGACCACCACGCCTCGCTTGAACAGGGACATATAGAGCCCCTGAACAAGCGGATAGAGCGTGAATGCGACGATCAGCCCCATCGTCGGCAACATCAGGAAATAGGGCCAGACCTTGCGTCTAATGTCGCCAAGCCGCCGGGACGACGGCGGCCTTGCGGCCGTCATCGTCCGTGTGATTGGGGCGACGAGCTCGGTCACTGCGCCGCTTCGACCGCAGCGTCCGCGGCTTTCTTGATCTCAGCCACGGCTTGCGCAGAGGTGATCTGACCGGCGACAGCTTGGGTTACCGCCGACTTGATCGGGCCCCAGACCGCCTGCATCTCCGGCCAGGCCTGATCGGTCGCGGCGAAGGCCGGACTGGCGTCGAGCTCGCCTTGCATGATCTTGACCGCCTGGGAGGCCTTCGCATTTCCATAGTCGACGGCATCCGCTTTCAGATTGGTAGGGATGACGCCCAACAGCTTGGCATATTCGGCCTGCGTTTTCGGGCTCGTCATCCACTTGATGAACTCGACGGACTCTTTCAGGTTCGGGCTTGTGTTAAAGGCAACGAGATAGTCGCCGCCATAAATTGAGGAGCGGACGGTTCCATAAGGGGTCGGGCCAGCTTGCCAATCGAAGTTTGCGTTGGCGGCAAGCGCCGGAATCTGCCAACTGCCCGACATGTAGGCGACGGCCTGACCCCCTAAGAAAATCTCCTTGGGATTGTCGGAGCTCGCGCCGCTCCAGAGACCGGGCGGCATGGCATCCTTGGTTATCGCAATGAAATCATCCAGCGACTTCTGCCACTTGGCTTCATCCATCACGACCTTGACGGGCGCTTGTTCGGAGAACATGTGGTTGCCGTACTGGAATTGATGGACGATCCAGCGGCTGGCTGAGACATCCCACACCAGTGGATAGCGCGTGCCGGACTTTTCAGCGACTTCCTTGACCTTGGGAATGAATTCTTCCCAGGTCCAGCTCCTGTCCTGCGCGGGAATTTCGACGCCTGCCTTCTTGAAGGCATCGACGTTGTAGAAAATGCCGGTCGAGCTGACGTTAAGCGGAGCCGCGATCACCTTTCCTTCAAAACGAGCGCCATCGGCCCAGCCTTTAACGAAATCATTGATCCAATCGGGACCGATTTCCTGATTTAGATCCGCCAGAAAAGGCCGAATGACCGGTTCCATCGAGGAGGTCAGCGAAACATCCGGCATGATGCCGGAGGCAGCGAACTGCTGGAACTTCTGAATCATGCCGCTATAGGGCGTGATCTGTAGATCGAATGTGGTTTCAGGATGCTCCGCCGTATATTTGTCCAGCACGCTGCGGATAATGGCCTCTTGCGCATCGTCCTCAACATACCACAGCAGTTTAAGTTCAGCAGCCGATGCTGCCGACATCGTGATGGACGTGACCAAGGCTGCACTGCTCATCAACTTGAAGATATTCATCGCGTTCCCCTTTCCGGCGCTTTCCGGATGTCGTGTTCCACTGAAGGTTCGAGGTTGATTGCCTCGGAGTATCCAATGCGGACCGAATTTGTTCGTTACCAAGACGAATTAAATACGGGCCGCCGATCCTGTCAAGCCTTCTTTTGGCGGCGCGCAGGAGTCGTCCTGCGCCGGGGTCCCAATCGAGGCATGGAGCATTAAAGTTATGTTCGGCACCTTGACGAACTATGGAGAGATGCGCAGAGTGGCCGTGGGTGCTGCTGAAAACCAACAGGCAGCAGTTCGACTTATAAGGGAACGAGCAATGGCAGGTTTGACGCTTCAGAACGTGGTGAAGCAGTACGGCACCCACCCCATTCTTCATGGAATCGACCTTGCCGTCAAAAACGGTGAATTCGTGGTTCTGGTCGGCCCGTCAGGCTGCGGCAAATCAACCTTGCTTCGTATCATTGCCGGCCTGGAGCCAACGACTAACGGACAGATCCTAATCGGCAACGAGGATGTCACCGGCCTCCAGCCTGGCGACAGAGGCATTGCGATGGTCTTCCAGTCCTATGCGCTATACCCACATATGACCGTCCGCAAGAACCTCTCCTTCGGTCTTGAGAACCTCTCACTCAGCAAGCAGCAGATCGACAGCAAGGTTTCAGAGGCCGCTCGCATGCTGGCGATCGAGCCATTGCTCGAGCGTCATCCCAAGCAACTGTCTGGCGGTCAGCGCCAGCGCGTCGCGATCGGCCGTGCCATCGTTCGAGACCCGAAGATCTTTCTCTTCGACGAACCACTCTCCAATCTCGATGCCGCACTTCGCGTCCAGACCCGCGGTGAGATCAGCCGGTTGCACAAGCGGCTTGGCGCGACAATGGTCTATGTCACGCATGACCAGATCGAAGCCATGACCATGGCGGACCGGATTGCCGTCCTAAACGGCGGCAACCTCGAACAGTTCGGCGCCCCGCTCGAATTGTTCGAGTTCCCGGCCAACAGGTTCGTTGCCGGCTTCATTGGCTCGCCGCAAATGAACTTCTACAATGGGAGCATCCGTGCTGTCGAAGCCGAAAAGGTCACTGTCTTCGTCGACGGCCTCGGGCTCATCCAGGCTCCGGTCTCAGGCGCGAGTGCGGTGGTCGGCGACAAAGTCGCGCTCGGCATCCGACCCAACCACTTCCATCTTCTGCCACAGGCCTCCGATGCCCACCAGATGGTGCGCTTCCGCGTCAGCTATGCCGAAAGCGTCGGCACCGAGACCTATGTCTACGGACAGATCGAGGGCAATGACACGGCAACCGTCGCGCACTTGCCCGATCACGTGCCTGTCGCCGCGAAAGACGTCATCGAGTTCGGCGTCGAGCCGGCCTGCTTCCATCTGTTCCACGGCGAAAGCGGTCTCTCCTTTGCCAAGCGCCGCGCCGATGGCAGCATCATTGCGCCGCGTAAAAAGTAATGTCTGACCTCATCATGCTCGTGTCCTCCTCCCAACGCCTGACATACTCCACAGAGGCCGCGGTGGGCCAGGCTGTCGGCGATCTGATTGTGGAAATCATCGGACGTAAACCCGCCGCTGTTCTCGGGCTGGCAACGGGCGCGACCATGGAGCCTGTTTACGCCAACCTGGTGGCTGCGTTCAAACGCGGTGATGTCAGCTTTGCCGGTGTCACGAGTTTTAATCTGGATGAGTACGTGGGGATTCCGACGAGTCATCCGCGTTCATATCGCAGCACGATGAATGCGCTGTTTTTCGATCACGTCGACATCGACAAGAACCGGACATTCCTGCCCGAGGCGTCCGTGGACAAGCCGGATGAAGCAGGCGAGCGCTATGAACGCATGATCGCGAAGGCCGGCGGCATCGACCTGCAATTGCTCGGCATCGGACGAAATGGTCATATCGGCTTCAATGAACCGGGATCGGCCAAGGACAGCCGTACGCGGCTGGTCGAGCTGCATGAGGATACGCTTCGGGCGAATGCCCGTTTCTTCTCCGATCGGCCCGTGCCCTCCTCAGCCATTACAATGGGTATCGGCACCATTCTTTCGGCAAAGCAGATCGTCTTGACGGCGACGGGCGTAGCGAAAGCCGATGCGGTCCGTCGCGCGACCAGCGGCGGCTTTCAGGCCGATTGCCCGGCGTCCGCCTTGCAGGAGCACGACAAGGTCAGCTGGTTTTTCGACCGAGCCGCGGCGGGCCTGCGGATGGCGGCCTAGACGAGCGCTTTGAAAATTCAATCCAGGCTGGAAAGGCCGGCCGTACGCCGGCCTTTCCGCTTTATTCCAACTTGCCCGCGGCTATGGCCGCCTCGATCTGCGGCTTGTATTCCAAGATGGCCGCAGCTGACATACCGGTCCAGCCCTGAAGCAGCGAGCCACGTCCAAATGGCGGCGCGAAATATTCGACGGAACCTATCCAGCCATTCTCGAGGCTCGTCCGCCACCAGCGCAGCATGGGATAGTCCCATCCATCGAGCCCGTACTTGAGCCGCTGCTCGGCGTAGAGGCCCGACAGATAGGGCCAGTCCGAGCCATTGTGATAGCGATAGGCAAACGCGGACTTGGCGCGGGTATCAGCCGAGCGTTTGAATGGTGGCCAGGTGCACATGACGCCCCAATCGCCGTAGGGCTGCTTGGGATTGTTACGGGTCTCGAGCAAAGCGGAAACATGAGCGAGGACTGTTTTGGCCCGATCTTCGGAAACGGCATCGAAACGCAACAGCGTCAGGCTGTCGAGCGTCAGGTGATCCTCGAGGAAATCTTGCTTGGTGCCGTAATCCGCGTACCAGCCAGCTGGCGTCAGCAAGACGTTATCGAGCGAGGCCCTTGCCTTGACCGCCGTCTGCCTGGCTTCGTCGGCAAGCTTGCCATCAACGGCTACACCGTATTTTGCGATGACATCCAGCGCTCCCACCCAAAGACCAAGGTCATAGGCCACATAGCCGTGACGATAGACATTGTCGGCCCAGTCACGGTCATGGCGCGGCTTCTGCGGCAGTCCGTTCCTTGCCTTGTCGAAACCGAGATAGCGGCGGAAAATCGCCTCGACCGTCTTCCAGTGCTTGACCAGCGCTGCATCGTCACCGGTAGTGCGGATGTAGTCACCGATGGTCAGGATGAAGAACAGCGGGCTGTCGAAATGATCGCTCCACCAGTCCGTTGGACGCAGGTGCTCCATCTTGTATTCCGGGGTGGTGGTGCGGAACTTTTCCCATTCTAGTCCCTGTTCCGGTCCAGTCAGGATGACGCCGCTCGGTGCCTCGCCATCCGGCTGGATGCCCGTTGCGAGAAGGTCGATCTGGTCGCGCACTGCCTCTGGATCGAGAAACAACAGCGCCTGCAAAGTCCAGTAACCGTCGCGATAATAGGTGCGTGTCGGGGCACTATATGCCTGCCCGGCAGCGAGCCCAAGGAAGGAGCCGTCTTGGCCGCGTCGAATGCTCGACAGGCACGCATGGGCGCTCTGGATTGCCATGCTGCGCATCAACGCAGGCGCTGCCGGCAAAAGATCGCAGCGCTCTATATAGGCATTCGCCTCGGCAATGATCGCCTCTGCCGGAAGTGCCATGCCGCGCTCGGCCTCGGCAACGCTTGCGCCTGCAGCAATCACAACGACACCCGCGCCGCGATCTTCGACGATGGTCACGCCCCAGGGCGTTGTCGCAACGCGACGGGCGCCTTTTCGGGTAACTTTCTGCGGCTGGGTAAGCGTACCCCACCAGGCGCAGCGCCGCGCAGGGCGTATCGCCTTGATCGCAGCGCCGGTGATGACGAGCACCGGCGCAGATTGAGCAACGTGGAGGCTTTGACCCTTTGTTGTTATGCGGTTGGGCGCGTAGACGAATGGTCCAGTCCAAGGCTCGAGGAAGACGTTGGCCATCCTTCCACAACCCCAAAGGGACACTTCAAGACGACCGTCAGGGAAGAGGTCTCCCTGAAGGCGCGGCGCCATAAAGGCATACTGCAAGGGCAAAGTGCTCTCAACCAGACCATCAGGACGGGCATTCGCCATCGGCATCGTCTGCATTTCGCTCTCCTATGACACAGCCTCCGCTGCAGTTGTCCGTCACACATGCGGTGCCCCGCAGGGATCAGCTTGCGAGATGGGAACGTTGTTCAGGTCCTTTGGCGAGATGTCTGGCGGCCAGCATGACTGCGCCGACCATGCCGGCCCTTGGACCGAAGTGACTGTGTTCAATGCGACATGCAAAGGGCAGCAGTGGTGTCAGATGTGCCTTCAGAAGCTCAAAGAACTCGGCTTGGCTACCAATGCCGCCGCCGACAACTGTAATGGCCGGATCCAGCAGCGCGTGGATGGCGGCCAGGCCAACGGATGCCGATCGGGCGATTTCGTCAAGCGCAACGAGCGCTTGGCTGTCTCCACCGCGTGCTGCGGCAAAGAGATCCGAAACCGTGTCTCCGTTGCTGGTAAAGCGATCCCTTATGCCACGGCTTCCCACAGCGTCTTCGTAAAGGCCGTTTTGGGAGAAAGGAGCGATCATGTGCGGAGCTTCGCCGACCGGCAGATATCCGATCTCCCCCGCCCGGCCGAATTCGCCACGCCACAAGTCGCCGTTGAGCACCAACCCCATTCCGACGCCGGTTCCAAATGAAATAAAGACGAGCGACCTCTCACCCCGGCCCGCCCCTGCGGAAGCTTCGGCATAGGCGGCCAGGTTAACATCATTCTCAACGACAACCTCGCATGCAATACGCGATGCCATGAGATCGCGAAGGGACCGATCCGCAGGAAGTGCCAGATTTGGCGACAGTGAACCTAGGCCCGTTGCCGGATTCACCGCGCCCGGGATGCCAATCACAACGCTATCCAGATCGTTGATGCTGCTTCCGATGTCAGCGACCAGATTATGGATCAGGAGAGCCATCTGATCGAGAACCGGCGCACCTTCACCGTGCAGCGTCGCCTCTTCGCGTGTCGCCAGAATGCGACCGTCAGCGTCTGCAATGCCGGCGAGGATCTTGGTGCCGCCAAGATCGACGCCGACGATCCGCCCTACCAGACGAGGTTCACTCGATCCTTTTGGATTTACTGATATCAGCATTTCGACAGTAACAGGCATCGCCGAACTAGGCACTGATTCGATTCCTCATTTGTTCGGTACGTTGACGAATTTACTATGGAGAAGAGCGCCCTGAGTCAAGCGGCGCCGAGAGCGATTTGAGAAAGACGCTCGCGCTTTTCCGCCTGCGCAATTTTTCGTTCTCGGTACCAGATGAAGAGCCCCGAGCCGACGAGCACCAGCGTCCCCAGCAAAGTCCACATTGTCGGTACATCGCCGAAGATCGCAAAGCCGAGAACGAGCACGGCGAGAAACTGAAAGTACTGCAATGGCGCCAGAAACGATGCCTGCGCGTACCGATGAGCCTGAATGTGGAAATAGTGGCTGATGGCACCAAAGAACCCTGTTCCGACGAGCGGCAGCCAATCGGCGTAGTCCGCTGGCCAGACCCAGGTGAACGGCATAAGGGGCGTCAAGATAATCGCGGGAAGGGCGGCCATGATGAGCAGCATGCTACCCGCAGATTCCGTCGCAGCCAGCCGGCGCGTGATGATGCTATAGCTCGCACCGATCAAAACAGACAAAATGATGAACCCAAAGGCCGGGTTGAATTCACCAATCCCAGGCCTCGTGATGATCAAAACGCCGATGAAACTGATGAAGATGGCGCTCCAACGATAGCGCCCCACAACCTCTCCTAGAAATAGAACGGAGAGAAGCGTGACAAAGATCGGTCCCATGAACTGGATCGACAATGTCTGGGCGATCTGGAGATAGCTCAACGCAAGAAAATTCAGTCCTGTGCATGCAATCTGAACCGCAGCACGGGCGACTTGAAGTTTCGGCGCGGTGGTCCGCCATGCTGTCGGCGCACGCCACGGATTAAGCAGGATAGCGACCAGAACGAAGTGGATTGTAAAGCGGAACCAGACGACTTCGATTGCCGGGACAACTGTGCCACCGAGCTTGGCTGTACTGTCGAGGCATGCAAATAGCGTCACTGCAATTAGCATCATGACTGCGGCTTTCGCTTTGTCATCGCCGGCCGTCTCAGCAATCGTTCGTCCGGCCTGCGCTACTGCATTCAATCCAGAAGGCCCGGCGCCCATGCTAAAATTCCTACATCCGTCCAAGAGTGCCTGGTCAAGTAGTGTTCGTCAGCGTGACGAACTATTATCCATTACGACCATTCTTGTCCATTCCGCAAGTGGAAAGCTCCCATGCATCGCCGATCTTTCGCGCAACGAAGGGCATTCGGTTCCTCGACGTTAGCTTGTCATCGCGCGGGCTGGGATTCGCAACGGCTACGGGGCCGCTTCACCAATGCGCACTAAAAACACGGATGCACTGCCGGTCATCCGGCAGTTGCTCTCCAACAAACGTGGCTTTCATTTGAACGGGCGACGAGGAGGAACGACCATGCATAAGCTGCTTGTGATCATCGGTGGAGTTGTCCTGTTGGGTGTCTTTGCATTGTATGGAAAGCTGTGGGGCGGCCGCATCTCATAAGCCCGGAGCTTTTGATCGATCCCGCGAAGGTCAATACAAGTCCTCGCCCAAATCCCGGCTTAGACTTGCGCCCTTGCGACGGAAGACAGAGATCAAGCCGATTTTCAGCGGCTTGATGAGCGAAACATGCAGGCTCACCGTGGCAGGCGTGGCATCCCACGGCGATAGAATTGCGCCTCTGATTATTGAATGCTTTTGATCGGGTCTTTCGGCGCGGGATTGAAGCCCACCAGATCCGTCGTGAGCTTGGCGTAGGTACCATCTGCAACCATGTCGGCGAGCGCCTTGTTGACCGCCTTGACGAGTTCAGGCTTGCCCTTTTTGACGGCGAAACCCTTCTGGACATGGCTGACAAAATCCGGAAGGACCTCAAGTGGCATGTTTGCTGACTTGATCATGTAGCCGGCGCCGATCGCATCGGTGATTTCGGCGTCGATGTTGCCGTTGATCAGATCCTGGATGCCGTCGGTCTCAGCCTTGTATCCCTTGACGGTAGCACCCTTGTCTTCTGCGATCTTGGCGAAGGTGGAAGACGCCAGGGCGCCGACGGTCTTGCCCTTCAGGTCAGCCGGCGTCCTGATTGCGGAGCCCTTCGCAACAACAACGACGCCGCCGGATTCGAGCCACCCGTTGGCAAAGACGACCTGCTTCTGGCGCTCGGCCGTGATGTCCATCGCATCGCTGGTGATGTCGTATTGATCGGCCTGAAGTCCGATCAACAAGGATTCCCACTTGATGATGACAGGCGTGTATTCGAGGTCGAGGCGTTGGCAGATTTCCTTCATCACGCGGATCTCAAGTCCATCCAGGGTGCCGTCAGCAGCGCGCATGCTGAAGGGTGGAAAAGTACCTTCGGTGGCTACGAGTAACTTGCCGGGCTGGAGCAACTCGAGTTCGGCGGCCGAGGCGGCAACGTGGCTGGAAAAGGCGGCTGCTGCGGTCAAGGCAAGGGCGATTATCTGATGTTTCATTTCTGTTCCCTTTTTAATTCTTCGAGGCCCCTCGCCGGCTGGCAGAGAGGGGTTAGGTTCTTCGGGCACGATGCTCGAGGAATAGGTCAATGGTTCAGTTATGCACTGCATAGCGGCGCTCGAGCCAAGCGGCGAGCTGCGTGAGAATAGTCGTCAACAGCAGATAAATCACCGCAACTGCAATGTAGAAGTCGAACGGGCGAAAAGTCATCGCAATCAGTGTCTGGGCATAGAGCGTCAACTCGATGACGGTGATCGTCGACAGGAGCGAGGTATTCTTCAGCGTCGAGATCGCCTCGTTGGTTAGCGACGGAAGAACGATGCGAAACACCTGCGGCAGGATAATGCTGCGCATTGTCGCGGCCTGGCTGAAGCCGATCGCAAGGGCGGATTCCGTCTGGCCCCGAGGGATAGCCGAGAGCCCGCTGCGGATGATTTCCGCAACATAGGCGCCGCTGTTGATGCCGAGTGCGAGAACCCCGGCCGTAAAAGGCGAAAGCCTGATCCCTATCTGAGGAAAACCGAAATAGACGATGAAGATCTGGATGATCGTCGGCGTGCCGCGAATGAACCAGATGTAAAACGCGGTGACGGAGCGAACAGCGCGCCATCTCGAGGTTTGCCCGAGCGCGGCCAGCAGACCGGAAATCCAGCTGACGATGATGGTCAGGACCGTGAGCCAGAAAACCGTCCAGGACGCCATCAGGAACCCGAAACCGTAGAGCCTGACATCCGCCAGAGAGTTAGACAGCATGATCAAGCTCCTTCCGCTGCTGCACTGCCATAAGCCAGGCCATCATGCAGAATGCGATGAAGGAATTGCCGCAGCCGGTCGCTTTGAGGATTTCGCAGGATATCGGGCGCTCCCCATTCGGCAATCACGCCCTTGTCAAAGAACAGCACGCGCGAGGAAACGTCGCGTGCGAAGGCAATCTCGTGCGTGACCAGCAGCATGGTCATTCCTTCCGAGGCAAGCGAAGCCATCAGCACCAGCACTTCGTGCACCAGTTCCGGATCAAGCGCCGAGGTGACTTCGTCGAACAACATAAGCCGCGGCTTCATGGCGAGCGCCCTGACGATCGCAACGCGCTGTTGCTGACCGCCGGAAAGCCGAGACGGATAGCTGTGCCGCTTGTCATAGAGGCCGATGCGCGACAAAAGCGCCTCCGCCTCTTCGATTGCCCGCGCTTTTTGAAGCTTCAACAGTGCCATGGGCGCATGGATGACGTTTTCCAGCACCGTCATGTGCGGCCACAGATTGTAGCTCTGGAAAACCATGCCGACCCGCTGCCTGAGCGACTGCATTTGCGCAGGCGTGGGAAGAAAGCGGGACTCCGTGCGAAAATCGAAGGATAGCTCTTCGAATTTCAGGAAACCCTCCTGCGGCATTTCGAGACCGTTGATGGAGCGCAGGAACGTGCTCTTTCCGGAGCCGCTGGCACCGATGATCGACACGACTTCACCGGCCTGTACGTCCAGTGAGACACCCTTGAGGACCTCATTTTCGCCGAAGCTCTTTTTGATGTCCTTGAGCGCAAGAAGCGGTCCGGTCATTGTAAAGCCTCCGGATATTCACCGGCAATCCGGATTGCTATGTTCCGGGGCGTGCGATCGTCGCCGTTTATGACCGTGATATCCTGAGGGCAGGCCGAGAGTACTAGAAGCAGATCCATTTCAGCCCGTAGCGCGACATAGTCTCCTGCCTTCGACGCGGGCGCATGCCGCTCAAGGCTGCCGTCGGCGTGCACCGGGACGTTCATAAAAAGATTGAGCGAGGCGGGAGTGAAAGGAAGCTGTCTCTCCTTGGCGGCAAGCGCTTCATGAAAGTTGTCGGAGCAACTGCGATGATAGCCATCGCAGCCGAGTTGTTCGTAGATTTCCGCATTGCAGGGGCAGAGCAGTGTGTCGTGACAGAGCAGCGCGCTATCGTCGAGCAATGTCATCATGGGCCGCCGCCGATTGCTGACGACCTTCATACCCTTCTCCAGGTAGATGCTGCTGTTGACCGAGCGGGTGTGATCCATGGAGCTGAACTCCAATGGATCGGTCTCGGACAAGGCCCAGGCGTCCACAACCTGGTTGCCGTGCAGATTGGCAATTACGGCAACCTGCCCAGCCTGCATGCGATATGCGCGCCCATGGCTCGCCGGCACCATTTCAGAAATCACGGTCATTCTTCACTTACCCAACGATGCTCAGGTCACGATGCGCAACGGCCTGCGGAAGCGATCTACAACCTCATTCGGCCGCGTACAGAAAAGCTTATTCAGTATACCACTGGAATTCAACTATAAAATTCAGATATTTATGATGATCTTATAGGCATAATGCACAATTGAAGGACTCCGAATGATGCAATTTTCATCAGACATAATTTATGAGCAGATTGGGTTGATCGAGCAATTGACGTCAGAACACAGTCGGTGTACCGAAATCATTTAACTGCCGCGGCGTGATCGCGCGCTTCAATCCATTGCCGCTGCGACAACGCACGTTTACTTCGAAAGAGGTGTCGCTCCCGTTCTGATTGACGTTCTCAGGAGACCTGATGACCCCCTATTTCCCACAGGAAGAATATGAAAACCGTTGGGATCGTGTTCTTAAGGAAATGCAGTTGCGCGGTTTCGAAACCGCCGTCGTCTTCGGCCGCGGTGGTGGCACCACGGATAATTGCGGCGATATTCTTTATCTCTCCAATCATTATGCCATCAGCGGCGGCATGGACTCGCTGATATGGTCGGCGCGCTCGTTCTCCGGCGTTATCCTTCAGCAGGGGACAGAGCCACAACTCCATATCGACGAACCCGAGGTGCGCACCGATCTCGTGTCCATCTCGGACGCACATTGTTCGAACCATCCCTTCCGTAGCGTGGCGAAGGCACTCACAGAGAGGGGCATTACCGCGCGCGTGGCACTGGTTGGCACACAGTTTATCCCGATGAAATTCTATCAGCAGCTTCTTGAGGACGCGCCGGACATTCAATGGATCCCTGCCGATGATCTCGTCCGTTCGGCACGGCGGATCAAAAGTCCTCGTGAGCAGGACTGTTACCGCATCGGCGGCGAGACTGCCACGGCCGGCCTCAACCGTTTGATGGAGGGCTTGATCAGCGGCCTTTCAGAGCAGGAAGCCGCGGGCGAGGCTGCCCGCGAAGTGGTGCGGCGCGGTGGTCGTGTGCAGATGATCGGAACGAACCATGGCGAAACGCTCGGCTTCGACCAGCGGTTTCCGCTGACGGGCTATAGCGCCGATACGCCCAAACCCGGCGATATCGTCACCGGCACCCTCCATGGCGCCTTTCACCAGGGTTACTATCTTGATCCGGGCCGGACGGGCGTTCGCGGCAGGCCAAATGCAGATCAACGAAGGCTGATCGATGCGGTCGCGGACCTCGTACACCGTCTCTCGGAAATGATGCGCCCTGGGGTCAGGCTTCTTGATGTCGCTGCAGAAGGTGACCGGCTGACGGCGGCCTTCGGCGGATCGATCTCGCCGATCATGAAGAACTTCCCTTTTTACGGACACGGAATCGGCCTGGGGTTCGAGCAGCCGCGCATTTCCACCGTGATGTCTCTGCCGGAAGATGTCGTCGACGAAAACATGGTGTTCGGTGTCGAGGCCTTCCTGTCGCACGATGGCGTCGGCGCGGCCTTTTACGAGGACATCATCATCATCGGCAAGGATAGCAACGAGTTACTGACGCCCTCGCCCACCCATTGGTGGTAAGCGGGAGGCTTATCTCTTCGCAAAATCCACGGTGATGAGAAAACCGGCGACCTTTGGCCGCCGGGTTTCTTTCTAATGCGCGAAAACGCCGTCGAAATCCTTGAAGCCCTTGACCTCGATCGGATTGCCGCTCGGGTCGAAGAAGAACATCGTGCGCTGCTCGCCCGGTTCGCCCTCAAAGCGCACGACCGGCGGGATGTCGAAGGCAATGCCGGCGTCCTGCAGGCGCTTCGACAGCGCGAACCAGTCGTCCAGCGGCAAGACGACGCCGAGATGCGGCATCATCACCATGTGGTCGCCAACCTTGCCTGTGCGGGTAACCTCAAACGGCTTGCCGAGATGCAGCGAGATCTGGTGGCCAAAGAAATCGAAATCGACCCATGTGTCGGTTGACCGGCCTTCTTCACACCCCAGGACGCCGCCGTAAAACTGGCGGCATTGGTCGAGATCGGTCACGTGATAGGCGAGATGGAAAAGCGAACGCATGATGGCTCCTTGCGATGTTGGAATGCTGAAGTTGTAGAACCGGTTTTAGCGGATGGTGAGATCACGCTGCAAATTAGACAGAGGCTCGGCGCCGTTCTCTGTCACGATGACGGTTTCGGAGGCGCCAACGGTCCACACACCGTAGCTGCGCAGGGTCGCCGGCAGATGGAAGACCATGCCGGGCTCGATGATCCGGTCGACGCCGGAAAACAAACTAAGGATGCCGCCCTCCCCCCAGTCCGGCGCAAAGGCGACCCCCATCGAATAGCCGATCCGCTTGCGGAAGGCGGCCGTGTAGCCTGCCGCGTCGATAACCCGCTGTGCTGCCTCGTGTGGCGCTGCGCAGGACGCCCCAGGCTTTATCTCGGACAGTGCTGCATCGAGCGCGGTCAGCGAACAATCCATCATTCGTCGCGCCTCAACGGGTGGCTGACCGATCCAGACGGTTCGCATCAGCGCAGCATGATAGCGGGCATGACTGCCTGCCAATTCGAGAAACACGGGATCGCCCTCTTCAAGTCGTCGTCGTCGCCACGTCATGTGCGGCAAGCCGCTGCGCGGGCCGGAAGAGATCAGCGGCTCCATTGCCATCACCTCGGATCCCGCCCGCGTGGCAGCATCGAGCATGGCAGCGGCGATGGCATTTTCGTCCGTGCCGGCGCCACTGGCCGAAATTCCCGCGGCAAGACCGGCTTGCGCGTAAGTCGCGGCCAACCGGATGGCTGCCAATTCTGCGGGTGACTTAACCGTTCTGAGCGGCACCAGAATGCCGGAGCCATCCGGCATGGTCTCGACGCCGATTTCGGCGGCAATCTTTTGTGCCAGCATCGGCGACAAGAACCAGCCGGCAAGCTCGATGGCCGATCGCCTTATGCCCCGTTCCCGCAGAAGCTGGACCAGCAGGGAGGCCGGCTCTTCTCCATCCTGATAGACGGCAATATCGTCCAGCCAGGTGTTGGCGATAGATCCGACCAATTCCAGTTGGCGAACCAAAAGCGTCGGCTCGCCCTCCTCGGGCATGATCAGAGCCTGAAAGGCGAAATAGCCCGCCGTCTGGCGGCCCGTCAGCCAGTAGATGTTTTCCGGGGTCGTGACAATCAGCGCGTCGTATCCGGCGGCGTTGATTGCGGCCCGGGCGCGGGCCTGTCGGGCCTTGAACTCGTCTTTCGGGAAAGAGGCTTCGCAACCTCGGAATTCGGCAAGCTCAGGCATGTAATCTTACTCGGCTCAGGAAATGGCGTCTCTCTATCGAGACAGGCAGGCGCGGATTTTGGAAATCCAATATGGTGAGTGATGCAGTCGGCAGCCTTCCCTTCGAAAATCGTATCGCATCGGCGAATGCTGGCGCTAAGGCCGGGCAAGCCATCGCAGAAACCGACTACGCACGCTATCAAAATGGGCCTCCATGGCCCCTGCCGCTGCCGCTGGATCACGCGCCTCGATGGCGTCGATCACTGCGATATGCTCGGCGGCCTGCTCGGCAAAGCGGTCGTGAGTGCGGGTGATCGTACAGCGCCGGGCGATGCTGCGCATTTCCCTGAGCATGGCGGGGAGAAGATGCAGATCGGCCGCCTCGGCGACGGCTTCGTGGAACGCGTCGTCATCCGTCCAGAAATGATCGAAGGCCACGTCCTTTCCCTCAACATAGGCCTGCATGATCTTGCGCGATTGCTCGAGCGCCGGCGTCATCGGACGCTGGGCGGCGCGAGCGGCAGCTGCACCTTCGACAAGACGGCGGATCTGGACGATTTCCAGCAATTGCTCGACGGTGACGGGCAGGACCATCAATGTGCCGTTGGTCAGCCGTGAGATGACACCCTCTTTTTGAAGCCTCGAAATCGCCGCACGAAGCGGCGTGCGGGAAATGCCGGATTCGATCGCCAAAGTCCGTTCGGTCAGCAGATCTCCGGCCTTGATGGCCCCTTCGAGAATGCGCTGCTTGATGTCCTTGTAGGCTTGCTGGGCCAGGGTTTCGCTCATGTTTCCACTCTCACGATTTCGACCAGGCATGATGCAGAACCTTGACGGCCTGTATCAGGTCCGCGGGGTTCATGGCCTCATCCGGATTATGGCTGCCATTCCAATTGCGCAGAAACACCATGACCGAGTCCCAGCCAGCCTGGGCGAAGGCGGCGGCGTCATGGCCGCCACCGGATAACATCGTCCGAGGCTTGAGACCGAGTGCGACAGCGGCGGCGGTGATGGTCTGACCGAGGTCTGGAGACAACCGGGTCGGCTGGCTTCGCGATTGCGCACCGGTGACGAAGCGCACCCCTCTCGCCTTTTCTATCCTGGCAATCTCGTCATGAAAAATCCGGTCGAGCCGTTCCATGATTGCAGTATCGTCGCTGCGGATGTCGATGCAGAAATCAACCCGGCCCGGGACTTTGGCAAAGGCATGTTCGGCCGTTGCCGCATCGACGCGGCCAAAGGTCACCGCAAGGTCATGCCCCTCTTCCAAGACAGTGCCCCAAGCCTTGTCCATCGCCACAATGAGATCTGCAAGCGCAAATACGGCATCCGATCTCGAAACGCGTGGTGCGCCGCCGGAATGCGCCCAGACACCCTCAATGCGGGCGTCCCGGTAGCGCAGGCCGCCACGCACGCCGTCAACTATCCCGAAGGCTTCGCCTGCGTCGTCAAGGACCGGCCCCTGTTCGATGTGCAGTTCGAGGAAGCGAGCAGGCGCGAGCCCCGAGCTGCTGATCACCGCGTCCGGATCGCCGCCTTGTTCGCGCATGTGATCGGCGAGCGTGCGGCCGGTGTCTGTGCGCTTAGCCTGCATCTCCGCCGCCGTCAGGCGACCAAGCGCCGATCGCGAACCGATGTAGGAGACAGGAAACCAGACGCTTTCTTCGGCTCGGATTACTGTAACGACAAGATCGGTCGGCGGCGCTTTGCCACTCTTTACGAACGCCGTGGCGAGCGCCATGGCCCCAACAACACCGGCCGTGCCGTCATAGGCGCCGCCCATCGGAACTGTATCCAGATGCGAGCCGACGTAGAGCGCAGGCGCCTTTCGATCCCGGCCCGGCAGCCGCGCATAGAGATTCATAGCCGCGTCACCAGTTACTTCAAGGCCGAGGGCCTCTGCCTCTTCGGCTATCACGCGATGGGAATCAGTTTCCAAGGTGCTGTAGGACGGCCGAGTATATCCCGGCCCGGGCGCGGAAATGGAATTGATCTTCTCCATCAGCCGGTCAACTGTCTCCTTGATCAGCGTATCCGTCATTCCGGCATTCCTACGGGAACGTTAAGGGCAGTCGCGGGGCGTCCGCCAGAAAGAGCGGTCAAGACGTTGCGGGCCGAACCCACGGCAACACGGCGTAGTGCCTCCTCGGTCGCGCCGCCAAGATGCGGAGTGAAGATCACCCGCCCGCCCGCCGCCAGCGGACCAAGCGGTGCTTCGTGGGTATAGACATCGAGACCCGCCGCAAAAATACGGCCGGCGTCGATGGCCGCGACCAGTGCTTCTTCGTTGACAAGGCCGGCACGCGCAGTATTGACGAGGATTGCTCCGGGCTTGATGACCGACAGCGCCGTTTCGCCGATCAAATGGCGCGTCTCCGGACGAAGCGGTGTATGCAGCGAGACGAGGTCCGCTTGGGAGAGGCCGGTTTCGAGGCTGGTCACTCTTTCGAAGCCCTGAAGGTCGGTAACACGCGGCGAGTACACCAGAACACGCATGTCGAGTGCTGCCTTGAGCATATGGCCGAGCCCTGCGCCCGTTGCGCCGAAGCCGACAATCAGTGCTGTCTTGCCCGAAAGCTCGAAGAACGTCTCACGCTCGCGAAAGCCATGCGCGCCGGTTCGTTCGCTGCGATCGGCGGCGGGAACGCGCCGGGCGGCGGCTAGCGCCAGAGCCAGTGCCAGTTCGGAGACCGATCGGGCATTGGCGCCTGGTGTGTTACAGACGAGAACACCCTTGCGCGTTGCCGCATCCTTGTCGACCGCATCATGACGGGCACCATGGACAACGACGACGCGCAGGCCGTTGCTGGCCTGAATGGCTACAGCGGACAAACCGGCATCCCGCGTGATGACTGCATCGCAACCCGGAATCATCCGCGCGACCGTCTGCATGTCGGATTTCGCGCACAGCACCGGCTCGACGCCGGCCTGGCGCAGCAGTTCCAGCCCTTCGGCATGGATCGGCTGAACGATCAGGCACTTCATTCCCCGGTCCTTTCAAGGGATTGTGCGAGCCTTTCGAGAATGGCATCGCGGGCGTGGTTGATGTGCTCCTCCATTAGGAGGCCTGCCCGCTCACCATCGCCAGCCCGCAGGGCATCGAGCATTTCCAGGTGCTCTTCGCAGCTCTTCAAAAAACGGTGCGGCAAATTGCTGTGGTCGAACATGCAGGTGCGACGGCGCAGGTCGGCTATGGTGCTGACCATCATGTCGTTGCGGGTGGACAGCGCAAACGTCCGATGCAGGTCATCGTCGACCCGGCGCTGTTCGTCTTCCTCGCCCGGACCATGTTGCAGCAGATGGCGAACCCGGGCATCCAGTTCGTCGAGTACGGAAACGGCAACCGAGGTTGCCTGTCTGGCGCAGTGGGATTCCAATACCCGACGCAGGAAGAAGATTTCCTCGACTTCGGCGGCGGTCAGCGTTCGCACTTTCAGAAAGCGGCCGTCCTGAACAGCCAAGCCCTCTGCTTCGATCCGCTTGATTGCCTCACGCACCGGGGTGCGCGACATGTCCAATGTGTCGCCCAGCTTTGCTTCCTGCAGCGCATCGCCCGGCATCAAGGTACCGGACAGGATCATCTCTATGATCTTCCCATAGGCCTGTTGAGCAAGCGGCTGGTTCATTGCGATATCTCTCCCGGTCGATCGTTACTGGCCGGCTTGGCTACCAGATTTGCAAGGACGCTGCGCAGGGCCTGCCGTTCGGCGATCAACAATTCCTCGGCCTGCCACTGCGAAATGCGAGCAAAGCGGACTGTGCGGCCGGTTGCCACCTGGGCCAGCCTCGGCAGATCGACAGAGGCTACCGTGGCGATCTTCGGATAACCGCCCGCCGTCTGCCGTTCCGCCATCAGCACGAACAACTTGTTGGAAGACGGCACCTGGATGGAGCCCGGGCATGTCCCGTCGGAGACGATATCGTGCCCTCCGACTGCCCGGATCGGCGGCCCGTCCAGCACCTGCGCCATGCGATCCCGGGTGGGCGACACGATGAAGGCCATCTCCAGAAATGTCTGCCTGACGTCTTCGGCAAAATAATCGTCCTGTGGTCCGCAAACCACCCGTATGGGACGCCCGCTCCGGCGCCAGGGTTGCCCCAAGGCAAGATTGATAGAACTAACGGCGTCACCGATCGGCAACCGGTCGCCCGCCTGTAACCGGCGCCCGTGGTGGCCGCCAAGCCCGCTGCGAAGATGGGTGGATCGCGAGCCGAGGACGGGCGCCACGTCGATGCCTCCGGATATCGCCAGATAGCCCCAGACGCACTCCCGCAAGGCGCCGATCGTCAGCGTCACGCCCGACAGAAGATCGTAGCTTTCCCAGGGATGTGCCCTTATGCCATCGAGCCTGATATCGACGTCACCGCCCGTCACCGCAAAACGCACAGGACGTGAGACAGTAAAACTGCCGCCGACGCCGGCAAACTCCAGCCCGGCGCACATCGGATCATTGCCGACCAAGGCATTGGCGATACGGAAGGACGGGGCATCCATCGGGCCCGAACCGGAGACGCCTGCATGTTGCAAGCCCTTTCGACCGAGGTCCTGGACCGTTGTCATCGGCCCTATCTGCCTGATGTCGATGAAGCTCATTGCGGCACCGCCTCGCCCGTCATCCGTCCCGCAGCGATCGCTCGATCAAGCGTCTCGGCCTCGTCCTCGCTGACGGGCCGAAATGTGACGCGATCGCCGGCTTTGAGCAGAAATGGCTCGGCTCTTGCCGGATCGAAAAGCCGCAGTGGCGTCCGGCCGAGAAACCGCCAGCCGCTTGGCCCTGGAACGGAATTGATGCTCGCCTGCTTGCCTCCGATGCCGATCGCGCTTGCCTCTATCCTTTGCCGGGGCGTTGCAAGACGTGGCGTATGCAGGATTTCCGGCAGCCCACCGAGATAGGCAAAGCCGGGCGCAAAACCGATCATGAAGACCCGATATTCAGCCGACGAATGAAGTTCGATCAGCTGGGAAACCGTCAGATCCTTCATGTCGGCGAGTTCCTGCAGGTCCATACCCATTGTCCCGCCATAGACGACAGGCACGTGGAAACGCCGCACGTGGTTAGCGCCGACGACAAGGGCATCCAATCGCAGACGCAACGTCATCGCGAGACTGTGCCCGCGAACCGTTTCAGGATCATAAAACACCATCAACGAGCGGTAGGTCGGCACCAGCTCCTCGACACCATTCACCGGCGCATCCGCTAGATTTTGTGCGAGCGCTATGACTCGCTCGCTGACTGCCTCGTCAATGGTGTCGCACAACTCAACAGACAAGGCGCTGTCGCCGCAAGCATGAATGCGCGGAAACATCTTGACCATCGTATGCAGTTCCCCTTCGTCCGTTGCAGACAGGTGCGATTCTCGCTTATCGCGCGCTATTGCTATTTCAGTATACCAACTGTATGTCAACAAAAACTGCTTTAAATGCAACGCGCCAAACTTAAATTGCGCAGAGAATCCCTAATTGCTGCAACGCCGGTCCACCCTGCAAGGAGTTCTATCGCATGGCAACCATCGACCTCAATTGTGACATGGGAGAAAGCTTCGGCGCCTACAAGATGGGCGATGACGAATCGATGCTAGAGCTTATTTCCACCGCCAACATTGCCTGCGGATTTCACGCGGGAGACCCCGTGGTTATGCGCGACACGATCCTGGCCGCCAAGGCCAGAGGCGTGGCGATCGGTGCCCACCCGTCCTTTATGGATCTTTACGGTTTCGGCCGCCGCCGCATTGCCGGCGAACGTCCTGAAGATCTGGAAGCGCAGATCATCTATCAGATCGCGGCCATGCAGGGCATGGCGACAGCCCTGTCCTGGCCGATAACCCATGTCAAAACCCATGGCTCCCTCGGCAACATGGCGGCGATTGACGCCGAACTCGCCGCCGTCTGCGTTCGCGCCATCAAGGCAGTCGATCCAACGCTCGTGTTCATTACCCTTCCCTATTCGGAAACGATGAAGGCAGCAGAAGTCGCCGGTCTTCGCGTCGCCTGCGAAATCTATGCCGACCGGACCTATGACGATGCCGGCATGCTGACCTCCAGGCAGATGGAAGGATCGGTCATTCACGATCCGCAGCAGAGCGTCGACCAGGTTGTGTCGATGGTCCGGGATGGCGTTATTCCAACCATGGGCGGGAGAAGGTTGCCCGTAGAAGCGGCGACGATCTGTGTTCACGGCGATAATCCCCATGCTGTAGCGATGGTCCGCGCCTTGCGCACATCACTCGCCGCCCATGGCGTCGATATCGCTCCCTTTGCAAAACCTGCGATCTGAACGAGGACGTAATGAGCCGCATTGTTTATTTGAATGGCACCTGGCTTCCCGAAGCCGATGCGAAAGTGTCCGTTTTCGATCGTGGCTTTCTGTTTGCTGACGCCATCTACGAAGTCACAGCCGTCATCGGCGGCAAGCTGATTGACTACCATGGCCATAGCGCGCGTCTTCAGCGGTCCCTTTCAGAGCTCGGCATTCCCTGCCCGCTCTCCGAACCGTCGCTGCTGGACGCCCATCGGGAGATCGTCCATCGCAACGGGCTGGATGAGGGGCTGATCTACCTACAGATCAGCCGTGGTGCCGCGGATCGCGATTTTGCCTATCCCGCCAAGGCGGAGCCGACGCTGGTACTCTTCACCCAGGCAAAGCCGATATTGAACAATCCGCGGAGCGAGACTGGCATCTCGATCGCCACCGTTCCGGACTGGCGCTGGGAGCGACGGGACATCAAAACCGTGCAACTGCTCTATCCATCCATGGCGAAGATGGAGGCGATGCGGCGCGGTGCCGACGACGCGTGGCTCGTTGAGGATGGGCTTGTCACCGAGGGCAGCGCTGCAACAGCCCACATCGTGAAAGCCGACGGAACGCTCGTGACACGTGGCCTGTCGAATGCGCTGCTACATGGGATCACCCGCGCGAGCATCATCGATCTCGCTCGCGGCGCTGGAATGGCCGTTGAAGAAAGGGCATTTTCTGTGGAAGAAGCTCAGGCGGCGGCCGAAGCCTTCATCACGTCTGCAACCAACTTCTCCACCTCGGTGATCAAGATCGATGAGGTCATCATCGGTGACGGCACGCCTGGCCCCGTCTCAAGAAGGCTTCGCGCGCTTTACACGGAGAGTCGCTTGGCTTCAGCAATTTGACAATAAGGATTTGAGAGGATCGCTTTTGGTATCTCAGCAGTAGGCGTGGCAGCATGGAGTCCGCGCCGGGCTGAAATGACGGATGCTGGTAGGGACAGAATAACAGATTGAGAGACAGCAACAGAATCGTTATCGCTCCTTTGGTTCATCGTCGACCAACATGCAGTCGCACGGGAGGGCCTATTCGGCTGCCGCATTTCAGGCTGTTGGCTGGTTGTTAAACGCTGCGTCCGATGAACGATGACGGACCTAAATGACAGCGGTCATAATTCTCTGGCGCAAGCTCTCGATGTGGCGCGCCGCAGCGTCGTTGGCAGCTTTGCCATTTCGCTCGCGCATGACGGTCAGGACAGCGGTATGTTCATTGCCCTGTAAGGTTGAAATCATGAAACTACCATAACGGTAGAAACCAAATCCTGGACATGCGCTCATGGACGGATCGCAAAAAGTCCGCGATCAGACCGTTGGCTGAAAGGGGAGGCGGTGATCGAGATAATCTCGCATCTGCGCAAGCGCCGTGTCGCGGCTGAGGCCTCCCGATTGAAGTCCGGCGCGCAGCCACAACCCGTCGATCAAGGCTGTGATCGTCAAGGCCACCTCCTCGCATTCGGCGCGAGGCAGAAGGTGGACGAGGGCCGACATCAGGTTGGAGCGCATGCGTGCGTGGATCACCGTCTGAATGCGGGCGAGCTGCGGCTCCCGTGGCACCTCGGCGCAAAGTGAAAGCCAGGCATGGCAGATCGAGGGTTGAAAGAAACGCGCCTCGAAATTGCCATCGATGATCGCCTCCAGCCGCTCATAGGGCGTTGTCGCCTGTCTCAGCCGCGCGCTGACGGCTTCGCTCAGCACGAGGTTGGCCTCGCGCATGGCATGCTCGAAAAGCTCCTGCTTGTTGCGGAAATAATGCAGCACGATGCCCTTTGAAGCGCCGGCATGGGCGGCGACCTTTTCGAGTGTTGCGCCGGCCATGCCTTCCTGCTGAAGCACCTGGAAAGCCGCCTGCCGCAATTCCTTGCGGCGAATTGCACTGATTTTCGTGAGTTTCATGCCCGTGCCCGTCTGTGTTCCCTCATCATTGACAATTCTTCCGCAAAGATCAATTATTGACCCAATGGTCAGTTTTCTGACTTTTTGGTCAAGACAGGGGAATGTGCAATGATGCAGCATTTGAAAACAGGCATGCTTTCCATCCTTCTCGGTGCGGTCGCCATGCCGGCTTTTGCCGCAGACCCCGAAAGCTGCAAGGTCGTTCGCATGGCCGAGCCCGGCTGGAACGATCTGGCATTCACCACCGGCATCAGCCTGACGCTCCTGAAGGCGCTCGGCTACGAGCCGCAGAGTTCGCTGCTTGGCATCGATGTCATCTATCTCAGCCTGAAGAACAAGGATCTCGACGTCTTCCTCGGTTACTGGGATCCGGCCATGGTCAGCTACTACAAGCCCTACAAAGACGATGGATCGGTCGAGGATGTCGTGACCAATCTCAAGGGCGCGAAATACACCTTCGCAGTGCCGGTCTACGTTTGGGAAGCGGGCGTCAAGGATTTTGCCGATCTGCAGAAATTCCCCGACCAGTTCGAAAAGAAGCTCTATGGCATCGAGCCCGGCTCGAACCAGCTGATGATCGATGCGACCAAAGACCCGGCGCTGGGGCTTGCCGGATGGGAGGTGGTGGAATCGAGCGAACAGGGCATGCTGGCCGAAGTCCAACGCCACGCCAGGGACAAGGCCTTCATCGTCTTCCAAGGCTGGGCGCCGCATCCGATGAACACTGCGCTCGACATTCGGTACCTCACCGGCGGCGACAAATTCTACGGTCCCGATTTCGGCGCGGCGACCGTTTCGACGCAGGTGCGCAAGGGTTATCTCCAGGAATGCCCGAACGTCGCGAAACTCTTGTCCAATCTCACCTTCGACATCGACTTCGAAAACAAGGGCATGGGCTATCTGATGACGGACGGCCTGTCTCCGGAGGATGCGGCCATGAAAGCACTGGTCGGCGAACCGCAGCGGCTCGATGCCTGGCTCGACGGTGTGAGCAGTTTCGACGGCAAGCCGGGGCGCGACGTTGTGAAGGCGAAGCTGTTCCCGTGACAACCGTCGAACAGGGCGGCTGGACGAACCGCAAGCGCCTCTTGTTTCTGCCGGATGGCCCGCCCATGGCCTTCATCGATAGCGGCGGGCCAGGACCGGTGCTTCTGCTGCTGCACGGCTATTCGGATTCCAGCCGCAGCTTCTCGCTGCTGGAGCCATGGCTTTCGGCCTACCGCTTGGTCGTGCCGGATCTGCCCGGCCATGGCGCTTCTGCTGTCGGCAGCGGTCTGGCGGTCAGCGATTTTGCCGATGACGTTGCCGCCCTGGTCGGCGCCCTCGGCATAGACCGCTGCATCGTTGTCGGCCATTCGATGGGCGCAATGATCGGCATGACGCTTACAGACCTGCTGCCGGAGATGGTTGGGGCGCTCGTCATGATCTCTGGCACCCTCCGGCCGACCTTTCCGAAGGACGACCTGGTGACGGAAGGAATTCTGAGCCTGAGCGACCCGATCAACCCGGCCGATCCCTTGTTCGATCTCTGGCATGCTGGCCCGTATCCGATCGATCGGACGTTCCTCGATCCCGTGAGTCGCGAGGCGGCGGCGATCCCGTCGAGCATCTGGAAGGGCATCCTGGGCGAATTTTCCCGGCTTGACATGACGCGGACGGCAAGCCGGATTTCGGTGCCGGTCCTTTGCATTGCCGGCAGCGAGGATATGCTTTTCGACGCGGGCCATCGTCTTGCGCTCGCAAGCGCCTTGCCCGATGCAAAGTCCGTCCTCATGGACGGTTTCGGCCACAATCCGCATTGGGAAGATCCCGAGCAGGTGGCGCTTCATGTCGAACGGTTTCTTCAAGGCGTTCTCGTTGCGGAGAGAACATTTGACTGAAAAGTAGTTGGGATTCTATCCCGGCAGCTCTTTAGTTGCTCAGTTTGCTTCAGCCCACGTCCCAATCAACATGGTCATGAAGCGCTCGGCTGCCGGCGAAAGCGTCCCACCGCGACGGCGCACAATGCCGATCGTTCGCGAGATTTGAGGATTGCAAATAGGTCTCGTGACGAGGAACGGGTGCTCTTCCTGTGGTGTAGCGAGTTTCGGAAGAACCGAAATTCCAAGCCCGGCCTCGACCAGACCAAGCGATGTCGAAAGATGCGTGACTTCATAGGACCAACGCAGTTTCAGGTTCGATTTCGCCAATGCTGCATCAAGAAGGGTGCGATTGCCGCTGGACCGGTGAACCGTGATCAGTTGATAGGGCGCCAGATCATCCCACTCGAGTTCGCTCTTCGTCGCCAGCGGATGATCCTTGCGTGCTGCCAGCACGAACGGATCCTCGATGAGCCGGTCAAAGACAAGGTCGGGATCTGAGAAGCCCATGATATTGATGCCGAACTCGACTTCCCCGCGGGCGACCGCCTGCAGCCCGTCCGTGGCAGGCAGGTCGAGGATGCGAAACCGAATATGGGGATACTCGGCGCTGAACTGCTTGATGACCGTCGGCAGGAAATAGAAGGCTGCCGTCGGCAGGCAAGCGATGGTCACCAGACCGCTGCGCTGGGACCCGACATCGCGCACCGCAAACAGCGACGTGTCGAACTCCTCGAGCATGCGTCGCACCAAGGGGATCAGCTCCGCCCCGAGGGCAGTTGTCGAGACATGCCGCGTCGTGCGCTCGAGCAACGGCGCCCCGATTGCCAGCTCCAGCTTCTGAATTCGTCGGCTGAGTGCCGGCTGGGAAAGATTGAGAGCTTCGGCAGCTCGGTGGAAATTCTCCAGTTCGACGACCGATAGAAACGCGCGCAAGTCCAATATCTCACAATTAATGCTCATAACGCATCATTCCCTCTGATATTCGCATTTCACATATCAATCATTTTGCCGCTTACTGCAACAAAGAAGCTGATTGATATTTAAATCACATCAGTATGCGGGCACAACCATGAACGACCTGATTTCCATCCCCTGCGTTCTGATGCGAGGCGGCACCTCCAAGGGACCGTTTTTTCTCGCATCCGACCTTCCGTCGGATTCGCGTCAACGCGATCAGATCCTGCTTTCGGTTATGGGATCCGGTCACCCGTTGCAGATCGATGGAATCGGCGGTGGCAATCCGGTCACCAGCAAGGTCGCCATCGTTGGCCCAGCAACAGTGTCCGATGCCGATGTGGATTATCTGTTCGCCCAGGTCCGCATCGATCAGCAATTCGTCGATACCTCGCCCAACTGCGGAAATATGCTGGCGGCCGTCGGGCCGTTCGCGGTTGAGGCCGGCCTGGTCAAGGCGGCGACGGGGGTAACCCGCGTGCGCATTCACAACGTTAATACCGGCAAATTGATTGAAGCCGAGGTTCCGACCCCTGATGGCCGCGTTGCCTACATGGGAGATGCCTCGATCGACGGCGTGCCCGGCAATGCCGCGCCAATCGCGCTGACCTTCATGGATGCCGCCGGGGCGCGCACAGGCATGCTTTTTCCCACCGGCAACCCGCGCGACAGGATTGACGGTATCGATGTCACCTGCATCGACTGCGCTATGCCGATGATGTTGCTGGAAGCCACCGCCCTCGGCGTGACGGGCAACGAACCTGCGGCCGAGCTCAACGCCAACGGTTCTTTGCTGGAACGGCTCGAAACTCTGAGGCTCGAGGCCGGCCGGCGCATGGGTATGGGTGACGTTAGCAATCAGGTCACGCCAAAGCCGGTTCTGATCTCCAGGCCCGACAAGGGCGGCGATCTCGGCGTGCGCTATTTCATGCCGCATCAGTGCCATCCATCTCTTGCAACGACCGGTGCGGTTGGGATTGCCACGGCCTGTATCAGCGACGGAACAGTCGCCTCGCGGCTGATCGGGGACCGCAAGCCGCCGATCGTTCTCGTTCTGGAACATCCAAGCGGTCGTTTGGAAGTGAAACTGGATACCCGCGACGGCAAGACAGTTGCCGGAATCCTGCGGACGGCCCGGCGCCTCTTCGAGGGCCGGGTCTTTGCAAAACCTATCGCGCAAATGGTTTGCGCGGCATAATCGAAAGTGGTTGCCGGGAGGGCGCCACGCATCAGGGAGGAATACACATGCGTAAACTTTTGATCGCCCTTGCGGCAACGGTCGCTTTCGCCGGTTCGGCCTTTGCGGAACCCGTCCGCATCAGCGTCGGGTCCTACAACCTCAACAACCTGCCCTTCCCGGTCGCAGCCGGCCTAGGTCTCTACGAGAAGGAAGGTCTTGAGGTGACCGTCGAAAACTTTGCATCTGGCGGTTCCAAGACGCTGCAGGCGCTTGTCGCCGGCTCGACGGATATCGCCGTCGGCTTCTACGATCATACGATCCAGATGCAGTCGCAGAACAAGGCCGTTGTGGGCTTTGTCCAGCTTGCGCGCAATTCGGGCCTGGTTCTAGCTGGCGGTAAGGGCACAACCTTCGATCCGGCTAAACCCGAGACAATCAAGGGCGCGAAAATCGGCATCACCGCACCGGGTTCATCCTCGGACTTCTTCGTCCGCTACTATTTGCAGCGCAACAATCTTTCGGCCGACGACATCTCGTTGATCGGCGTTGGCTCAGGCGCGGCCGCAGTCGCGGCACTCGAGCAAGGGAAAGTTGATCTGTTGGTCAACTACGATCCGGCAGCAACCTTTATCGAAGCCAAGGGTGTCGGCAAGATTTTGATCGACGCCCGCAGTGACGAGGGTGCCAAGGAAATCTACGGTGGAATCTACCCGACCTCCGTCCTTTATGCGACGCAGGCCTATATCGATGAGAACCCGGAAACCATCCAGAAGGTCACGAACGCGACCGTTAAGGCACTGGCCTGGATGAACACACATAGCGCTGAAGAGATCGTCGAAAAACTGCCGAAAGAATTCATCTCCGGCGACCGGGACACCTATGTGAAGGCCGTCCAGAATGCCAAACCGATTTTCTCAGTGGACGGCAAATTCAGCGAGACCGACACGCAGACACCGTTGGCCGTTCTCAAGAGCTTCAACGAAAAGGTTGCTGCTGCAACAATCGATCTTTCCAAAACCTACACGAACGCTTTCGTGGACAAGGTGACGGATAAGACCACCAACTGATCCTAGGAGGAGGCCATGTCTTTGGCTGTCGTAACACCTATGCCTATCCCGACGGGACAGCAAAACGCAAAGTCGATGGTATCGATCGACGCCGTGACAATGTCGTTTGGTTCCTATGTCGCGGTGCAGGACGTCAACCTGGCGGTTGACGATGGTGAGTTTCTCACCATCGTCGGCCCGACCGGTTGCGGCAAGAGCACCATTTTGAACGCGATCGCAGGGCTTCTGAAACCCACGAGCGGAACGGTGACGATCGACGGTACGCCGGTAAAGGGCGTCCAGAACGACATCGGCTATCTCTTCCAGCAGGACGCGCTACTCCCGTGGAAAACATCCATTGAGAATGTCGAACTCGGCCTGATGTTCAGGGGTGTTGCAGCCGCCGAGCGCCGCGAGCGTTCCATGAGCTGGCTTGCCAAGGTCGGGCTCAAAGGCTTCGAACATCGCTATCCGCACCAACTGTCCGGCGGCCAGCGCAAACGTGTCCAGATGGCGCAAGCGCTCATTGCCGGTCCGAAGGTGATCCTAATGGACGAACCGTTCTCGGCCCTCGACATCCACACGCGGCATCTCATGCAGAACGAACTGCTGCGGCTTTGGCAGGAAGAACGCCGCGCCGTCGTGATGATCACACACGACCTCGAAGAGGCCATAGCCCTTGGAGACCGCGTCGCCATTCTGGCCGCCGGCCCCCGTTCGCGGGTCATCGAAAGTTTCCCGGTGGATCTCGAGCGGCCACGGGATGTGGCTGAGATCAAGCTCGATCCACGCTTTATGGATTTGTATCGCAATATCTGGGCTTCCCTGCGCGGTGAAGTGGAGAAAAGCTATGAACGTCGTGACTGAACGCATTATCCAGCTCGGCATGCTGGTTTTTATCCTCGGCGGCTGGCAGCTCGGCGTGACCGCCGGCTTCATCGATGTCTTCTTTTTCCCGGCGCCCCTCGATATCTTCAACCAGATCATCAACTGGGTCGTTGATCCGAGCTTTTACAAGCATGTCTCGATAACCCTGACGGAAACAGTGCTCGGCTACATCATCGGCACAGGTCTGGGCGTCGCCGCCGGTGTCTGGCTCGGTCTCAGCCGTAGCGCTGCCCGGATCCTCGATCCGTTCATCAAGGGGCTCAACGCCATTCCCCGCGTCGTTCTCGCGCCGATCTTCGTCCTCTGGCTGGGCCTGGGTCTCTGGTCCAAGGTGGCGCTCGCCGTCACGTTGGTTTTCTTCATCACTTTCTTCAACGCGATGCAGGGTGTGCGCGAAGTCAACCCGGTGGTTCTCGCAAACGCAAGGATCCTCGGGGCCAAGCGGTCCGATCTGCTGCGGCACGTCTACTTCCCGGCAGCGGCAAGCTGGATTCTGTCCTCGCTGCGCACGTCTGTTGGCTTCGCGGTGGTCGGCGCCATCATCGGCGAATATCTCGGCTCCTCCGCAGGTCTAGGCTACCTGATCGCCCAAGCGGAGGGCAACTTCGATGCGGTCGGCGTATTCGCCGGCATCATCATCCTTGCGATGTTCGTTCTCATCATCGATCGAGTTCTGGATGTTCTGGAGGGACGGCTCATCAAGTGGAGGCCGAACGCCGCAGAAGAAAGAGCGGCGTAACTATCCGGATCAGGTTTCATGTGAGTTGAATGGGGGTACTGGCGTCGGCACCCCCATTCTTTTCAGATTTGAGTTCGAACGCGAAGCCGACACCTGATGTCAATCAACGCGGTAAAATCGCGGGCGTTTCCGAGCGGCCATTGTTTTAGTACGACAATGGATTGGGCCAGTACCCCCAGACTCTCGGTCTACATCTAAAATCATGATGGTCGCTCTTGAGGGGATTAGAACCGTAGACCCCTCTATTATTAGGCTATTAGGCACTCAAAAACCGAAAGACCTGACTTACGGAAGTGATATACTTCCTTCCAGTTAAACGGATTCGAACCGTGGGCCGATAGATTGAACTACCGTTTGCGGCATCGTCGACCGCCGGACTTCATCAAGATGGATGCCACATGACAGCGTTTGATTGCGGTCCGAATCTCCCGACAGAACCTCTGCCAAGTCCGGAGCCGCTACGTGACCGGCAGTAAATGCCGGCAAACCATTCCAACTTGGATTTTCAGAATGCCGGACTATCAGCGGCTTCCCCGGGAAATTGGCGGTTAGGTTTGCAACTATGAGATCCCCGACCGCGGCGCGGGTCTCTTCCGTCCGGCTGCCCTGTTGCGGCGAAAGCACGACGTTGTCGAGATCGAGAAGCGCGGCGGGCACAGCCGGCTTTTTGTCGAGCACGTCGAGCGCTGCGCCGCCGAGTTGCTTCGACACTAACATTTCGACCACCGCGTCCTGATTCACCATGTTGCCACGTGCCATGTTGACGAGCACGTCTTTCGGGCCAAGCCCTCTCCAGAGCTTCGCGCGAGATGATCCCGGTCGTTGATGCGTTGCCGGGCGCGATCATCTAGCGCGAAGCGTGTGTGGTGCCTAGCCTTGGTCCAGGAAAAGCTGCGGCCGCGGGCGAAGGAAGCTCCGACGACCATTTTTCCAGCCGGCGCTCGCCGGGGCGATTGTCGCGACGGCATCGGCAGCCGAGGGGGCGTCGAAGAGGACGATATCTGCCGCGCTGCCGATCGCAATGTCGTAACCCTTTCTTCCCAGGAGGGTGGCAGCCTGCGTCGTGATCATGGCGAAGACACCGTCGAGGCCATCGGCGGTGCCGATCTGGGCAACGTTGGCGTAGAGATTGGCCATGCGCATCAGGTTGACGTCGCCGAAGGGCGTGAATGGGTTCAGGATATTGTTGGTGGAAATGGTCGTCACGACGCCGAGCGCTGCCAGGCGATGAGCAGGCGTCACGCCGCGCGGGACGAGATGGGTCGAATTGCGGCCGGTCAGGAAGAGATCGGTGGCCGGCAGGACGGTCAATGCGATGCCGGCTTCGGCAAGCTGGCGGCCGATCGACTCCAGCTCCGCCGGCGGCAGAGCCGAGAGCTTGGTGACATGGCCGACCGAGACGCGCCCCTGGTATCGGCGCGCGACAGTTTCGGCGATGACAACAGGGAGATTGGAGCACGCGGGGTCGAGATCGAAATCGAGGTGGAAATCGACGGCGACGT
Source organism: Rhizobium sullae (assembly GCF_025200715.1). NCBI lineage: Bacteria > Pseudomonadati > Pseudomonadota > Alphaproteobacteria > Hyphomicrobiales > Rhizobiaceae > Rhizobium > Rhizobium sullae. The sequence goes on from NZ_CP104144.1 coordinate 2,417,132, forward strand.
CGTGGCGCATGGCGAGGTCGAAGATGCGGCGGATGTGTTCGACGGGCTCCGGATCGGTGTAGGGGCAGCCCCCCACCATATCGGCACCCGCCTTCAGCGCCTGTTCCAGCATCTCCTCGGTGCCGAGGTCGTTCGTCAACCCCTCCTGGGCAAAGGCGCAGATTTCGATGTCGATGAGGCTGGTATAGTCGGCCTTCAGACGCTTGATCGCCTCGAAGGAGCGGAAGCCGGCGCGCGGGTCGATCTCGACGAAGGTGCGCAGGCGGGTGGTGCCGTTGAGGATTGCCTTTCCGACGACCGCGGCAGCACGAGCATAGACATCTTCCTCGGTGAAGGCGGCCTTGGCTCGGGAGGTTTCGCTGACGGCCTCCGCGAGCGTGCCGGTGCAGAGATTGCAGCGGCTGATGATAGCTGCCTTGTCGAGGTGAATATGGGTTTCGATGAGGCCTGCGCAGGCGAATTTTCCCCCGGCATCATGCTGCGGCGCATCGCAGACGAAACGAGGCGAGATCGCCGCGATGCGGCCCGCCTCGAAGGCGATATCGGTCGGCTCGGTCAAGCCGGCGATTTTGACATTGCGGATGACGAAATCGATCGCCATGGGACCTCCTCAGACCGACAGAAGGAAATTGCGGGCGACGCGGTTGTGATCGGCGATCAGCGCCTCGATATCGACGTTCGCGGGTATACGGTCGGTAACGCGCCATTCGCCTGCGATCATGACGCGGTCGGCCGTGGTGGCCCCGCAGAGCACCAGGGCTGCCAGCGGGTCGCCGGCACCGGAGAAACGCAATTCGTCAAGCTTGTAGAAGGAAAGGTCCGCCTGGCGACCGGGCGCGATGATCCCGATGTCGTCGCGGCCGAGCAGCCTTGCCGAACCCGCGGTGCCCCAGCGCAGCGCATCGAGATGGGTGACCGCTTCGGCGCCGTAGGTCAGCCGGTTCAGCATCAAGGCATGGCGCACGCTTTCCATCAGGTTGGAATTGTCGTTGGAAGCTGAGCCGTCGACGCCGAGACCGATAGGCACCCCTGCGGCTTCCAGCTCGCAGGTGCGGCACATGCCCGACGCAAGCACCATGTTCGAGGTCGGGCAATGGCAGATGCCGACGCCGTGACGGCCGAGCGCGGCGATCTCGGCATCGTCGAAATGAATGCCGTGGGCGAGCCAGGTGCGGGCGCTCAGCCAATTGCAGCGATCGAGATATTCCACCGGCGTGCAGGCGAATTTGCTGCGGCAGAATTCTGCTTCCGCCCTGGTCTCGACCAGATGGGTGTGAAGCCGGCAATCGTAGCGTTCCGCCAGTGCCGCCGTTTCGCGCATCAGCTCCAGCGTGACGTCGAAGGGCGCGCAGGGCGCGAGCGCCACCTGCGTCATCGCCCCTTCGGAGCGGTCGTGATAACGCCTGAGCACACGCTCGCTGTCGGCGAGGATCACGTCGTCGTCCTGCACGACATTGGCCGGCGAAATGACGCCTTGCTGGTCTTTGATATTGAGACTGCCCCGCGTCAGCGTGATGCGCATGCCAAGGCGAGCCGCCTCCTCGGCCTCGACATCCATCGCGTCTTCTAGACCGGCAGCATATAGATAGTGGTGGTCGGAGGTGGTGGTGCAGCCGGAGAGGAGGAGTTCGGTCAGCGCGAGGCGGATCGCAAGACGGAAGGCTTCGGGCGTCATGTGTCTTGCCCAGATCGGATAGAGCGCGCGGATCCATGGCCACAGCGACTTGTTGATGGCAGCCGGATGCGCGCGCGTCAGCGTCTGGAACATATGGTGATGGGTGTTGACGAGACCGGGGATGACGACATGCCGGCCGGCGTCGAAGCGTGCATCGACCGGGCTCTGAGGCTGCCGTCCGGTCGCGACCAGCTCGACTATGCGGCCATTCTCGATAACGATGCCGCCCTCGGCACCCTCGGCCATGATGGCGAGCGGCGATTGGATCCAAAGTCGGCCCTTCATCTACGGTGCTCCCATGCGCCATGCATTGACGGAAAAATCAGACGACAAGCCGGCCCCCGCGGGCGATGATGGCGCCGCCGCGAAAGACGGTGCGATCGAGGGGACGAACGGCGACGGCCTCTGCCAGCGACGCGGAAGGCAGGATGATAAAATCGGCAGGCGAACCGGCTTGGAGCGGCCCGACGGGGCGGCCGAGGATTTCGGCCGGCGCCTGCGTCGCCAGGCGGAAGGCCGCAGCCAGATCCTCATCCGAACGGAAATCCTGGCGATCGCAGAGGATGCCGACGCGCTCCAGCATGTCGCCATTGCCGAAAGGCGACCAGGCGTCGCGGATATTGTCGTTGGCGCAGAAGAGCCGGACGCCGGCGGCGGCAAGCCGCTTGACCGGCGGCATGGGCACGGCTCCCGGCGCGCTGGTCATGATCGCCACGCCTGATCCGGCGAGGGCCGCGGCAGTGCGGCCGAAATCGGCATCCTCCAACTCCCCGAGGCAGAAGGCATGGCTGACGACAACCTTGCCTTCAAGGCCGAGTGCTGCCGTGCGATCGGCGATCTGGCGAAGTTCGAAGGCGCCAAGTGCGCCGCCATCGTGCAGATGAATATCGAGCCCGACGCCGTATTTGGCTGCGACCGCGAAGATCGCATCGAGATGGCCGGTCACATCGTTGTCGATGCCAGCGGGATCGAGGCCGCCGACAAGATCGGCGCCGGCGGCGATCGCCGCATCGAGCAGCGCCGCGGTGCCGGGATCGCGCAGCACGCCGGATTGCGGGAAGGCAACGGTCTGGATGTCGACGAGATGACCATGGCTCTGCTTCAGCGAGAGCACCGCCTCGAGGCCTCTTAGACCGACCTCGGTATCGATGTCGACGTGGCTGCGAACGGAGAGAGTGCCATAGGCGGCGAGCCTTTCCAGCAGGGCGCCGCCGCGGGCTTCGACCGACAGCGCCACAGTGCGCCGCAGGGTTTTCTCTGCCTCGATGCGCTTGGCGACCGTATCACCCGGAATATGCGGGATGAAAGGCAAGCCGATCAGCGTCTTGTCGAGATGAATATGACCGTCGACGAAGGGAAGGCAAAGCAGGCCGCCGGCAGCATCGAAACGCGGCACTGCGGGGCCGATGCCGGCCGCCGCATTCGGACCGATCGCGGCGATCCTTTCATTGTCCAGAATGAGCGAGACGACCTCGCCGGCTTCGGTCCTGGCGTTTTCGATTACGAGGCTCGGCGTCATCAACCCTTCCATCATCCGCTATGCAATCAGCCCGACCCTGCGCGCCGCGACGACGCGATAGAGCGGATCCTTCCAAACCTCTTCCTCCTGCAAGGCGGAAAAAACGAGGCTGACGTCGTGTTCGTCGTCCGAAGCAATAGCGGCGCGTTTGATCTCTGCCCAGGCGGGCGCCTGTCGACTGCGCATTTCTTCCAGCGCCTCGGCGGTGGGGAGTGCCGGAAAACCGATCTTCGGCACCAGCGAGGCGATCACCTGCCAGAAGGCGCGGTAGAAAGGCTCGGCGTTTTCGAGGTGCGGAGAGACGAGGCGCAGCCAGTGCATGCCGGTGACAGAATGGAGTGCGGAGAAATCCATGGTTCCGGCAAAGAGGGCAAGCGAGGTCGCGGCCATGCGGCGCGGCGTATCGGGGCTGAAAGCCAGGCGATCGATAATGGGGCGGAAGCCCGGAAGTGCGGCGACGGCGCGGATATTATGCCAGAGCAGATCGGTTTCGGGCTCGTAGCTGAGAATGCCTTCGATATTGCCGACATCCGCAAGTATCCTTCCCGGGTCGTCCGTATCCGGAGCGGCGCCGGTCGCGGGTGGCAGCGGCAGATAGCAGGCCGCCCAATAACCGAGCGCGGTGCCGACCTCCTGGTCATCCTTCTTGAGCACACCATAGGCAAGGCGCATCAGCGGATGCGTGGCGCTGCCGGCAAGGCCGTTCACCATGGCGGGCAGATAGGTGCGGATAACGGTATCGATGCCGAGCCGGCGGGTTTCGGCGATGAAGAAGGCGCGGTAATCGGCCTCACGCGTGCGATCGCCGAGCGCCTCGGTCCAGGCTGCTCTGATAATCGGGGCAACCGGTGGCGGCACGGGCGGGAGTGCATGGCTCTCGCGATACTGCTCGTACCATTGTTCCAACCGTTCCGGCGAGGCGCCGAGGCGATCGAGCGCGATAAGCACCATCGGAACGTGGTTGGCCAGCAGATAGGGAAATTCGACGCTATCCGCGCGGGCCCGCAAAAGGATGGTCTCCAATCCCGAAAATTGAACGGCAGCAGCCTGTCTCATGCCAAAACCTCCCTTGGTGTCGTGACGTCCTCGTCTATGCCGGGATTGAAATGCGGTTCGTCATAGGCGGCCAATGCTGCAAGATACCGGTTGGAATCCTCGATGAACAGCGCTTTCACCAGCGCGCCGACGATGCGCGGCACGCCGTATTTGAGCCCGGTGACGCCGTTGCTGATCGGGCCGAGGCTCGCCAGCGCGCCGGCATTGAACATATGGATGCGCGAGACCCAGCCCGCTTCGGCATGCCTGGGCGCAAGTTCGAAACCGGGGCCGAGATAGGGATAGCCGGCAAGCATGGCGTTCTCCTCTCCCTGTGGCGGCTCGAAACGGTCCTTCCAAAACGCTGCGGTCTCGGCGAGGCCGGCAAGCTCGGGCCTGAGTGCGAAATTAATCTCATAACCGGTGCCGAGCAGAAGGTGATCGGCATAGTGAATACTGTTTGCGGTCGTCAGCCTGATCCTGCCGCCGTCCATTACGAGCTCGCGGACGCCACAGCCGATCTGCATGGTGAAACCGGGGTGGCTGCGGGCCCGGTCATATTGCTCCTGCGTCGGCGGCACCTTGAAATTGAAGTAGAGGTGGGCGAACCGCCAGCGCTCCAGATCCGGCAAGTCGGCGAAATGGCCGAGGAAGCCGGGAAAGTTTGTCCAGGCGAGAACCTCCGTGCGCGGCAGATCGGCGCTTCGCGCAAACATCGTCACTTCCCGAGCTCCGGTTTCGAGCGCCGCCACTGCCCAGTCGAAGCTCGACGTGCCGCCGCCAAGGATCGCGACATCCCTGCCCTTGAGGAAATCGATCGGTATTGGCTCGTTGCTATGCGTCCAGGCGGATTTCGGCAGCGTCTTGACCATCGCAGGTATGCGCGGGCCGCCGCAACCGTCGATGCCGGTCGCCATCACCAGGCGGCGGCAGGCGATCGTGCGATTGGTACCGTCAGCCTTCATCAGCGTTAGAGCAAGTCCGCCCTCCCGCTGATCGATCGAGGAAAGTGTCGTGCCGTTTTCGACGTCGATGCCGACCGTCTTTCGAAACCAGATGAGATACGCCATCCAATCTTGGCGGCCGATCTTGTCGAGCGCTTCCCAGGCGTCGGCGCCATTCAGCGCCTCATACCAGGAGCGCAGCGTCAGGCTCGGGATGCCGAGGTCCGGGCCTGACAGATATTTCGGCGAACGCAATGTCTGCATGCGAGCGCAGGTGATCCAGGGGCCTTCGCGGCCCTCCTCGCTCTGATCGATCACATGGACGGACCTGATGCCGCGCCGCTTCAGGGCGAAGGCGATCGACAGGCCGGAGAGGCCGGCGCCACAAATCACGACGGAATGCAGGTCGTCGCGGTCTTCATCGTCGAGTTCCGGCCAGTCGGCGCAGAGCGCTTCTATGCGCGCCATCTCATCATGGGCGCGACGTTCCAGCTCTCTCAAACGCTCGTCCGGCGTGGTCTTCATGAATGTGCAACTCGTGCGCGTTGGACAGGACAGTATAAACGCGCAGGGAATGATCAACTCCCCGCTATTTTTTATGCAACGCGCACAAAATATGGACATTTATGCGCGAATATGTTCTAATTTGTGATTTTTAGTGTTTACGATTTTTTGTCAAGTGCGCTTGAGTGCGATTTTGTTTGATGTATAGTGCCCCAAGCCAATCAAAAAAGGGGAGCAAACATGAAATCGCTCAGCAGTTTCACACGAAAATTGGCGATCGCGGGCCTCGTCTCGGTCGCATTTGCGGGCTCCGCCGTCGGCGCCGACAAGAAATATGAGGGCATCACGCTCACGCTTGCCTCGCAGAACGACCAGTTCGCCGCCGTTCTGGCTGCCATCGCCCCCAAATTCACCGAGGAGACGGGCGCCACCGTCAAGGTCGATATTCTCGACTACGGCTCGCTGCTGACCAAGACGACGACCGATTTCGTCGGCGGCACCGGTGGCTACGACTTGGTGACGATGGATATCGTCTGGGCGGGCCAATATGCCGAAAACAAATACACCGTCGACCTCACCGAGTGGATGAAACGCGACGCCGCCGAACTGAAGCTCGACGACATCTATCCGACGCTTCTCAACGCGCTTGGCCACTGGGGCGACAAGCAGGTCGCCTTTCCCTTTGCCGGTTATGCCAACGTGCTCGCCTATCGCAAGGATCTCTTCGACGCCGCCGGCCTGAAGGCGCCGACGACGATGGAGGAAATGGTCGAGGCCGCCTACAAGCTGACCGACCCCAGCAAGAACATCTACGGCTTCGTCGCCAACGGCCAGAAAGGCCCGGCGGTCGCCCAGGATTGGATGCAGTACAATACCGAGATGGGCGGTTCGATCCTCGGTCCCGACGGCAAGCCGGCACTGAATTCCGAAGCCAATATCAAGAGCCTGACCGTCTACAAGGACCTCTTCATGAAGGCAGCACCTCCCGGCGCCGTTAATTATGACTGGGGCGGACGCGAGGAAAGCTTCCGCCAGGGCATTGCCGCGACCATGCAGACATGGTCGGTCGGTGCGCCCGGCTACTATGATCCGTCGATTTCCAAGATCGTCGACAAGGTGGCGATCACGACGGCGCCACGCGGCGCCGGTCTGCCGAAGGTCTATGGCATCGGCGGCTGGGGCATGGCGATCAACGCGGGCATCAAGGACACGCAGAAGGAAGCCGCCTGGGCCTTCATCAAGTGGCTGGTCAGCCCGCCGGTGCACAAGGAGTTCAACATGATGGGCGCCGGCAGCTTCCTGCGCAAGAGCGAGATGACCGATCCCGATCTGCTGAAGAAGTTCCCCTTCCTGCCTGTCATCGCCGAAACCTTTGAGCATGGTGACGGCGAATATCGTCCGCGCATCCCGCAATATCCGGAGATTCAGGACCTGCTCGGCACCGCCGTCAACGACGTGCTCGTCGGCAATGCCGATCCTAAGAAGGCGCTCGACGCCGCTCAGGAAGCCGCGGCAAAGCTCTTCTGAGAACAAAACGGTGCCTCCCCGGGGCCGCGGCCTATGTCGCGGCCCTGCCGTTTCCAGACCATTGATCCGATGCGCCTCAGGCTTCATGATCGGGTGAGCCCCGGGCTCGATCCCGGTAGCGCGCATCGAACCAGGAACCTGATGGACGCGACGTGACCCTATCCCTCACTTCCGCGCTGAGGCCCTTCCCGGCCTTGAGCGTTTCCTATGTGGAGCGCAGGCGGCTGTTCTTCATCTTGATGACACTGCCGGCCGTCATCTATGTGCTCGTCATTGGCGTCTGGCCGCTGGCGCAGGGCATCTGGTTCAGCCTTTACGAATATAATTTGCTGAAGCCGGCGCGGACGCATTTCGTCGGCCTCGGCAACTATATCGACCTTCTTTCCGACACGGTGACACGCGGGGCCTTCGTCAACACCGTCATCTTCACGGTCGGCGCTGTGACTGTCGAACTGCTGCTCGGCTTTGCCATTGCGCTGGCGCTCTGGCGCGACGACCGCTTCAACAGGATCTGCCTGGCGCTGATCCTGATCCCGGTGACGATCACGCCGCTGGTGGTCGGACTGATCTTCCGGGCGCTGCTGCTCGCCGATTACGGACTCGTCGGCTATTATCTCGCCGAGTTCGGGCTTTCCGATCCGCGTGGGCTTTTTGCCAATCCGAGTTCGGCGCTGGCGACCCTTATCTTCGTCGACATCTGGGAATGGACGCCGCTGGTGGCACTGATCCTGCTTGCGGGCCTGAAAGCGCTGCCGGGCGATATTCTCGAGGCATCCGAAGTGGATGGGGCAACGGCGCTGCAGCGGCTGAGGATCATCGTCATTCCACTGATGCTGCCTTCGATCCTGCTGGCGCTGACGCTGCGCACCATCGATGCCTTCCGCATCTTCGACAGCGTCTACGTGACGACGGGCGGCGGGCCGGGCAACGCCACCAACACGCTGATGCTGCATGCGGTGAAGCAGGGGCTGGAATTCTTCAATATCGGCCGCGCCTCGGCAATCTCCAACCTGACACTGATCTGCATCGCCGTGATTGCGGCAGGCTTCATCCTGTTGATCCGCAAGGCGGACAGAAAGGCGAACGGGCGATGAGCACACGCACCCTCAGCCGCATCGGCGAGCGCAGCTTCATCCTTGTCATGCTCGCCTTTTTCCTGCTGCCCTTCCTGTGGCTGGCATCAACCGCTTACAAGCCGTCGCGCGACATCTTCTCGATCCCGCCGAAACTGACCTTCCCACCGACCTTCGAGCAGTTCGCTACGGTCTTCCGCCTGTTCGACGTCTGGAGCCTCGTGTCGTCGAGCCTGCTGATCGCCGGCGGTTCCGTCATCCTGTCACTGCTTCTCGGCGTGCCGGCGGGCTATGCGCTGGCGCGCTCGACCAGCCGCTATGCCATTGCCGTTGCCTATTTCTTCATGGCGATCCGCATGGTGCCGGCGGTGGCGGCGCTGATCCCCTTCTATCTGATGATGCGCGATATCGGGCTGCTCGGCAGCTGGGTTGCCGTCGTCCTCATTAACGCGATGCTGAATTCGGCCTTCGTCACCTGGATGATGTTTTCCTATTTCCGCAGTCTGCCGAAGGAGCTGGAAGAGGCGGCGTTGACGGATGGCTGCACGCTGTTTGGCTCCTTCTGGCGGGTGGCGCTGCCGGCGGTCCGCTCGGGCGTCGTCGCCTCCACACTGTTCTGCCTGATGTTTTCCTGGAACGACTTCCTCTATCCGATGTTTCTCACCCGGCTCGATTCCAAGCCGATCTCGGTGGCGCTGCTTTCAGCCTACGGAACGAAGGATATCACCTGGGGCACACTCGGCGCACTGGCGCATTTTTCGACGATCCCGATCGTGCTGATCGTGCTCTTCCTCAACCGCTATTTCGTGCAGGGCCTGACGAAAGGCATTCACTAAAAAGGCGATGCGCTCAGCCACGAATGGCCGCTTCGGTCGCGGCATCGAAGACGTGGACGCGGGCGGGGTCGGCGGCGAGCGACAGGCGCTCGCCGATCTTGACGCGGCTGGTGCCGTCAATGATGACGCGCAGGCGCGGGGCGGACAGCGCCACGTCGTCCTCTTCGGCCGAAAGCGACTTCAGCCGGTCGGCGGCCTCGACATCGACATGAACGAGCAGGTTGGCGCCGAGATCCTCGACGAAGGCAACGGTTCCAGTGAGGCCGCCTGCATCGACCGGCTGGAACGCTTCCGGTCGGATGCCGAGCACGACGGCGCGACCGACGGCGGAGGCGATGCGTGGCCGCTCGGCGAGCACCTCGCCCGAGAAAAGGATGGAGGCCTGGCCGAAGCGGGCCTCGGGGCCGTTCTCCGTCGCGAAGAGATCGGCCGCCAGCAGGTTCATCGCCGGCGAGCCCATGAAGCTTGCGACGAACAGATTGGCCGGCTGATCATAGAGGCTGCGCGGCGTGCCGAGCTGCTGCAGGACGCCGCTCTTCATGACGGCAACGCGATCGCCCATGGTCATGGCTTCGACCTGATCGTGGGTGACATAGACCGTGGTAATGCCCGACATCCTCTGCATGCGGGCGATTTCGGCGCGCATCTGGCCGCGCAGGCGAGCATCGAGGTTGGAAAGCGGTTCGTCCATCAGGAAAGCCTGAGGGCTGCGGGCGAGCGCCCGGCCCATGGCCACGCGCTGGCGCTGGCCGCCGGAGAGCTGGGCGGGCTTGCGGGCGAGATAGTCCTCGAGTTCCAGAAGCTTTGCCGTCTCCTGCACCTTGCGGGCGATCTCGGCCTTGTCGAGGCCGCGGACGCGAAGGCCGAAGCCAATATTCTCGGCGACGGTCAGATGCGGGTAGAGCGCGTAGGACTGGAAGACCATGGCGATATCGCGGTCGCGCGGGGCGAGGTCGTTGACGACGGCGCCGTTGATCGTCAGGCGGCCGTCGGTGACCTCCTCGAGGCCGGCGATCATCCGCAGTGCAGTCGACTTGCCGCAGCCGGAAGGGCCGACCAGCACCAAGAATTCGCCGTCGCGGATGGTCATGTTCAGGTTGCGGATCGCCGCATAGCCATCGCCGTAGCTCTTGCTGATCTGGTCGAAGACGATTTCAGCCATGCTCTTTCCTTGCCGAAGGGGAGTCCTGCCGTGGAACCTGGATGGGTCAGGTGGTGTAGACGCCGCCGGTGACGTTGACGCCCTGTCCGGTCATGAAGCGGGCCGAATTCGAGCAGAGGAAAACGACGACATCGGCCACGTCTTCAGGTGTTTCCAGCCGGCCGAGCGGCGTCTGGGCGATATAATCCGCAACGACGCGTTCCGGCGTGACGCCACGAAGGCTCGCCTCCCAGGCGATCTCGCGCTCCTGCATGCCGGTCTTGACGAAACCGGGGCAGACTGCATTGACACGGATGCCCGAAGCCGCGAGCTCGCGGCCGAGCGCCTGCGTCCAGCCGAGCACGGCAAACTTGCTGGCGGAATAATGGGCCAGCAGCGGTGCGCCGATCTTTGCGGCGAGCGAGGCGGTGTTGACAATGACGCCGGTTCCGGTGCTCGTGAAGCGGCGAGCAGCAATCTGGTTGGTCAGGAAGATGCCGCGAATGTTGACGTCGAAATTATAGTCCCACTCCTCGTCGGTCAGTTCCAGCGCATGCTGCATCGTGGAGACACCAGCATTGGCGCAGAGGATCTCGTAACCGCCCGTCCTCTCGACCACCTCGGAAAAGGTCGCCTCGACGGAGGCGCGCTTGCGAACATCGATCGCATAGGCAGTGGCGCCGTTGCCGATCTCGGCCGCCGTCTGTTCGGCGGCCGCCAGGTTGATGTCGCAGATCGCCACCTGGATCGACTGGCGGGAGAGCGCGGTCGCGATCGCGCGCCCTATCCCAGTCGCCCCGCCGGTTACGATCGCACGCATGCCGGATAGTTCTGGAAAGCTCGGAGACTGCATGTTCGCCCTCATCGACTGGAAACATCACCGATCATATAACAACAAAATCATACACAACAAGAAAAATTTATGTTTGAATTTGTTCGAGTCATTCGATACATAAGGAGCAACAATCAGACAATCGTAGCCACGAGTTGCGACGGCGGGAGGATGAGAACAGTATCATGGACGCGGAACAGCAGATGGTTGCCGCAGCGGAAAAACCGAAGGTTCTGGCCCAGGTGCGGCATGCGCGCATCCTAGAGACACTGGCGCGCAAAGGAGCGGTCTCCGTCAGCGATGTCGCCTCCCAGCTTGCCGTTTCCGAAATGACCGTCCGCCGCGACCTGATCGAACTCGAAAAGGACGGCAGGCTGGTGCGCACGCACGGCGGCGCGGTGCGCAGCGGCAAGGCCTTCGAGCCGATCGCCAGCGAAACGGTCGATCGCGAGGAACCGACCTTCGAATCGCGGCTGACGCGCAATGCCGCCTCGAAGCGGACGATCGCGATGGCGGCGGCAGGCGTTGCTGCCGGCGCGCGCACCCTGGCGCTCGACGTTGGTACCACCACCTATCTGCTGTCCGGCCTGCTGCTCAACCAGCCGCATACGAAGATCTTCACCAACAGCGTGCGCAACGCCATGCAGCTCGGCACCGGCTTCGGCGAGGTCTATCTGCCCGGCGGACGCATGCGCGGCGAGGAAATGGCGATCAGCAGCCAATCGGCCGTCTCGCAGTTCGAGGAGCTCTGGTTCGATATCGCCTTCGTCGGCGTGTCCGGGATCACGGCGCAGGGAATCTATGACTATTCCTTCGAGGACACCGACATGAAGCGGGTCTATCTGCGTCGCGCGACGCAGAAGGTGGTGCTTTGCGATTCCACTAAGTTCAAGCGCATGTCGCTGGTGCATATCGCGCCGCTGCAGCAATTCGACATGCTGATCACCGATGCCATGCCGCCGGCCGACCTTGCCGATGCGCTCGCCGCCGCTGGCGTCGAAGTGCGCATCGCGCCCGAGGAGCAGCCGCTGCTTTGATTTGCCCTTTCCCGCATCCGTCCCCCAGCGGATGACCGTCCACTCGATTTCGCTTCAGGGAGTTTCGTATGGTCTTCGACTTTTTTGGCGTCAAGAAGAAGGCGGTCATCGCCATGGCGCATATCGGCGCCCTGCCCGGCTCGCCCGCCTATGACGCCGCCGGCGGGCTGAACAAGCTCGTCGACCACGTGCTTTCCGATGTCGAGAAGTTGCAGGCGGGCGGTGTCGACGCCATCATGTTCGGCAACGAGAACGACCGGCCATACGTGTTCGAGGCCCCGCCGGAAGGGCTGGCGGCGATGACCGCGATCGTCGAGCGGGTGAAGCCGCAACTGACCGTGCCGTTCGGCGTCAACTATCTCTGGGATCCCTCGGCAAGCGTTGCGATCGGCGCAGTGACGGGCGCGAGCTTCGTTCGCGAGATCTTCACCGGCGTCTTCGCATCAGACATGGGCATCTGGCAGCCGGATTGCGCCAAGGCCGCACGGATGCGACATAGCCTCGGCCGCGACGACATGAAGATGCTCTTCAACATCAACGCGGAATTTGCCCATTCGCTGGACCAGCGACCGATTGAACTCAGGGCGAAGAGCGCCGTGTTCTCATCGGTTGCCGATGCCATCCTGGTATCGGGACCACTGACCGGACAGGCCGTCGATCAATCGGACCTCAGGCGCGTTTGCGAGACGGTCAAGGATGTCCCCGTCTTTGCCAATACCGGCGTCAACAAGGACAATGTGCGCGACATATTGAGCGTTGCCAGCGGCGTCATCATCGGCACGCATTTCAAGGTGGACGGCAATACGTGGAACCCGGTCGACGGCGACCGGGTAAAGCGCTTCATGGAGATCGTCGAGAGGCTGCGCTAAGTGAAGGGAGCCGCTATGTCCATCACGCTCGGCCTCGATATCGGCACCACCTCCACCATCGGCATCTTGATCGAACTGCCGAACCGCGTGCTCGGCCTGACCTCACGACCGTCGACGCTTCATTCGCCGCAGCATGGCTGGGCCGAGGAAGACCCGGCGGAATGGTGGTCGAATGTCTGCGAGATCACCAGGGAACTGATTGCAACGAGCGGGATCGAGGCCGGGGAAATCTCGGCCGTCGGCGTGACCGGCATGCTGCCGGCCGTCGTGCTGCTCGATGACGACAGCCGGGTGCTGAGGCCCAGCATCCAGCAGAGCGACGGGCGCTGCGGCGAAGAGGTCGAGGAACTTAAGGCCGAGTGGGATGAGGCGGATTTTCTGCACAGAGCGGGAAACGGCATCAATCAGCAGTTGGTGACAGCGAAGCTTCGCTGGATCGCCCGGCATGAGCCCGCTGTTTTCGAGCGCATTGCCACAGTCATGGGGTCCTATGATTTCATCAACTGGAAACTGACCGGCGAAAAGGCGATCGAACAGAACTGGGCGCTGGAAGCGGGCTTCGTCGACATCAATACCGGCAAGCTCGACGACGAACTGATCGGGCTTGCCAGAGTTCGGCGAGGCGCCATTCCTAGGAAAGCGGTGTCGCATGCGGTACTTGGCCATGTGACCGACGACGCCGCCAAGGCGACGGGGCTTGCACCCGGAACGCCTGTCATCGGCGGGGCAGCCGACATGATCGCCTCGGCCTTCGGCGCGGGTATCAACAAGGCGGGCGACGTGCTGCTGAAATTCGGGGGTGCCGTCGACATCCTGACGGCGACGGATGCCGTGCTGCCCGATCCTCGCATGTTTCTCGATTATCACCTGGTGCCGGGGCTTTACATGCCGAACGGCTGCATGTCGACCGGCGGCTCGGGGCTCAACTGGTTCATCAGCACCTTCGCCGGACGCGAAGAGGTCGCGGCAAAGGCAGAGGGAATATCCGCACACCACTATCTCGACCGGCTGGCCGCGCAATGCGCGCCCGGTGCGGACGGGCTGACGATCCTGCCTTACTTCCTCGGCGAGAAGACGCCGATCCACGATGCCGGCGCGCGCGGCTTGATCGACGGGCTGACGCTGTCGCATCATATCGGCCATCTCTGGCGGGCGATGCTGGAAGCCTATGCCTATGCGTTGCGCCATCATATCGACGTGCTGAACGATATCGGTCATCCGACGACGCGTTTCATCGTTTCAGACGGGGGTTCGCAGAGCCGGATCTGGATGCAGATCGTTTCCGACGTGCTGCAGCACCCGCTACAGGGTCTCACCGGCCATCCCGGCTCCTGTCTCGGTGTCGCCTGGGCGGCGGCAATCGGTGCCGGACTGACCGAGGATTGGTCCGGCGTGACCGCCTTTGTCGGCAAAGGTGAAAGGATCGTGCCCAACCCCGACAATGCGGCGGTTTATGATCGGGCCTATCGGACCTATCGTGCGCTGTATAGGCGATAGACCGAGTGGGGATTTGATCGCGATGACACTGACAGATCGGGATTCTAAAAAGCAGGCGGCCGGACGCGGTGGTATGGTAACAAGCCCGCATGCGCTGGCGAGCGAGGCAGGCGCGGCGATCCTGCGGGCCGGGGGCAATGCGCTGGAGGCTGCGATCGCCATCGGCAGCACGATTGCCGTCGTCTATCCGCATTTCTGCGGACTTGGCGGCGACTCCGTCTGGATCGTCGCCGATCGTGGCGGGCGGAAGACATGTTTTCTTGGCATCGGCCAGGCGGCGCAGAAATTGCCGGATTTCGGCGGCAGCATTCCGCTGCGCGGGCCGCTTTCGGCGCTGACCTCGGCCTGCGCCGTCGATGCGTGGCGGCACGCGCATGAGTATTCCGCGCAGCACTGGGGCGGAACGATCGGTTTTCCTGCCTTGCTTGCCGATGCGATCCGCCACGCTGAACAGGGCTTTCCGGTCACGCGCTCGCAGAGCTTCTGGCTTGCCTTCCGGCGAGAGGAGGCGGCCGGCTGGCCAGGTTTTGCCGCGCTCTTCATGCCGGATGGCGCGGCGCTGGAGACAGGCAGTCTGTTTCGGCAGAAGAATCTGGCGCGGTCGCTTTCGCTAATTGCTGCCGACGGGCCGCGCTCCTTCTACGACGGCGAACTCGGGACGAGCATTGCGGCAGGGCTGCAGGCGGCGGGTTCTCCGCTGAGTGCCGACGATCTCAAGGCGACCCGAACACGCGAAGTGGCGCCGATCAGCCTCTCATATCGCGGTTTCGAACTGCTTGCGCCGCCCCCACCAACACAGGGTCTGTCGACACTGGGGATCATGGGCATTCTTGCTCATTTCGATCTCGCCGTCCATACGCCCGGCAGCGCTGACCATCTGCACCTCTGCGTGGAAGCCGTCAAACACGCCTTTTTCGACCGCGGCGGTATCGCCGATCCCGATGTCGCGCCGCAGCCGGTGGAGGAATGGCTGAGCGCACAGCATCTCGCGCAGGTGGCGGCCTCCATCGATCCCGTGCGGGCACTCGAATGGCCAGCACTCTTTCGCAGCGGCGACACCGTGTTCTTCGCCGCAACCGACGCAGAGGGCGGCAGCGTCAGCGTCTTGCAGAGCACCTATTTCGACTGGGGCAGCGGCGTGGTGGTCGGCGATACGGGTATTCTCTGGCAGAACCGCGGGGCTGCCTTTTCGTCCGATCCCAAGCATGTCAATGCCATCGCACCCTGCAAACGGCCTTTCTATACTTTGAATCCCGGCCTCGGCCTGCGCAACGGCAAGCCTGCGCTGCTCTACGGCACGCAGGGCGCCGACGGTCAGCCGCAGACGCTGGCAATGCTGCTGACCCGGCTGATCGACTTCGACGAGGAACCAGCAGCAGCGCTGGCCGGTCCACGCTTTCTCCTCGGCAAGACCTTTTCCGACAGCCGTGACAGCCTCAAGCTGGAAAGCGATGCCGGCGAAGCAGTGCTTGCCGAACTGGCCGCACGAGGCCACGCACTGTCACCGATCGAGGCGCAGAGCCCGCTTGCAGGGCAGGCAGGTGTGATCGTTATCGACGAGGACGGCATGGCGACCGGCGCACATGATCCACGTGGCGACGGACTGGCGATCGGGATCTCTTCCGGGGCATGAGTTATGGGGTTACGCGCCGGCGAGACGCCTTCAAACGCACGGAAACGGGAGAAAGCTAATAATTGATCAGACGGACCGCTGAAGACTCTTCCGGAACATCGTACTCCTCGCAGATCGGCGACGTTCTCCGCATTGGGCATTACTCCGCTACGGATTCGAAAGTCGCCGAGGGTCCCAGTGGAGGGCCTTGTCGCTTTAGGGTTAAAATCGGCGATGGCCGTGACCTCTGCCTTGGCGTCGAATTACACTTGAAGTTCATGCGGAGCTTCGCGGCCCGCGAAGCAGAATCACCGCGCGCAATGGCCGTCATGGCGCCAGGCTGGATACGCACCGACCTTGGGGGGCCGGATGTACCACTCACAATCGATGAGAGCATCCCCAGCCTCGTGCGCGTGCTGCTCGCCAAACGCGAAAGACCAGGCCTGGAATACCTCAACCAGCACGGCGAGACTGTTCCTTGGTGAATATGGCCGACGTTGGTGAGAGGAAATGACCATGAAGTTGATTGGCATTGAAGAACATTTCATCGTTGAAGAGGTTCCCCAGGCATGGACCTTCGCCGGACTCGACGATACCGACCCCAGCGTGGCCTATCATCCTGACGACATCGAGCGAAGGCTGCTCGATATCGCCGATGAACGCATCGCGTTTATACCCGCTGAACCCGTCGCAAGAAGATGGCGCAAGATAAGCTCCTGCGACGGCTGAACGGGCGAACCGCCGCCGGCGATCGGAAGCGAGCGTGCGGTAGCCAGGAGCGGCGCCGAAGGTGATGCGTGGCTGACCAATCAGTTCCTCACCGTGGCCACATCCCGTCTCCGTGCTGCCGTGATTTTCGCTGCCGCCCTTCAATCGGGCGGCGCACGCGCCGGGATGGGCTTGCTGGGATCCTGTTCGTTGATGAAGCATCGCGCCGCATCTCAGCTGACTAGTTCGACCTGGTGGCCAATGGCCCACAAGGCCGCGCTTGGCGGGAACGCGCCAATGGACATCACCGCCTGAGGACGTAAATCGCGCCTCCGGCGTCGTCGGATACGAGGACGGAACCATCCGGCGCCTCCTTGACGTCTACCGGCCGGCCGACGCCTCTGGCGAAAGTCGTCGCCGAGACTGGGCGCGCCCCTTGGAAGCGCACCCGCACAACCTGACGGCCGACCGGAACCGACCTGTCCCAACTGCCGTGCTCGGCAACCAGGGCGTCGCCGCCGAGGCTGCGGAAGAAATGGATTCCCAAGGTCGCGACATGCGCCTGAAAGTTGAACACGGGCGAAATCTGCCGCGCGGGCGGCGACGCGTCCTGGAACCCTTTGAGCCGGATTTGGCCTCCGAAGAAGGGAAAGCCGTAAAAGCCGCCGGGCTGCAACTCGTTCAGCTCGTCAGGTGGGATATCGTCGCCCATTCGGTCGGCGCCGTTGTCCGTAAAGAACATCGTGCCGCCGCGCCAGTCGAAGCCGACCGAATTGCGCACGCCCCAGGCGACTCGTCGAAGGTCGGACCCGTCCTGGTCCATGCTGACGATCGTGCCTTGCAGCCCGCGTGGCAAGCAAATGTTGCAAGGCGATCCGAACGAGACATAGAGCCGGGAGTCGGGGCCGACAGCGATATAGCGAAAACTGTGGGCTCCCGAATTCGGCAAGTCTCGACGAATGTCGCGCCTGCCGCTCAGGGCGCCCCCGCGCCCGATGTTGAACGCGGTTACGCTGTTCCTCGAAGCAACGAACAAACGACCACGGGAACATGCGACCCCGTTGGGAGCGGAGAATCCCGAAGCGACCGGCCGGGCGCGACCGCCGGACAATGGCACGGCATAGACCGAGGAACCTTTGGTCCCGACGAACAATGTGTCGCCGCAAACCGCCATTTCGCGCGCTGCGGGAACACGTGCGAGAAGTTCGGCGCGCGCCGGGCCGAGGGCCATGCCGGAGGCGACCGCGGCAAGCGCGAGCAATCCGATTCTAGCGAATAGAAATCCGGCTTTAGTGGAAAAGACGTTCATCGGCGCCCTCCGAATACAAGCTGAATTTGTTGGAGGGAATTGGAGCGGGTTATTCTCGTTTCAAGCCGGAGCCCAGGCCTCGCGGCGAAGTGATTCATGCCGAGAGGCCACTCGGAAAACACCGACTTCCCGGCCTCGAGCGCCGCGGTCACAATTTGAAGGTGTTCCGGCACCCGAACGGTTACAACCACGAGGTCGACGTCAGGATGGTTCACGAGCTCCTCCGTCGACGACACCGCGTGGTCGAAGCCGAATTTCTCGGCGGACGCCTTGGCGGTTTCGATCCCGCTATGACTCAGGGCAGAAAGGCGGTACTGCGGCAGCGCCCGGAACGCTGGCACATGCACGATTTCCGGAACGAGCTGTATCACGTCGGGCTACAGCATGAATCTATCCTGCCATACATCGCCCGATTTTACCTTTCGGTCGCCTGCGGTGTCTTGGAAAGATTCAAGGGCCGGGGCCTCAGCTATTGGCACGGCACCCAGCTGCCGGAGCGATGTCAACAGCCCATTAATGTCCTGTGTGGCTATCAACCGGGGTCTAAGCCAGGGCACTATAATGCCTCCAAGGCCGCCATAATCCATATGTCCTGATGGTGGAAGACGTTTTGTCCGTGGGTTCGAAAGGCCGCGCGTTATACCGGCGCCTTTTCGCATCTTTATGATCGCTCGTGCGTTCTTCAGTCTTCAAAAGAAAGGAAAAGCCCATGCACTTCCCACGACCACGAACCGAGGAACCGTCGCTGCGCTTCGAAGAGGCCAAGTCCGCCGCTCGCAATGCGCTTGAAGAAGTCATTGACGCCGCCAACGAAGCCGGATGGGGAACTGACGAGATTACGGTGGCGATGTTCGAAGCGGCGCGTTTTCTGAAGGAAGCCAACGAAAAGGATCCTGATCCGGCCGCGGGCACCGTTCGCGACGCGGCAAAGGAGCAGATCGGCCGCGACGAACGCTACGATTGATCCGGAGTGGAAGCACTCTTTCAGGCGAAATCGTCGATCTGTTAATTCAAGGCGCTTGAGCTGAAACAGGCACGTTAATTGAGTGAACCTCTCTCGCGTCCGCAATTGCGGCGCACTCATCAGGAAAAATCGTTGCGGCCGGCGGTAACCTGACCCACGACGAAACGTCCGCAATCGAGGAAGGCTTCGATGATCAACCGGCGTCCGAGCTGGAATTGGCTAAAGGGCGAGCAAGTCTTTCTGCTGAAGCGAAGCTCCTCGGGGACTTCTGGCGGATAGCTCGGGATCGTAACGTCCACGACGATGGTGTGCAAGTGGACTTGCCGTCGTTATCACCCACCCCTCCGGCACTTTGCTTGCTTCTTCTGTCGTTTCTTCCTTCACAGAACTCTCTCAATGTCGGTCTTCGAAAAATCGTCGCCGACATAGAGCAGGCGGCAAGCATGTTCCTTCGCCACCTCATAGGCGAAGCAATCTCCAAAATTCAGCGCCGCCGGATGGACACCCTTTCCCCAGCGTTCGTAAGCGCTTGCTACGCGCCGCGCTGACGCCGGGGTCACATTCACGATTTCGAAGCCAAGCCCGTGAATCATCCGCGCCATTTCCTCACCGACATTTCGCCTGGCGGAAACGATCAAGGACTCGGCCACCGTACCTGCAGAGATTATAAGATCGTCTTCGGCTTCAAGCGCTCGAACACAGGCATCCGCTTCTAACTCACCGAGCACGATCGCCATCAGCGCCGACGTATCTACGGCGATCATTCTGGAAGTCCATCAGCACCGTAAAGGAAATCCTGGCTACGCGCAGCATCCGGTCCGGGCGTCACCTTTTCGGCCGCCGCGGACCGCACCGATTCGAGTAGCGCTCGGCGAGATTTCGCGTCCTGCGCGACCCTGACGGGCACTAGGCGCACGGCCGCGTGACCATGGCGGGTTAAGATGATCTCATCTCCCGCCTCCGCGCGACGAACCAGTTCCGTCAACTGCCCCTTCGCATCTGTCACCGATACCCGCATCGCTCGTCTCCCATTCCGGACCGTTAACAGGTCCAACATCGCAGATTAATCTAGACCATTTGCTGGTCCAAATCAACAACAATCGGAGACTGCGCTGGCGCAAGAAAATTGTTGCGCTTCAATTCATGGCCACCTGGGTAGACGAGCGAGGCCCGAAGCCGGGTCTTCGGCCGAGCTTAAAACGATATGTGCTCTACACCCTCATCAAGCCCGCAGTCCGGAGGACGGATAATAACAGGTTCAGCGCTCGAACCGCGCCAGCATCCTCTTCAGTTGTGCGTTTTGGGGCTGAAGTTTGCGCGCCAGCTGGTCCCGCAGCAGCCTGAGCTCCTCATCAAGGCTGATTGCATCGTCAGAAACGGCGGGAGCGTCTGGAGAGGGTGGCGGGACGGCTTCACCCCTTGCCGCTGTCTCGCCCCGCCTTGCTGCGCTTTCACATTGCATCTTCGGAAATCAACAGCGTGTTTGGACGAAGCCGTCTGGCTCCAAGCTGCTGATTGGTCTTTGAACGGATCCGACCCAAAGATCTGCTCTATAAGATCCGCGACCGAAAAATAGTAATGGCGGGTGCTCAGCCAAAAAAGCGATCCTAATGGGTTGCCTTCAACCACTAGATGTTTTTTAGACGGCCTGCCAGCACTTTGACGGTCCGGGTCAAACAAACCATGTCACAACCATTCCGACGACAGCAAGGCGGTTTGCATTTGACACTCGTTCGCACGCCCATACCCGGGCCGATCACAGCAGTGGTCGGAAAGGCGCTTTAGCAGGTCGTTGTTAGATAAGGTCTTCACTTTTCTCCAATGAGACCTTTGATTTCCGCCAGCTTCTTCATGCAGCCCTGCTCATCACCGGCCTGGGCCATTTTGCGGGCTTCCGCCAGGATCTTGCTTGGCTTGTCGGCACTTTCACCAGTCCGTTTCCCGGTTACCTGTTCCTGGTGGGGCGAAATCGCTTTCGTCTGGGTACCGGTTGATCCTGTTGTTTCAGTTCCGACGCCCTGCTTCTGTTTGCCGGCCATAACTTCTTCCTGGTGCTTCGTAACGGGAACACCGGACTTGCTGCCGCTTGCACCCGTTTCCGCGGAAACTATAGCTTGCTCGAGTTTCGCGAGTTCTTGACTGCAGTCCGCGAATGCTGGCGCAGCCAGGAGAAGGGGGGCGGCGGTAGCGGCTATGAGACGTATCAACATTTTGCTCCTCGCTCGCTGTTTAGGGACGCGACGCATCCGATACACGTGTGGAGCAAACGAAGCTGTGGGCGAAGAGTTCCTTGCAGATCACCGAGTTCCTCTTAAATTCAGCTCGCCTCTAATTTCTAATAATTACGGGGACTTCCTGGCGTTCGTTCACGGATGGTTTTCGAGGCAGGGTTGTCGGCGTCGCCTGCCCCCCCAGCCAGCCTGACGACCGGTTTATGATCATCTTCTTCCATGACTTGGTGTCCACCTATTTTTTGGTGGACACCTCATGCCTCAGCACACTCAACAGCAAAAGGTGCGGGGAAATTCGCGTTTACTTTGTTGTCACCCATCATATGGCCACGCAGCATGTAAAGCATCTCCGGTCCGGCGCGCTGGACGATGGCCACGACCACCGTCGCGCCGAGCAGCACGACAACCGGAACGAGGCTGAAGCCGCAGTGAAAGGCGGCCTCAGTAGCGAGGGCAACGTCTCGGCGACCATCGGGTCAGCCTCTTACCAGTCGCCACGCCACGACGGCGGCGAGCGCTGCCGGGACGGCGAAGACGACGAGCAGGATCGGCAGTTCCTGGGCGACCGTATAGCCGGCCCTAGTCACGCCGACCCACATGTTGACGAGCGTCACGGCCAGCCACAGGGGAATAAAAGCCTTCGCCGCCGTTGCGACTCCGGCGACATCGCCGCCCCAGAGTTTTCCGAACAGCGCGAACACGCCGAGCAAGACAACTCCCCCGATAATGACTAGCAGCATATGCATGAGCGCCCCCTATTTTGCAGGCAAGTTTTGTTTCGGCGGCCCGTCTTCACAGGCGGACCGCCGCTGCCCTCACTTGGTGGTATAGCCACCGTTGACGAGAATGGTCTGGCCAGTCATCCACCAGCCATCGGAGACCATGAAGCGAATATAGGGGACGATGTCCTCGATGTCGGTGAGGCCGGTCTTGGAAAAGCCGGACAGGGCGGCAGCGGTCTTGTGATAGGCGACCGCGTCGGCACCCTCGGCCGGATAGAAGAACGGCGTGTCCATCGGACCGGGGCCGATCGCCGTTACCGAGATGCCGCGCTCGCCGAACTCCTTGGATGCCGCGCGTGTGAAATGCTCGACCGGCGCTTTGGTGCCGGCATAGGCAGCATAGAAGGGTGTGAAAGCACCGAGCAGCGAGGTGACGAGCGTCACCAGCTTGCCGTTGTCGTTGAGATGCTTGCCGGCTTCCTTGATGAAGAAGAAGGCCGTCTTCGAATTGACCGCGGTCATATCGTCATATTCGGCTTCCGAAATCTCAACCATCGGCTTCTTCAGTACCTTGCCGACGGTGTTGATGGCGATGTCCGGCCGGCCAATTGCGGAAACCGCATCGGCAAACAGCTTCTCGACAGCGCCCGCAGTGGTCAAATCCGCCTGGAAGGCAACCGCTTCGGCGCCGGTGGCCTTGACCGCAGCCACGGTCGCGTCGGCATCCGCCCTGGTCGCAGCGCTGTTGTAATGGATGGCAATCGCCTTGGCGCCGTGGGCAGCGAGATCGCGCGCGATAAGTCCCCCGAGATTTTTTGCGCCACCGGCGATGATGACGGTTTTGCCTTTGATGCTGTGATCGGTCATGGATCGGCCTCCTTTGCCGGTATGGCGGCTGCATAGTGGCCGCTTTCGTCGGACAAGAATATCGTCTAGCATTGCACAATAAAGACGATCATTCTGACATCACTTGTCAGAAAAGCAGCACAATGGACATCATCTACTTTGGACCGCGTCGACCTGTTCCGTATCTTCATCCGTGTTGTCGATTGTTCGAGTTTCACTCGGGCGGCTGATACGCTTGGCGTACCGCGCTCCTCGGTTTCGGCGGCTATTCAGGACCTGGAGGGACGTGTCGGCGCGCGGTTGCTTCATCGCACCACACGCAAGGTCTCACCGACACAGGACGGCCTTGCCTTTTATGAAAGGTGCCAGCGTGTTATCGCCGACGTCGAAGATACGGAGAATCTGTTTCGGCAGACGGCGGCGCAACCGTCGGGCAGACTGCGGATCGACGTTCCGGGTCGTATCGGGCGACTGATCATCGCTCCGGCGCTACCCGACTTTCTCGACCGCTATCCCGAGATCGACATCGACCTTGGTGTCACCGACCGGGCGGTGAATCTGGTCGAAGACAGCGTTGATTGCGTGCTGCGCGTCGGCCCGCTCGGCGATTCCGGCCTCATCGCCCGGTCTATCGGCAATCTGCCGCTGATCAATGTGGCCAGCCCGGTCTATCTGGCGCGACACGGAACACCGCAAACGCCCGACGAACTCGGCGAACATCGGGCGGTCAACTATGCCTCGCCCTCCAACGGCAGGGTCGAAGACTGGGAATGGGTGGAGCACGGCGCGTTGCGCGCAGTGTCGTTGCATGGCCGCGTCACCGTCAACAGCGCCGAAGCCTATATCGCCTGCTGTCTTGCGGGTCTCGGATTGATCCAGATCCCGGCATACGATGTTAAGCGACACTTGGAAGCGGGCGAACTGGTCGAGGTGATGCCCGGCCACCGGGCGGAACCCATGCCGATGGCCCTACTTTATCCGCATCGCCAACATCTCTCACGCCGGCTACAGGTCTTCGCGGACTGGCTTGAAGCGCTGCTGAAGTGTCAGCTGTTGTAGTCCGTATGCGAAACAAGGAAGCTGGTGGAAGGGGCCGTTCCCGGACCTGGCGAGCCCGATGTGAGGCCTCACTCACTTCGGCACAGGCCGCTATCAGCCACACGCTTGTGGCGAGCCGTGGGTGGAGCAATGGCGCCCGTTTTTCGAGGCGAGACCGGACATTCAGGACGGGTGGTGGAACAAGCTAGGGAGAGACTGCTGAGTGATCAGATCCCTCATCTATTTTCAGTATCGCGTGACGAAAATTCTCACGCTGCTCTTCAACGAACGCGCGATCCAAGATGACATGAATAGCTGCATCGAACTCAGGTGTGGCGCTTGGATGCACACCTCGCCCCACCTTGCCGGCGCTGCCAGCTGAGCCCGATAGTTTCGCTGCGTCGGGCTTGCTCGCAGGCGCACTGGCTGGGGAGCAAGTTGGTAGAGATGCTTTATCGGGCTGAACCAAGCGATAGTGCCTTCGCCAGCATCAACTCAAACACGAAGGGTCCCACGTGGCGGCTAAGTGCTCTAGAAAACGCCGGCACGTTAACAGCGAAATCTGACACGCCAAGCGGCTCGAGGAACTCGACATCGAATATTTCGAAGGCCCATCCTGGGGCCTTGAGGGAAATGCCGCGGTGCGAAGCAGGATCCGCGTGCCGATCGCAACCAACATGTATCCGGCCCGTTTCGACGATCTTGGGCCTGGCATTCGAATGAACGCCGCCGACGTCATCCTGACCGACCTGCATTACTGGGAGGTCCGCGGGGCGTGAAGGATCTCTGCGCGGTCTGCCAGACATTCCAGATCGGCGTCGCGATGCATAGCGGATCCGAATTCGGCATCGAGCTTGCCGCCATGCTGCATACCGCGGCGACCATTCCGGAAATGATCTACGCCGGCGACGCCCACTATCACTACCTGACGGACGATATCATTGTCGGCGCCGCCGCCCTACCCGATAGCGACAAGACCTTGAAGATCGAGGCCTTCATTTCCTGTTTACAGATCGATATCACCTATTTCGACAAGCCCTATTACCTGGCGCCCGACAAGATGGACACGGCAGGTGGAGGGAGGTTCAGTCGAAAAAACCCGCATCCTCTTCGCTGAGATATCTCCTGGCCCCTTCAGCGTCGATATCGAGGCCCAGCCCCGGCGCTTCCAGTAGGTCTACCATGCTGTCCTTCACGATCTGCGGCGGCAAGCCGATTACCAGGTCCTCCCACCAGGGGTCGGAGGCGGTCGGATATTCGAAGGCGATGTAATTTGCAGGCAACGTGGCGCAGACATTGATCAACGCGCCGAGGCCCAGCAGGCCGTTAGCGGTGCCGTGCGGTGCCATCAGGATCGAGTGCATGTAGGCGTGCTCGGCGACCCATTTGAGCTCGGCAATGCCGCCAACATCGGCTGGATCGGGGCCGATGACGCGTACCGCCTGCGTCTCGATCAGTTCCTTGAAATTGTGCCGCAGGTAGATCTGCTCACCAGTATGGATTGGCGTCGAGGTGGAGGTTGTCAGTTCCCGATAGGCCTGCGGATTGACCCACGGCACGTAGTCGCCAGTCAGCATGTCCTCGAGCCACATCAAATTGTACTTCTCGACAGCGCGAGCGAACTTAATCGCATCGGGCAGCATCCAACCCGGGCCGCAGTCGAGCGCCAGGCTGACTTTATCGCCCAGCACTTCCTTCATCGCGATCACGCAGTCGAGCATGTGATTGAAACCGCGCTCGCTGATCACGCCCTGATCCATGGCACCGTGATAGCCGGCCTTCTTCTGCGTCACGCCGTAGTGGAAGCCCTCGATAGTGTCCTTCATGTTGGAGTGGAACGAGATTCCTTGCTTGACCATGAAGAAGTTCTGCGGCTGCTCCATCATCCATTTGACGTCAGCGGCGTAATCCTCCGGCCGGTCGCCCGTGCGTTTCTGGCGAATCTCACCATTGTAGACGCGCACCTTGTCCCGCACCTTGCCGCCCAGCAGTTTATAGGCGGGCACGCCCGCGGCCTTGCCAGCAATATCCCACAGCGCATGCTCAATAGCGCTCACCGCCGCGCCGTACGGCTTGAAAGAGCCGCGTTGGCGGATCTTCAACATTACTCTCTCGACATCGGTCGGGTCCTCGCCGACCAGCGCCTCGCGGAAATGCAGCACCCAGGGCTTGAGGTAGGACTTGGTGAATTCGACTTCGCCCAAGCCATAGAGGCCCTCGTCCGTAACGATGCGGACGATCGGGTGTTTGCCGATAACGGCGCAGCGGAGATCGGTGATCTTCATCTTCGTTCCTTTTCGCCTCAGCTCCAGGTGCGATCCCAGGAATACTCATCGTCCCAGTGATCCGTAGGCTGCCAGATGCCGGCGACGCCCGGCTGCAGATGCATCGAGATCACCTCGTCGACGACGTCGTCGATCCCAAGGCCCGGCTTGTCCGAAACAGTGATGAAGCCGTCCTTTACTAGCGGCTTGGGAAGGCCCGTGACGATATCGTCCCACCAGTCGACATCGGCAGAATGGTATTCAAGCGCCATGAAATTCTCGGTCGCGGTCGCAACATGTGCCGCGGCCATTGCGGCGATTGGACTTTCCGCCATGTGGATAGCCATCGCGACACCGCGGTCTTGCGCCATGTCGCCGATCTTCTTGGTCTCGAGGATGCCTCCGCTGGTGAGCAGGTCCGGGTGGATAACGGAGACGCCGCCGCTGTTAAGCAGGGGCTCGAAGCCCTCCTTGAGGTAGATGTCCTCGCCAGTGCAGATCGGCACCGTCGTTGCGTCCTGCAGTTGCCGGTACTGCTGCGTATACTGCCATGGGATCACATCCTCGAGCCAGGCTGGCACGTATTTTTCAATTCGCCTTGCGAGGCGAATGCCGTTCTGCATCGAGATATGGCCGATATGGTCGATCGCGAGCGGCACATCCATGCCGATGACTTCACGAACCTCGGCGATGTACTGCTCAAGCAGGTCGAGGCCCTTGTCGGAAAAGTGAAGGCCGGTAAACGGATGCTGGACATTATGCAAATCATACGAAGCGTTGCGGGCACGCCGCTCTTCAATCGTCTTCAGCGGTCCGCGATAAGGACGGTTGTGGTATCCTTCGAGTGAGCCGGCAGGAAACACGACCGCGCCGGGGACGTCCGCGATCTGCATCAGTCCGAGATCCATCTTCAGGAAGGTGAAACCGAGCTCCATGCGCTGCTTGAGGCGCCTCCCCGTCTCGGTGCCGCTCGGCACGGTGGCGTCCGTATCGCAGTAGACGCGCACTTTCTCGCGGAAGCGGCCACCGAGCATCTGGTAGATGGGGACGCTATAGGCCTTGCCGGCAAGATCCCACAATGCGATTTCAACCGCCGAGACGCCGCCGCCTTGGCGGCCGTGTCCGCCGAACTGTTTGATCCTACGAAACAGCCGATCGATGTCGCAAGGGTTCTCGCCAAGCAACCGGCTCTTCAGCATCAGCGCATAGGTGGCGCTGGCACCGTCGCGCACCTCGCCAAGCCCAACGATGCCCTGATTGGTGTAAATCTTGAGTAACGCCGAGGTGAACGGCGCGCCATCAATTTCGGCGACCCGCATGTCGGTGATGCGGAGGTCAGACGGCCTGGAACGCGTATTCACCCGATTGAGCGCCTCGTCGGCTCCATCTGCCTCTAGCATGATTTGATCCTCGTTCTGATCGGTGGGACTCCTCGCCACACGCAGGCGCGGCGTAGAGCGTTGTCTAGTCCAGTTCTATCTCGTGGTTTTGAAGGTAGTCGCGGTTCATTTCGATGCCGAGGCCAGGCTTTGACGCAAGCTTGAGGCTGCCGTTCGAGACATCCAGTGGCCTGTCGATGAGCTCATCATATTTGCCCAGGTTCCACTCCGACGTTTCAAGCTTGTAAAAGTTGGGAACGGTCATCATCACCTGCGCTCCCGCAACCACGTTGATCGGCCCTGCGGCGTCATGCGGGGAGACCGGGATGTAGTAAGCCTCGCATAGGGCAGAGATCTTCTTGAGTTCGGTGATGCCGCCGGTCCAAGTGACATCCGGCATGATGTAATCAGCTAGCCTGTTTTCGAGCACCGGCACGAAATCCCATTTCGTATGGCCGCGCTCGCCCCAAGAGATGGCGGCGCTGACCTTCTCACGGACCTGTCTGAGAGCGTTGAGGCTCTCCGGCGGACAGGGCTCCTCGAACCAGTCGATCTGACCAGCTTCCTCGAGGCTCCGACAAAGGCGAATGGCGGTTGGAACGTCGAACCGGCCATGCGCATCGATGAGGATGTCGACATCAGCGCCCGCCGTTTCGCGGATCAGAGCCGTGAGTTCGGCGGCTTCGCGCTCATCCTTGCGGGTCATGCTGCCATCGAGGTAGCCGTCCCGCTGTTCGCGAGGCTGTCCATCGGCGGTGCGGCCTTGGTGGGGGAAAGGATCGAACTTGAGTGCAGTGTGACCGGAATCGACGATGTCTCGGATTTCCCTGACCACAGCCTCCTTACTGGTAAACTTGGCCTGGTTGGGGTGGGTGTAGAGCGCAATGTCATCACGTACCGCTCCACCCAACAGCTCGTATATTGGCTTGCCCAGGACTTTGCCTCGGATATCCCAAAGGGCTATGTCGATAGCACTGACGCATTCGACTGCAGCGCCGCGGCTGCCCATGTAGGTGAAGCTTCGGAATATCTTGTGCCACAGATATTCGATACGCGCCGGGTCCTCGCCTTTCAGAGCGGCACCAATCTGCCGCAGGATCGTGCAGAGGGCGCGATTGGCGAGCCTTGTCGTCGTGGTGATCTCTCCCCAGCCGCTCACCCCCTCGTCGGTCGTCACTTCGACAAAGAGATATTCTCCCCAGTAAGAAGCATCAGACCTGATTAGCCACGGGCGAACGCTGGTGATTTTCATCTCAACTGCCTTTTCTGAAGTGCTCGGGATAACAAGGTTTCAGGCGCGTCTTATCCCGCGCGAGCGGCGTTGCGCGCACGCATATGTTCAAGGATGTGCCGGCCGGAGCCCTCCACATGGCGAGCGATGAGTTCGGCCGCCTCGTTCGCATTTCCCGCCTTCACATGCGCGATGAGCTCGCGATGCTCGCTAAGGATTGCGGCACGCCGGGCGAGCGTGAAGTCAAAACGTCGGCTCACTGCTCGCAGCACTTCGCGATGCTTCCACCAAAGCTCGGCTGCATGGCGGTTGTAGTGCTTCTGGTACATCACAGTATGAAAGGCAGTGTCCAGCTCGCTGTGCCTGAAGGTGTCAGCGAAGTTGTTCTCTTCAATCAGGCCCTGAATGCGTTCGAGTTCAGCTATGTCCTCGACGGTGGCCATGCTTACGAACCATCGCGTCAGTGCCGGCTCGATCAAGACTCCTATCTCGTAGATATCCCGAACAAAATCCTGATCTATGGGCCGGACGCGCGCTCCGCGGTTGGGAACGAAGGTGACAAAGCCCTCCCCGCGCAACAGTTGCAGAGCCTCGCGCACAGGGTTGGTCGAGGTGCCGTGGCGCCGGGCGAGATCGGTGACCACGAGCCGTTCGTTGGCAGCGAGCCGCCCCTCGATGATGTCTTCCCGGATCAGTTGGTAGAGCGAGGCGCCCTGGCTGGATGCCCCGTCAGCGTCGATGCCCTCGGGTGGCTTCGCCCTAAAGTCGCTCGTATCGGTCAAAACTATCCCCAATTAATACACATATTCCTCGCATATCACGCAAATCTCGCCCAAACAATGTACGATTTCCCCGATTGACAGGTGTTCGGCGATCTGAAAACGTATGATCTGCTCGAAGGAATACATTGACTGGGAGGTCCTGAGCCGTCGAGCAAAGACCGCTCGCCTTGGTGCAGAGCGGCATGGGAGAGAAACCTGGAGGATACCTATGACGAGGATTTCACTCGGAGGTGCCGTCCTGCGCGGCACTGTCTCCACTGCTTTGACGGTATCATTGATGTCTGCGTCTGCGCTGGGGGCGCCGGTCGACCTGAGCAAGTGGTCGCCGCAATATGTCCGCTCCATTGCCGGTACACAGGAATTTGACACGGCGGCTGATTGCGGCAAGGTCACCCCGCTTGACTACAAGGGCCGACTGACCTTCTGGTATCAGGGTGTGTTCGAGGGCGACCCCGACCTACTGCGCCAGTATTACAAGGATTTCTTCGCGACGTTCCGCAAGACCTACCCAAACATCCAGCTTGAGGAACAAGCCCTCACCTACAACGACCTCTTGGACAAGTTCCGGACCGCGCTCCTTGGCAATGCGGCTCCGATGGCGGTCCGCCTTCAAATCCTGGGTGGCACCGAGTTTGCTTCAAAGGGCTATCTGCAGCCTCTGAAACCGGAGGATGTAGGGTATTCGACCGAGGACTTCTGGCCAGGAGCGATGAAAGCTGTAACCTGGGACGATGTGACCTACGGCATTCCAACCAACAACGAGACGATGGCGTTCATCTGGAACGCCGATATCTTCAAGCGTGCCGGCCTTGATCCCGACAAGGCCCCAGCAACCTGGGATGATGTCGTCAAGTATTCCAAGCAGATCCACGACAAGCTCGGCATTGCCGGTTATGGTCTCGTGGCTCGCAAGAATGCAGGTAACACGCCCTACCGCTTCATGCCGCAGCTTTGGGCCTATGGCGGCGGTGTCTTCGACGAGGCTACCGCCGAGCCGACCTATAAGACGGTCGAGCTCGATAGCCCGCAAAGCAAGGCCGCATTGCAGGCCTCCTACGACATGTATGTACGCGACAAGTCGGTTCCGGTTTCGGCGCTTACCAATCAGCAGGCCGACAACCAGCCCCTCTTCCTGGCTGGCCAGCTCGGCATGATGATCTCCCATCCTTCGGATTACGACGTCATGCTCGACCTGCAGAAGAAGGCAACCGACACCGACAAGCAGAAGGCGCAGACCGTAATCGACAATATGCGCTACGGACTGATCCCGACTGGCCCCAACGGCAAACGTGCCGTGGTGTTTGGCGGCTCGAACATTCATATCCTGAAGCCGGAATATGTGGAGGGCGGCAAGGTAGACGAGCCGGCAGCGAAGGCCATCATCTGCATGTGGACGAGCCCCGAATGGTCATTGAAGATGGCCTATGCAGGCTCAAACCCGGGAAACCTCAACGGCTTCAAGACCAAATGGATGAAGGAACGTCTGGACAGCATCAAGTTCCTTGATGTCACGACCTCGATGCTGCCATACGGCATCCCGTTCCCGGCATTGCCACAGTCCCCGGAGATCATGAACATCATAGTCCCGGACATGCTGCAGAATGCTCTGACTGGGGCCATGACGGTCGACCAGGCAGCCGACGACGCGGCCAAGAAGGTCAAAGAACTGATGGACGGTGGGCTCTAGTTCAAGTCCGACGATCTGACCGGCTGCGCATCGATTGCAGCCGGTTTCGTTCCCATGGATGAGGGCTCTGCACAGTGACGATCTTGACTGGAAAGGCCGAGGCTCCCCGAAGACTGCTTGTCAGATCCGGTGTGCTGCGAAAGACCTGGGATCATCGCGCCGACTACGCGTATGTGCTCCCTGCGATCGCAGTGATGCTGATCGTGATAGCCTACCCTATCTACTACACGATTGAGCTGTCGTTCTTTAATACACCGCCTGGCCTGCAGCTTCGGGACAAGATTTTCGTCGGGCTCGACAACTACACCGCCATCCTCAAAAGTCCGGTGTTCTGGACCGTCACCTCGAACACTCTTATCTGGACGATTGGATCGACGTTCGTCTCGTTTGTCCTGGGATTCGCCAGCGCTCTGGCGCTCCATCGTGACTTTGCCGGCCGCGCCATCCTGCGCGCCGTCCTGATCATTCCATGGGTCATCAGCGCGGTTGCCGCATCCTATATCTGGAAATGGATCTACCATTCGGACGTTGGGATCATTGGCGCGGTGCTGGTCAGCCTGGGATTGACCGACCGGCCGCCGAATTTCATCGACAGCGTGAGCACGGTGCTTCCCTCGCTGATCGTCGTCAATATCTGGCGAGAATTCCCGTTTGCCATGATCATGATGATGGCTGGGCTGCAGACGGTCCCCGACCAGTTGCTGCGCGCCGCAAAGGTCGACGGAGCGAATGCATGGCAGCGGTTCTGGCACGTCACCTTTCCACATGTAAGGAATGTCTCGACGGTGACGATCCTTTTGCTGGCAGTTGCCAACTTCAATTCGTTCATCATCCCCTGGATCATGACCGGCGGCGGGCCGTCGAACGCTTCTCATATCTGGATCACCCACATTTATGAACTCGCCTTTGGTCGCCAACGCTGGGGAGTGGCATCGGCCTACTCGGTGCTGCTGTTCTTAATCCTGATGTCGTTTGGCTACTTCTACGTCCGGGCGCTGAGCGGTAACGAGCGGAAGGACGGAAGCGAATGAGCACGATTGCCGAGACTGCTCATCGAGGTCAGGCGCGTCGCCGTGTGCGCATCGATGGATGGCGGTGGGGTGGACGCATCTTCCTGCTCTTCATGCTGCTTTACACCACATTACCGATGATCTGGATGCTGATCACATCGATCAAGTCAGGCTTCGCTGCGTTGCAGTTCCCGCCGCAATGGTGGCCGGACCAACCCACCCTCGCGAGCTACCAAAAGCTGCTCGATCCGCAAAACAGCGTCGGCCAGGACTTCCTGCGCTTCTTCTGGAACAGCCTTTTTGTCTCCACCGCCACGACCGTCCTTTCGGTGATCGTGGCAGTTCCCGCGGCTTATGCGTTTTCACGCTTCACCTTTCCTGGCCGGAACTTTCTGTTCTTCGCCGTCTTGCTTCGGAACATGTTCCCGGCGGTGATCTTTCTCGTGCCGCTCTTCATCCTGATGCGCGCGATCGGGCTGGTGAACACGCATGGGTCGCTCATTCTCACCTACCTCACATTCGGACTGCCGCTGGCAATCTGGCTCCTCAAGGGCTTCTACGACAACATCCCGGTGCAACTCGAGCAGGCGGCGCGCATCGACGGAGCGACACGGTTCCAGGCCTTTGTCCTAATCGTGATGCCGCTCTCGGCGCCAGGAATCATCGCCACGGCGATCTATTCCTTCATCGGCGCGTGGAACGAGTACATCTACGCCTACACCTTCCTCTCCAAGAACGACCAGTTGACGCTGCCGGTCGGCATCCAGCGCTTCTTCTCGGAAAATACGACGGACTTTCCGGGCTTGATGGCGGCCAGCTTTATGATGAGCGTGCCTGTCGTGGTCCTGTTCCTCGTCCTGCAACGATACTTCGTACGCGCCCTTACAGAAGGCGCAGTCAAACACTAGGGAGTTGCCGGTGGCCCACGTGGTCCTCAAAGATCTTGTCAAGACGTATGGCAGCTTCAAAGCTGTCAACGATGTTTCGCTGACGGTCAATGACGGCGAATTCGTTGCCCTCGTCGGCCCTTCAGGCTGCGGCAAAACAACCACGCTCAATCTTGTAGCAGGGCTCATCCCCATCACATCTGGCGACATCGTCATCGGCGACCGGGTGGTCAACGACCTCGACCCCAAGGACCGGGACATCGCAATGGTGTTCCAGAACTACGCGCTCTATCCGCAGAAATCGGTCTACAAAAACCTGGCTTTCCCGCTGCAGATGCGCAAACTGCCAAGGGACGAGATCGACAAGAAGGTCAAGGAAGCAGCGCGCGTGCTCGACATGACGCAGCTGCTTGAGCGCAAGCCTCGCGAACTTTCGGGCGGGCAACAGCAGCGCGTGGCGCTGGGCCGTGCCCTCGTTCGCGATCCGGCGGTCTTCCTGATGGATGAACCACTCTCCAACCTCGACGCAAAGCTGCGCGTGCAGATGCGGTCGGAGATCAAGCGTTTCCACCAGGACCTCAAGGCGACGATCATCTACGTGACGCACGACCAGCTCGAAGCGGTAACCATGGCCGACAGGATGGCGGTGATGAACGGCGGCTACCTGCAGCAATACGATTCACCGGCGCAGGTCTTTGCCCATCCGGTGAACATGTTCGTCGCCAGCTTCGTCGGCAGCCCGGCAATGAGCCTTGTTCCGCTGGAGGCATCAACGGAAAGCGGCAACACTGTTTTGACCAGCGCAGAGGGCTGGCGCCTCGAGCTTTCGCCAACCAACGCGCAGAAGGTCGCGAGGG
The DNA here is from genome assembly GCF_025200715.1 of Rhizobium sullae. NCBI lineage: Bacteria > Pseudomonadati > Pseudomonadota > Alphaproteobacteria > Hyphomicrobiales > Rhizobiaceae > Rhizobium > Rhizobium sullae. The sequence continues at coordinate 2,451,148 of NZ_CP104144.1, forward strand.
CAACCACCAAGAAAGTCGTGCTCGGCGCACGTCACTCGACGATCAAGCTGCACAAGAGTGCGGTGCCAGGCAGCATTCCTGCCAAGGCCTACACGGTGGAGCCGACCGGAGACGTCACCTTCGTTCAGGCGTTCCTGTCTGGCGCCATTGTCAACGTCAGTGTGCCGCCGACCATTGCCGTCGCGCCCGACGAACAGATTTGGCTCGAGTTCGATCAGGAGCGGATGCATCTGTTCGACGGCGAAACAGAAATGGCCCTCAAGGCCCACTGAGATAGAGCCGATGCGTGTGAAACGAGGGCGTGGATGACTGCGAAGCTTAAAATCACGGCGATCAAGCCCTATCCCGTATGGGTGGGAACGCGCAACCAGATGCTGGTCAAGGTCGAGACCGACGATGGCATCTTCGGCTGGGGCGAGAGCGGCTTGAGCGGTAGGGAGAAGGCCGTGGCCGGCGCGATCGAGCACTATCGCGAGTTTCTCATCGGCCGCGACCCGATGCAGATTGGTCGGATCTGGCAAGAAGTTTATCGCAGCCAATACTTCGAAGGCGGGCGCGTCCTGCAGGCGGCGATTTCCGCCATCGACATTGCCCTGCATGACATCAAGGGCAAGGCGCTGGGGGTGCCGGCCTACGAACTGCTGGGCGGCAAGCAGCGCGACCGCATTCCTACCTTCGCCTCGACCGGTGACGAGGCCGAGGGCGATGTTGCTATCGAGCGAGCCCGCGAACTACGCGCACAGGGGTGGCAGGCGATCCGCTTCTTTCCCATCGGGCAAAACAGCAAGGACATCTTTGAGCCGCGGGAATCGATCGGCGCTACCGCAAGCATGCTAAACAAGGCGCGCGAGGCGCTGGGCGACGACGTCGTCCTCGGTATCGACTATCATCATCGCCTGTCGGTGGCAGAGGCGGCGAGCTTCTGTAACAAGCTCGGCCGTGGCGTGCTTGATTTCCTCGAGGAGCCGATACGAGACGAGACACCGGAGGCCTACGAATCCTTACGCACGATGACCGACATCCCGTTCGCCATCGGCGAGGAATTTGCCAGCAAGTGGCAATTCCTGCCCTACATCGAGCGCGGCATCCATCAGTTCAACCGGCTCGATGTTTGCAATGTTGGCGGGCTCACTGAAGCGATGAAGGTGGCTGGCTGGAGCGAGGCACACTATGTGGACCTGATGCCGCACAATCCCCTTGGCCCAGTCTGCACGGCCGCGACTATCCATCTCGCCGCCGCGGTACCGAATTTCGCTTGGCTCGAGACCAGGGCGCCCGAAGCAAAACTGGGCTTCGATAATTCCGACTTCTTCCCCGTGCAACCGCGGCTCGATGGCCCCGACTATCCGGTCAGCGATCTGCCAGGGCTCGGCGTCGAGATCAACGAAGAGGCAGTCGAGGCGGAGAGCTTTCGTTTCTGGGAAGCGCCTCACCTGAAGCGCAGCGACGGTTCTGTCACAAACTGGTAGTTTCATCCACCGGAGCCTAGAATGATGCATACGCCCGACATTACGCGACCGCCCAAAGAGCTGATCGACGCACTGAAGGAAATCGGCGCCGCGACGGTTTCCGGCACGCTTGGCCACATGGGCTTCCGCAATCCGCACATGGTCGGTCCCGTGCTGCAGAACCGCGGGAAGTCGATCGTCGGGCCGGCCCTGACGCTCCAATTCATGCCGCAGCGGCCGGACCTCTTCACCGAGGGAGAATATGCAGATCCGGAGACGCAGTTGCACCGCCATGTGCTTTATCACGTGCAGGAGGGCGATGTGGTCGTGGTCGACGCGCGCGGCGACATGAGTTCGGGCGTCTTCGGTGATATGATGTCGACGTATTTCAAAGGCAGAGGCGGCGCTGGCATCGTGATCGATGGGTGCATGCGCGATCGGCCCAATGTCGAGAAGCTAGATCTCCCTCTATGGCTCCGCGGCTGGACGCCCAACTATCATGTGCAGACTGGCATCTATCCCAACGCCGTCAACGTTCCGATTGCCTGCGGCGGTGTAACGGTAATCCCCGGAGACATCATCGTCGCCGACGATGACGGGGTGGTGGTGCTTCCAGTCGCAATGGCCTCAAAGGTAATCGAAGAATCGCAAAAGCATCACGATTGGGAGGAGTTCTCGCGAGTGAAGCTTATGGGGGGCGGGTCGTTACAGCGCTACTATCCGCTGCATGAAGATGCCCGCGGAGAGTACGAAGAGTGGCGCAAAACAAACCGCTCGGGAACACCTTAGCCAATGGATTACCTAGGCGGGCGGCGAACTTTCTGGGATATCGCCGTCGGCGCCCGCTTTTCGATCTGGCAGCCGGGATCCAGCCGCCGAGGTTGGCCGAATGTCACCTTCTATGAAGGGTTTCGGATGCCGGCAGCTTTGGGCCGAAGTGTTCGTTCGACCTCAGCATGTCCGGGGAACAGTTCTTGTTCCGGCCCGACCCCGAAACGATGACGCCCATAGGGGCATCATCACAAACTTTCGGCGAACGCTACTTCAGTCGGCGCAGCAGCTCCTGGGCCACGGCCGGAGCAGACGCAGGGTTCTGACCCGTGATCAGCTCGCGATCCACCACGACGTGCCCGGCGAACGGTGCCTCGGCCTGACTGAATTGCCCCCCTGCTTGGGTGAGCGCGTCCTGTGGATAGAACTTCATCTCGCCGCCGCCCAGCAACCCCTTCGCCATTTCCTCTTCCCGGTTGCTGAAAACGGTCAGCCTGTATCCGGCATAGATCCAGCCGGATTGCGCCTTGGCCGTTCCCGCCGTCTCGAACTTCGTGACGAAGCCCGTCGCATCTGCCAGCGTAGACAGCAACGCGATCGGGCCATGGCAGGCGAGCGCGGTCGTCTTGCCGTTTTCATGGAAATAGGTGAGTAGTTTGCCGAGTTCGGAACTCACCAGAAGATCCTGCATGGGTGCGTGACCGCCCGGGACGTAGACCACGTCGAAATGGTCGTAACCGACCTGCTCGACCCGTGCGAGGCTGACGACCGGCGACTTCTCGCTTGACAAGAGGCCCAGGTCCGAAAGCCGTGTTTCGCTGGCTTTCATCGCGGCCTCGTCACCGCCAAAATACATCTTGTCGATGGACGTCCTGTCAACGGATGGAGCGGTCCCTTTCGGGGTGGCGAAGGTAATGTCGTGGCCGGCGTCGAGCAACGCCTTCACCGGCTGCATCAGTTCATTGAGGTAGAAGCCGGTCTCGAGTACGTTTCCGTCCTTCAGGTCGAGGCGGTCGGAATCGGACAGGACGATCAGCACATTTCCGGCATGGGCACAGACGGTGCTGGCACCAAGCACAAAGGTGATGGTGAGGCTGCGCAGAAGTTTCATGGTTTATCTCCGAATGTACGAAAATCCGATTGGGAATGAAAAGGCAGCCGCTTATCAGCCGGCGACCTTGGTCAGCCGGTGCAGGGTGAAGTCGGCGAAATATTCGCCCACGCCGCTCGCCTGAAAGCGCTGCATGGCAGCGCCCTGCATATGGGCGCGCCATTGGACCTCGCTTGCCCAAGTTTCGACGAAGATGCGGACGCGTCCTTCATCGAGCGACTGGTGCAGTTCGTAACGAAGGCAGCCGTCTTCAGCCAGAGTCTCTGCGACCAGCTTTTCCTGGGCGGCACCGAGCGCTGCTTGCTTGCCGGGCTTAGCCGTGGTGATGGCGATAATTGTCAGAGGTGTGTTTGACATGGGTAAGACCTTACTCAGGCGATGGTGTTGACGAGGCCGCCTTCGGCGCGAAGGGCAGCGCCGTTGGTCGCGGATGAGCGGGGGCTGGCGAGATAGGCGACCAGGTTTGCCACCTCCTCCGCTTCCACCATGCGCTGGAGGATCGAAGCCGAGCGGGCTGTGGCGAAGAATTCGGCCTCGACCTCTTTGATCGGCGCGGACGGGTCGCTTGCCTGACTGCGCAGGAAAGCCTCAATGCCTTCCGAGCGGGTCGGTCCCGGCAGCACGGAATTGACCGTGACATTGGTCCCGCGGGTCAGTTGCGCCAATCCGCGCGAAACCGAGAGTTGCGCGGTCTTGGTCGTCGCGTAGTGGATCATGTCCTGCGGAATGGCGAGGCCCGACTCACTGGAAATGAAAATAATGCGGCCCCAGTTGCGCTCCAGCATGCCGGGGAGATAGGTCCGTGACAGGCGCACGCCGCTCAAGACATTGACGTCGAACAGATGGCTCCAATCGGCATCGCTGATGTCGCCGAATGCCTTGCTCTCGTAGATGCCGAGATTGTTGACGAGTATATCGACCGAAGCCTCAGCCCTTGCGATGATCGCGGCACCCTCGGCGCTGGCGGCGTCTGCCAGAACGCCAGCGATGTCCGATCCGCCGGATTCCTTAACGGCAGCGAGCGCGCTATCGAGCTTGGCACGGTCGCGTCCTGTGATGACAACGCGTGCACCTTCGGCGGCGAGAGTGCGGGCGATTTCGAGGCCAATGCCGGCTGTGGCTCCGGTAACTAGGGCAGTCTTGCCGGTGAGTCGCAGGTCCATGTCGTGTCTCCAGATTGTTGCTGCGGACAATTTATGATCTAAGAACCACAGGAACTATTGCGTGTAGGAGACATGCACCTGTGAATGAGGATCATCAATGCCGCGTATCCTGATGGAACGCTCGGGCGAGATGGAAGTGTTTGCCCGCGTTGTCCAGGATGGGGGATTCTCCGCCGCCGCGCGCAACCTTGACCTCACGCCATCGGCAGTCAGCAAATTGATCGCCCGCCTTGAAGCACGGCTTGGCACACGCCTTCTGGTGCGAACTACTCGCGCTCTTACGCTAACGGAAGAAGGCGAGGCCTATCACCATGCAGCCCTTCGGATTCTGCAGGAACTGAACGATGCGGATCAGGAAGCCGCTGGAGGTGCCGTCCGTGGGCGGTTGCGGGTCAACACAACGATACCGTTCGGCACGATGTTCATCGTGCCGGCAATGCCGGATTTCATTGCGCATAATCCCAATCTGATCGTCGATCTCAGCTTCACTGACGGCATTGTCGATCTGGTGGCGGAAAAGACTGATGTCGCCATCCGCATGGGCAACCTGCCCGACAGCGGGCTGATCGCCCGCAAGCTGGGGCAGAGCCGGCGCGTGGTCTGTGCTGCACCTTCCTATCTGGAACGCAGAGGACGGCCAGAAACACCTGCCGACCTGGAACATCACGACTGCCTGACCTTCAACTTCCGACGTGCAAGGCCGTCGTGGCCGTTTCACTGCGAAGGCCGGGAGGTCGCACAACCGGTCAAAGGCAGCATCGTGGTGAACAACGGCGAAACGATGAAACAGATGGTGCTGGCCGGCGTCGGCATCGCCCGGCTTGGTTTGTTTCATGTCGCGGATGAGATCGCGGCGGGACGACTTATCCCACTGCTCGAAGATCAGAATCCAGGCGACCTGGAACTGGTTCATGCCGTCTATGTGGGCGGCGGCCCACTGCCTCACCGCGTCCGCGCCTTTATCGAGCACATGGTGATAACATTGGCAGAAACGCCACTGCTGAAAGGGACTTCCTAAGCAGAGATCCTCTGGACGGGCACCTGGTGGAAGCGGGCTTTGTAGGTATTCCCCTGTGATGCTAACTCTTTGGATTTGGTCGGTGGCGTAGACCGTCCGTGAGCAGTGACACCATTCGCCTCGCCTGCTCTGTGTCACCGTCACTCGACGGTGTGGCGAGACGCAGTCCGGCGTTCAGCAGGTCGCTTGCGTTTACGTCGTTCCTGATCGCTCCTGAGGCTGCGGCAGCATCGAGCAGCCGTCGAAGCACTGGTGTGAACTGGCCAAGAACAAACTCCGGAAGTGCCTGGTAGGCGGGGTCGCCTGAATGTAGCGCTGGACCCAGGGCTTTTTTCGTGGAGATGAAATCAACAAGACGCGTCATCCATTTAGCGAGTGCCTCCGCTGGCTCAAGCTCTTCTGCGTAAGCCGCCGCAGCGTCCGCCTGAGCAAGAACGTCGCGTTTGATCAATGCCTTGATGAGGTCAGAGCGCTCGGGGAAATGGCGATAGAGCGTGCCAACACCAACCCCTGCCCTGTCTGCGATAGTTCGCATCGGCGCATCAACGCCCAGCTCGCTGAAGACAGCCATTGCAGCTTGAAGCAGTGCGTCGAAATTGCGCCTCGCATCGGCCCGCACTGCCGGACGGGTCGCGCTGCTAGACTCGTTCTTTTGTTCGTCTGACTTCATCGGGCGACTATACCTATTGCAAAACGGAACAGTGTTCCGTATAATCGGACGAATGTTCCGATTACCCTCTGTATCGCGCCTGCTGGAACGTTGCAACCGTAAGCACAAGGAAAATGAACATGCTCTATCGCACTCTCGGCCGCACTGGCATCAAGGTCAGCTCCTATTGTCTAGGCGCGATGATGTTCGGGAAGATGGCCAACAACGACCACGATGAGTGCGCCCGCATGATCCACAGAGCACTTGATGCGGGCATAAACTTCATCGATACCGCCGACCGATACAGTGATGGCGACTCTGAAGTGATCGTCGGGAAAGCCCTGAAGGGAAGGCGCGACGATGTTGTTCTCGCCACCAAGGTTTTCGGCCCGATGGGCGACGACCCGAACCGGCGTGGTGGTTCGCGGCGCTGGGTGACGCAAGCAGTGGAGGACTCGCTGCGCCGACTTCAGACTGACTATATTGACCTTTACCAGCTCCATCGCCCCGTCCCTGACACCGACATCGAGGAAACGCTTTCGGTGTTAACTGACCTGATGCGTGCGGGTAAGGTTCGCGCCATCGGAGCGTCAACCTTCCCGGCGTCGGACATTGTCGAGGCGCAATGGGTGGCCGAGCGCCGAGGGCTTGCACGATTCCGCACGGAGCAGCCGCCCTACTCTATCCTTAATCGTTCAATCGAGCGTGAGGTGCTGCCAACCTGCCAGCGTTACGGGATGGGCGTCATGGCATGGAGCCCGCTCGCCAAAGGAATGCTCACAGGTAAGTATCGGAAAGGTGAGCCAACGCCGGACACCCTGCGAGCAAAGTTCTTCCAGAAGGCAATGACTGACCAACAGACCCTCGACAAGGTCGAACAGCTCATAGCGCTTGCCGATGAAGCAGGCATCTTGCTGATGCATATGGCCCTCGCCTTCGTCGTTTCGCATCCGGCTCTATCGTCAGCGATCATTGGACCGCGTACTCCCGAGCAGCTTGAAGGCCTTCTTGCTGGTGTTGAGGTATCCCTTGACGATGAAATTCTTGACCGGATCGATGAAATTGTACCACCGGGAGAAGACGTGGGCTTGCTGGAGGGGTCGGCGTACATCCCACCGTCACTCGAACAGGTGGCGCTCCGTCGACGCCCCCTCCCCGAACGAGCGGCTAGGTGAGACCACGCAGCTTTGAGAATAGTTGTAGGACGACGCGATAGCGGTTGGTGTGTCGGCAGATCTCAGCATTCGAACGGGTCGGCAGCGTTTCCACAAGCGGTGACGCTGTTTTTGGTCGGCGATTGTTTGCTTTCCGCCTGCAAGGACGTCCATTTATGCTTGCGGGACACCTGGATCCTATAGGAGGCGTGACCGTTGCTATCGCAGGATTTCGATGCGCGTAGGACCCTCATCGCCGGCAAACGCAGAAGCAGCACCAACGATCTTGAGGCTGCACGCATGTCGCTTTGCCCCGCCGCAGTGCGGCGAAGCAGCACTCTTACGCGCCACTACTGCATGACGGCCGCGAACCGCATCCACTTGGCGATCGAGTCGATCGGCGAGTTGTCCGGCATCTTAAGGGGGCTCTGATCGGGCGTGAACCCGCGCGAAAGGGCCGAGTCCGGATCCGCAAGCAGCACGCCTACGAAGGTCAACGCCACGAGACAGCTCCCAACTTCACCCAATCGATTTCCACCGGCAGCCTCGGCTTCAGCAAGAATGTAGAACCATAACGGTGCGCGCTCGTGGAAGCGCGATGTGGTTCCGGCGAGGAAGTTCTGCAGATCGGGCTTCGTGGCGAACAGCGCTGAGACATCCTGGATCGGCGACGACTCCACTGCACCAATTTGCTTGAGATGCTTGTGCAGAGCCTGGCCCGTCGGGAGCCTGAGATTGTAGCCTCTACGAAGGTTCCTCCTTGCCAGGTTCTTGAACAACTCTTTGAGTTGTTGATCGGCCTGGTCTTCCCCTTCCTTGAACATCGTGTGCAATGGCGGGGCGAGTTCGGTATCGATCTTCCTGGCGAAACGGGCCGGTTCTCCGTCGCTCCCATCATGGGGATCGACGCCCGTAAAGCGTGTCCAGTCGATGATCCAGTTCTTGGGCAGCTTCTTCTCGGTATCCAGCCTGCCGCCGCCTCCAGTGAATTCGAAAAGCAACTGCAAGGTCGCACGCGGTAGAAAACCTGTGCCCGGCCGCCCAAAGATCTTGTTGTAGTCGTAGAACGCTCTGACCATGGAATGACCGAACCGATAAGCTGCCGCCGAGAACTCCAATGGCAGAGCATTTCCAAGGCGAGTATTCTGCCTTCGGGCATCAAACTCGGCTCTGAACTTGAAGAAATGAGACGCCCGATCCTTGACGACGCGGTCCACCACAACCGGATCGCAAACGCCCTTGAGGTATCCTTCGACAATCAACCATTGGTAATGAAGTCTCGTCAGAGCCTGCGCCGAGCTGAAATCGGCGATCCAACCCGTGTCGTGCGACGCAAGATAGTCGATGGCCTTGTTATGGAACCGAAGAAAACTCAGATGGAACTGCGCGACGACGAGATTTTCGTCGTTGCGATTATCCCCGATTATCGCGCGCTGGGGCAACGTATCGGAGAATTTCTGAAACGCCTCAGGAGTCATCGCGGCCTGAGCCAGACGTAGAGCCGCTTCCCGGACAGACGACTGGACCTGGCCATAGCGAGGCAGGTCTCGATGTTGGTCGAGGCTGTCGGGCAAGGGCCCCGGTTCGATCGCTGTTCCGACGCGCATTTTGTCCTTCAGCGTGGGGTGGCGAAGACCAGAAATCACTTTGACAACGTCTGCACCTACCCCCTCGCCGACGGCAGATCCGCCGTAGACACTATCGAGATCGAAGCGGGGCGAGCGGGCATTCCTGAACTGGCTCTCCACCGTCGACGAGGCGACAGGCGGGTGTGCGTTGACCATGCTCGAAATCGCCCCTTCACGATCGGTTCGGGCCGTCAGCTCGTGATCCAGGAATTGTCCCCAATAGGTGAAAACCGGCGGGAGCGTGGAATCTTCCGTCGGATCCTCGCTCGTCGGCGTGGCGACGACGTCGATCAACATTTCGCCGAGCTCATCGAGCTCTCCAATCGTCTCCGCCGTGTTTGGCAAGTAGTTCTCGGGCGCATCTAGTGGCGGTACGAAATAGCCGAAGTCAGCCTCTTCATCGACCGCGACGTCACCCGTCGCTGGCGGCGCGGCCCGAAGGCTCGGCCTTGGAACGGCGCGCTTTTTCTCTGTACCCCCGTGCGATTGAAAAACGATTGCCATTGGCCAACACCCTCCGTTTTCCAGCCCGCGGGATAATTCGTACAGCTAGAAGGCGAAGTCAATTAATCATATAGGGTTATTTCTCGCCTTAAAGTTGGTAAACTAGCCGTAAACTCAGTCAGTGTGTGTGTCCGGATTCAGCGCAACTCGCCTTGTTGCAGCCTCGTATACCCGGTTGATTCATTCGCCGTCTCACGGCGTCGAACTTGATCTAAGGCTGCTACACGATGTTCTCCAAAAGGAGCACATCGACCTTGCCATGTTTCCAAAGCAGCGAGAACAGTTCCTGCCCCCGCCGGAGCCTCGTTGTAAGGGTGCCATTTCCGGCATCGCTGGCGATTTTTCGCGGGCATGATTCGGTTTTCTGAAAATGAAACTTCCATTATCGCACTGCAGTATCGATCATCGGACTGAGTTTCCTCCGGCACAAAATAACGAGGAAATCCAACGGGGAGGAGATGCAAAAGTATACTTCACCTGAAAGGCAATGAAATGCGGGCGAACCGCTCGCTGGAACTTTTACTTGCTAACTCAACAATAAGATGTATATTTGCCGCCGAGATTTCGTCTAGGGGAACTACATCCCGAAATCGATCTACAAGGTACAACTAATTCTTCTTTGCCGAATGCTCCAATTTTCGGTCGGCGAAGCTTTGCGGTCTCGCAGCAGTCAGCGGAAAAAACCACCTAATCAATCCGCTTCGATCTAACTGCAGAGCCATCCACTGCCCCGAACTCGAGTGTCGGCTTAACTAACGGATTGCCGCGTCCAGCTTGCGAGTTTTGTCATTGCGTATCGTCTTTGAAACCGTGAAAGAAGGGGGAATTGTACTATGGCGAAATCAACGCGAGGCCGGGTTAACGCACAAGGCGACGGCACATCGGGTCTTGGCATGGTGGTGCGATTTACACCCAAAACAAAGAGCGAGGGTGTACAGCAACTTGAAAAAGGCGGATTCCGTGTCGCGTCGTCCAAGGACTTTCGAAGCGCCGCCGCGGTGCCAAATGATTTCGATGGCGCTGATGTTCAGTACTTCGAGCGTTTCGGGATCGCGATTGTGCGCCGGGACGGCGAGAAGCTGAAGCCCATGCTGCAAAATGCCATGCAGCAGAAGGTCGTAAGTGCGGTTCGGCCAGAGCGATCCTATCGTGCCCTCGGCGGCCCACTGTCGAAGCGACTGGACCTCGCACAGGTAACCGTGGGCGGCTTTGCAACTCCTTTGGACAGTGACTACCTGCTTGGGTATCGTGACGCTGTCAACGAGCTGGTCGATCGGTTGCTGGGCAGAAAGGGGGCAGAGGGAGTTATGGCCCGGGCTGCCTTTGACGAGACGAGCAACACTTGGGGACTGCAGGCTGTCAAGGTTATCGAAAGTGACCTAAGCGGGGCCGGCATCAAGGTGGCAGTGCTGGATACCGGATTTGACGAAACTCATCAGGATTTTGTCGGCCGTTTGATCACTAAGAAGCTCTTTGCAACGCGTAGTTCCGAAAGAGACGTGCACGGTCACGGAACCCATTGCATCGGTACGGCATGCGGTCCATTGCGACCGGCCATCGGCCCGCGCTACGGTATCGCCTACGAAGCGGAAATTTACGCTGGAAAGGTGCTAGGCGACGACGGCTTCGGTACTGACCGGTCGATTATTGCGGGCATGGAATGGGCGCTGGATGAAGGTTGCCACGTTATTTCGATGTCGCTAGGAGCTGCGACGCAAGTTGGAGATTCGCCGAGCGACGATTACGAGCAAATTGGGCGGGTATGTTTAGACGCGGGTGCTTTAGTCGTTGCCGCCGCTGGGAACGAAAGTTCACGTCCTCAGCATATTGCGCCCGTCGGTTCTCCGGCGAACGCGTCCACGATCCTCGGGGTTGGTGCCGTGGATCGCTTCTTTGCGCCAGCGTCGTTCTCGTGTGGCGGATTGAATCCTGGCCAGGAAGTAGACATTGCCGCTCCTGGCGTCGACATACTTTCGAGCTTGCCTGATGACAACTATGATCGGTGGAATGGCACCAGCATGGCGACCCCACATGTTGCTGGCGTTGCGGCTCTGATTGCTCAGTCTGATCCGACGTTTCGCGGATGGGCGCTGTGGGCGCGCTTGATTCAGCTTACGAAGCCACTATCTTCCCCTGCCAGGGATGTTGGTAAGGGTCTGCTCCAGGCAAAAGGAAGCGGTGAGGTATGACGACCGATAAAATTGGAGTTACCATTCGAATCGACAAAAGCGAGGCCCGCAGTCTGGGCGAGGTCGTCGATGACTTGAAGTCGCAAGGCCTCGAACAGGTGCAAAGCCACGAGCGCTTCATGATTGTCAACGGGAGTGTCAATCCTGACGCACTCGATGCGCTTCGCGCGGTAAAGGGAGTCGCTTCGGTTCGGAAAGACGTCGTCTACAAAGCTCAAGCGAGCTGATTATTCGCGGATGGCATGGCCTTTGCGCAGGCGGCGCGCCTTTCTTGCCCTTTGGATTCTTCGTCTTCGTTTCCGACAAGCTGAGAACCGCCTCCGGTGCTTCCGGCGCCGGGTCGAAGGCAACACAGTAGCCCGCGATTGAAGGCGATCTTTTCTGAGCGCAGTTCGTCGAACGCTCGATAAGGCACTGTCCAAAGTCGGCGATCCGCGTCCCAGCGCGCAAAGGGGATCTCTCGAATTTCGTTGACGACAGTGCGCGAGTATGGCGTCCTGACCTGAAAGGCCGAAGGCGCTGCTTCGAGATAGCGGCTTTCGATCGGATCGAATGCGAAAGCATCCCTGCCCTTTTCATCGGCAAAAGCGTCGGCCTCTGCTTCCATCTCAGCCAGCCAACGACCGATGCGCCTTTCGGCGGTGCGGCCGGGCACGAACCAAGCCTTCAGACTGTCGCTCCAGCGCGCGCGTGGGAAAGACTCGCGAAAACGCTGCACCGTGATGCGATCGTGAGGCAGGTCGGCCGTGGCGCCGACACGCGGTTTTGAGGGGACGGTGTCGTTCGGTTCCTTTTCCGTGCTCCCATAACGCAGCAATGCAGCCTATGTTCTTCGGCTCGTGGCGCTCAACCAATCAAGCTTGCGGCGTCACGTCAAATGTCGACGACAAGGCCCTTCGCTTTCAGCACCGGTTCCAGATTGCTGACCTCGATGACCGACGTCCCCTGCTTATATGCCGCGATATAGCCGGCCTCAGCATCTTCGCGAGCCTGCGAGAGCCTGGCGACTTCCTGCGCTTCCTGCCTGCGGATGATCACCAGGCCGTCGGCATCTCCTGCGATGATGTCGCCGGGATTGATGATCTCGCCGCCTACGATGATCGTGTCGTTCACCGCCGCAATGGTTTCCTTCACCGTCCCCTTGATGGAGACGCTGAGCGAGAAGACCGGGAAGCCAAGCTCCCTCAGCTGAAGCGTGTCGCGCACGCCCGTGTCGGTCACGAGGCCGCCGATGCCCTTTGCAATGCAGGCATTGGCGAGGACATCGCCGAAGGATCCGGCCTCTTCGTACTCGCCGGCCGATACGACGATGATATCGCCCGGCCTTGCGTAATTGATGGCGAGCTGCAGCATGATGTTGTCACGCGGCGCGCATTTCACTGTAAAGGCCGGACCGCACAGTTTCATGCGGTAGTCCACGGGCTTGAGGCGGGAGGAAAGGGCCCCGCGCCGCCCTTGGGCTTCGTGGATCGTCGCAGGCGAAAATTTGGAAACGGCGTCGATATCGGCTTTGCTCGGCCGTTCAGCGATATCTTTTATATGAATCATGGATGATGCCTCCCATCGTTGGCCGACAGCGGGCATGTCCCGCCGTCTGAATTCGTTTGGACATTGTCATCGGATGGCACCGAGGCCGGGCGGCCTACGGGATCGGGTCGAATTTCAGCTCCGAGAGGGTTACGACCTTATCGGTGCGCGTCATTTTGTATTCGGTATCCGGGCCGAGCCACTTGTCCCAGATCTTGTTGATGTCGCCCGATGCGTCGAGCTTGCGAAGGATCTCGTTGATCTTGGCGGTCAGCGCCGGCTGATCCTTGGCCATGCCGATGCCAATCGGCTGGAACAGCATCGGCTCCTCGATCATCCGCATTTCCTTGCCCTTGCTCTTCGATTCATTGACGAACTTGGTCGTCGTCATGGTGTTGGCCACCATGCCGCGCGCCTTGCCCTGCTGGACGGCGAGATAGGCCGAGGCAGTATCCTGGAACGTCAGCGGGTCGGATTTGTTGAGCTTAATCGACATCTCGGAGGTTGAACCCTTGGTCGAAGCGATGCGCTGGCCGGCGTAATCGGCCTTCTTCTTGCCGGGATCGTCCGCCGGTACGATCAGCATTTCCTTGGCGAGATAATAGGGATCGCTGAACTGGATCTGCTCGGCGCGGCTCAGAGTATAGGCAAGGTTGGCAACGGTGATGTCGACGCGGCCGAGCTTGACCTCGGGCACGCGCGCCTCGACCGAAACCGGCTTGATTTCAGCCCTTACGCCCAGTTCCTTGGCGATGACGCCGCAGAGATCGACATCGAAACCGGCCATTTCGCGGGTCTTCGGATCGGGTGAAGCGAAGGGAGGAACGTCGGCAAAGGTCGCGCAACGCAGGGTTTTCGCCGACATGATGTTGTCGAGCTGATCTGCTTGTGCGGGCAAAGCGGCCGCCATGCCGGCGAATGCGATGGTGAGGGTTAGGCATTTCCAGTTCATTGCTGTTCTCCTTTGTTATTGGTGGTTGGTATCAATGCCGCAAATCAGCGAGGAAACGCTGCGCACGGGGATGGCTGGGATTGCTGAAGAACTCCTCGGGGGTCGCCATTTCGAGGATCTGGCCCGCATCGATGAACCAGACCCGATCCGCGACGTCGCGCGCGAAACCCATTTCATGGGTGACGCAGAGCATGGTCATGCCTTCGGACGCCAGGCTCTTCATGACGGCCAGCACTTCGCCTACCATTTCAGGATCGAGCGCGCTTGTCGGCTCGTCGAACAGCATCACCGGCGGTTCCATGGCAAGGGCGCGGGCGATTGCCACCCGCTGCTGCTGGCCGCCCGACAGTTGACCCGGATAGGCCCGGGCCTTGTCGGCGAGGCCGACCCGATCGAGAAGTTTGAGCGCCTTGTCCTGGGCGACGTCAGGCGCCACGCCTTTCACCCGGATCGGCGACATCGAGACGTTTTCGACGACCGAAAGGTGCGGAAACAGGTTGAAGTTCTGAAATACGAAGCCGATCCGGCTGCGCAGCGCGTTGAGTTCCTTTGCCCGCATGGCGGCGTGAATGTTTTGCCCGTCGAGCGTAATCGATCCGCTGTTGATTTCCTCGAGGCGATTGATCGTGCGGATCAGCGTGGATTTTCCCGAACCGGACGGCCCGCAGATGACCACGACTTCGCCGCGCGACACTTGCGCATCGATATCCTTCAGCACCGGATAGTCGCCATAGCTCTTGCAGACCTGCGAAAGCCGGATCGTCTGCAATTCCTGCGCTGAAACTGACATGGTCATGGCTGCTCCGATATGATTTTCGATGGCGCGACCAAGGCGGCGGCAGGAAGGCTGGAAAGTCCCGCACGCCGCCGCGTGATGCGCCGCTCGAGGCGATTTGCGAAGTGGGTGAGCGTCCAGCAGATGGCGAAGTATACGATCGCGAGGATGAGGAAGACCTGGAAAGGCTGCGTCAGGAGCTGGTTGTTGACCTGGCTTGCCGCAAAGGTCAGGTCCGGCACGTTGATCACGTATCCGAGCGTGGTGTCCTTGATCGTCGAGACGAAGGTGGAGATGATGCTGGGGATCATGTTGTAGAGCGCCTGCGGTAGGATGATGAAGCGCATCGCACCGACATAATTGTGGCCAAGCGCACGCGCCGCGTCCATCTGGCCCGGTCCGAGCGCGACAATGCCAGCACGGACGACTTCGCTGAGGAACGCGCTCTGATAGACCACGAGTGTCGTCAGCATCGTGACAAAGCTCGGCACATCCGCGCCGCTCACCAGCGGAACGAGGAAGTAGCTCCACAGGATGAGCATCAGCAGCGGCACGCCCCTGGTGAAATAAACAAGGGCAGTGACCGGCCAGCGCAACAGTGGCGACTTGGAGAGCCGTGCCAATGCGAACAGGATGCTGGCCGGAAAGGCGAGAGCAATGCTGAGCGCCGAAAGGATGAGCGTATTGGCGAGTCCGCCAAGCGGTCCGTTGGGATATTGGCCGATCAGCAGCAGCAGCCAGTAGTCTCGGATGATGGCGATCATGTCGTGGATCATGCGCGGGCGCTCCTGGCGGGATCCGCGCGCATCGACAGATAGGCGCCGATGCTCATGATCACGAGCGAGAAGAAAAGGTAGAGAACCGTGCCGATCACGTAGATCTCGAAGGTCCGGAAGCTGAGGTTCTCGATTTCCTTGACGGCATGCGTCAGTTCCGACGCCCCGATGACGACGGCGAGACTGCTATTCTTGAACAGGGAAACGCTATGATTGATGAGCGGCGGCAGCGCGTTGCGCACGCCCTGCGGCATGATGACGAAACGCATCGCGGAAACATACCCATGGCCAAGCGCGCGAGCTGCCTGCATTTGGCCGGGACTGACCGAGCGCACGCCCGAACGAAGATCTTCGCTGAAATAGGCCGCCTGGCAGAGCCCGAGCCCGATCACCGCGAAGATGGCCTCCGCATTATGGATTGCCAGCCATGTCGCTACCCCGCTCGGCATCAGGGTGAAAATCCCGAAGTACCATAGCATGAGCTGAACCAGGGTGGGGACGTTCCGGTGGTAGGAGACGTAAGCCGCTACTAACGGATCGCCAAAGCGAAAGGGTGACAAACGCAAACCCAGCAGCAGAAGCGCAAGCGCCATCGCCAGCGACCAGGAGCCGGCATAGATGATGAAAGTCATCTCGATGCCATGCAGCAGCATGGCGGCATACTCAGGATTTCCCAGGATTGCCGAAAGGTCGAAACCGCTCACGGGTTCGGCTCCCCGGATTGATCTGTCTTCGCAGAAGGTTGAGGCTTCGCCGTCTGCAGGCCGCCCATGACCTGTAGCGTGGGCGTGATCTCCATGTGTCCGATATTGACAGCCACGGGCGCTGCTATGGCGAAGGCGATCGCATCGGCGATATCGGCTGCCTGCGGCAATTCGAAGCCGTCGATGAACCGTTCCCGGACGCTCGGGTCATCGCCGTGGACGTGATTGAAGATATCCGTGGCGACTCGACCGGGGCAGATTTCCGTGACCCGTACCCGCTTGCCGAAAGCGTCGATACGCAGCTGGTTGGACAGCATGCTCACCCCTGCCTTGGTGGCGTGATAGGATGAGTTGCCGCCAAAATTGTAGGCGCCGGCGATCGACGAGATGTTGATGATGTGCCCGCGGTCGCGCGCCACCATGCCGGGCACGACCATGCGGCAGATGTGCAGGACAGCTCGAAGATTGACATCGACAATGAGATCGATATCGCCCTCGTCGGCTTCCAGGAACTTCTTCGGTCGGTCGATGCCGGCATTGTTGACAAGAATATCGAACTCCACCCGACGCGTGAGCTCGGCCACGGCCTGACGGTCGGTCACATCGATGACGTGGGCGATGCAGCCCGTCCGTGCGGCGAGCTGCTGCAGCGCGTCGGCGCTGCGGGCAACGGCATGGACCTCGATGTTCTCCCGGCAGAACCGCTCCACCACGGCTGCGCCGATACCGGAGGATGCGCCGGTCACCAGTGCGGTCTTGTAGTCGGAGAATGGCATTGTCGTTCCCTTGTTGTTGATCCGGACAGTAGCGAAGCTTAAACCCCTTGCCTAAGACCGATTATCTCTGGAGCAATAAGCAACGGTTATGGAGCCTAGACCAGCTGCTGAAGAATAGTGGCGGCATCGTCTCGCGGCGTCCGTGGCCTCAGGCAGTCCCCCGGAGGCTGGCGACTGCGTCGCGTTGCAAAAGCAATGCGCGTCTGCAAACATGCCAGCCGCGCAGATCAGAACGGTACCCCGATCCTCATGGATATTAGACGCCTCAAATCTTTCATCGTGATCGTCGATAGCGGCAGCATCACGCGAGCGGCGGACCTTTTGCATATCGCCCAGCCGGCTCTCAGTCAGCAACTTGCAGCACTGGAGGAGCATTTCGGCCACAAGCTGCTGATCCGCAGCCAGCAAGGCGTCAGCATGACTGATGCGGGACAAGCAGTTTATCGCCATGCGCAGATTATCCTTCGGCAGATGGAGCAGGCGCAGGCGGATGCATCGGCAGCCGGCAATTCGCTTGCCGGGCGCGTGTCCGTTGGGCTCGTGCCCTTCAGCAGTGCCGCCACGCTGTCGGTCGACCTCCTGGCGGAGACCCGGAAACGACATCCCGGTATCCTACTGCACCTGACTGAAAGCGTCGGCCAGACCTATAGCCAGATGATCATGAATGGCCGGCTGGAGATGGCGCTTCTCCATGGAACCGGACCAATCAAGGGCGTCCGGTTCGAACCGATCCTGAGCGAAGAGTTTTTCCTTGTCGCGCATCGGGACTTTGCGATCGAAGCGGATGTGAAACCCGTTCCGGTCAATGCTCTCGACGGAATACCGCTGCTGTTGCCGCCAACCTATAATTTCGTCCGTCGCGCGGTCGATACCGCCTTCACGCGCACCCGCACCAACCTGAAAGTCGTGGCGGAAGTCGAAATCGTCCGCACCCTCGCCCGCGCGGTCGGAAGCGGTCTCGGTGCGACGATCATGCCGAAAGCCATCGCCGATCGCATCGTATTGGAATCGAGCGAGCCGCTGATCCGCCGGCTCGTCTCGCCGCGGATCGAAGAGACCCTGTCGCTTTGCGTTTCCGACCAGAACCCCTTGTCGGAACCTGCCCTTGCCGTCCGGGACATCCTTCTCGAGCTGACAGCGCGGCTGAAAAGCTGAAACGCGTTGCCGATCAGCGCATATCCCTGCAGAACTGGGCTATTCGCGCGCATCCTTCGCCGAGCTGCTCCATGCTGGTAGCGTAGGAAATGCGAAAGAAGGGGCTCATTCCGTAAGCTGCTCCCTGCACGGTCGCGACATGATGCTCCTCCACGAGCGCCATGACAAAATCAACATCGGTTTCGATCTTTCGCCCGCCCTTGCTGGTCTTGCCGATCAAACCGGAAATGTTGGGATAGATGTAAAAGGCGCCTTCGGGCCTATGGCAGCGCAGACCGTCCACTTCCGACAATTTGTCGAGGACGAAGTCGCGTCTTTCCTTGTAGATCGCGGCTCGCTCCTTCAAGAGATCCTGAGGCCCATCCAGGGCAGCGATCGCCGCAGCCTGCGTCAGCGTCGCGATGCCGCCACCATTCTGTCCGTTGACGTTGCTGACGGCGGAGATCAGGTCTTTCGGCCCGGCGCAAAAGCCGAGCCGCCAGCCTGTCATCGCGTAAGCCTTGGAAACGCCATTCATCGTCAGGACGCGCTCATAGAGCCTGGGCTCGACTTCCGCGATCGTGCAGAACTGGAAGTCGTCATAGACCAGGTGTTCGTAGATATCGTCGGTCATGATCCAGACATGCGGATGACGCAGCATGACCTTGGCGATCGCAGCCATTTCCGCCCGGGAGCAGGCGGCGCCGGTGGGATTGTTCGGGAAATTTAGGAAGAGCCATTTGGTGCGCGGCGTGATCGCCACCTCCAGATCCTCCGGACGCAGCTTGAAGCCGGTCTCCTCGTGGCAAGGAACGGCGACTGGGACGCCGCCAGCGAATTTGACGATATCCGCATAACTGACCCAGGAGGGCGTGGGAATGACGACCTCGTCGCCTGGATTGCAGGTTGCCAGCATGGCATTGAAGATCACCTGCTTGCCGCCGCCCGACACGACGATCTGGCTGGCATCGTAGTCGAGATTGTTGTCCCGTTTGAACTTCCTGATGATGGCGGACTTGAGCGCCGGCGTACCGTCCATCGGAGGATATTTCGTATCGCCCGCAAGAGCTGCCGCATGAGCCGCCTCGATCGCGTGCGCCGGGGTGGGAAAATCCGGCTCGCCGGACGAGAGGCTGACGACTTTGATCCCATTGGCGGCCAGTTCCCTGGCGCGCTGGGTCATGGCGGCGGATGCAGATATGGAGACATTTTTCAGGCGGTCGGCTATGGCGGACATCAAGATGGTCCTTCGATGAGAGATTGGAAAGAGAGACCGCCCGCAGGCGATCAGGATCGCGTCAGTCGGCGAGTTCGGCGGCAGGAGCGAGCGTGGCGCCCGTGGCTTCGATCTCGCCGCGCACGATGCCGGCAAGCTCCAGGGCGCCGGGTGTGTCGCTGTGTACGAGAATGGAGCGGGCCGGCATCGCGATCACGGCTCCATCGATCGTCTCGACGGTTCCTTCGAGGAGGAACCGTCGGACGCGCGCGCGAACCGAGGCTTCGTCTTTGATGACGGCGCCAGCGAGCCCGCGCGCGACAAGCCTGCCGCCGGCGTCATAGGCCCGGTCCGCAAGGAAAAGCGCCAGCGTCTTCAACCGCGCGCGTCTGGCCGCCTGTTGGATCTCGCTGCCCGGTGTGACGAAGACGACGAGGCCGGCGTCCACGGTGGCGATCGCATCCATCATCAGGTCGGCAAGGACAGGATCGCGGTTGACCATATTGCCCATGGCCGCATGGAAGCTGATATGGGAGACGGCGACACGCTCGCTTCTGGCGATCGCCATCAGGGCGCCGAGCTGATAGAGCATCTGCTGGCGAAGCTCGTCCGCCTGAGACGGTATTTCGCGCCGGCCGAACCCCAGCCGGTCGGGCAAGCCCGGATGCGCGCCGATGCCGACGCCGTTCAGTTTCGCAAGCCGGACCATGCGCCCCATCGTCTCAGGGTCGCCGCCGTGGAACCCGCAGGCGATGTTGGCCGACGAGACAAGTTTCATCATCGCTTCGTCATCGCACAGCCGGTAGGGGCCAAATCCTTCGCCCATGTCGGAATTCAGATCGATCTTCATCAGTTCTTCCTTTTGGCGGCCGGTATGTCTGTGTTTTCGTGCAGGTCGTCATCTCAAGACCGCTTCACGCTTTCGGCGACACGCGTCACTTCATTGCCTTCAGGGCGCGCTTGACCATCCGGGATGTTTGCCTGACGTCGTCGACATAGCGGGCGACAGCCTGTTCCACCGCACGCGCCTCTGAATGCGTCGACCGAACGAACCTCAGGCGGGCGCCTATGCGGGCTTGCCCGAGCCGCCATAGGTCGCATTCGATCACGCCGGCGATCTTCGGATATCCGCCGGCGGTGTTCGCATCGCTCATCTGCACGATCGGTTCGCCGCCGGGCGGAACCTGGATCACGCCGGGCACGACGCCATGGGAGCGCATCTCGACAGACGCCGTCGGCTTGATTGGTTCGCCTGACAACCGGTAGCCTGTCCGGTCGCTTCGGGAGGAAATCCTCCAGGTCTGTCTCCAGAAAGCTTCGCCATCGCCTGCGAAAAGATCGTGCTCGCCGGCAGGCAGGGCACGGATCGGCAATGCGCCATCGACGGGCGCCGGGAAGACCTTGCGCAGTGCCACGGCGGGTGCGACGACGGCCAGGCCGGGGGCCGGCAGCATGACGATCTCCGCGTCCTCGCCGATCGCGATCCGATCGCCCTTCGCCAGAGACCGGCCGGAATTGCCCCCGAAACTGCCGCGCAGAGACGTGCTTCGCGAGCCCATGACAACGGGAATATCAAGCCCTCCTCCGACCGAAATATAGGAGCGCGCAAGCCGCGGAGGCTGCTTCAGTTCGAGAACCTGCCCGGGTTCCGCGATGTAGGCGCACCAGGAAATCAGTTCCGTCCCGTCCAGGTGAGGATTGCCGTCGGCGCCGGTAACGGCAAAGACGATGCGCCGCTCGAAACGCAGGCTGAGCGGGAAGGTCTGCACCTCTATCGCTGCCGCATTTTCGTCATTGCCGACGAGAATGTTGCCGATCCGGACCGCAAGCGGATCCATCGCGCCGCTGGCCGATACGCCGATATCGCGATAGCCGGGACGTCCAAGATCCTGCACCGTGTTGAATGGGCCGGTTTCGACGATCTCGATCATAGCTCGATCCTTGCTGGCAGGAACCGCACCGTATCTCCCGGCGCCATCATGGCGGGGCTCGGCGACGTGGGGTCGAACATCTCCAGTGCCGCGAAGCCTATGGAATTCCAACCGTTGGGGCCTGTAAGCATGGCGACGCCGGTTTGCATGCCGCCGATGGTCACGCAGCCCTTCGGCATCTTCAGCGAGGGCACGGGCTTTCGCGGCATGTAGATGCGCGGATCGAGACCATGCAGATAACCGAAACCGGGAGCGCTGCCCAAGGCGAAGACCCTGTAGGTCGCTTCATGATGGATGCGGACGACTTCGTGATCACTGAGCCTGGAGCGATCGCAAAGGGCCGGAAGATCCGTCGCATATTCGCCGCCATAATAGACGGGGATCTCAATGGTCTTGCCCTTGAGATCGATGCTGCGCGCATTTTCCCATGCCTCCAGCAGCCGGGCGACTACCGCATCGGGATCTTCGGGCGTCTCCTTGAAGATCAGCAGCAGATTGGTCATGCCCGGGATGTTTTCCGCAAGGTCCGCCCAGCCGTTCACGGTCTGGGACAGGGCCCAGATCCGCCGCTGCGCGATGAGATCGAAGTCGCCGGGCGCCTCGAGCAGGAAGGCTCTGGCACCGATCGAGGAAACCCGCGCCCGGCTTCTGGTGGCTGGAACGATCTCGCGTTGCGATGCGTCTCTGCTCGTCGTGGCGATCATGATGGGAGCTCGATTTCGACCAGAGGATCGCCGAAGCCGACCAGTGCGCCGGGCTCGGCGAGCAGCCTGGTCAAAACACCGGAACGGCCGGCGCGAAGGGGAAGAAGGATATGTCCTACCCCGACGAAGCCGACGATATCCGCATCTGATACGGAGCGCGGCAGATTTTGGGGCTCGGCGGAGGCGGCCGGGTGCTCGACACAGAAGCGGCCCGCCATCGGTGCCTTCACGACGGCCGATGCGGAGCCGGGAGCGTGTGGTGTCGCTTCTGCCGAGCTGATCCGGGCGCCGCCATTTCCGGCGACAACGATGCGTAGCTGTCCGCCCGGCCGGGAGATTTCCAGACCGTCCACGCCAGCGGCCGTCAACGCGTCGGTGAGGAATGCGATGGTCGCCGGATCGCTGAAATCGATCGAGCTCATGCCGCCCTCCGCAGCTTCAGCCATTGTTCGAGATAGTGGATATCCGTCTCACCGCGCGCGAATGCGCCGTCCTCGAACAGAGCGCGCAGGAAGGGGATATTGGTCGAAATTCCCTCGACGTCCGTGCCGACAAGCGCTTCGCGCATTCTTGCCATCGCTTCCGCCCGCGTCGGCGCATGGACGATCAGCTTGGCGATCAGAGAATCGTAGTAGGGCGAAACCTTGTAGCCGGCATGAATATGCGTATCGACGCGGATGCCCGGCCCCGCAGGCAAAGCCAGATAGGTGACGATACCCGCCGACGGCAGGAAGGTTTCCGGATCCTCGGCGTTGATGCGGCATTCGAAGGAATGGCCCTCGCATGTCACATCGCCTTGGGTGAGGTCCAGAACATGACCCTGAGCCGCCTTTATCTGCGCCTGGACGATATCAAAACCGCTCGTCATCTCGGTGACGGGATGTTCGACCTGAAGCCGCGTGTTCATCTCGATGAAATAGAAAGCGCCGTCCTGATACAGGAATTCGAAAGTTCCGACGCCCCGGTAGCCGATCTGAAGGCAGGCCTGCACGCAAGCCATGCCGACCGACTGGATGATGTCGGGCGCGATTCCCGCCGCCGGCGCCTCCTCCACCACTTTCTGATGGCGGCGCTGCATCGAGCAATCCCGGTGTCCCAGCCACACGGCATTGCCGTGATCGTCGCAAATAACCTGTATCTCGATGTGACGCGGATGCTGGAGGAATTTCTCCATGTAGAGCGAAGGTGAGCCGAAGGCCTTGCGGGCCTCTTCCCGCGTCAGCGCAACTGCTTCATGGAGCAAATCCCCCCTTGGCACGACGCGCATGCCGCGTCCACCACCGCCGCCGGCTGCCTTGATGATGACTGGATATCCGATCTCGAGCGCTATGCGCTCGACCGAGACGGGGTCATCAGGCAACGCGGTATCCGGACCGGAAACGCAGGGGACGCCGGCCGCCATCATCGCCCGCTTTGCCGAGATCTTGTCGCCCATGATTGCAATCGATGAAGCGGTCGGACCAATGAAGACCAATCCGGCCTCTTCGACGGCGTCGGCGAAGGCGGCGTTTTCCGATAGAAAACCGTAACCCGGATGGATGGCGCCGGCATCGGACAGGCGCGCAGCCAGAAGGATGGCATCCTGATTGAGATAGCTCTTGGCAGCACTCGACGGGCCGATGCACAGAAAGCTGTCTGCGGTGCTGCCGTAAGGCGCTTCCCTATCCGCCTCGGAACAGATGGCGACCGTCTTGAGGCCGAGCTCGCGACAGGCGCGCTGAATCCGAGCTGCTATCTCGCCGCGGTTGGCGATCAGAACGGTGTCGAAGCGGCCGGTTGCGGATTGTTGAGGCGTCTCCGACATCAGGCAATCTCCGCGAGCAGGTCGCCGGTCTCGACCTCGCCGTCGTCGATTTCGGTGAGATGCGTGATGCGCCCTGACCGCGGCGCGGCGATCTTGTTGAAGACCTTCATTGCCTCGATAATGAAAAGGGTCTGCCCCTCCTCCACCTCGTCACCGATCGCGACGAATGGCGGCTCCCCAGGCGCAGGGGTGCGGTGCAGAACGCCGAAGACGGGCGCCTTCACCGCATAGGACGCTTTCTCAGGTCTCGAAGGCGTGTCGGAGCCGGCATCCTGGGCAAGGCTCATCGTCGATCCCGCCTTTTGCCTGGGCCCGGAAGCAGCCTCCTGACCCTGGAAGATCCGAACCGTCACATCCTTCTCCGTCACGGTCAGCTCGTTAATGTTCGATCGTCCGACAAAGTCGATCAGCGTCTTGATCTTCGAGAGGTCCATATACGTGCTCGGAATTTCGGAATTCCACCGCGCATACCTGAAATTTCAAGTCACTCGGTGTTGTGATTTTCCGTAGCACGACGCGTCGGTTGATGGGGTCAGACGAACTTTTGATGGACCGTCTCATATCGTCACCCGTAGCCAGGGAACCAACGGGCGTCCGCCCCATTTGGGACCAGTTCATATCCATAGTCTTGAGTAGAATCGCAGCCGTTGCGACACGTCCTTGATGATTTCGGTTATCGTGCTATATACATAACCATGATCATTTAAATCGGAGCGAAATCATGGCGCTTGCCCACGAGTCAATTGAGCTGTCCGGCTTCGCGACGCTCACAGGAACGCCCAAGCAGGTCGGCGACCAGCTTGATGGGCTTGTTGCAGAGCAAGTAATCGCATTAACGCTCGAGCATGGAAGTGGACCCGCAGTCAGGGCCCTGGCCGAGACGGTTGCTAGCATTGCGCCGCTTGTTCGCACCATTCTGGAGCGTCGTCAGCGTGAAACTATCCAATCAATAATCGAGGCCTTGGTGCCCCAGGTGCCACCGCCTCAGCATATGCTCGTTGAAGCTCGCATGACAGCGGACGCGAGAAAGGCCGTGCTTGAAAGCGGAGATTGGCTGACGGCTGCTCAGATCGCGGAAGTCGCGGGCTTCAGCACAACCAATCCAAGTGCCCAACCCAATAAATGGAAGAAGGATGGCCTGATCTTTGCTGTCAGGCATCGCGGTATCGATTACTTTCCGGGGTATGCGTTGGATCCGGGAACTGGCTATCGCCCGATCAAGACACTCGCCAAAGTCCTGAGGGTTTTCGGGGAGAAAAAGGACGACTGGGGTCTCGCATACTGGTTCGCGTCGGTAAACAGCTTCCTAGGTGGCAGGCGGCCACAGGACATGCTGGCGCACCAGCCCGATCGTGTTGTTGCAGCCGCTGAAGATGAGTTGGTTGGCGCCCTCCATGGGTAAACCGAAAGCCCGACTAGGAGATAGACCGGTTCCGGCATCAACCGGAGATTTCCCCGCCCCGCCAGATGACCTGTCGAAATTCGTGAAAGTAATGATCTGGCCGAAGGGCCAGATCATTCATCGAATTCATCTGAACCTGTACCGGGGTGCACAGTTCAATCCAGGTGTGAGAGGGAATGCGCGCTTCAGCCCGATAAAGGATGCGACGGGGGCGAGCGTACCAACACTCTACGGAGGCACAACGTTCGACTGCGCCGCAATGGAAACGGTCTTTCACGACGTGCCTTTTGCGGCCGGCCTGAAGACCTATGATAGGCACAAGCTGACCGGACAGGTCTACTCGCAAGTCGCTCCGCAACGCGACTTCGCGCTGGCGGACCTAAGTTCAACCGCCTTGCGAAAGCTTGGTATCCAGCGCAACCAGCTGATCGACACAGAAAAGGATTGCTATCCAAACACGCGTGCCTGGGCGGAGGCGATCCATACTCAATGTCCCGATATCGAGGGCTTATGCTGGATATCGCGCCAAGACGATCGTGCTCAAGCTCTCATGTTGTTCGGGGATAGGGTACCGGCGAAGGATCTCGTCCCGCAGCGTGATCCAATTGACGTCGTTTCGGACCTTGATATCTACTCGGTGCTACTCGGGTTGGCGGATCGGATTGGCGTGAACATCGTCAACGGAAAGGCATAACGCGGCAGGCAGGATCGTAGCACAACGAATGGTGCGGAGACACGAGGCAGTGCCGTTAGAAGGCCGGCCACGACGTCGTTGGGCAACCTCGGCCAAGGGCGCTCAAGCGCCTTCGCCTTGAACGGATAGGAACCGCAGACTCGTTCTTCGTCATCGAGGCGAGCACAAAGTTCGCGTTTCCGGCACACTCCCTGTTGAACAAACAGACGTGTGGATTCAACGGAGAAGTCGCATTCATCTACCAAGTCGGATCGCAGGAATTATGCAAACCGATCTATAGAGTGAAAACGACCCGTTTTCCAACGCGGCCTTTTCTCCGAGTGTCCCGGGTCGAGGCTGGAGGTGTGGACTCTTGGGGCTCTCACGGCTGAATCAGATACCTGATCGTCTATTCCACCATCATCCGCGCCCATCCGCACGCCGCGGTGAAAAAAGGGGCTGAAGATCAGGGCCTTGGCCGTTCTCGCAGCGGCCTGAGCACGAAGATCCACATGGCTGTGCGGTGGTCTCGGCTGCCCGGTCGCTTCACACTGACCGCAGGCCAGAAGGGCGATGCGCCGCAAGCAGATGCCAAACAAATGAGATATCCTGCCTCCGCCAGGGTCAATGTCCTGCGCCGAAAGGGTCAAACTTCCGTGTATATTCAGATGCTTACTCACCTGACAGTTGCCGCTGAAGGAACTGTGCACCCGCTAACGCTAACTGGCGAATAGTTATTGGCCATGAAATCGACGAACACGCGGATCTTCGGCGACAGATAACTGGCCGGGCGAGGTTTGCTTATCGAGCCGCTTCGACTGGCGCGGCGTCACCTTGTAGCGCCAGTTCCACCAGAATTAGCGAGCTGACGCCGGCGATAGAAAAACCTACTGCCAAAATCATGGTCGTACCGTCATAGAAGCTACCTATTCCGATAGCGAATAGGGTGGCAATGAGGCTCGATCCCGACGCGATCAACGATGCGCCCAGGCCCGCAACCTCGCCGAGAGAGCGCATCGCCATGGCATTGAGATTGCCGAATAGTATCCCTATGGCAAAGAAGGCCCAGAACCCGAACATCATCAGGGCGACAAGAGGCAGGCTACCGTCCCATAAAATCGACGCGAACAGCATTTGAAGGCCGACCGATGCCAATCCGATGAAGGCGGCACGCGCCATGGCTTCCATGCCGAACCGCTGCACGAATTTCCCATTGAGAAACGAGGCAAGTCCTATGCCTGTCGCCAAGACTGCGAAATAAAATGGGAACGTTTCCTTGATCCCGTAGGTGTCAAAAAACAAGTCGGCCGCCGTGCTGAGATAGAGGAGCTGCGCCCCGAACACGATCCCGGTGGAGATGATCAGTAAGGTGACGCGGCGCTTCGACAGGATGCGTCGGCCATTCCTGAACAGAAGTTTCGGCCGGAAAGCAATACGTCTGTCAGCTGGTAGGGTTTCCGGGTGTCGCATAGCCAGCCACAGGCCGAGCAGTACAGCGATCACGAGATAAATGC
Source organism: Rhizobium sullae (assembly GCF_025200715.1). NCBI lineage: Bacteria > Pseudomonadati > Pseudomonadota > Alphaproteobacteria > Hyphomicrobiales > Rhizobiaceae > Rhizobium > Rhizobium sullae. Next base: position 2,478,671 of record NZ_CP104144.1, read on the forward strand.
CGAAGACGCTGCGCCACCCGGCAAGGGAGATCACACCCTGTGCCAAGGCGGGGGCCAGCATCGGGACGACAATGAAGAGCGTGAACATGAAAGACATGACGCGCGCCATCGCGTCACCCTCGAATTGATCGCGGATCATCGCGCGCGTTGCGATCTTTGGGCCAGACACACCTACGCCCTGAAGGAATCGGCCAAGGATCACCATTTCGAGCGATCCGGCAAACATGGCAATGATGGTTCCAACCGCATAAACGCCGAGGCCGAGCATGAGCGCTTTCTTGCGCCCCATCGTATCCGATAATGGCCCCAGGAGCATTTCCCCGAACGCCATGCCGAAGATGAAGAGCGATATGATGTGCTGCGTGGATAGCGGCGGTGCGACAGCGACCTCCTCTCCGATCTGGCGCAACCCTGGCAGGAGCGCGTCGATGCTGAGGGACGTCAGCGAGGTCAGAAGGGCATAGAGGGCAATGCGTTCGCGAAAACTGATGGAGTATGTCATGAGCCGTGTACGCTGAAAAGGAATGGCCTCGACCTCTACCAGTTTTCGCGCAAAGGTCTCGTAATTTTGTGTCTCGCAATTCCCTGCAGATTGTCTGAAAACTCGGACTAGGCATGGACGATCTGCATAAGTTCCATGCGATTTGCCAAAAGGGTCGTTCACAGACCTTCGCAAGCACCCTTCCAGTGGCTGATCCGAAACGGTTGGGAAGCCAGCCTTCTCTAAGATCGTGCATAGCTTGGAAAGGTCATCAATGACGAGTCCTGGATGAGTCTTTCTGGCAGGCGAAAAATTCCCATTTCCTGATTCCCCTCCAGCGTTACTGCGACAGGAAGCGCTCGGGGCGGAAGGTAGCGAGCATCGGATGTTGCCTACTCGTCGCGATCTCGTAGGCGAGAAGCTCGCCCACGATGAGGCCGAGCGTCGCGCCGCTGTGGCTGAAGGCGACGTAGTAGCCGGGGATAGCCTTGATGGCGCCTACCACCGGTTCGCCATCGCCCGGTATGGGCTTGCCTCCAACGCCGATGGAGGCAATTTCGAGCCTCGGATTGCCCTCCATAACCTTCGACGCCTCGGCAAGCAGTGCCTCAACGACCGCCTCGTCGATCTCATGACTACCGTCCTTGCGTATCGTCACACCCTCGTCCGCCGCCCAGTCGGCATCCAGCGAGAAGGTGTTGCCCGGCGCGGGGCGGATGGCTACGCGCGGGGTGTTCAGCACAGCGCGTAGGGAATGAGCGAGCGGCCTGGTCTGCACCAGCAACGCAACCGGCGTTCCGTCGCCGATCGCTTGACCCGCTTCCCCCGCCATCCTCGGCACCGCTGGGCCGGTGGCAAGCACGATGGCATCCGCGAGGAAGCGGCTGCCGGTCGCGGTCTCGGCGCCGACGGCCCGGCCGCCTTCGATCACGACCCTTGCTGCGCCCTGGTCGGTGACAAGTCTACCACCGAGGGCGGCAAATTCCTCCAGAAGTAGGCCGATCAGGGTCGGCAGGTCGACCCAGCCCTCGCCCGGATTGAAGATCGCCCCCTGCGGTGTGATTGCACGCGCATCGACGCCGGGCGTTGCTGCCGCGATATCCTCTGCGGCAAGATGCCGGGTGTCGTAGCCCAGCGAGACTTCATGGCGGTAAGCGGCGTCGACTCCGTTGCTTTCGTCGTCGGCATCCCAGGTCAGGCCACCCTCGAAGCGAAGCCAGTTCGCATTGGGAAAGCGTGCCGAAAGGGTTCGGTACCGATCGATGCCCGCCATGCGCAGCCGATGATAGGCTTCGGAACGCATGCGCGCCGAATTCAGCCAGGAGAGCGAGCGCCCAGACGCGCCGTTGGCCGGGGGACCGTCATTGACGATGGTCACGCCAATGCCGCGCCGGGCGAGCTGCAGACCGGTGGAAACGCCGAAAATACCGCCGCCGATGATGACCGCCGAGGTGACGATGTTGTCTGTCATGGTCGCTTGTCTTTCAATTCGTGGAACAATCAGGGTGGTGGAAGGAATGGCTCAGGGCGCTTCCCAGCGGCCGGTCGTCGCCGAGCGGAACAGGGCGTCGATCGCTTTCATGTTGGCAATTGCGTCGTCCAGCCCTGAGAAGAAAGGGTGAGCTGCGTCGAGCAGGTGAAGGCGAGCTGCCGGCCCTCGGGAAGCTCGAGCAGTCCGCTCGCGAGGCGGTCCGTACCGAAGGCGCGGTCGCGTTCCATCAGCGCGATCGCCCGCAAGGGTTCGGCATTGAACAGGAAGCGCGCCGTGTTGACGGCGTAGCATCCGACGTCGAACAGTCCCGCCACCGCCGATATTAGCCTGGTTTCGCACGTTCCGCGGATCGTCGAGATAGTAGGAGAAGATCGTCTGGATGACTCGAGCCTCGCCGATCCAGCCTTCGGCGACCAGCGCCTGCGCCTTCTTCCACTGCGGATGGTGGCGCGCAATGAAGGCTTCGGCGACCGGCAGGTTTGCGGCCTTCTGCGCGGCCGCCAGTGTCATCGCCTCGCCGGCACTCAGGGCGATCGGCTTTTCGCACAGTACTGGCTTTCCCTGTTCCAACGCCTTGATCGTCAGCGGCACATCCAGGTGATTGGGTAGCGGGTTATAAATCGCGTCGATGTCGGCGTCGGCAAGCAGCGTTTCGTAGCTGCCATACGCCTTGGCAATGCCGAACGCCGCGGCTGTTTCCTCCGCCCTCTTCGGGTCGCGCGAGGCGATCGCCGTGACCCGTCCGGACCGGCTGGACTGGATCGCGGGGATGACCGCCTTGATCGCGATCCCGGCGCAGCCAAGCACACCCCATCGTATCATTTGTGTCATTGTGGTCTCCTTGGTCGGGGTCACAGAACTTCGGCAAGAAAGCGTTGCAGGCGTGGGCTCTGGGGATTGTCGAAGATCGCGTCAGGCGTGCCGGCTTCCATGACGCGTCCCTCGTCCATGAACACGACCTGATCGGCGACGCGCCGGGCGAAGCCCATTTCGTGCGTGACGACCACCATGGTCATGCCGCGATTGCCGAGGTCGGCCATCAGGTCCAGCACCCCCTTGACCAGTTCAGGGTCGAGGGCGCTCGTCACCTCGTCGAACAGAATGACCTCCGGCTCCATGGCGAGCGCGCGGGCGACGGCGACACGCTGCTGCTGGCCGCCGGAAAGACCACCCGGTCGGTGATGCTGGCGGCCGGAGAGCCCGACATCGGCGAGCCGCGCCTTGGCGATGCGCTCGGCTTCGGCCGTCGGCAGGCCCTTGATTTTCGTCAGCGACAGCATGACGTTCTCGAGCGCTGTGTGATCCGGGAAAAGGTTGAAATGCTGGAAGACCATGCCAACACGGCGGCGCAGCTTTTCCGGCTTCATAGCGAGAATGCTGTCGCCATCGAGAAGGATGTCTCCGCGCCTCGGCTCGACGAGACGGTTGAGGCAGCGCAGCAGCGTCGACTTACCGGACCCGGAGGGGCCGATGATGCAGGTGACGCTGCCCGCCTTTACCGAAAGATCGACGCCCTTAAGCACTTCCAATTCGCCATAGGCCATACCAAGGCTACGCACATCGAGACTGCCACCCCTGAACGAGGCTTGATCCGCCGCGAGAGCACTCCGATTGGCACCGGCGAGTTCGCTAACTTCCTCCAGCCCGCTCGTGACGATCGCCGGGCGCTGCTTGCCGAACCGCAAGCGGCTGTCGATGGCATTGACAACATGGGTGAGCGGCACGGTGACAACGAGGTAGAAGACGCCTGCCAAAAGCAGTGGCGACAGATTGCCCGTTACAACGGCCTGATCCTGGCCGACGCGGAAAATCTCGCGTTCGGAGGCGAGCAGGCCGAGGAAATAGACGAGGCTCGAATCCTTGACGTTGCCGATGAACTGATTGACCAGCGCCGGCAGCACGCGTCGCACGCCCTGCGGCACGACGATGAGCCGCATGCCCTGCCCATAGCTCATGCTGAGCGCCCGGCAGGCTTCCATCTGGCCGCGCTCGACGCTCTGGATGCCTGAGCGGAAGATTTCGCCGATGTAGGCCCCGGCGATTAGGCTGAGCGCGAGAATGCCGAGCGGATAGGGCGACGGACCGAAGAGCTCCCGGCCAAGCCGCGCAAAACCTTGACCGATTAGGAGAATGGTGACGATGGCCGGCAAGCCGCGAAAGGCGTCCGTATAGATACGAGCGGGGATGCGCAGCCAAGGCGAACGGGAAATGCCCATGATGGCGAGCACCATGCCGATGACGACGCCAAGCACCGTCGAGGCTGCCGCAAGGATCAGCGTGTTTTTGAGACCGACTGTAATCATTGTCGGCAGCACTTCGGCCATGGCGTTCCAGTCAAGGAAGCTGCGGCGCAGGTTTTCAAGCCAGTTCATCAGGCGGTCCCTTAAACGAGAAGCCGGTCCGACGGGCAGCCGCCGGACCGGAAGGCGAAATCAAGGCTTGGGAAGGTATGCGGCCGGCATAGGCGTGCCGGGGAACCACTTTTCATGCAGCGTTTTCCACGTGCCGTCTTGCATGGCGGCGCCAAGGCCCTTGTTCAATGCGTCGCGCAGCGCATCGTTGCCTTTGCGCACGACGAATCCGGCCGGCGCATCGAAGCTTGGAATATTGACCGCCACCTTCAGCTCCGGATAACGGCCTGAATAGTCCTTCGCCGCCTCATAATCGAGAAAATGCGCGTCTATGCTGCCGTTGTTGAGCGCTGCAACGGCAGAGTTGTTGTCCGGGAATTTGACGAGATCGGCGTCGGTGAAGTTCTTCTCGGCATAGATTTCCTGGAGCGTGCCCTGCACGACACCGAGCCGCTTGCCCTTGAGGCCGGCAGCGTCGGTGATGCCAGGGTCCGGCGTAAGCACAGTGAGATAACCTGCCAGATATCCGTCGGAGAAATCGACCGTCTCCTTGCGCTTCTCCGTCGTCCCGATTGCGGCCGCAGCAATGTCGAATCGGCTGTTGGCGACCGAGGGCATGAGGGCGGAGAACTCCTGGCCGGTGAAGATCACCTGCTCTTTCTTGAAACCGATCCGCTCGGCCACATTGAGGAAGAGTTCAATGTCGAAGCCCGTGAAATTTCCGTCGGAGGTGGTGAAGGCATAGGGCTTGGCGTCGCCCATCGTGCCGACGCTGATGACGATCGGGTCGATCAGGCCATAGGGATTGTCTTCGGCGACGGCGGGTGCCGTCGCCCCTGCCGCTATGCCGAGAGCGGCCGCAACGAGAGCGGTGCGCAGTATGACGAAGGGGGAACTGACAACTTCGGAAATTTTCATTTTTTGTCTCCTCTGGTGGTTTCGTTTGCGACGTTTCAAGACGTACAGATCCGTAGCCGGACGACGGCAAAAACCGTCTTTCCGGCCCATAACATCACGAGTTGAAATAGAGCATCTTCTTGTTTATGAGACCGGTCTCTTATGAGATGAGACCGGTCTCTTTGCTTTTGTCAATTGTTATCTTCGCATTTGCCAGTCGTCAATATCTCTTGTAAGGCTACCATTCATGGACCAGCCGCCGCCCCGATCCCCCTCCGTCGCCGACGTCGCGCTCAAAGCAGGCGTCTCGAAGGCGACCGCCGCGCGCGTTCTAGGCGGATATGGTACCGTCAGCGACCGGGTGCGCGATGCCGTGACCGCCGCCGCCCGCGCGCTCGACTATCGGCCAAACGAACTTGCCCGCAGCATGACGACGGGCCGATCCGGCACAATCGGCGTGGTGGTGGGCGACATCGAGAATCCTTTCTTTAGCCTCGCCGTGCGCGGGATCACCGACGTCGCCCGGCAGGCCGGGTTCACGGTCATCCTCATCAATTCCGGCGAGGACGTTGCATCCGAGAAGGCGGCGGTCCGCACGCTTCTGGCCAAGCGTGTCGACGGCCTGATCGTTTCGCCCTCCAAAGAAAGCGATGTCGAGCATCTGCAGGAGGCCGCCCGCTCCGGCCGACCGCTCGCGCTGCTCGACCGCGGCAGCGAGGCACTCGACGTCGACACGGTGATTGCCGATGACAGATACGCCGCCGAAGGTGTTACACGGCGGTTGCTTTCGCTCGGCCACCGCCGCATCGCCTATCTCACTGCCTGCGACACCCCCGACCACCTCTTCCGCACGCCGGCCGACATCAATACCGGATCGGTGCGCCGGCGCATCGAAGGCTTTCTCGGCGTCTGCCGGCAGGAAGGGTTGAAGGATATGGAACGCTGGGTGCATGTAGGTGCGGTCACGCCGGACGATACACGCCGCATCGTCACGGCCATGTTGCAGGCGGGCGAACGCCCGACTGCGATCATCGCCTCGGACAGCGTGATCGGCCTTGAAGTCTTCAAGGCAAGCCGGACGATCGGCCTTGCAATTCCAAGCGACCTGTCGCTCGTCTCGTTCCACGATGCAGACTGGACTTCGGTTACTTCTCCACCTGTGACGGTGGTGCGGCAACCCGTCTATCAGCTAGGCGAAACGGCTGCGAGGCTGCTTGTCGAGCGGCTGAACGGAGAGGGCGCCAAGTCCCGGCGTGTCATTCTTCAAACGGAAGTCGTCGAGCGCGCTTCCGTCGCCGAAGCGCCGGCGTAGATGTGGTCCAGCCCGGCACCGGCGACGGCCCTTTTGATCTCGGCGGAAAGGTCGACCTCGCTCAAGATCTGCGCGCATCGCAGAGCCTGTCAACCTTCCAGCATGTGATCCGCCAGGCTGTAGCAGTGGCTCGTATGGTAGGCGTTCCGACCTCGGTTCATGTGCGTCAGATTGAAAATCCGAATGCCGCGCAACACGCGGCCGGTCGCGAGGAATTTGCGGATCGAGGCGGAGCCCCGCACATTGATGCCGAAAATATCCTCGCCGTGCGGGAAGAAATAGCCGACGTCTTCTGGCGTCGTGACGCAGTGTTCGAGAAAGGGTTCGTCCACATGGTCCTGCACCGGTGAATAGTCCGTGGTGAAATCCGAAAGATGCACCAGGAATCTCGCACGGATGCCCTCCCCGTCCACATAGAGCGTGAAAAGCTCCATCCAGCTCGCATTAACGCGGACAAGCGGCTTGTCGGAGGTCGACGGCAGACAGGAAACCGACCAGTAGTGACGCTCGGTCTTGCGCGGGAGGGGGATGCAGTTTTGGCCGTAGTATCTGAGAATCTCCAGAACTTCTTGTACCTGCGGGCGGCGAAGCAGCTTTTGAAACCGCGCGACGTACTTGAACCGTTGTTCCAGGGACTCCGAGCGCTCGTCGGCGTCGCGCAAGTTCGTCTTGCCTTCTATCCAATCGCCCTGCTGCTCGAGATTCAGAAATTGGCGCAGGCCAGGGGTAGTGCGGCGAGGAGTCGTACTCATGTCAGGTGCATCCACTCGTCCTCCTGCGAAGTGCCGCACCCGACGCGCTGCGACTTGTGACCCTTGCCATCAGAGCAATTTAGGCTGTGAATACGCACGGAACTTCACCCCTTTCAGCGCAGAACATTGACCCTGGTGGAGGCAGGATATCTCACTTGTTCGACTTGCAGAATTTGGCATGCTGTCGGGTTGGGGGTCAAACGCTATGCCAAACACATTCGAAGCTAAAAACCGGCGGTCTCGCGCACTTCGATCGCCCCCATCCGAGCGAGTGAGTCCCGCTCCGCGATCTCCATCGCCTCGGCAAGATTCTTCGCTTCAATGAGCAGGAAGCCTCCCAGATGCTCCTTAGTCTCTGCGAAAGGCCCATCGGTCCAACTCGCCTTGCCGGCACGAACGCGCAATGTCTTTGCGGTCCTTGGATCGGCAAGGGCGTTGGAGGCGACATAGTGGCCTGATCGTTTGAGCTCGTCATTGGAAGCCAAGGACTCCCGGTCGATCTCGGCCCATTCCTCCTTGCTGGCGGCGTCAGCAAGGTTTTGATCAATATAGAAGAGACAAAGGTAGCGCATCCGGTTCCTCCATGGTGTCGTTCTATGTTAGTCGAACTTGGAGCCCGCGATTCGACAAAGAGGAGAAGAAATTCTGCCAGTTCCGCTTAAGGAGAAGTTGTCGGTGATGATGGGCCTGCCCTGCTCGCGAGTCATGATCATTGCGATCTTCTCAACCCTTTTCGTCGGGCGTTTGATTGCTCGCTAAGCCAGCCCTTCGACGCATAGCGTCCGCTGCACCGCCGGGCGTGCCTCAACTCGCTCGGCATAGGCGATGAGACGATCCGGAATTTTCAGTCCGGAATCGCGCGCCCAGCGAACCATTACATAAAACAGCGCGTCGGCGGTACTGAAGGCGTCGCCGAACAGGTATTCATCCTTCAGTCGCTGACTCATCAGCGCCAGCCGCCCGGCGATCGCCTCGCGCGCAGCCTGCTTTTCGGCGTCCGCCGGTGAGAACATCGAACGCATGAATGGCCGATGGATTTCCGTGGCGAGGACGGCCAGCATTTCGACGTTGCGCGACCGACCAAGCGGGCCGTCGGGCGCGAGCCACCCAATCCATGATCGCGACGTTCTCAGTCAGCACCTCGCCGTCGTCGAAGACAAGGGCCGGCACATAGCCTTTCGGATTGACTGCGGTGTAATCTTCGCCGTGCTCGGTGCGCCGCGTGCTGAGATCGACCTTGACAGTCTCGACCTGAATGCCGGCCTCGGTCAGCGCGATATGGTCAGCCAGGCTGCAGGCGCCCGGTGTGAGATAGAGTTTCATTGCTCGAGATACCTTCCGAGTTGGTTGAGCGTCTCGTTCCAGCCTCCCAGATGGCCATCACGCGAGGCTTCGCTGAGGAAGAAGGCTTGGTGCAGCGTGAGCCGCGTCTTGCCGTCATCGGTATCGGCCAAAGTGATGGTTACAACCGTCTCGTGTTCCGATTCGCCCGCTTCGTTCTGCCAGGCATGGGTGAAGACAATCTTCTCGTCGGGCACGATTTCCGTGTAGGTTCCGCCGAGCCAGTTGTCCTCGCCCCGCGGCGAGCGCATGCAGGTGCGGAATGTGCCGCCCGGCCTGATATCGCCTTCGGAAAAGGGGATGGTGAAGCCGGTCGGGCAGCACCAGCGCTTGAGATGCTCGCCATCGGTCCACATTCTAAAGACCAGCGATCGTGGCGCGTCGAAGGTGCGGCGTATGGTGAGCTCGGGCCGGGCTTCGGTTTTCGGCAGTGCGTTCATTTTTCTTCTCCATGCTGAACTTCTTTCAGATACGCGCCGAGGCGGTCGAACCGCTCCTCCCAGAGACAGCGATAGGTTTCGAGCCAGCCCGCGACATCGCGCAGGGGCTCCGGTTTGAGCCGGCGCGGACGGAACTGTGCGTTGCGACCTTGCTCCACCAGCCCTGCCCGCTCCAGCACCTTGAGGTGCTTGGAAACCGCCGGAAAGCTCGAATGGCTCCGCCAGTTCCGACGCCGTTGCCTTGCCGCGGGCGAGCCGAGCCAGGATCGCACGCCTGGTCGGGTCGGCGAGAGCCGATAAGGTGAGGCTAAGCCGATCCTGCGAGGTCATCGGAAAACCAATTAGTTAATTATCTTATTGGTTAAATACAGCGAGCGGCAGTTCGAGTCAAGCGCCTTGACGGCGCGGAGAGAGAGAGATTCCCCGACCCCCGAACCTATGTGATCCTTAGTCAATCTGATCGCGGCCGGAAATGCGTTGAGACACGCCCGTCGACCCAGACGTATCTCTTTGAGGAGCTCGACCGGAACCCTCAGTCAGGCCGAACTACAGGGCGCGCCGCGGCAAGGGAGAAGGGGCGAGGCCCGGTGGCAATCATGGCTCACGCTTCTCGGTTCGGATTTCGTCCACCGCCCCAACATCTACTGCGTGCCGAGCCTACCAATTGACCTAGCCGGTTTTTGACGGTGACCAGCGGCGGGCCGCATAGAGCGTCCGGTCGGGAGCCAATTCGACCTTGTAAACGTCCGCCACCTGCCAGAGCCCGTTCGCATCGAGATCGATTCGGCGCTCCACCGGAGACATGGCGAATACTGCCCGTTCAAGCAGCGCAAAGCATTGCTCGGTATCGTCGTGGCGGCCATGGTAGGCAATGCCGTCCGCCGCTACGGGGTGACATGCTCGAGCTTTCGACCAGTTTTGCGGCACGTCACAGGCGCGAGCGCGGTTAGATTCTTCCTTGTTCCAGACAATCGCTCACCCGATCCGAAAATCGGAGCCTCGCACCATCTTCAGTTCTCTTTTTTCTCAACCACCACGAGCGCACCTGTCTCGTTTTGGATGCAGGATTGCCGCTACGTTGAAAAACCATCAACGCCGTCGGTACTTCCCAACGCTCGAAGCAATCGATCATTGAGGACACTATTGACGCCACAATCATGGCTGGTTATAGCGACAATAATCTTGAGTTAAAGACTCAAGATTATGAATGCGATGTAAAAGAGCGAGCGCGAGGCCGGACCGAATGGAATACTGCCTTCTCTCCCCAGACCGATGTCCTGGGGCTCGCGCAGACCTGCCAGCAGGTTGCCTCCGTCGCCGGTATCATCGCTGGCGTCGTTGCCACGCAATTGTTCGGTCTCGAAGTCGCGTTCCCCCTCGTTGCAAGCCTTTACGGCCTATCTTTTTTAGGAGCTCTTGGCTTATGGCTCAAATCACGTCGATCATCGGGTTAAGGAGAATTTTCGTGAGGAGGAAACGTTCAATGTTGCGTGCGATGATCGCCACTCTTGTCTTGATGGCGCTAGACCCAGCGATGACATTCGCCGAGGAACAGTCGTCAGCGCAAGCCCCGATCACCGTCACCGACATTGCCGGCCGCCAGGTGACGGTGAATGCGCCGGTCAAGCGCATTCTCCTTGGAGAGGGGCGGCAGCTTTATCTCATCGCCTCGCTCGAGACGGAAGACCCATTGGCCCGCATCGTTGCATGGCGCAATGATCTGATCGAGGCCGATCCAGCCACCTATGCCCAATATCTCCAGGCCTTTCCCAGACTGGCAACGCTTCCAGCCTTCGTGGGAAAGGAGAACGGGCTGATCGATATTGAATCGACGATCGTCCAGAAGCCCGATGTGGTCTTGCTTAATCTCGAGGCGATGAGTGCCAACGAGGACGTCAAATATATCGAGAAGCTGGCGGAGTTGAAGATTCCGGTCCTCTATATCGACTTTCGTCACTATCCTTTGAAGAACACCGAACCGACCATTCGCCTCCTTGGCAAGATCATGGGGCGTGAGAACCGCGCGGAAGAAATCATTGCTTTCCGCCATCAGGCCATGGCCCGCGTCACCGATGTGCTTGCTCGCGTCGAGCCGCAACGCCCGAGAGTGTTCGTCGAACGGATCGGCGGCTATGCAGATGATTGCTGCCTGTCATTCGGTGCGGAAAACTTCGGCAAATATGTCGAACTTGCCGGCGGGCATAATATCGGCAGTGATTTGCTTCCCTCCACCTTCGGACAGCTGAACCCTGAGCAGGTGATCGCCGCCGATCCCGAGCAGGTGGTGGTCACGAGCGCCGACTGGGAAGCCTATGTGCCAGGGGGCAAGTGGATCCCGCTTGGCCCGGGCGCCGATCCCAAGGTGACCCGCAAGAAGCTCGAATGGTTCACCACTCGTAGCGCCTATACCGGCATCGCCGCGCAGAAGACGCGGAACTTCCATGGCATCTGGCACCAGTTCTACAACAGCCCCTACGAATTCATTGCTGTCCAGCAATTAGCGAAATGGTTCCATCCGGACCTGTTTGCCGACCTTGATCCGGACGCGACATTTGCGGAGTATCACCGCCGCTTCCTGCCCATCCCGTATCGGCCGGGCTATGCCGTCAGCCTTTCTGACAGCGCGAATTAACAGGACTCCGCCACGCAATTTGCTTGCAACGGGCGAGGCTCGAATAAAGGAGAGCCTCCTCTTCCCTCTCCTTTATCCGCGACGCGAGCTGAAACGAAGATTGCTTCTCTTAGCGACAATTCGCTGGTTGGCTAAAATCGCTCTTTTTTATTGGGTCCGGTCAACCGAGCAAAACAGAAGAAGTGCCGGCCTGTGGTCAGCGCTTTCCTGCACATCGCTGAGGCGGTTCGTCCGTCGATCCGGCACCCGCCCCACGACTAGAAGTCAGTTGTCATCGAGACCTTCACAGTCAGCGGTGCTCCCTGCGAGATCGTGCCGAAGCTCGCAACACCGGACCAGTAATCGAGGTCGAAGACGTTCTCGACTTCGGCGCGGAACGTGACGGGCTTTTGGTTGATTTCGGTGTGATATCTGGCCCCGAGGTCAAGGCGCGTCCATGAGGGAATTTTCTGCGTGTTCGCCGTGTTGACGAACTGCTCGTCCGTGTGGATGACATTGCCGGAGAGCGTCAGCCCGGGCATGAAGGGCGTATCCCACTCCGCTCCCAAGTTGACCTGCACCGACGGCACGCCAATCGGGGTATTCCCCTGGGTCGTTGGGCTGTTCGTTTTCGTCAACTCGCCATGGATGAAGGTCACGCCGCCAAGCACCCGGACGTCAGGCGTCACTTCACCAAAAATATTGAGCTCCACACCGCGGTTGCGCTGCTCACCGCCCTCGACGAAGACGAGGTCACTGCCGCGCGTTTCAAGCTGACCGAAGGGTTTTTCGATCTGGAATGCGCTGACCGTGATTGCCACTCGTCCGAGGTCGACCTTGGTGCCTATCTCGTATTGTTTGGACCGATAGGGAGCGAGCGTCTCGCCGGCATTGACGGCTGTCGTGGGAGCGGTATCGCCGACGCTCAGGCCTTCGACATAGTTGGCGTAGAGGGCGACGTTCTCCCATGGCTTGACGACGATCCCGACCAGTGGGGTCAATGCGCTCTCATCGGAAGAGGTGGTGACGTCGCCCGTGACCGGGCTGAAGTTTTCGGTATCGATATGCTGCCAGCGCCCACCCAGCGTCAATTGCACACGCTCGTCAAGCATTGACATCGTGTCGGAGAGAGCAAAACCGTAGAAGTTGTTCTCCGACACTTTCGGCACGTGGCTCGGTTGCGGCACGTCCTGTTCGGGGCGGGGAAGCGGATCAAAGAGATTTGTGAGTTGAGCCGTACCCGAGTTCGAGCCTCGATTGAGGGTCTGCTGGAGACCACTGACCTGGAACGTGACAGCGTGTTCCACGGCCTCCGTGTCGAACTCAGCCCTTATGCCTGTCTCGGCCGTGAGCCGGTCGACATCGAAAATGAAATTCTGCGGCGTGATGCTTACGTCGCCGGCGGAATTGAGAATGGTTGGCGTGCCGAAGAGGCGCTCGACGCGCGAGTTGCCGCCGCCAACGGCACCAAACACCGTCACGGTGTCGCTAAGATCGTATTCGACCCGCCCCAGCCAGGACAGATCCTCGCTCTTCGACCACTCCCACGGTTCCTGAACGTTTGAGCGGCCATCTGGCGCGTCTGGAATTTCGATTCCAGCCATCGGAAAGAACGGACGCTGCGGAGCGTCGAAGTCTTCGCGCTGGCCGATGATGTCGAGTGTTGCCCTCAGATCTTCGCCCTCGTAGTCGAGCGCCAGAGCGCCGACCGCAATGTCGCGCGACTGATTGTCGATCGGCGTGTCACCACCATGAAAACTGCCGTTGAAGCGCGCGCCGAACTGGCGTTCCTCGCCGAAACGGCGGCTGAGATCCAGATGGATTCCGCCGTAGAGATCCGAAGCATAGTCGGTTGTCACCCGTGTCAAGTCGACGTCTGAAGCGCGCTTCGGCACGATATTGATGGTGCCGCCGACGCTGCTGTTCGGCGAGATACCATAAAGAAGCGCCGTTGGCCCCTTGAGCACCTCCACACGCTCTGCATAGTCCGTGAACAGCCGGTAAGTCGGCGCGACACCAAATACCCCATCGAAGGCGATTTCACCGAAGTTCCCCTCGTTGAGCGGGAAGCCCCTGACGTAGAAGGAGTCGAGCATGCCGCCTGACGCATGGGTGCTTCTCACCGATGGATCATTGGCCACAACATCGGCCACCGTCTGGGCGCCTTGATTTTCGATCGTCTCTGCGGTGTAGCTGGTGATGTTGAACGGCGTGTCGACGAAGTCTCGGTTGCCGAGCAACCCAACGCGACCGCCACGCGCCACCTGTCCGCCCGGATATTCTTCCGGAGCCGTGCCGATCGTCGATGTCGAAGACCCCGCCTTGACTTCGATGCGCTCCAACGCCGTGGCATCTTGCGCCAGTGCAGCGCGGCTTGCCGTTGCCAGCAAAACAGCGAGCAGTCCAAGACGCAGTTCCATATACAGCCCCTCTCATGCGTGAACCAAATAAGCACTATGCTCGGTTGGTTTCAGGGGTGTTAGATAACATGACTATAATTGTCAACATATTCGAGGATCGGTGCAGTATCGTTCCAAGGAACGTTGCCGGTGATGCCAAGATGCACCCGTGGGGGCCGCCGCAATAGGTCAGGAGTGCTCCAGGACTTCAGTGTTCTCGGCACCCTTCTCCGCCTTCACCAAGGTCGCGTCCCGGCTGGTGTTGGCTGCGTGCAATCGCATTGGTTCGGTATTCTCGGCCTGCGATTGCAGCCGGGTTTGAACAGCCGGTTGGCGGAGCAAATCAACCCGTGAACGCACACCATCTGGCGAAGGCGATTCCCCTGGAAAATAGCAAGGGATGCTTTGTCCGTGGAATGTGAAGCGCGGTCTCAGACGCATCGAGAATCTCGTTTGCGCTAAATTCCTGTTTTCGGTCATCTTAGGGCATGATGTGCTGCGCGAACGCCTGCGATCCCCAAATGAACCATCTGGAAGTGGCTCTCGAGCAGCAACCGGGTTGCTGCCTAACCGGCCATTTTCAGAAACAGCCAGTCTAAATACCGTCGTGAAGACGTACGTGCGCCCTGGCTAGGCAGGAGAGTGTCGTCATTTAGTTCGACACCATAGTAAGACGCTTTGTCATCGCTAATGACCTGGCGTCGGTCTTCATTTGCTGCCAAGTGCATACGGGCAATCTCGTCAAGACCAAACCGCTCCGGTCCGGCAATCTCCACTGTGTCATTGCTTGCGGCACCTAGCGCCAATTCCGCCAATACATCGCTGACATCAGCCGCGGATATGGGCTGTATCGAGGCTGGTGGAAGCCGGAATCCACCGCCATTTGCACCCATATCAATCACACCGCCTATGAACTCGAAAAACTGCGTAGAATGGAGAATAGTATAGGGTTTTCGCGACGCTCGGATAAGATTCTCCTGTACCATCTTTGCCCGGAAATAGTCACTCTCGACCAGGCGAGGCGTTCCCACCACGGAGAGCGCCAAATAGTGTCCCACGCCTGCATCAACGGAAGCAGCAAGAAGATTTCTGGTGGAGGTTTTAAAAAAAGCCAAGGCAGAATTATCGCCAAATGACGCGGCATTGGTAACGTCGATGACAACGTCCGCTCCAGCCACAGCGGCTTCAAGGCCTTCGCCCGTGACACTATTAACCCCGAAAGACGGAGATGCTGGGATTACCTCGATACCTCTGCGTTGAAGATTCTGAACGAGTGGCGCTCCGATAAGTCCGCTCGCACCCATAACCGTTATTTTCATCAACTTGCTCCCCTTGATTATTTCGGTGCGTCGGTTTTAGCCCGGTCGCAGCGAGCAAAGGCTGCGACCATTCCTCCGGCGACCGAAAAAGCGGCGCCTCCTTCCAACCCATGAACAAAAACAAGGCCGCATGGTTTTGTGTCGCACGGAAGATCACTCGACCGGCATGACGACCGGAGCGTCCTTGTTCTTCAGCAGCACAACGATAAATTTCGCCGGTTTGGACGTACTCGCGTTGCGACTGACCAAGTGAATGTCGGAAGGACCTTCATAGTAAGTCTCCCCTGGCGACAAGGTGACTTCTTTTTCACCTTTCACCTGCATCACGATCGAGCCTTCGAGAACGTAGACGAATGCGTTTGCATCGTGTTTGTGAATAGGCGAAGAGCCGCCCGGCTCGTACTTAACTGATATCATCAGCCCCTCCTTGCCAGGATAATTTGGCAGGTCTTTTTGCATGAGCGGTGTCACGATTGCACCATCCTCAGCGGCAGCTGCGAAAGTGCCCAGAAGGCCAACAGTTGCTGACACAACCAGTGTTAACAAAACTGATCTCATTGTCGTAATCCTTTTGGTTTTGAATGCATCTGTGCGTGACGCAAAGCGCGTTCGATCTCGAATGTGCCGAGGCCAACATTCACTTGGCCAGGGTGTCGCTGATGGGTTCACTTCGGTTGCCGGGATTGCCGGAACCATTCTTCGAAGTCGATCCTGCCAAGCCGTGCGCCTTCCCCAGGCACAAGAGACTGGTCATTCAGTTCGGTGCCGAAATAGCGAGCATGAACATCTGCCTCGACAGTCCGGGGATCATTGTTTGCTTTGAGATACCGCGCAATGATCTCGTTCATGGGAGCGCGCTCGGGTCCAGCAATCTCGATTGTTCCGTTGAGCGGCTTGCCGAGAACGACGTCGGCCATGACGTCAGCTACATCGTCGGATGCGATAGGCTGGAAAGATGCAGGAGAAAGGCGAGCGACTGTACCCACTGTTGCTGCATCGGCAATGCCCTTGAGGAATTCGAAGAACTGCGTGGAATGGACGATTGTGTAAGGGATCGGGGAGGCCTTGACGAGTTGCTCCTGAACAAGTTTGGCCCTCATATAGCCGCTTTCCGGAAGCCGCTCTGTTCCTACGATGGAAAGAGCAATGTGATGCTTCACGCCGGCCTTTGCCTCGGCAGCCAGCAGATTGTGGCCCGCCGTTTTGAAGAATTCGAGAACCGCCTCGTCTTCGAAAGAAGGCGAGTTGGCGAGATCAAGCACGACGTCGCAACTTGCTAGCACTTCATCAAGACCTTCTCCGGTGATCGTATTGACCCCGGAATTTGGTGAGGCAGCCAGTACATCGTGTCCCTTGGCCCGCAACCGTGCAACGGTCTTTGACCCGATAAGGCCGGTCCCGCCAATCACAACAATTTTCATATCGGATGTCCCTCATAACTTGAATTTTCAGATCATTTCGATCGCTTCAGATTCAGATAATGACGGGAGCGGCACATTCATTCTATCGTGCATGGGGCATAGCGTTCTAGTCGCCGGGTTTAGCCAAGCCATCCTCAAGTCTAGGAATACGCGACGCGACTGTGGCGACCGGACGCAAGGAGTCGTTTTCGCGACAAAAAAATGCCTTCACTGTAAAAAAACGAAGGCGTGGCAAATTTCAAATCCGTGGTGCAAGTGATTTGACGCATTCATCAACTACGATCAAATCGCGGTATCACAGATGGCAACTGGCGAACTTTGCCATGAATGTACCAGCAGTTGGGATCTCGCAGCGCAGAAGCAAAAGGCGCAGATTGGAAGTCTGAACTTTCGCAATCGGCAGCTCAACTTTCGCGATCTAGTCTGGCAGCCCTGCCTTTCGCAACCCTTCCGCGAGCAGTGCGAGATCGTCCGGTCTACGTTGGTTGTCAATCCGTTAGATTGGAGATGCGTAGCATCGGATGGAGCTAGCGCAAACGGTTCATCGCCTCCTGTGCCTTGTCGCTCCGGCCAGCGAGCGCATGGTTTGCAGCGCTGGTGGTCACAGCCACGAGGAAGGTTGGCATATAGTTGAATGATTTTTCCGCCCTTAACGACGCTTCGTCGAACCGCCTTGCAAACAAATGCGCCATTGCCATCCCGGTCTGCAAGAACTCCCGGTTGTCCGAGGTGATCGTATCCAGTTGCAGCAGGCGATCGTTACCCTGATGGTCAACAGCATTCAGGCCATGAAGGTCACGTCCCCAATTCAACGTGAGATTCATCTCGAAACAGGTTTAAACGAAACCGGCCGTATCGCGTTTTCAATCAGGGATACCGGGACTGGCATTCCCCTTGATCACATGGATCAGATATTTGATGGGTTCTTCACTACCAAGGAAGGCGGCCTGGCATAGGACTGGCCATTTGCCAGTCGATCATCAGAGCCCATGGTGGGGAGATAACCGCTTCGAACCATCCGCAAGGCGGTGCCCGGTTCCACTTCTCGCTACCCGCCGACGGCATTGCTAACGGCCAGTTTCACAAATGCCTTTCCAACTGCCCCTGTCTTCAGGCACAGGACGACAAAATCGATCGTATAATTTAATGCGACTTCAGCCATTGTCATCTCCGTCCGCGGCGCTCTCGCCGGCGTCCGTTCCGGTTCATGACGCGAGCCGTATGACAAGACCTATACCGTGGTATGGCTCACCCTACTCCTCGACTCAATTTACCGCGAACACCCCCCGACATAGCGTCATTGATGCCTTGTGTAAGGCGGCGATCAGTAAACACAGGAGACGGACATGAATCTGGACATTACCCCACAACCCGCTAGGTCGGTACCCGAAGAGTTGGTTCCGTCGCGCTACGCGGTGCGGATCGGCGAGATTGACGTGCTGGTTGTCAGCGATGGAGTACTGCCGCTCCCAACCGTGATGTTGGGCCACAACGCCGACCCGGCCGCCCGGGCCGCCTGGCTGGGCGACATGTTCCTGCCGCCGGACGCCTTCGACTGGGCGCTGAACGTGGTCGTCGTGCGCAGCGGCGGGCAGACCATACTCATCGACGCTGGGCTGGGACTCGACCCGGACTTGAACCTGCCGCGGGCCGGGCAGTTGATAAAGCGACTGGAGGCCGCCGGCATCGATCTTGCATCCGTGACCGACGTGGTGCTGACCCACATGCACATGGACCACGTTGGCGGGCTGCTCGTCGACGGGGTGAAGGAACGGCTGAATCCGGACCTGCGGATCCATGTGGCCGCGGCCGAGGTCAAATTTTGGAAGTCGCCCGATTTCTCGCGCGTCTCGATGCCGGCGGGCTTCCCGGACGCGCTTCGGGCGGCCGCCAAGCGGTTCAGCAAAGAGTACCAGAGCCAGCTGCGGTTGTTCGAGGATGAGCACGAGGTGGCGCCGGGCGTGGTCGTCTCTCGGACCGGCGGCCACACCCCCGGGCACAGCGTGGTCCGCGTGGCCTCAGGCAACGACCGGCTGATGTTTGCCGGCGACGCCGTGTTCGCGGTCGGCTTCGACCACCCCGACTGGCACAACGGTTTCGAACATGACCCCGAGGAGGCTGCCCGCGTTCGGGTCCGGCTTTTGCAGGAGCTGGCAGCGAGCGGCGAACTGCTGGTGGCAACTCATATGCCGTTTCCTTCCGTTGGCCACGTCGCAGTCGACGGCAACGCCTTTCGTTGGGTACCGGTCTTCTGGGACTACTGACCGCCATTGGGTTAAGCAGGAATACACGTCTGCCAGCGCTGAACGAATCAGCGGTGTACTACATCGTCATATCCTTGCTGCGGCGAAAAATGCGGCCGAGCGTGCCACAGATCCGGCACATCTAGCGAGGTCCGGTGATAGCCCGGACCTCG
Organism: Rhizobium sullae; assembly: GCF_025200715.1. Lineage (NCBI taxonomy): Bacteria > Pseudomonadati > Pseudomonadota > Alphaproteobacteria > Hyphomicrobiales > Rhizobiaceae > Rhizobium > Rhizobium sullae. The sequence goes on from NZ_CP104144.1 coordinate 2,497,903, forward strand.
CCTCAAGGTGGCCGCGTGCATCCCTCACACTGCCAATTACGGTCGATTTGGCCCGATTGGCCGATGATCTGTGGGCGATATACCGTCGTATGACCGATACTTCGTTCAGTAGCGACCTTTCGCCTACCGTCTCAAACTCCTCTCGTCCAATGCGCTCATTGAGGTGCCGCCTCTGAGGCAGCGCCGCACAAGCATCCACTTTCGGAGAACGTAGTCATGGAAAACATTGAACTCGCGAACCTGACCCGCCGATCGCTCGGCGGCGTCGCCCTTGGGCTGATGGCGACAGGAATACCTGGAAAGAGCGCCCGAGCGGCTCAGGGCACCGAAGAAGCGAAAGCTGGCCAAACGCAGGGCGCGACATTGGAGGCCAGCAAGCGCATTGACGCCGGCGACCTTAACGTCGCCTACGCCGATCTCGGCCCCCCCGAGGGATCACCCATACTTCTGCTACACGGCTGGCCGTACGACATCAACAGCTTCGTCGAGGTCGCGCCACTGTTGGCAGACCATGGTCATCGCGTAATCGTTCCATATCTGCGCGGATACGGCGCAACGACGTTCCTATCCGACAAGACGAAGCGCAATGGGCAGCAGTCGGCGCTCGCACTCGACGTCGTGAAGCTGATGGACGCCCTCAAGATCGAGAAGGCGACCATCGCCGGCTTTGACTGGGGAGCCAGAACTGCCGACATCATCGCGGCTCTCTGGCCGAATCGATGCAAGGCGCTCGTATCCGTCAGCGGCCACCTGATCGGCAGCCAGAGCGCGGGCAAGAAACCCCTCCCGCCGTCGGCCGAGCTTCAATGGTGGTACCAGTACTATTTCGCCACCGATCGCGGCCGCGAAGGCTACCAGAAATACACCAACGACTTCGCCAAGCTGATCTGGAGGCTGGCTTCGCCTCGCTGGACGTTCGATGACGCCACATTCGACCGGAGCGCGGCGGCCTTTTCCAATCCAGACCATGTGGAGATCGTCGTACACAACTACCGCTGGCGTCTCGGCCTGGCCCAGGGCGAGAAGCGCTTCGACAAGTATGAGGCCAAGCTTGCCGACGCCCCCGACATCGAGGTCCCGGCGATCACGCTGGAAGGCGATGCCAATGGCGCTCCTCACCCCGACCCCAAAGCGTATGCAGGAAAATTCAAGGCGAAGTACGAGCATCGGCTGATTTCGGGCGGAATCGGCCATAACCTTCCGCAAGAGGCACCCGAGGCGTTTGCCAAGGCCGTAATCGACGCCGAAACGTGGGCGTAGGCGATCAAAGCCATCAACGCGCAGCAACGCAGAAGACAGCCGTCACCGTATGAAGTCTTTCGGCCGACCCTTTCGGCGCAGATGCGACGCACCGGATAGCTTGGTGCGTCGCGCAAATCGAGCTTTCCCGCGAACTCACATCGGTCCTTCAAGCCAAAGTCATGCCGCCATCGACATGCAGTTCGATACCATTGACGAAACTTCCCCCCTCGGAGGCGAGGAAGAGAGCGGCGCGCGCCAGTTCTTCCGGTTGTCCCAGGCGGCCCGCCGGGATAAGCGAAGCCATGTGATGTTCGAATGCCGGGCGATCAGCTTCCGAAACTCCAAGTTTTCCGAGAATAGCGGTATCGACCGGTCCCGGGCTCAAAATATTGACGCGGATCCTTCGGTGCTTGAACTCGATCGCCCAGTTCTTCGCGAACGCGGCGACAGCAGCTTTCGAGCCGGCATAGACGGTGTGATCCGGCAGAACCTTGGTAGCTGCCAGGGAACTCGTGACGATGATGCTGCCGCCATCGCGGATCACCGGCTCGATCGCTTGTACGCCGAAGAACACCCCGCGCGTATTAATGGCGAAATGCCGGTCATAGTCTTCCGGCGTCGCATTGCCGGAAGCAGTGAGATTGATGATCGCGGCATTGGCTATATAGATGTCCAGGCCGCCAAAGCGGTTCTTCACCGTCTCGGCAAGCGTTCGATGGTGTTCGATGTCGGCAACATCACCAACGACACCGACAGCGCCATGGCCGATTTCGTTCACCGCTTGATCGACGACGTCCTGGCGCCGGCCGGTGATGACGACCTGCGCCCCTTCTTGCGCGAACAGGCGCGCAGTTGCCTTGCCGATGCCGCTGTTACCGCCCGTGATGACGGCGACCTTGTCTTTCAGATGCTGCATTGCTTATCTCCGTTTCCGTTAAGGTTGAGATAAACCCGCTCGCCTCGCGCCATTAGAATGCAGTCAGGCACATGATTTGTGCCGCGGAGATGCAAATGCCAAATCTGCTGAGTGAGACGTCGGGACTGATGGCTTTTGTTCGGACTGTGGAGGCCGGCTCCTTCAGCGCGGCTGCACGCGACCTGAACACAACGCCATCTGCGGTCTCGAAGAGCGTGGCGCGGCTGGAAAAGAAAATCGGAACACGGCTCTTCCTGCGCTCCACCCGCGCCCTAACGCTCACGCAGGACGGCCAGATTTTCTTCGAACGCGTTGCGCCGCTCTTGCGAGATCTGGATTCGAGCGACGAGGCGATCAGGTCGCAGGCTGCCCCATCCGGGCGCCTGCGCATCAGCATGCCCGGCGAGCTGGCGCCCTTGCTGCTGCCCCGGCTGTTTACCAGCTTTGCGGCCGCCTATCCGGACCTGCATCTGGATATCGGACTGACGGACCGGTTCGTGGATCTGATCAGGGAGGATTACGACGTCGTGTTGCGCGTCGGTGATCCCACACAAGGGGACCTCATTGTTCGTCATCTGTCAGATCTGCCGATGGCAGTGGTTGCCTCCCCGCGTTTCCTTGAGACCTGGGGCAGTCCAAATTCGGCGGAAGCTCTGGCAAGCCTGCCCTTCGCTCGATTTGCAATGGGCGGCATACCAACGTCCGTGCGTTTGGCCGATGGAACCACGTTCACCCCCTTCGGGCGCGTCAATTGCGATTCAGGAACGGCACTGATCCAGGCGGCGCTGAGCGGACTTGGCGCGGCATATCTTCTGCGATGCCTGGTGGCCGGCGAACTGAAAGACGGGACACTGGTCGATCTCGCACCAGAGATCGCCCTTCCCAAGCTTCCCTTCAATGCCCTGCATGCCTTCGGACGCACCGCCCCCTTGCGCGTGAGGCTGCTCTGCGACTTCATGGCCACCGAAGCGAAGGCCATCACAGGGGTGTGAAAGCTAGGCAGGTCCGGCCCGCCTCAATCGCGTAAGGCGTCTCCGATGGCCGCAAGTAGTACCCGGCCATCGAAAGGCTTGCGGAAAAATCCGCTAATGCCTTGGGCACGGCCCTGATCCGCTATCTCGTGGCGGCCAGTGATCAAGAACACGGGCAGTTCCGGATGTGCCTCCCTCACCAGATCACGAAGTTCAAAGCCGTCCATGCCCGGCATTCCAATGTCGGTAATGAGCACATCCACGCCCGACAGTCCGCTAGCAAGGAGCGATCCCGCCGACGAGAAGCTGCGGGCCACGTAGCCCGCGGACTCCAGCAGTTCTTCCAGCGACTCAAGTACCCGTGGGTCATCATCAACAATCGCCACGACAGTTTTTTCTTCGCTCATACTCTACTCCATCTCGCCCGGCGCGAGCGAGTTATAGATATTTCCACCGCCACTCTCTCCTGCATAACGTTCCTTCTGTCGATTTGCTGCATGACCCCGCAGCTCTGCGGCAACGAATTCGTCCAAAACGCTGCCCACCACCAACGGCGGCCCCTGTTTGCGCATCATGGCGGGCGCGCTCCGATCTTGTTTCTCGATTTCGAACGACTGACGGCCCCGTGGCCGGGCGCCTCCGAATGCACCCATCGTCATCCATTCTGGATCCGCATTGACGATCTTTCGTCATGGAGACTGTTCACTTCAGCCGGCAACGTGAAGATGAACATCGCGCCATACGGTTGGTTTTTCTCCGTCCATAACTGTCCACCGTGTGCCTCGACAATTGAACGGCAGATCGCCAGCCCCATACCCATCCCTTGCTCTTTCGTCGTAAAGAACGGCTCGAATATTCTGTCGGGAAATTGGACGCCCCGGCCGGAGTCGCTGATCTCGATCCGAACCACGTCCCCAACTTGGTTTACACGTATCCGAAGAATCCTGTCATTCGGAACAGTAGCCATCGCATCCATGCCGTTGCGGATGAGATTGATCAGAACCTGTTGAATCTGGACACGATCGAACGCGACAAGCCGAAGCGCGCGCCCGACCGCTATATCCATGCGGACGCGACGACGTGATGCCTCCTCCGCCAGGAGATCGCGCGCCTCGGCGATCACACCGTCGAGCGTCGTACAGTCCCTCGTGTCTGCGGATTGCTTGAACAAGGCGCGGATGCGACTGACAACGTCGGCGGCGGAGTTTGCGCTATGAATGATGCGCTCCACCGTTTTTTGTGCCCGCTCGATATTCGGCGGTTCAGCCGTAAGCCAACGCTGGCAGGCGCTCGAATAGTTCATCACGGCAGACAGCGGTTGATTGACCTCATGGGCGATGGATGCCGAGAGCTCGGCAAGACTCGCCGCCTGGTTCGCGCGTGCGAGACTCTCTTGCGTTAGAAGCAACTTTTCCTGCGCTCGAACCTCACCGTCGATGTCCAGGCAGATGACATTCCACTGCACGATGGCGCCCTCGGCGTTTCGCATCGGGGCGGCGCGCGTCTCGACCCAGCGATATTCTCCATCGAACCGCCGCAGACGATGCCTCTGCGCATACGGCTCGCCGGTCGCCAACGAATGGGCGTACTGCTCCTTAACTCCCGCGATGTCGTCGGGATGAACACCGGCATCCAGTGCGCCGTCTAACCGGGATTTTCCCTTGCTGTCCAATTCTTCAAGCTCGTACCCGAGGAATTCGCGCAACTGCTGGCTGCGATAGACCGGCTCGCCATCCGGTGCGACACAATCGATCAAGGCCGGCAGCGTTTCAACCAGCTCCCAGAGAAAGCGTTCTCTCTCGCGCAGCGCCTCCTCGGCATGCACTTGATCTTCGATGTCGTGACAGAGGCCGTACCACTGGAGGATACGTCCGCTCTCATCCCGCAGCGGCTCCGCGCGGCTCGACATCCAGCGATAAATCCCATCCGCACGACGCAGGCGATAGTTAAGGGAAAAGGCCTCACCTGTAGCGAATGAGTGGTTGAGCGCCTCCGCCAGCCGGGTTGCATCATCGGGATGGACGAGAGCCGCAATGGCCGCAGCTAGCCCGCTTGATCCCGGCCTATCGTAATCCCCTACGTCCAAACCGAAGAATTCGATCATGCGTTTGCTGAAGAAGACCGGTTCGCCCTCCGGGCTTAATCGCCAGAGCAGGCTCGGAACCATGTCGACGAGCTGCGAGAACTCCCGCTCCCGGTTACGCAATGCCTTCTCTGCCTTCTTGCGCTCTGTGATATCGATAAAGCCGACCAGACTCTTGTCGGCGACAGCGCCGGGACGGGCGGTGGTGAACAGGACGTCGATGACGCTGCCGTCCATTCGCGCCACCTGGGTCTCTTCCCGGAAGACCTCCTCGCCGCGATAACGCGCCTCAATCGAGCGGCGTATGGTGGAAATGCTCGGCTGCCAGTAGCGGGTAATTGGCAGGTGCATCTCCTCCGCATTTTTCGCGCCGAACATCTCGATGATATGTTGGTTGACCTCTTCAACCTCCAGAGCTTCCAGTGCGCGCGGCAGGAATTCGGGGTGCTCGTCAATGTACGTTTGGAGTTCCGTCACTCCCTTTGCACGCAACTCCTTGAACAAGGGAACCAGTTTGCTGGCGTCCACCTGCGTGAGCCCGATCGGCATATAGTGGAAGAGGTCACGGTAGCGGCGCTCGCTTTGCTGCAAGGCCTCCTGAGCGGTCACCAGGTCATCTATATCGAGGCAGACGCCATACCATTGCACGATCCGGCCGTCCGGGTCGCGCAGCGGGTCCGCACGCCCCTCTGTCCAGCGATAGGTTCCATCTGACCGCTGCTGGCGATACTTCATTGCGAAGGTGGTACCCGTCTCGAACGAGCGCGTCAGCGCTTGCCCCACCGCCTGCCTGTCTTCGGGATGGACATCGGCCAGGGACCGCGACGCGTCCGGCGCGGTCAAGTCTTCCAGGGTGACGCCGACCGTATCCATGAGCCGTTTGTTGATGTAGGACGGCGTTCCTTCAGGCGTCGCGCTCCAGATCAGAGCGGGCACGGCGTCGATGAGCTGCCGAAGCTGCCGCTCGCTTTGGCGCAATGCTTCCTGTGCGCGCACCTCGTCGTCGATGTCGATGGAAATTGCGTACCATTGCACAATCACGCCGCCTTCATCCCGCAACGGCTCCCCGCGGCCATCAACCCAGCGGTATGCGCCGTCCGCACGACGCATGCGATACTTCATGGCGTAGGGCTCGCCGGTGGCGAGGGAGTGGCGGACTGTCTCGAGCAGGCACGCCGCATCTTCGGGATGGACGAGAGTCTGTATGGCTGCCGCCAGCCGGCTCATGTCTGGCCTATCCAACTGCGCTACGTCGTTCAAACCGAAGAAGTCAAGCAAGCGCTTGTTGAAGAAGGTCGGCTTGCCTTCGGGCGTCAGACGCCTGATCTGGACGGGGACCATATCCACGAGCTGCGAGAGCTCCCGCTCCCGGTCGCGCAATGCCTCCACGCTTTGGCGCAATGTGAGCAGCGCCAGCTGATGCTGCCTGGATATAGCGGCTACGATGAGCGCCGAAAATGCCGAGATGGCTAGAAAAAGCTGCAGCATGATCTGCTTGTGCTTCTGGGACTCGGGATCGCCGGCAAATTGGCTGGCGCCGGATATTGTGAATACCGCCGTGATCAGAGCAAGGAGGGTCAAGGCGACGGCGGCGCCTCGAAACTCAAAGCGCGCCGCGGCCCAAAGAAGAGGCGGCATGATGATGTAGGCGAAGGGCAGGTAACCGCTCAAGGAAAGGGCGGCGACACCAAGAAAGATCAGCCCAAGGACGCAAGCTTCCATCCATCGCGCGGCCGAAAGCTGGGCCTTGCCGCGCCAGTTCTGGAACACGACCAGCGCCAGTGGCGCTACGATCAGGATCCCGGTGGCATCCCCGATCCACCATAAAGGCCAAGCCGCCGCGAAAGTTTGCGATTGTATGCCAAACCACGCAAGAGTCGCACTTCCCACCGTCGCGCCAATGGTTGGCGCAACTCCAGCGGCCAGGACGACGAATGCGAGAACTTCCTGCAAGGTTTCCAGCCGAACCGGACGCCTGCAGGTCCGGTTCACGAGCCACGCGCCGACCGCTGCTTCAAGAGCGTTGCCGACATAGATCAGGACGGCCGCGGGCAGCGGACTGTGGAACCACAAGAAATTGCTGAACAGCTCAGCCAGACAGCCCCCCAGCACCCACCATGGCCAGCTGTACCCGGAGGCCAGGACAAGCGTAGCAATGAAAAGCCCGCTCGGAGGCCAAATGGAAATACCTGTTCCAGGTACGATTGCAAGCGACTGAGCAAATCCGCATCCCAACATATAGGCCACAACAAAAAGCCCCAGGTGCAGGAATTGGGGGCGGTGCGACCAGAGGCGCATCATGGGCTGCTCCTGTTGGACAAAGCAGGCCCGGGACGATCAGCGCCTCGTCCGGCACTTGTCCTCAACATCCCGGCTGACCTAATCATACTCAAACTTAATCCCACCACGCTTCATGGTGTTGTGCCTCTCTTCGTGAAACAGGCCCGGCGCTCCTGCGTGAGCAGAGTACCTGGAACCAAGCGACAAAAATACCTGTCCTGAGGAATAGGTTCTCGCGCCTCAAACTGCGCCGACGCGCCGCAGCAACGATCAACTCCCTCAAGAAGCATCCTGGCACAGGAGATGTCAGTTGCGGAAGATCGCCCGTATTGCCTTAAGGAGCGCGCGGGCGCTCCGCTCCTGCCCTGTTGCGGGTAGGGGCAGATGACGGACGTCATCGGCACGGGCGGCGAGCGTTGTAGCTATCTTCTCTGCTATCGCCGGACGGGCCTCGAGCAGCGGCGCGAAGCTCTGCTGATCGATCTCGTAGACAGTGACAGGAGTGAGCGCCTGCAGCGTGCAAACCTCGCCCATTCCCGCAAGCAGGCCCGTCTCGCCGAAGAAGTCTCCGGGCGAAAGACGTCTCTGTTCCTGCTCGTCGTTCCGCATTGCGACGATCCCGGCACGAATAATCATCAGCGAGGGCAGCGTTTGACCCTGATGAGCGATGATCTCACCCTTCTGAAACTCGCGGACCGCACTTGATTGTGCCAGGAGTTCCTTCTCGGACTTCGTCAGGTGTGAGAAAACCGGAATCGCTTCAATGAGGCTAAGCGGCGTGATCTCAGGCGGCCTGGCGCCCTCCTCCGTCGGCAGTTCGTTCATAAACGCGATTGCCGACGGTGGCATCGCCAACAGCAGTCCGGCGGATTTGCATTGGCGATAAAACAGATCGATCACCTCGTTTCGGGCTTGCGTCCGCAGCGACGGGCTCGTCACCCGAAACAGCAGCTCGATTTCCAGGGCGACAGCGTCCACGCCCTTCAGCGCCACCTGTGGAGGCGGCTCCTTGACGATCGAATTGCAGCCGGCCAAAACCGACTGCATAACGTCTTCAATGATGGAGGGCATTCTGGTCGGTGCGACGCGGACGGTCATTCTGAGGAGATGCGTTTCATCGGGTTGGCTGATGTTCGTCAATCCGAGTTTGGCAAGCACGCCGTTGGGCAGAACGACGACATTGTTTGCCACGGTGAGAACGTGTGTCGACCGCCATGTGCTGGCAATGACGCGTCCCTCCGTTCCGTCCGCAAGGAGAATCCAATCGCCCAAAGAGTAGGTGCGCCCGAGCGTGAGGGCGATGCCCGAGAAGACGTCACCGAGGGTGTTTTGGAGCGCCAGACCGAGGACGATAGCAATCACGCCGGATGTAGCAACCAGCGTTCCGATCGGAACGCCGAACACGAAGGCGAGAGCCGATAGCATTACGCACAGATAGACCAGTCCGACGACGATATCCTGCAGAAGGCGGGCTTCGCGCGGCCTTCCTTCAAGAACGAGATAGATGCGGACGAAGCCGATGATGGCCCATGCCAGATGAAGCCACCACAGCAGTTTCGCCACGATGACGAAGATCGCTCGAGTGTCTTCAAATCGATAGTCTTGAAATCGGCCGGGCGAAATATCGCTCTCGATAAGAGCCGCGGTCATCGCGGCAAAGAAGGCGATCTGCACGACCAGCCGGAGGTTCGCACGTCGAGGCGAGAGCAGATACCATACGACTATTCCAGCCAGCCCGAGGAGGATGAGCCAGGCGAGAGGATCGCTCGCGAGTTTATCAAGATGTCCCTGTAGCATGATGACCATCTCTTGGCGTGGGTGGCACGGCCGAAGTGGCACTGTAGGGCCTACGCCGCTTCGACATGACCAGCAAGCGTCAGCTCCGCATAGTTCACGCGCGGCGCGGCAACGTTTCCTTTTGCCTGGCGTTCATGCGCTTTCTCCTTGTGTTGAACTCATTTCTCGTAGGTCGCCAGGTTGGTCTCGTTCGCGTCGAGGACGAACACGGCAAGCAAGCGAGCACGCTCCGTCGTGCTGGCATTTTCGCTGACGCTGTGGCGGTCACCCGGAAATTCCGACCAGCTCTCGCCGGTCTTATAGGTGACCACCGGCCCGTCATTGACCTGGCTCCGGATCGCCCCTTCGAGAACCGTCGCGTAGATGAAGGCGGAGTTCGGATGCGTATGAGCAGGCGAAGTGCCGCCTGGCTCGTATTCGACGAGTACGCCCTTGATGCTCTTGCCGGGCACGTTTGGAAGCGGCTGGTCGTAGACGACCTTTACGTTTGCCGCCTCATCATTAGCCATTGCTGCGGTCACGGAAGCGGCGGCTAGCGTCACCGCGTACAGGAGTGCCTTGATCATTTTCATCTCCATGTCTGGCCAACGGTTTTCGATCCGACGGATCGGTGAACCGAGAGGATCTTCGTTTGGAACTGACTATTTCTGTTGTGTGGAATGGCTGAGCCATTCTTCGAAGCGGATTGCCCCGAGACGGGCTCCCTCGTCCGGAACGAGCGTCCGATCGTCGATCTCCACCTCGAAATAGCGGGCATGCGGATCGACCACGATGTTGCGCGGGTCGTTCGTCGCTTTCAAAAAGCGCGTGACGAATTCGCTGAGAGGTGCCCGCTCCGGACCGGCGATTTCGATCATGCCGTTCAAGGGCTCTGCCAGGGCCACGTCGGCCATGGCATCGGCGACATTATCGGCTGCAATCGGCTGCAGGGCGCCCGGCGACAGTCGAACAGTCGTCCCCGTGGTTCCGGATTGGGCGATGGCGCCTATGAATTCGTAGAACTGCGTGGCGTGAACGATCGTGTAGGGAATTCCGGAGCTCCTGATCAGCTTCTCCTGAGCCATCTTGCCGCGGAAATAGCCCATTTCCTGCAGCCGCTCGGTGCCGACGACGGACAGTGCGACGTGATGACGAACGCCTGCTGCCTTTTCAGCTGCGAAGAGATTACGCCCGGATGTCTCGAAAAACTCCAGAGCGGCCTTTTCCTCGAATGACGGCGAGTTCGCCAGATCGACGACCACTTGCGCGCCGGCAAGAGCCTCGGCCAGACCTTCACCGGTTATGGTGTTGACGCCTGAATTCGGCGATGCGGCCAGGACTTCATGGCCTTTCTTACGCAGCCTCTCCACGGTCTTAGACCCGATCAGCCCGGTGCCACCGATGACGACGATTTTCATGTCGTTTCTCCTGTTTTGCGTTCCGATATTGCGTTGCTGACGGAATGCCGGCCCTTGCGGCCGGCCAGATATTCACTTTGCCGATGCGGCTTCCTCGATGAGCGAGGCGACCGCGTCGGGATGTGAAACCATGATCGCGTGGGATGCTCCCTCGACGACCACTGCCTTCACCGCATGTGCGCGCTTCGCCATGAAGCTCATCATAGTCGGCGGGATATTGCGATCCTCCGAACCGTAGACCATGTAGGAAGGAAGCTTCTTCCACGAGGCGACGCCCGAAGGTTCGGCAAGGGCGGCCTGCGTCACGGGCCGCTGGGTCGCCGCCATCAGCTTGGCCTGATCTTCGGAAACATCTGCGGCGAACTGGACACGGAACTTATCCGGCTGGATGTAAAGATCCTGGCCCCCATCCGGCAGGGCGATCGTAGCGATCGCGCCCGCCAACGTACTGCCTGGGAACTTCTCCGAGAGCGTAAGGCTGGATTCGCCGGTCTCCGGCGCAAAGGCGGCGACGTAGACCAGAGCTTTCACATTGGCGTTGCCGTTGGCAGCCTCGGTGATGACCGGCCCGCCATAGGAATGGCCTACCAGCACGACCGGTCCGGAGATCGAACGGACGATGGCGGAGACTGTCGCCGCATCTCCGGCAACGCTGCGAAGCGGATTGGCCGCTGCGATGGCCGTGTAGCCGTCTCGCTTCAATTCGCTAATGACGTCGTTCCAGCTCGAAGACTCCGCGAAAGCCCCGTGCACAAGCACGATCGTCGGCTTCGTTTGCGGATCCGCCGGCTGCGCGAGCGCGCTGCCTGATACGCCAATTGCTGCGGCGAGCGCCAGGGCTCTCATGATATCTCGCACTTGCTTTCTCCCTTGTGGTCGTTGGATCTATGCCGAGGAGAATGCGTCAGTCCGGCGCGCTAGCCTATCGAACGGAAGCGTTGGCCATCCGATGCCGAAGTACAGGTCGGATATACTAGGTGATTGGCAATCCTCATCGAAACGAGCCTGAGGTTGCGATTTCCGGCACGGGCTGGGTTCGACGTGCGTGCAGATAGCCGACGAGCGCCAGGTGTGGGCACATGGCGGCCGGAGCGACAGCCCGCGCAAGTGAGGACGCTCCTAACCGTTGATTGTCAATGAGAACGCCGTCCGGCGCGACGAAGGCGAAGCCTATGGGCGCAAGCTGGCGCAGGCCGGCGGCCGCGTCACTTCGCTCAGGTACAACGGCACGATCCACGATTCCGTGATGTTGAATCCGATCGCACAAATTCCGGCCATGCGTGCGGCAGTCGGCCATGCAATCGGCTATCTACGCCACGTGTTTGCCGCCGCTGACCGACGTCTTTGACCATCAGGCGGGAGGCAGTCCAGTGTGTATCTCATGGGACCACCTCCTGTCGCCTGGACTCAATACGGCCTGAGAGGCCGCAGGCCAGAAACACATGCAATCAAGGCATCTGCTCCGTCAGATTCAGGACGGAAACCGGCAGCGAGAATAGGAACTGCGCGCCGCCGTCGTCGTCAACGACCGCAATGACGGGCGACTCGAACAAATAGATGGTCTTTGTTGCTGCTGCGCCCCCAGGCCGGCTCCCTAAGGTCTCGCTGAATCCGCTCAACATCGTAACCATACAAAGTCTATGGTTGAGGCTTTTCGCGAAGGTCTGCGGGCAGAGCGTCCCAGGCGCGGATGAGCTCCCCCACTGAAATCGTCCGCATCTTGCGCATTACATTGCTGCGGTGGAGCTTGACAGTGATCTCGCTGATGCCGAGTTCGAAGGCGATCTGCTTGTTGAGCCGGCCGTGCACGACTTCGCGCAGGACCTGCCGTTCGCGAGGCGTCAGGGTCGCGAACCGCTCGACGTGCTGCTTAACCGTCTGGGCTTGTGCCCGCTGTGCGACATCCCGCTCGATACCGGCTATCACTGCATCGAGCAAAGTCTGGTCGCGAACCGGCTTTGTGAGGAAGTCGATGGCTCCAGCCTTCATCGCTTGCACCGACATGGGAATGTCGCCATGGCCAGTGAGGAAGATGATGGGCTTTGCGTTTCCCCTTGAAGCGAGTTGATGTTGAAGGTCGAGACCACTCGATCCGGGCATGCGAACGTCGAGCACCAGGCAGCCTGGCCGCTCGGGAAACTCCGATTCCAGCAATTCGCGCGGCGAGGCGTAACAGCTGACGTCGAGACCAACGGACAGCATGAGCTCCTGAAGCGACATCCGCACCTCATCGTCGTCATCGACGACCAGGACCAACGGGCGATCCGTATCAGCGGCGGGCGCGGTCATGGGAATACCTCCACGGACGATTGGACGGCGAGACCCGAGCCCCTGAGTGGCGCGGACCGGCCCTAGCCCGATGATGCAATTGGCACCAATCTGGCACGCGGCAAATTGTGCCAAACGGATCAGGTAGATACAATACGCTACGTAGCGTGGTCAACTGGTAGCATTGGTTCGCGGCACAGGTGCCGTGTGCCTGAACCTCGCGGAGAAGGATTGTTGGCGATCGATAGTAAGAAAGGGCGGGGGAGCGTGCGAAGGAGCGCCGCCACTTCCGTCGCGATTACCTGGGGCTGAGCAGGCTCTTTGTGCGCTTGCAGGAGGACTCACTTATCGTTAGCGGCGATGCAGGATCGCTTGCTCGACAGTTTCACGGCATGATCCTCACGGAACTCCAAATGGGACGTCTTCTCTTCAATCAGCCGATGCCAACTGACGCACAGTTGTCCAAACACGTCGATAACGCGATCGATATCCTGATGGTCGGTATTGAAAAGGTTAAGTAATTAGGTGCGAGATTATCATTCGCCGGCGGCGGTTATGCCGCTGTCGATTTAGGCCGAAAAGACTCCGTCCAGAGGGTGAGGCGGGCGAACAGGTTGGAGATTTGGCGATACGTACCGATCGGGCCAATATAGGTCCGTTCGCGCGTTTCTACAAACGTCTCCTCGACGGCGGCAAAAGTCGATCGCGCCATCGCTGCGTTCTTAAGGTGGTCATTTCGGGTGTGTTGAACATCCGCGTCACCTCGTCAGTCTTCTGGACGATTTTCGGCAAATGCGTCTATTCTCTGGACATGAATTGAACGACCGATGGAGGGACTGACATGCACTATTCCCGCCTGTGTGCTTTGCTGATCGATTGTAAGATGCCTGACGTCGATGCCGCCGCTGGCTTTTGGGCTGAGGCACTGGGTCGCCCAGTAGACCTCAACCACCCGGGTAGCCGCGACAGCTACCGAATGCTGGCGACGCCGCCCGATGAACCCATCGTGCAAATCCAGCAGGTGGACCACGAGAGCCGTGTCCATATAGACATTGAGACCGATGACATTCCCGCGGAAGTCGCGCGCCTTGAGAAGCTTGGAGCAAAAGTCGTGAACCGGCTGGAGCGCTGGGTGGTGATGCAAGCCCCCACTGGCCAACGCTTCTGCGTCGTGCGTGTACAGCGCCCTGGTTTTCCGAAGAATGCCAATCTGTGGGATTAGGGCGACACCCGATCTTTCCCGTTCCTTGGGCATCATCTCAAGATGGGGTGACCATAGCCGAGTCGCCTTTCAATGCGGCGACAGGCTCTTTTCGGGAAACCGACTGTGTGCATCCCTCGCCTTGAACGGAAGCGAACCGCAGAGGGCGTCGGACACGCGCTCCACGCGGCGGCGATTGAGATTGGCAAGGTTCGGATGAATGTCCGACGCGATCCGTGCCCTGATCGACCGCATCGCGCTCACGCCCGGCCCGAAGCGCGGCGAGATCGCCGCGACGCTGCATGGCGACCTCGGCACTATCCTCGAATGGGCGGGCCAAAAACAGAACACTCCCGGCCGGGCTGGCGCAGGAGTGTCGGTATCAGTGGTTGCGGGGGCAGGATTTGATCCCACAGTCTTAAGCGGACTCGAACGATAGACTATGTTTTCGATTCGGGGGCATAAGGTCTATTGTTGAGCGAAAGTAAGGCCGGGTTGGCTATTGATCGGCCTGCAGTCCGGCTGCGGCCATCGCTGGAGTGCTTCCCGTCCAGCGTCTGTCAAGCCGTAGACGCCTCTGTCGAGCCGTTCGAACCAGCCGTAGACATTCGAAAGCAAAATCTTCCCGGCATCCGGTACGCTGGATCTGATTTCACGCACGCGCAACGGTCCTGACGCCAGTGCTGCTGCGCAGCCGAGTGCCTGCTGGCGGTACGCCGTCATAACTGGCGCGCGTGTGCTCCCACCTAGTGCTGGATCACCGCGCCGTCTCTGGTGTTCGCGCATGAGCTTCGAACGCCGTTTCGGATTGCTTCGCGGCATCGGCGATACGGAACCGACAATAATGCCGACATCGCCGGCATCGGAAATGCCGAGCATGCCGATGCCGAGCCTGCGGCATAGGTCACGGTACCGTTTGTCGGCCTCCCGTCCTTTGCCCTTGGCTGAAACCCTGGCGGCGATCCATACCTCATCTGAAACGGCAGCCCGGTCGACGGCCTGCAGTATGAGCTCCAGATTGAAGCTCAGTTTTAACTCGCAGATTACGACAACAGGCGGATCGTCAATACTGAGGCCGACAATGTCGCAGCCGCCAACTTCGCCCTTGACGATATAACCTGCCTTCTCGAGAAAGCCTTTGACGGGCAAGTAAAGCGAAGTTTCCATATGCCGGCAGACCGAAGCAGCGATTCGTTCCATACGAATACATCGATCCGCCCGTGCGGGATAGCGCATCGATATTCAGGTTAGCGCTGCGACAGGAACCCGATTTCAAATCTGCCGGACAATGGCGCCGATCGCGTTGACGAGAAGGCGCGCGGCGATGAGCGCCGACAGGCCGTCGATATCGGCGGGAGGATAGAGCTCGACAAGGTCGAATCCTGCGATCCTGGCGCGCCTGCCAAGGCCTGCGATCAGGTCGATCACCTGCGTGTAGGTGAGGCCGCCGGGCGTACGCGCCGCCACGCCCGGCATGATGCTGGGATCGAGGCCGTCGCAATCAAGAGTGACCACGACCCGCGCTCCTTCCGGAATATGCCGGAGAGCGGCTTCGACGCCTTGGGCGTGAATCTCGCGGGCCGTCACGAAGCGGCTGCCATAATGCCGCGCCGCTTCGATGTCGGCAACGCGCGCGCTGCCGACGCTACGCAGACCGACTTGCACGATTCCAACGACATGCGGCATCTCGCTTGCCCGGCGCATCGGGCTCGAATAGCCGTAGCGTTCGCCATGCAACTCGTCGCGCCAGTCGATATGGGCGTCGATCTGCAGGATCCAGACCGGCCCGTGATCTGCAAAGCCGGCGAGGAAGGGAATGGGCACGGAATCGTCGCCACCGAGGAGGATCGGTACGGCCGGCAATGTCAGGACCTCGCGCGTTTTCGCCTCGATCCGGGCCTGGTTGCCGGCATTGTCATGCATGGTGGTCGGGATATCGCCGGCGTCGATGCAGCAGGCCGGCTTGCCGTCGAACAGCGAGCCGGCGAGATCGAAATCCCAGTGGTCGACGAGCGCGGCATCGTCCTGGCTTGCCGCGCGGATGGCGTCGGCGGCCAAGGCGTAGCCGCTGCTGTCCTTGCCGCGATAGGTGCTGCCGTGACCGGCTCCGAAGATCACGGCACGCGGCCTGCGGCCGTCGGCGAGGCGATCGGGAAAGCCGAGAAAAGGAGGCGAGATGGTCATTTCTTGATGGTCTCGATGATGGTCTCGATGATGGTCTAGCTGAAACGTCGGTGTTGAGGGCGCAGGAAACTCACGGTCCGAACGGCCGCCCGGCTGAAGCCGGGACCGCTTCCCAGTAGTCGACACGTAAGCATGATGACGGCAAGCGATTTTTCCGTGAAGATCGCGTAAGATTCAAAATTGTCCGCCGATCTCGCATAAACCTCGAACAGTCACCGCTCTACCGGTGCTGCCTTTTCTCTGCGGGCGCCATCTACATCGCCTTGATGGAATTCGAACCAGGCCTCTCTTTGCCCTCACCGGAAATCCCGCGTCTTCACCTTGATCGCGTCGAGATGCATATAAGGATCCACGATATCCCTCGGACGCAGCCCCTTCGACAACCCGCGTGGATCGGGTCTCGGCGCACCATGATGAAACTCGTCGCCACGCCCATGCGGCAACGGAAATGCCATGTCCCGATCGCCAACGCTTGCGAGTTCCGCTGACAGATCGGTCAGCCGGTGGGCGACCAGATGCACGACGTCCCCTTCCCGCTGGATGCGGCCATAGACGCCGATCATCCCGGCGCCGAGAACGATCTTGCGATACTTCTCGAACACTTTCACCCAGACGACGAGATTGGCGATGCCGGTCTCGTCTTCAAGCGTGATGAACATGACACCCTTGGCGGAGCCCGGCCGCTGGCGGACGAGAACAAGGCCGGCGGCCTCCAGCCACTTGCCGTCGCGCGCCTGCATCGCTTCTGAGCAAGTGACGATACGCCGGCGGTTGAGATCGGCACGCAGGAACGACAGCGGATGGCTCCGCAGTGTCAGCCCGACATGACCATAATCCTCGACCACCTCGCCGCCTGCCGTCATCGGCCTGAGCGCCACGATCGGCTCATCGATCTCCACCACGGTCGCGTTCTCCCGAGCCGATGCGGCGGCAAACAGTGGCAGCGGCTCGTCGCGCAGCGCTTTGATCGCCCAGAGCGCCTCGCGCCGGGCAAGTTTCAGCGAAGGCTGAAACGCATCCGCTTCGGCAAGCTGAACCAGAGAGGCTGCCGGCACCGCAGCGCGGCGCCAGAGATCATCGACCGAGACGAAGGGCTGGCCGGCGCGTGCGGTGATGATCGCCGCGGCGTCGGCATTGGCAAGACCCTTGACCATGCGTAGCCCCAGCCGTACGGCAAACCGGTCTTCGTCATCCGTCGGCTCCAGCGTGCAATCCCAGCGGCTCAAGTTGACGCAGGCGGGGCGCACCTCGACGCCGTGATTGCGGGCATCGCGAACAATCTGGGCCGGTGCGTAAAAACCCATCGGCTGGGCATTGAGGAGAGCGGCGCAGAAAACGTCGGGATGCCAGCATTTCAGCCAGGAGGACGCGTAGGCGATCAACGCGAAGGAGGCCGCGTGGCTTTCCGGAAATCCGTAGCTGCCGAAGCCTTCGAGCTGTTTGAACGTCTTTACCGCAAATTCCGGCTCATAGCCGTTTGCCACCATGCCGGCGATCAGTTTTTGCCCGAATTTCGATACCCCACCGGTATGCTTGAAGGTCGCCATGGCGCGGCGCAACTGATCGGCCTCTCCCGGCGTGAAACCGGCGCATTCAATCGCCACGCGCATTGCCTGCTCCTGGAAGAGCGGCACACCGAGCGTCTTGCCGAGCACCTTTTCCAGTTCGGGCTTGGGATAATCCACCTTCTCCTTGCCCTCACGGCGACGAAGATAGGGATGCACCATGTCGCCCTGGATCGGGCCGGGGCGGACGATCGCCACCTCGATGACGAGGTCATAGAAGGTGCGTGGCTTGATCCGCGGCAGCATCGACATCTGCGCCCGGCTTTCGATCTGGAAAGTGCCAAGTGTGTCGGCCTTTCTGATCATCGCATAGGTGCGTGGATCCTCCGCCGGGATGGTCGCCAGATCGACAGTGATGCCCTTATGCTCGGCAAGCAGATTGAAGCCGCGCTTCATGCAGGAGAGCATGCCGAGCGCCAGGCAGTCGACCTTCATGAATTTCAAGATGTCGATGTCGTCCTTGTCCCATTCGATCACCTGGCGGTCGACCATCGCCGCCGGCTCGATCGGCACGAGTTCATCGAGGCGGTCACGGGTAAGCACGAAGCCGCCGGGATGCTGCGAGAGATGGCGCGGAGCGCCCATCAGTTGCCGGGCGAGATCCAGTGTCAGGCGCAGGCGCCGGTCGCCAAGGTTCAGATTGAGATCCTCGGCATGCCTGGCACCGACATCCTCGCCCCAGCCCCAGACCTGCGATGACAGCATCTTCGTCATATCCTCCGGCAGGCCTAACGCCTTGCCGACGTCGCGGACAGCCCCCTTCGAGCGATAGCGGATGACGGTCGAACACAAAGCAGCATGGTCGCGACCATAGGTGTCGAACACCCATTGCATGACGATCTCGCGCCGTTCGTGCTCGAAATCGACGTCGATATCGGGCGGCTCGCGGCGCTGTTCCGAAACGAAGCGCTCGAACAGCAGGTCGTTGCGGTCCGGGTCGATTGAGGTAACGCCAAGCACATAACAGACAGCGGAATTGGCAGCCGATCCCCTGCCCTGACAGAGAATGTCCTTTGAGCGAGCAAAGCGGACGATCGAGTTCACCGTCAGGAAGTATGGTGCGTATTCGAGCTTCTCGATCAGTCGCAGCTCGTGCTCGAGGTTCCCCCGCACCTTGTCCGGCAGACCTTCGGGATAACGCTCAGCCGCCCCTTCCCAGGTGAGCTGCTCCAGCGTCTGCTGCGGTGTCAGTTCCGGATGCGAGCGTTCCTCCGGATATTGATAGGCGAGTTCATCGAGCGAGAAACGGCAGCGCTCCATGATTTCGATGGTGCGGGCAAGCGCCTCCGGATAGCGGTTAAAGAGCCGCGCCATTTCTTCCGGTGGTTTTAGATAGCGATCGGAATGCCGTTCACGCCTAAAGCCGGCATCATCAATGGTGATGTTGTGGCGGATGCAGGTGACGACATCCTGCAGGATGCGTCGCTCGGGATCGTGAAACAGCACGTCATTGGTCACCACCGTCGGCACCCGCGCCGCCGCCGCCATGTTCGACAGTTCGTGCAGACGCAGTTGATCGTTCGGCCTTCGGCGCAGCGTCAGTGCCAGATAGGCGCGATCACCGAAGGCCTCGCGCAGGCGACGCAGGTTGAGAGCGCAGGTCTCATCGGCGTGGTCCGGGATGAAGACGGCAATCAGCCCCTCGCCATAGGCGACGAGATCTGCCCAATCGAGGCGGCATTTCGCCTTGCCGGCGCGTTTCTTGCCGAGCGACAGCAAACGGCAGAGCCGCGCATAGGTCGGCCGGTCAGTCGGATAGACAAGCACCGACAGACCGTCGGTGAGATCAAGGCGACAGCCGACGATCAGCCGGACGCCGGTATCCCTGGCCGCCTGATGAGCGCGGACGATACCGGCGAGCGAATTGCGATCGACGATCGCCAAGGCCTCAATGCCGAGTCCGGCCGCCCGCGCGAACAGTTCCTCGCAGGAGGACGCTCCGCGCAGGAACGAAAAGTGCGAGGTGACCTGCAGTTCGGCATATCGTTCAGTTGCCGTCATCCGAATATCCCATGGAGGAACCATTTGTGGCTGCCGGTTTCGCTGTGCTCACCGTCACCGGCGCGAAAGATCCAGTAGCGCTCGCCGGCATCGTCCTCGATCTGGAAATAGTCCCGGACCGCGACCAGTTCAGCATCCCTCTTCCACCATTCGCCGAAGACACGCTCGGGGCCATCGGCACGCTTGACGCGGCGTCGCGTGCCACGCCAGGTGAAACTGACTGGCGGATGATCGGGCAACAGCGCCATCGTCTCGATCGGCTCGGGATGCAAAAGCAGCCGGGCCGGTCGCGCCCAGTGATCCGGCCAGGTCTCGCCATTGTCCGGGGTCATCGGCGCCACGCGGGTAACGGAACGCTCGGGCACATCGCTGGCAACCGGCGCGAAACGATAGAGCCGCCTCTCGCCGATGCGGTTGCCAAGGATGTCGATCAACCCGGAAACATCGGCTTCCGGTTCCTCGACCAGCGACGAGATCACCTGCCGCGCGACGAGCGGTTCGGCATGGGTCGCCGTCAGCGACATGATCTCGATGCCGAAGCCGGGTTCGATGGTCTCGATCCGGTCGGTGAGCAACCGCGTCAGCCGCTTGACGTCGCGAATCGGCGTCGCGGTTCCGGCCCGGATGGCCTGATAGGAGCTGTCGACGCGGTGGAACAAGAGATCGACGCGGCGGGCGCCGAGACCTTTTTCCTCGAGCGCGTGACAGAGCTGGTCGACGAGCTTGGCGGTATAGCGCGCGATTGTCTCGGCCGCGGCGATCGGCTCGCCAAAAGCACGGCGGACCTCGACCAGCTCCGGCGTGCGCACCGGATCGATCGGCTCGGCGATCCGTCCCATCGCCTGATCGAGACGGCGGCCGAGTTCCGGCCCGAAGCGAAGGGCCAGCGGGGCGCGCGGCTGGCTCGTAAGTTCGCCGACCGTGTTGAAGCCGAGAACCCGAAGACCATCGACGATGGCTGGGTCGACCCGCAGCGCGGCGATCGGCAGATCTCGGATGACGTCAGCCTGCGTACCCGGCGGAACGACAAGCGTCGGGTTGGCCCGGAATCGCGCACTGGCATGGGCGGCACCCCAGGTGTCTGCGACTGCCGCGCGTGCGGCAATGCCCGAGGCGAAGAAGCGGTTGACCATGCCCGACAGCATCAGCTCCTCGCCGCCATGCAGGTGATCGGCGCCGGTCGTGTCGATCACCAGACTGTCAGGCGGATCGGCGGCAACGATCGGCGCATAGCGTTGCAGCGCCCAAAGCGCCAGACGTTCGAGCGCCTCGGTGTCGGCGGCCGGATCCGCATCCATGACGACGAGGCCGGTCACCAGTGCCTGCGCCTTGGTTGCCGGCATCCCGATCCGCAAGCCGGCCGCGCGTGCTGCCTGATCGACGGCCAGCACGAGGCGCCGCCTCTGCTGGCGGCCGATTAGGACGAGCGGCGTCTCAGGCGGAGGCGCGGCGTCGCCCAATCTCCGTCTGAGGCGATCCGTGGACCACATCGGAAGGAAGAGCGATACGACCCTTGGCATCTGGGGCCTCCACTTCAAAATCAGCACTTTCACCGGCGCGACAGCGGATAAGTTCAAGCAGCCAGCGGGCGCGGCCGACGCCTGGAACCGGCAAGGGAGAAGACGGCAACACCGAGACGCGCCAGCGTGTAACCGATGCGGTCGGTTGCCCGAAGTCGGAAGCCTCGGTCTGCCGCCGCCAGCGGCGGATGGCGATGCCGATCGTGCCTGAACTTTCGGCGGCAAGCTGCAGCCGGCGGGACGCTGTTATCGAAAGCCGTGCCAGTTCGCCGACGACAGCGCCAAGCCCGCCATGGCGCAGTCCCTCCTCAATGCAGGAGAGTAGTGCCTTCTCGTCACCCGCTTCGACATAGATGACCCGCCCAGGCAGCAGGCCCACCTGGGCAAGTGCCGGTGCGAAGAGGTCCGGCCGTGTGACGCACCAGAGCACCTTGCCCTTGGTACGCGCCGCGATCCCGGCGGCAAACAGTGCTGCCGCGGCGCCATCGATCGCGCCATTGCCGCCGCCAGCAACCTCATGCAGCGCACCCAGCGCCAGCCCGCCTCCCGGCAGCCGGCGGTCGATCGCCGGAACGGCGAATGGAAGTGTCGCCCGACCACGAACCACCCCGCCCTCCAGCCGCTCGATGCGTTCGCGCAGCTCGGCGATGATAGTGTTGACGGCGCGGTCACGCATGCGAAATGGCACCTCCTCGGGCTTGCAACGGTAGAAACTGCTGCTATGTTCCCTATTTGTTCTTAAACCGAACAGGAGTCAATCAACCCTCGAGCGACTCTTCTGGGTTGAGCACGATCCCATCCGCAAATTTCGATGGGCGGCAGAGAGGGTGGTCGTTCACGATGCCAGGATCGTTCGCTCACTGCTGCTCAATCCCGGCGCAGGTTCGGATAAGATGGATAGCCGTAAAGTGAAAGGAAATACATGTTGATCGCGCGGGAGCCGGAAGGCGATGGCAGGAGCGGAGCCGACGCGGTTCCCTCCCCTGCCGGCGGCGTGCGCAAGATTCTGCATGTGGACATGGACGCGTTCTATGCCTCGGTCGAGCAGCGCGATAATCCGGCGCTCCGCGGCAAACCGGTCGCCGTCGGCTATCCGGAGGCGCGGGGCGTGGTCGCCGCCGCCAGTTACGAGGCACGCAAATTCGGTGTCCATTCGGCGATGCCCTCGGTGACCGCCAGGCGCAAATGTCCAGAGCTGATCTTCGTGCCACACCGCTTCGACGTCTACCGGGCGGTATCGGAGCAGATTCATGCGATCTTTTCCGATTACACGCACCTGATCGAACCGCTGTCGCTCGACGAAGCCTATCTCGACGTCACCGAAAACCTCAAGGGCATGGAGTTCGCAACCGAGATCGCCGAGCAAATCCGCGCCAGGATCAGGGCCGAGACCGGGCTTACAGCATCGGCCGGTGTTTCGTACAACAAATTCCTCGCCAAGATGGCCTCCGACCAGCGCAAGCCCGACGGATTGTTTGTCATCACGCCGAAGCAGGGTCCAGCCTTCGTCGAGGCCCTGCCCGTCAAGAAGTTCCACGGTGTCGGACCCGCGACAGCTGAGAAGATGCTGAGGCTCGGGATTGAGACCGGCGCCGATCTGAAAGCCCGCGATCGCGCCTTCCTGCAGCAGCAGTTCGGGAAATCGGGGCCATATTTCTACTGGATCGCCCGCGGTATCGACGAGCGCGAGGTCAAGCCGGATCGCGTCCGCAAATCCATCGGCGCCGAGGATACCTTTCGGGAGGATATTCATGATGTGGAGGCCGCCAGCGCCGCCCTGCAGCCATTGATCGACAAGGTCTGGCGCTATTGCGAGACCAACGGCATTCGCGGCAAGACCGTGACGCTGAAGGTGAAGTGGGGAGATTTCACGCAGATCACCAGGAGCAAGACCGCAGCCGTACCGGCTACGAGCGCGGCCGAAATCGCTGCCATTGTGGAGCTGTTGCTGTTGCCGATGTTTCCTGTTCCAAAAGGAATCCGACTGCTGGGCGTGACCCTCTCGTCCCTCGACCATGATGATGAGAAAGACGAACCGCAGCTCGCATTTGCTTTATGAACCGCATCGCCAGAATCCATTTTCTCTCACCCGTACTATTTTCAGACTGAAGCTTTATCGCGCATCTCCATACTGTCGCACAACCGTGGTAGATTTCGGCCAGCCAATGGCGGAAGGCGGGTGTGCGCGGCCTTTTCGCGCCCACCATCGAAGCCTTCTACCGCCGCGGGCCGCATTGCGCTCGAGAACTTCTATGAAGACGTCGAGGAAAGGGCTTAACCTTAGGGCTTGAGACGCAATGGACCTGGGATGGAAGCTGGCTGCCACGATCCGCGGCGATGCGCCGGTTGGTCTGCTCGACAGCTATGTGAGCGAACGGCATCCAGTGGAAGCACAGGTCCTTGACCGGTCGCACGCGCAGGTCGCACTCATGCGGCCAAGCGGGGTTCACGCGCGCTTGAAGCCATCATCCGCGATCTAATCGACGGGCGTGACGGAGCGACCTATTTCGCCGAGCGCGTCTGGGGGGTGTCTCTCCTTTGACGCTGCTTTGACGGCGGGGTGCTACGGCCGGTTTGCGAAATTACCCAGAGGAATTCAGCCGGTTATGCTTCAGTTCGACCATCGCCAAAGCGTCAATATGCCTTTCGGAATCCCAATTTCCCTTCCCGGTGGCTTGCCAGGCGCCGCAATTATGGCAGACTGGTTTGCGGATGCTAGGTCTTCGGGCTGCCAAACGAGCGCGTCGGAGGCAACGGGGGCGGGGCCTGTGGATCGCATGGACAAGGAGCAAAATCCGTTTCGGATGTTCCTGCTCGGGCCTTTTGCCCTTGTGGACGCTGGAGGGCGGCCGGTTACTCCGAAATCCAAAAAAGCCCAGGCTCTTCTGGCGATGCTTGCGTTGTCCGCTCGAGGCTCGCGCTCGAGAATCTGGCTTAGGGACAAGCTGTGGAGCGATCGCTCCGACGACCAGGCGGCAGCTAGTCTGCGCCAGGCCCTTTTGGACATTCATAAGACTTTGGGAGCGGCACGTGATCTTTTGATCGCGGACAAGAATACCGTTTGGCTGGATATGGATCGACTCGTACTCGACACCGACCTGGTGGTTCGGATGGAGCGGTCGGCCGACCAAATCACCGACGAATTGCTCGAAGGTATCGACATCCGCGATCCGGAGTTCGAGGACTGGTTGGCGCTGGAACGGCAGAACTGGTATCGCCGGCTCGATGAAGGACAAGTCCACGATGTATTCGAGCCGCGACAGCAGCCGAGCCGCGATATCGCCAAACATTCCGCCCTGCTGCCATTAACAGGCGCCCCGGATAGGCCGAGACAAGGCAAAGCCCTGGAAATCGCCAGCAGCAACTCATATCGGGGGCCAGGCGACGGTGGCTGGCAATGGATCATGGCCCTTCAGTCCCCCATCGTGGTGGGTGCCGGAGAGGGCGGACAAATTGCTGCGACACGGTTCCAAAACCTCATTGCAAAAGCCATCATCGATGGACTGGGCATTGGCGTCACCGACCTCTCCTTCACCTTGCCGGATATTGAACAGCGCGAACAGCAGATCAGCCTTCCGATATTTCTACAGCTTCGCCTGACGTTTGACGGTGACATGGTGCTGATCGAACTGGTGATGAAGCACCTGATCAACAACCGTATTCATTGGCTGGGCAGTCAGGCAATCAGCCGCACGCAGTTTGAGCGAGGCGAGTTCGGTACCGCTGCTGCGTTGATCAGCCAGACCGTTGATCAGCTGGCCTATTTCCAGGAGACTCAGGCAAACGATGGCCGACTGTCGCAAGACGGCCTCCTGATCGACGCCGTCAATGCGATCTTTCGGCTGTCCCGCGGCGATTTAGATAACGCGGAGCGGCGCCTGGAAGAACAGATCCAGTATCAGCCGCGGTCATCGACGTTTGCCTGGCTGTCATTCATTCGAACTTTCCAGGTCGGCCAACGTTTCAACGCGCTCGACGCGCATCTGATCGAGGAAGCCCAGGTCTATGCGCGCAAGGCGCTGGAGCTCGATCCGCAGAATTCCGTGTCGCTCGCGCTCGTCGGCCACGTCCATTCGTTCCTGTTCGGCGAATATGACTACGCGGCTAACCTGTTCGAAAAATCAATCCGCCTGAACCCGGCTCTGCCGCTCAGCTGGGATCTCTACGCCATGCTTCATTGCTATGCAGGCCAGCCCGATAAAGCCGTGGCCATGGCGCGTTGGGTACAAGAGCTCGGCGTCTACAGCCCACATAGATACTACTTCGATACGACCAAATGCATTGCAGCAGCGCTTGCAGGCGATCATGCCGCAGCCATAGCTGCAGGTGAAGAAGCCCTGCGGTCACGGCCGAACTTCAACAGCCTGCTGCGCTATCTTGCCTCCAGTCATGCCCATTCCGGCGATCTCGGCGGCGCGCGCCATTACCTGCAGCGTCTTGAGGTGGTCGAGGGCGGCTTCTCCATCAATGCCCTACGCGGCAGCGGCTATCCGCTGCTCAACACAGGCGGCGGCCAGATCTTGATCGACGGCCTGCTCAAGGCAGGCGCCAAGCTGCGCTGAACCCAGGACAATTCTTCATATCATCGCGCAAGGAGGCTGCAATGGAAGCGGAGACTATCCAGGAATCGCAATCAAAAATTGTTTTATTTCTAAACAGATATAAATTCAGGATTGAGCCGGATACGGTCCTTCCGTGCGAGCCCAGGGACGATGCCAGCGCTGATCCTCTCGCCGGTGCATCGCAGGCTGCGCCTGATGCAGCCTCCGCACCTGCGCTTTTCCTCGGCACGGATGAGGATGCATCGCCCCTGGCCGGACCCATGATGGCGACGATGGCCGTCGCCTCGGTCCTCAACAAGAGCGTGGCGAACAAGTCGGTGCTCAACAAGGCGTCGCTGAACAAAAACAAAAACAAAAATAAGAATAAGAATAAGTCGCCCATGGACGGCGCCAGCCCCGGCGTGTCGCAGCTTATCCCCTACTTCGAGCTGCGCAGGCTGCACCAGCAGCCGTCACGCAACGCCTATACCGCGGCGCGGCGCTTCACTTGGGAAGTGCTGGATATACTTCCGCCACCCGGCCCGGATTATACCCGTCTCGAGACGACGGTACTGCTCTCCATGCAACGCCGTGACCGCGAACGTGTGCGGCGCCTGCCCGATATCCAAATCGAGTCGACGATCTCCGTGGCGGAATTCACCCGCGTATTGCATATCGAGGATCTCAGCGGTTTTGAGCAGACGGAAGGCCTTTTCCAGGCGGTCCTGACGGCCTGCGAATATGTCGGGCTGATCTACAAGAGCCAGTTCAACCGGCTGCGGCCAAATCAGTTCGAGCCCATGCTGCGGCCGTTGCTGGCCGTGCCGGTCCACGCGTCCTATCCCAGCAACCACTCGTTCCAGTGCTTTTCGATCGCCTTCGCGTTCTCGACGATCCTGCCGGAACATCCGGCCACCGACGAGCTAGCCCGCATCGCCCAGAACGTCGCCGAGAACCGTGAATGGGCTGGCCTCCACTATCCCAGCGACACGCAGGCGGGGCGAGATCTCGCCCGACGCTTCGCTCCCTACCTCCACGACGCGTTCGGTCCTCTATTCCAGGCCGTACACGACGAATGGGTCTGAATTCGCCAGTTGCACAACAGGGATCATGAACATGACGGATCAATCACAAATGCCTAAGCCCGCGCCGATCAACTACTATTATCTCTGGCACCTGACTGCGCTTGGTGTGGTCGACGCGGAATACGGATCAGCTCCGCCTGCTCCACTCGCGCTCGATGCGAGCGCCGCACGCGCGCTCCCCGATCCCCTCATCACCGGCACGGTCTGGGATGCCATCGCTTCCGCCGGCCCGTTGCGTCCCGCGCGGGTCGCGCTGATCGATGTCGGCGTATCACCGGACCATCCTAATCTGGCAACCCGGCTTGACCGGGAAGCGTCAATCGATTTGACGACCCATCGTTACGGCGCGCGCGTGCTCGAGATACTCGATACGACTACGTCGTTTGACCGTGAAGAAAAACATGCCTTCTTTGCCGGGCTCAACATCGCTCCGCTCGGCAATATCGGCCTTTCGAATGACGACCGGGATTATCTCAGTGACCTGGTTGCCGAATATGCCACGTCGGAGGGTGTTCTCCGGCGGCTCTACAATCCGGAATCGCTTTTTGCATCACATGGTACGTGCTGCGCAGGACTGATCGTCGGCGAACCCGCCGTTGTTGCGGAAGAAGGCACAGCAAGCGCTCCACCGGAGGGAGCCTTCTACGGCAATGGCGACGAGTTGCGTACGAGCGGTAATCGCAATGTCATCCCCTATTTCGGCGTTGACCCTTTTTCAAGGATCATCTCTATCAGGACGTCCTTCGAAGACGATGTCAGGCAGTTCATCGCTGCCTTTCTTTATGCCTATCATCAGAAGGCGGACGTGATCGTCTTACCGCGTGGTCTGCCGGATCCAAAACGCAGCATCGTTGATCCGAAGAATGAGCTGAAGGCCGACTTGGAACTGTGGAAAAACCAGGATGCCGCCAATCTCTTCACGCGCATTGCCCTCGCCGACCAGGGTGAGCCTGAACTGGAGCCGAAGGCTGCGCAGAAAGGCTCCAATCCGGATCGCCCGTGGCATATCCTCAAACAGCTCATCCTCGCCATCAGTCGGCACATTCCGATCGTCTGCGCCGCGGGAAACAGTGGCGAGAGCCAGCTGATCTATCCGGCAAGTCTTGCCGCCGACGACAACGGCATCATCGCCGTCGGGGCCGTTACCGTCGAAGGTTTCCGTTCGGGCTACAGCAATTACGGCGAAGGATTGACGGTTGTCTCTCCCTCCGACGACGGTGAGGTCTTCAACCGGCATCAGTTGCGCCTCGACCGGCTTTCTCCATTTGCCGCACAGCACGACTACAGTGCTTTTCGAATGCGGGAATACTACTATTCGCACTTCTCGCTTCTGACGACGGACCTGTCGGGGATTTTCGGCTATGATCACGGCTCCGATCCATGGTCGGCGATCGTGCCGTTCGGAACCAATCCCGGCACCGGTGGAGGATACTACACCACCTTCGGGGGCACCTCCGGCGCGTCGGCGCAGGTGGGGGGGCTATGCGCCCTGATTCAGCGGGCCTACAAGAGCCGCCACAATCCCGGTGACCGCCTCTCGGGTCCTCATGTCAAGTCCATTCTGAAAGCCGCGTCCCGCCTGGACGCCATTGTCGCACCCGGAACGAGGAAACTGACGGCGGATTGCATGAATGCAGAAAGCGAGGACGCTCTCGAAGCGGCCTATTTCTTCGGGTCAGGCCTGCCGAATGCGCGGGCGGCGGTACAGGCGGCTCTGGCGATCTGACCGCTGCGCATGCGTTTCCAAATTTAAGCCTCCTCGATCGGAGGCTTTTTCTTTGTTTACGTCATTTTTACGGATTTTTAACGCGGAACTGGCGGGCGAATGACGCCCTTGGGGAATAGTGCCTCTCAACCGACGACGCGCGACGTTCCGATGCCGGACGAAGCCGTCCCGAACTCGGGCACTTTCGCCTGAGATGGAACCTTGATCCGTCCGAAGACTAACCCACGGAGCCTGCCGATGTCCGCGTCCCGTATACAAGAACTAGCAGATGAGGCGCGTCTCCTGCTCAAGCGCAATCCCCTGATGGTAAGCACCGTCTCCCTGCAGCGCGTGGCAACGCGCAACCTTTTGAAGCGACGCTTCCAGTATGGCCGCACACTTGCGGCGGCTTCCAAGCTCGCCGATTGTTCGGTCGGGATAGAGGCGCTGGCAGGTTATTTCCCCGATCTTGCAAATGGCGGATACACTCGTCTGCTGGAGCTTCCGCCAGCGGTTGCCGGACCGGTCGGTGCCGACCCCTACCGTTCATCCGCGCTTGCAGCCTGGATGGGCGGGCTCGCGCGCAGTCTGGAATGGCAGGCAGCCCGCCCCGATGTGCAAGTCGTCAGCGGTTATCTGCAGCCGGATCTGATCGCATCGGATCTTGACCTCGAACGTCAGCCGGCGTGCCGGCTCTCTTGCGGCATCGGCCTCGTCCGCATCGAAAGCGCGGCGCGAAGCCCTATCATGCAAGCCCTCATCCGCCAATGCATGCCGGACTATCCCAGGCCCGACCGCCCCATCACGGACGATGCGGAATTGGATCGCATCGCCGACCATCTGGAGAAGGCTTTCGCATTAATCGCGGAATTTGACGAGTGCGGCCATCAGCATCTGATCGCCGGCCTGCACACGCTTCACGTTGGCGTGCGGCGCGAACCGCAGTGTTCCTTTTCGAGTTCGAACGAATTGCCGGGCAGCGCGCTCATCGCTCTTTCCAGAGAGAGATTGCGCGACGGCGATCATGCCGCGACCGCAGCCCAACTGCTTCACGAGGCGGCGAATATCCTGCTTGGGTTTTATACGACCTCGGCGGCGGCATCCCTGCCTGGGGAGTTCCAATATGTTTCCCCATACAAAAACGACCTACAGACGCTCGAGAGCATCCTGCATACGGCCTACACCATTCCCTGGGAGTGCGCCATGCGCATGGCATGCCTATCCACCGAGGCGGATCCTGAGCGCCGCGCCCGGAAAACGGCATTCATAATCGCCTATGCCGCGCGGCAAGTCCCGCTCATCGACATCGCTCGGAAAGGGATCGAACGTCTCGGCGGCGATGTCCTCCTCGACCTCCCAGACATCGCCGCCATTCCTTCCTGGAGTGGCCGGATCCTAGAGCTCGTGGGCCAGTTGCTTGCCGAAGAGCCTGTCGCGCACCGCCAGGCCCATCTCGCCGAGCGCCAGCGAGTTCTCGATCGCCAAGCCTGGGATATCGGACAGATGCTCCTGCGCGGCAAGGAGCCGATCGATCCTCGGATGGGCCGGCGACAGATCGATGACAGCGGCGACAATATCAGCCTCTGGTACAACGGAAAATTCCACGTGATCCCGAAGGCCGCCGACTATGCGGTGGGCAAGGACTACGGTCGCTACGCCGCGACGATCCACGGAATCGCGCCCAGTGAAATGGAGGCAATGTGATGATCAATTATCGGTCTAGACGATTGTCAGCGGCGGTCCGTGCGCCCGTCGATTTTCCGAACTTCTTCGCCCACAACCTTGGGTCGCGCGGCAGGGGGGCTCTGTTTGCCGGCAATAGTACCGATGCTGTCGAGGAACAGAGCCCCACTGTTACTAGGCCTGCATGCGGCGTCTCACTGAAGGCTTCCGATATGCCGGCGGAGGACGAGTATGTCGCCGCCGCAACTAATCACCACGACGCCTTCCTGACGCCTCGTTGCCATCGGCGACGCGACTTCGCACGGTTTCGCGAAATCGACTTCGTCATCATCGGATGCGGCGGCTTGGGCTCGCAGATTGCCATCCAGCTTGCGGCCCTCGGCGCGCGCCATTTCCTTCTCGTCGATGCGGAACGTATCGACGAGAACAACTTGAACCATCTCCCATGGGCGAGCGAGGCGAATCTCGGCTGGCTGAAGACAGACAGGCTGGCGACCCATCTGGCCGCGCGTTTCTCGGCGAATGTCTTCGCGCTGCCGGAATTTGCGGAAGGCGCCTCGGCGCTACGGCTAATCGCAGACTACGCTAACAATCCGTTCTTCATTCTCGCCGGCGACGGTTCTCGTCCGGCCCAAGATCTCCTGTCGGTCTGCCTAACATCGGAAGCCGGCCTGCCGCCCCATCTGCATGTGGGCCGCTCGGCAGGCTACCGCATGGCAGGTCCCTTGGTCGCGGTGCATGAGGACGCATGTCCCGTCTGCCACTGCGCCACCCAAGTCACAGCCGACGACGCCTTTCACGCCCCACCGGCCACCGTCCACAACCCATCGGTCGTCGGCCTTGCCGTGTCGCAGATTGCCCAAAAATGCCTTTCGAGACACTCGATCGCACGGGGACGCCGATGGATATTGAACCTCAAGAGCCATCAGGCCGAGCTGCGTTCTCTCTCCGAACACGCCGAATGTAAGGTACGTCCATGAAAGTGCTATTTTCCTCGGGATGTTATTGCTCCGTTGGCGCAACTGCCGAAAAGAACGATGAGCTAACGATATCCGAAGCTCTTAGTGATCCACTAATCGCCATCGTGATGCGCGCAGATGGCGTGATCTCCGAAGAGTTCAAGCGACTCCTTGAGACGGCAGCCCGTGAGCTGGAAGTCAATCTGGCTAACTCGGTCAGCGGAGGTGGGAAGGATACGCGACACGTTTGTCGAAACGATGCGGAAGATGGTTGACGAGCATGTGTGGTCAACCCTGGTCCGAACCATGGCCCGGCATTGGCACTGCCGTCCCGCGAAGTTTAGGGGCAATGAGATTGGATATGTTGAGAAGGTTCCCAACGATAATTCTTGGTTTTGCCGAAGGGAAAGATCGCAAGGTGATCCGTACCGCTCGCGAGGCTGCCCAACTGTTGCTGAAGGAATGGCCTACCGACGATGGTGAAGAATTCTTCACGGCGGTGAGAACGTGTTTGGACGTCCTTACTGGAGAGATCGAACCCGAGAAATTGCACGAGGCGATCGTCCGCGCCGCATATGAAGCGGGTATTGCAGCAATCACGACTGATCACAGCCTGGGTATCCTCAGGATCTATCCAGTCAGCGAGGTCAGATAGTTGACCGCCGTGCATGCGCTCATCGCAATCCCGCTCCCATCGAGTCGCTTCGGCTATCGCCAATCCCGAAGAACTGCACCATTCAGGCTTGCGGACACGTGATCGGTAATGGCTCGTGGTCATCGTCATGCCGACGGGCCCGCGCCCCATTTGGTGACTACCGAGTTTTCGGGGGAGCTTACGACCTGGCTGATGTTGCAAGTATGCCGCATCTCAAAGATTCGCCGAAAATTTCGCCGGATTTGACTTGGCCTGCGCGCCCAACCAATCTAGGATTGATAAACATTCAACACGGTTCTAGGGAGTTTTCGATGGCTATTTTTTCCAACTCCCCAGTGGCTTCCGCGAATATCGCCTGAAGCCGCCAGCGTTTTCCAATGCGACAGAACCTGATGGACTGGTGCTAACCTTCCCGTCGATCGTTCCTCACCAAACCATTTCGCGCGGTTTTGCGCGGACATTTTTTTCCCTATGACGGAGCCGGCGAAAGCCGGATACATCAATGGCTCTTGGTTTCAAATCCCGCCGCGGCGGTGCTTTTCGCAGCGTTTTCCGTTATTGCTGGGCTCATTGGAAGCGTCAGCCGGGCCGTGCCTCCTTCATGTTGTTCACAGCGATGCTGTCGACGCTTGCGGATGTGCTCACGCCCTTGTTCTCCGGCCGACTGGTCGACGCCGTGGTGTCCGGCCAGGCCAGCGACGCTGCAATATGGAACAGCGCCTTCAACGCCTTTTGTTGGCTGATGGTACTGTCGGTCGGCGCCGTTATCCTGCGGCATGCCACGTTCACCGCCATCATCGGCTTCACGCTGAAGTCGATGTCGGAGATCGCGGCGAACTCGTTCTTCCATATCCAGCGCTTTTCGAGCGATTGGCACGCCAACAGCTTTGCCGGTTCCACTGTTCGCAAGGTGACACGCGGCATGTGGGCGCTCGACCTGCTCAACGACACCGTCTTCGTCGCGCTTTTCCCATCGCTGGTGATGCTCATCGGCTCGACCATTCTGATGACATGGTACTGGCCAATGATGGGACTGCTGGTCGGCGCCGGATCCGTATTCTTCATCGCGTTCACCGCGACAATGGCTTTGCGCTATGTTGCGCCGATGGCCAGCATGGCCAATAGCTGGGATACACGCCTCGGCGGCGCGCTCGCCGATGCGGTGACCTGCAATGCCGTGGTCAAGGCCTTTGGCGCTGAAGGCCGGGAGGACAAACGTCTCGCCTCGGTCACCCGCAAGTGGCAGGATCGCACAGGGCGCACCTGGACGCGGGGCACCCTGAATGGCACCTCGCAGAATGCGCTGCTCAGCCTGTTGCGCGGCGGCGTGCTGGGCCTTGCCCTTTGGCTCTGGGCTAACGGCAAGGCCAATGCGGGCGACATCACGTTCGTCCTGACAGCCTTTTTCATCCTTCAGGGCTATCTGCGTGAAATCGGCATGCATATCCGCAACCTGCAGCGTTCGGTGAACGACATGGAGGAGCTTGTCACCATCCATGCACAGCCTTTGGGCGTGGAGGACGTTCCCGGCGCGCCAGCTCTCCATGTGACGGCCGGCCTGATCACGTTCGATCATGTCACCTTCCATTATGGCAACCACCATGCTCCGCTCTACAAGGACTTCTCGGTCACCATCAAACCGGGTGAGCGAGTTGGACTCGTCGGCCATTCCGGCTCCGGAAAGACGACTTTCATCAAGCTGATCCAGCGTCTGCATGACGTCAACCACGGCACGGTCTCGATCGACGGGCAGGATATTTCCAAGGTAGCGCAGACCTCTCTTCGCCGCCAGATCGCCATCGTGCAGCAGGAACCCATCCTGTTTCACCGCTCGCTGGCGGAAAACATCGCCTATGCGAGGCCGACGGCCACGCAAGCGGAGATCAGAACGGCTGCGCGGCTTGCCAGCGCCCATGATTTCATCGAGGCGCTGCCAAAGGGCTATGCGACGCTTGTCGGCGAACGCGGTATCAAGCTTTCCGGCGGCGAACGGCAACGCATCGCCATCGCCCGCGCATTCCTGGCCGATGCGCCGATCCTGATCCTTGACGAGGCGACCTCGAGTCTCGATTCGGAATCGGAGATGCTCATCCAGCAGGCAATGGAGAGGCTAATGGAGGGACGCACGACACTGGTCGTCGCTCACCGCCTGTCGACGGTGCGCGCGCTCGATCGGCTGCTGGTCTTCGACCACGGACAAATCGCCGAGGAAGGTACTCATGTTAGTCTCATCCGGCGCAAGAGCGGGATCTATCGCGGACTGTTCGAGCGTCAGGCGCTGGAGCTGACGAAGGGCATCGCGAGTGAAGGGCTGATTGGCTAACGAGTACTGAGAGCACCGCTGATTATATCGCAGCGCATCTTTCGAGTCGTAAGCGCTGTTTTGCTCACCGGCTTTTTGGGCAGCGCGAATAGTGGCGATCTTCTCGGCCGCCGCATCAGAGCGGTCTGCGGAGGGGGAGTCCCGCTCATGGTTATGCCAACGAGCTAACCTCAGCACCTCGGGATGAGCGCGATAGCGATCGAAGAGTCTGGCCGCATAAGCGGGCAGGTTATTGGGATCGACCGTTGCTGGGCCGATTTGTCAGGATGGCGCTCGTAATAACGTGAAAGAGATGATCCGCCCGTGGCGCGAATCCGGGTTGGCCGACGAGCCAGCCGAGCGCCGACAAGGCCGCGCAGCTGCCTGAGCTGCGCGGCTTCGAATTCAATTACCTTTTGCGACTTTCCGGTCGAGGAAGCCGTGAATGAGCGGTGCCATCACGTCCAGTTTGTCTTCCAGTGCGAAATGTCCGGTGTCCAGAAGATGCAGTTCGGCGTCCGGAAGGTCGCGGAGATAGGGATGTGCTCCCTGATGGGGGAAGATCTTGTCGTTCTTGCCCCACACGATAAGCGTCGGGGGTTTACGTTCGCGGAAGAAAGCCTGGAACTGCGGGTAGAGCGGGACATTGGTCCTGTAGTCATAGAATAGATCCAGCTGAATGTCCTTATTGCCGGAACGATCAAGTAGTGCCTGATCATGAACCCAGTTGTCTGGACTGATGCGGGTCAGATCTCTGACACCGTCGGTGTACTGGAACTTCGTGATCTCCAGCGTCACGAGACCGGAAAGCGCCTCGCGGCTTTCCTTCGTCCCATCAGCCCAATATTTTTTGATCGCATCCCAGAATTCGCGGAGGCCTTCATCATAGGCATTCCCATTCTGGACGATGAGGGCGGCCACGCGATCCGGATGTTTCAGGGCGAGGCGATAGCCGACGGGCGCGCCGTAATCCATGACATACATGGAATACTTCTTGGCGCCGATGTGATCGAGCAGACCGTCCACAAGGTCGGTATAGTGGCCGAACGTATAGGCGAATTTCGTGTGGTCGGGAGCGTCGCTTTGGCCGAAGCCCGGATAGTCCGGAGCAATGACACGATAGCGATCCGCAAGCAGCGGGATCAGATTGCGGAACATGTGCGAAGACGTCGGGAAGCCATGCAGCAGGACGACCACTGGGCCGTCTTTCGGACCGGCTTCGCGATAGAAGATGTTCACGCCATCAATCGCTGCCGTCCGGTAATGGACGGTTGCGGGAGCCTGCTGCGTGATGGCTGCTTGGTTGGGGGTGGCCGACGAGGCAAAGGACATTGGCGCAAAGCTAACGGTTGCCAGCATTAGGGTCGTGATCAGGCGTGTCATGGTAGGTCTCCTTCGGGTTTGAGGTGCCAGCTACGACTGGCCTGGAGACAAACATATCCATCCACGAGAAAACGATAATCCGCTCAATTTGGAAGTGATAATTGCGATATGTGAACCAATGACCGCAATCATCCAAAGAGCTAGGCAAAGAGTAGGATCGATCCCGGCCTTCCTGATCCGCGCGAAGTTCGCCCCTGAACGAGTAACCCCAATCCCTCATGGCCAACATGACCGAAGTAAGGCTTTGCCAAACTCGGACAGGTCATATTCAACTCTCGGCAGGACTTCTACGAACACCGTGCGTTCGATAATCCCGTCCGCTTCCAGCGCCCGAAGCTGGATCGTCAGCGAACGTTGGCTGGATCTCCCATCAAGCGTCGCAACTCACCAAACCGGCGCGGACCCATCTCCAGGAGCCAATAGATAATCATCGTGGCCAACATCGACACTGTGGTTTGCGTGCCTAGCTCGGGAGGCCGTAGCGTCGTGCCTATGACCCAAGATGCGGGGGAGAGGCTCTCGATCCCCTTTGTCTCTGCCCTTCTCGGCGGCTTTGCCTTACGCTGTTTTATTTTTACACCATGCCCGAGACGAGTGTTCTGCAAGGGGCTGACGGGATCACGGCCTGCATCGCTTCGGGGATACAGGCCCGCAATTGCGATGAAGCTACCGCCGGATTAAATCGCAGACGCGCATGAGGCCGCAGGAAAGGGGCAAATCCATCGTCAAGATTTTGATCGAGGCGCGACTGGCGATTTCCACCAGGAGCCTTTCGATGTGGCGCCACGTCTGCGCGCGAACCGACAGTGGTGCTAGTTCAGCAGCCGGTTTTCCCGGAGGCGTGCCGCTGCCATGTCCACGAAGGCGCGAACCTTGGCGGGCGCGTGCCGCCCTTCCGGATAAAGGATATGGATGGGCATTGGCGGCTCTTCATAGTCGCTGAGAACGATCTGCAACTCCCCCGCAAGCAGGGCCGGGCCGATTTGATAATGCAAGGCCCTGGTCAATCCCCAACCTGCCCGGGCCGTCGCAATCGTGGCTTGGTTCGTATTGCACTGAAGGATGGGGTCGATCGTCACACGCTGGTCGTTTGCGAAGCGCCATTCCGGCGAAGCCCAGGCGCTTGTTGAAGCCGCGATGCGATGGTTCTTCAGGTCCGCAGGCGTGCTTGGCACGCCATGCCGGTCGAGATAGCTCGGGGATCCGCATATGACGTGCCGAACGGCTCCGACCTTGATAGCTGTAAAACCTGAATCGGGGAGATGGCCTATACGAACAGCGACATCCACCCCTTCTTCGACGATGTTGACGGGCCGATCGATAAACAGCGTCCTGGCGCGGATCGTCGGATAGGCATTCAAGAACTCGGTCACGATAGGCAACACGTACATCTGCCCAAACAGCGCGGATGCCGTGATTGCCAGGGTTCCAGTCGGAGTGGCGTAGGAGCCACCGGCTGCCGCCTCTGCCTCCGCGATATCCGCCAATATCCGACGGCAATCCTCGAAATACCGTGTCCCTGCTTCCGTCATCTTGACGGAGCGCGTCGTGCGAACAAACAGGCGTGCGCCGATGAGATCCTCAAGCGCTGCAACGGCCCGCGTCACCGCCGGCGCGCTCATATGCAT
This sequence comes from Rhizobium sullae, assembly GCF_025200715.1. Lineage (NCBI taxonomy): Bacteria > Pseudomonadati > Pseudomonadota > Alphaproteobacteria > Hyphomicrobiales > Rhizobiaceae > Rhizobium > Rhizobium sullae. The sequence goes on from NZ_CP104144.1 coordinate 2,535,269, forward strand.
GTGGCGCGCGGTCTCCGCAAAGCTCTCGGTTTCCGCAACCTTTGCAAAGACTCTCATCGCCTGCCATCGATCCATTCGCCCCCCCAAGATCGCCCGTGCTGATTGAACACGACCATTGCACATAAGTTTGTATCAATCTCGAAACACGTCTCGCAAGACTGTTTCGAGATTTGATTGCAATGACATGACACAAGGGCCGGCGGAGGCTATGCGGATTTCAACAGGGACCGGTCCATGTACGAGATGGCCATCTTTTCAATGTCCGCGCAGACCTGAGCGCCTAGACCTGCTCTCGTGGCGCGCGCGCGTCGTTCATCGTTTGTCGCGAGCGCCAAAGCGATCGCTCTGGAGAGCTGGAAATCGAAGCTCGAGCCGCTGCGCGCCATGTCGATTTCCGCCCCGGTCATGCCGAGCGCTTTTGCATCTTTCTCCTGCTGTCGGATGAAAACACTATCACCGCTGGCGGCGGTGAGCGCGAGCTCAATCGATAACCGTGCTCGCGCGTCAAGCTTGAATCCTGTCATGGCGGTGATCTCTGCAATGCGCGTTTCGCCTAGAAACCAAAGTCGCTCAGGCCCGGATAATCATCCGGCCGACGACCGAGCGGCCAGCGGAACTTGCGGTCCGCTTCCGTGATCGGGTGTTCATTGATACTTGCGTGGCGCGCCTGCATCAGCCCATCCTCGGCGAATTCCCAGTTCTCGTTGCCATAGGCACGAAACCACTGCCCGCTGTTGTCGCGGTATTCGTAGGCATAGCGAAACGGCGATGCGGTTGCCCTGGAACGCCCAAAGCTCCTTGATCAGGCGGTAATCCAGCTCACGGTGCCATTTGCGCGTCAGGAAGGCTTCAGCCTCTGCGCGGCCTATCAGAAACTCCGCGCGATTGCGCCAGCGCGTGTCGATCGTATAGGCGAGCGCCACCTTGGCGGCATCGCGGCTATTCCAGCCATCCTCGGCTAGGCGGACCTTTTCAATGGCAGTCTGTTCATCAAAAGGAGGAAGTGGCGGACGAGACATGGGTCAATTCCTTTGGGTTTAAGAAGGGGTGGTTGGGTGGCCGCAGACAGGCGACCACCGTCAGTCGGTCATGCTGCAAGGCGATCGATGCGGGGGAAGTCGATCTCGGTGCCCAGAGCTTCGTTGACGTAGTTCGTGAACGTATTCAGCGCGACATGCGCGATGATCTCGACAATTTCCGCATCGCTGTAACCGACGGCGCGAACCTTTTCGACTCGGCCGAGTGCCACAGAGCCGCGAGCGTCGACAAGGGCGCGGGCGAATTCGACAGCGGCGGCGGCCTTCGGATCATTCGAGGTGCCGCGGCGGTTCGCTTCGATCTCGCTCTCGTCCAGCTTGGCGAACTTTGCGCCGGTATAGGTGTGCGCTGACAGGCAGTAGTCGCAGCCATTGGCCTCGGCCATGGTCAGTGCGATCCGCTCGCGGGTGGCCGGAGCCAACTTCCCCTTTCCGAGCGCGCCTTGCAGCGCGGTCAGACCGTTCAAAGCGGCAGGGCTGTTCGACACCAGCCGGAAGATGTTCGGCACGGAGCCGATCTGCTTCTGAATGGCTTCCAGGATGGGGCGGGAAGCTTCCAGTGCATCGCTTATAGTAGCAGGTGTGGGAATGCGTGACATATCTATCTCCTTGATTTTAGTAACGAAAGGCTATCCTTGTCGCCACGATCAAGATGCTTCGGTTTTGCCCAATGATGAACGTCGAAAAAGAGGAAGATACTCTTGCGTCGGACGCATCAATGACGAACGTTAGAGTTCGAGCTGGATCCTGTTTTCCTCGTCGGTTTCCTGTCCAGCAGGGACGGCCGAGCACAGCAACACTTCGCCCTCGGCGATCGCCGCCGTTGGCTCCCTGATATAGGTCACCGCACCCGTGGTGAGCTTTGTGCGGCAGGTTCCGCAACTGCCTTGCCGGCAACTGAACTCCGGGTTCAGGCCGCGCGCTTCTGCAAGTTCCAGCAGGGTGCCCGACTCAGGGGTCCAGCGCGCCTCCTTCAACGACCTCATGAAGGCGACCGGCACTGGCGTTGTGGATGGTGGTCGGCGGCTCTGCGCGGTCACCCCGGCGTCGAGCGTTCGCTTCAAGGATGAAGGGCCGAAGGCTTCCGCGTGTATCCGACCATCTGCGATGTTATAGCCTCGCAACCCATCATAGAGCGCCTGGGTGAACTGCGGCGGCCCGCAGACGTAGAACTCATAATCGTTGAACGGCAGGTGGCGGGAAAGCAGCGCCATGTCGATGCGCCCGATGGCGTCGTAGTCTGCGCCTTCTTCCGCACCACTGGCGTCGCTCAAGACCCGGATGAGCCTGACGACCCCCTGCCCTGCATTGACAAGCTCGGCGATTTCCCTGTCGAACGGCCGCTCCTGCTTGGAACGCGCCGCATGGAAAAGGATGATCGGACGGATGCGTTGCTTGCGAAGCCCCTCGTAAACAACGTGGCGCAGCATGGCGAGCATGGGCGTAATCCCTACGCCGCCGGCAAGCAGCACCGCCGGCCGAGTAGCGCGGGCATCGATGGTAAAATCGCCGGCTGGCGCGCGCGTTTCGATGGTGTCGCCAACGTGAATGACGTCGTGCAAGTGGTGCGACACAAGGCCGTCGCGCTTGACACTGATGCGGTAGACACCGTCCGAAGGAGCGGCGGACAAAGTGTAAGTTCGGATGACAGGCTTGTCGACGCCCGGAACGGTCAAGCGGATAGGCAGATGTTGTCCAGCAACATGCGGCAGCAACCCCGCTCCATCGCCAGGCTGCAGGTGAAACGAGCGGATCGAGGCACTTTCCTCGACGATCTTCGTCACCGTTAGGGCGCGCCACTGATTGGCGAGCTCCGTGGCACGCAGCCGATCGGCCGCCTGCGCCCAGTCGCCGGTCATCAACGAGTTCGCAGACCATCCGTCTTCCCGGAAGGCCCAGCGCAGCGCCAAGGCGTTGCGCCGGCGAACGATCCGGCGTGCCTTGAAGGTCCACAGCCGTTCGGCACCCTGGAAGGCGGCGATCTCTGGCGAATCCAGGATGACCTCGGCGTTACCCGTCATCTGCAGCATGTCGCCGTTTGCGTAATCGATGAAGAGTAGCCCTGCCTTGCCGTTCAACAGGATGTTGCCGAGCGTGGAGAAGAAGAGATTGCCATCGAAGTCCGGAATGGTCAGCGTCCCGTCATCTGCAGCGCGAACGAAGCCAGCCTTGCCGCCGCGATGCGACACGTCGACCTGGCGCCGATCTTCGCGATCGACATACGACGATACGAAAAACGCATCTGCCGCCGCGATCATGGAACGTGCAGCATCATCGAGTGCGGGCAGATCTTCGACCGTGCCGGAGAAGGCTTCGCCCGGATCACAAACGAATTCAAAGTCACGCAGCTGGATGTAACGCGGGCAGTTCCCGAAACTCTGGTCGACATCAATCCGGATACCTTCGGGTGAGGTGGAGACGATCCCGTTCATACGATTGCGGCGGCGGGTGTGCATCTCCATGCCGAGAAGGCCGATTGGCTGACTCTGTGATATACCTTCGCTAGCGGGATCACTGGCATCGCTTTTTGCCGCGATGTTCAGGATGGTTGACGACGGAGAGGACATGAACCCGGGCCGACCTTCGAGGAACGTCGCCCAGGCATCGCCACGGTTATCGACACTGCCCACAACGATGTAAGGCAGCTGAGCGTAAAAATCGCGGTGTTGATCGGGCATGAAGTCGCGGATTACGCGCTGGCCGACAGAAGCCATGCGCTCGGCGACGCCCACCTTCTGCTGAAGCAACAGCTCGCCCTCGTGCCAGACCGGCAACGTCGTCAAAGTCTTGCTCATTTCCGTCTCCCCAAAATAAATGGAACGGGCGCACGTAGCCGCACGCCCGGATCAGGCGTCAGGCGGCAAGGCCGGCGGGCGTTTGAACGAAGGCAACGAAGCCCGGTAGAGCTTCGATACGACGGAGAAATGCATCGACCGCGGGATAGGTGGAGAGATCGACATTCCCCTCCGGCGCGCGAGCCACGTAGCTGTAGATCGCAACATCCGCGATCGTTGGCCCACTACCAACAAGCCAGTTACGATCGGCGAGATGGCTTTCGAGCCGACCCAGCAGCGTATGGGCGCGGCCGATAACTTCTTCAGGATTAAACTTGGCCCCGAAGACGGTAATCAACCGTGCTGCCGCAGGGCCATAGGCGACTTCGCCGGCGGCAACCGAAAGCCAGCGCTGAACAGCGGCGGAGCCCTGAGCGTCTTCTGGAAGCCAATCGCTGCGGGCAGCTTTCTTTGCGAGATAGACCAGGATGGCGTTGCTATCGGAGATGACAACGCCATCGTCTTCCAGCACCGGCACCTGCCCAAATGGGTTCAGCTTCAGAAACTCAGGCTTCTTGTGCGCACCTGCCTTCAGGTCGACCTCAACCAGTTCGTGAGGCAAGCCAAGCAGCGAGACGAACAGGCGGGCTCGGTGAGCGTGACCCGACAGCGGATGATGATAAAGTCTCATTGTGTGCTCCTGCGAAATTCTGAACGGGTCCATTCCCGATCTGCATTGCGAAAGTGCTACAGTCGGCTGTCCATGAGAACGGCCGAGTTTCGCAGTTCATAATTGCAGCTGACGCAACAATCCCAGGGAACCGACCATTCCACGGGCTCGATGCGCTTTAACGCGCGCCGGCGCGACACGATCGCCAACCGGCGTCCAAGCCGGTATTGGTTAAAGGGCCGACCAAGTCTTTCTGCTGAAGTGAAGTTCCTCGAGCATTTTCTGGCGAATAGCCTGGGCTCATAATGTCGGTCACGATGGTGTGCAACTGACCTTCCTGCCGTCTCAAGAGCGACGAAGCGCAGCCTTCAAGCCCGCGATCTGTGTATCAAGCCCAAAACGCTGATCGGCATTGGGCTCCGGCAATGAGCGGCGAATAAGTGGGCGCCGTCCTCAGAACCACGCCGTGCCCTAGGTCGTAAGGACTGCCACTGCGATAATCCTGCTTACAGGCATGGCTGACTTTCCAGCATAATGCGTCTGTCGTGGGAGCTGGGCTAACTTGTCGGCTCCACCAAGATCGTCAATAGATATATTGACGCTTTACCTTTGAATGTATAGTTTTGTGTTGACGAAACGATTTAATCCGTCAACGGCTGAAGGCTGGATCCGACCGGTGCGTAAAGCTTTGGGCATGTCGGGCGCGCAGCTCGCCAAGGCCGGTGTTGCCGGACTGCCCGGCTACGATCCCTACAATATGGCCAAGGAAGCCGCAATCCATCGGTTGACAGCATGAGAGAGGCCGGTGCTGGCAGCGATCACGCTCGAACTCACAGAAAATACCGCTGCCGGAAGACAATCGCCTCGCGACACGATCGTGCTTGCATGCCAGACGCTCGAGACCTAAATTGGCTAAATGCTTGACCATTCGTCTCGACCGTTGTCGCCGTCAAATATCCCAATGGATGCGCTAAGCGAAGTGCTACAAGACTTTCGCTTGAGTGGCGTCAACTATGGGCGCTGCGAACTCAGACATCCATGGAGCATCGCCTTTCCGCAACAACAGCTACTTCGTTTTCACTTCGTGAGCCAGGGTCCGTGCTGGATCCATACCGAAGCGCAAGGGTGGCAGGAGTTGAACGATGGAGATCTGGTGCTGCTGCCGCAAGGTATCGCGCATCGATTAGCCAGCGCGCCGGATGTTGAGGGCGACTGCCTCAAAAGCTGTCAGATAACAAGGTTGGGCAGCAACGTCTGCGAAGTGGTGCGGGAAGGAACGGGTGCGACCAGCACCCTCTTCTGCGGCTCCATGACTTTGAGCGCGTATGCGCTTAATCCTTTGATCGCCTTGATGCCGCCAATGATCAAGGGCTGCGATGTAGCCGGCAATGACCCGATCGTTGGCCCCCTGCTGGCGGCGATGACGGCGGAGGCTTCACAGCCTCAGATGGGTAGCGCGACCGTCCTATCGCGTATGGCAGACTTGCTCGCAGCGCGGCTTATCCGCTGCTGGGTAAATTGCAGCGGCGCCTCGACCACCGGCTGGCTCGCCGCGATCCGCGACCCCCACATCGGTCGTGTGTTGGCAGCCATGCACCGGGACCCCGGCCATAACTGGACCCTCGAAAGCCTCGCGACCGTGGCAGGCCAGTCGCGCTCGATCTTTGCCGAGCGCTTCAGCGCTATCTTAGGAGAAGGCGCGGCACGTTATCTTGGCCGTCTGCGGATGCAGCTTGCCCGCGAGTTGCTGGGCCAAGGTGGCATGTCAGTTGCCGAAGTTGCTTCCCGATTAGGTTATGAGTCGGAGGCATCTTTCGCTCGCGCCTTCAAGCGCATCACCAGCGTGTCACCGGGCATTGTGCGCCGCACAAGTTCTGGACGAATGGACATGAATTTCGGATTGTAAGACACATATCATCCTAAGATGTTCGTCTATGAAATCTCCGAACGTAGGAGATAATTCAATGACGGACACGACATCAGAACTCGCCGACGCGGCGATAGACTTTGATACCGCCGAGCCAGCCGCCTGGAGCGCCGCGACTTGGTTTGCCGTTCTTTCGATGGCGGCAACCAGCTTTGCGCTGGTATCGGCTGAGTTCCTGCCGGCGGGCCTGTTGACGCCAATGGCGCGCGATCTCGGGATTACTGAGGGAACAGCCGGACAGGTCGTCACCGCTACCGCTTCCGTCGGCGCCGTGACGGCGCTATTGAGCAATGTTCTCATTGGCAGACTGAACCGCAAGGCGGTGCTGGTCGGTCTTAGTGCATTGGCGATCGGATCCAATATTCTTGCAGCGCTAGCGACCGATTTTTGGCTACTGTTGTTGGGACGGGCCGGGCTAGGCATCGCGCTTAGCGGTTTCTGGGCGCTTTCAGTCGCGGTCGTGGCGAGATTGGTTGGCGCAAATGCGACAGGTCGGGGCATGGCTATTGTCACCCTCGGCGTCTCGCTCGCCACCATAGCTGCGCCATCGATGGGCGCTTTGATCAGCGATTGGCTGGGATGGCGAATCGCCATGGCGATGACCGCCGGACTTGCCGCACTTGCGATGGTGTTGCAGGCGCTCAGCTTGCCAACGCTGCCCGCAAGCACAAGCAACAGCCTCGCCGACGTGTTCCGGCTGACAAGCCGGCGTGGCGTTCAACTGGGAATGCTTGCCATCCTTTTGCTGATGACAGGGCATTTTGCCGGCTCGGTTTATGTGCGTCCCTTCCTGGAACAAGTGACGCGTCTTGAAACCGAATCGATTGCCTTGGCGCTGCTTGGGTTCGGTATCGCCTCTGTGATCGGTAACGTCGCCGGTGGCCGAATGGCCGACGCAAGTATCCGCCTGGCGCTTGGTGTAACCGCCACGCTGATGGCGGTTGCGGCGCTCGCCTTGGTGCTTTGGGGTCCTCATACAGGCGTTGCATTCGCCTTCGTTTCACTTTGGGGCTTCGCGTTCGGCATGGCGCCGGTGGTGCTGCCGACCAATCTGTCCCGCGGAGCACCTGACGCGCTGGAGGCAGCGGGGAGCCTGATGGTCGTCTCTTTTCAGGTCGCCATCAGTATTGGCGCGGTTTTCGGCGGCTATGTCGTCGATCACTACGGCGCTGTCGGCCCCTTGACCCTTACCGCCGTCCTAGCCGCATCGACGGTCGCCTTGGCGCTGCTGCAGCCTCGCAGCTGATCTTCGCCTTCCGGGTTGAGCAAGTGCGACCTCTCGTTGACTGGCAAGCGTCCCCGAGAGCTGGACACTCATACAATACGTCGCCTTGAAGGCGAATAGAACCAACGACCCTGTTGTTACAATAGGCCTCGTCTCAAATTCCCCTATGCCGACAGTCCGCTTCCGGCGCTGGTGCGATGGAAGCGGACTCTACCGGGTCGTCGCGCGGGAATGCTTCGGCTGGACCGATGCTATTTAGTCGACTGGACACGATCGGCGTTGTCGAGGTCGGCGAGGGGCGACAATATCCGGCGGTCGAACTCGGCGAGCGCTGTACCCTGCGCGACGCGATGCGGCCAGTCTGCATGCGTCAGCGCGCCGCGGCCGAGCGTGATCATGTCAACCTGATGCTCAGAGAGTAGTTCGGTCGCGCGCTCAGGATCATGAAGCGATCCGTTCGCCAGTACCGGCAGGCCGCTATGGTGCTTGGCTAGGCTGGCGAGGCTGGGGCCGTCGGTGAAGGCTGGGCGCCACGCCTCGAACTCGGTGGTGTGGAGATAGTCGATCGGAAGCCGGCCCAGGAGGCCGTAGATTTCGGCTGCTTCGTCCTCGCCACGCCATTTGTGGACGAAGTCGTTGACCTTGCCCTGGGAACTCCGCACGCCAACCGTGGAGTCCGGGCCAACCGCAGCGCGAACCGCCTCGACCGTCTCCAGCGTGATCCGCAGGCGTGCCGCAGCCCCGCCGCCATAGGCGTCCGTGCGAATGTTGACGCCTTCGGTCAGGAACTGGTCGAGCAGATAGCCATTGGCGCCGTGGATCTCCACGCCGTCGAAACCAGCTTCGCACGCCCGGACCGCGGCCGCAGCAAAACCCGCGATCGCCTCGTCAATTTCGGCCTTGGTCATCTCGACTGGTAGCGGATACACCCCCGATCCACGATAGAACGCCATTTGATGCCCGACCGGTCGGATCGCCGACGGACCGCGCGTGTCGTCGCGGAAGCGATTGCCCTGGCCGAGCGCACCGGCGTGCATGAGTTGCGCGACGAAGCGCGCGCCGCCCGCATGGACACGCTCGACGATCGGCTTCCAGGCATCGCGCTGTACGTCATCCGACAGGCCGGGCTGGAAGAGATAGCCCTGCGAGAAGACCTGATCGGTGTATAGACCCTCGGTGATGACGAGGCCGAAGCCGCCCTCGGCAAAGCCGCCATAATAGTCGCTCATACGAGCCGTGGCATGGCCAGCCTCAGTGGCGCTGACCCGGGTCATCGGCGCAACCGCGAGCCGGTTGCGGATTTCCAATTGCCCGATCTTCAGCGGATTGAAGAGGCGCGCCGTGTCGGTGCGCTCCCCGGTGGATGCGGACGCGTCCATGTCACTTGCCCTCCGCATCGCGGATCGCGGCGATCGCCTCGATCTCGATCATCACGTCGGGATTGTAGAGCGCCTTGACCTCGGCGATCGTGTCGGCCGGATAGGGTTCGGAGAAGAATTTCCGGCGCAGCTCGACCACCTCTTGGAAATTGCCCATGTCGGTAACGAAGATCGTCACCTTAATGACGTCCTTGAGGCTCGATCCGCCGGCCTTCAGCGCGCAACGCAGATTGGCGAACGCCTGTTCGCCCTGCGCGCGGAAACCGCCTTCGACGATCTTTCCGTCCTCGCCCGCGCCAGCCTGACCGGAGATGAAGAGCAGATTGCCGAACCTGATCCCCTGCGATAGCAGGAAGGGCGCATAATTGTCCGGCGTGGTGAATACACGTTCCAGTTTCATCATTTTACTCCTTCGCATTTGGGGCTACGGTGAAGAAAAACTAACCGATACCCAGGTTGATGACTGGAAGATCGTGCGTTAAAGCTCTCACGACAAACTCCAAATCGTCATCCGATAGATTAGGTGAATTCATCCATGATCCGACGCCTCCCGCCTTTGTCCGCGCTTCGCGCCTTCGAGGCCGCTGCGCGCCATGGCAGCTTCAAGCGGGCGGCGAGCGACCTGGCGGTGACGCCCACGGCGGTCAGCCATCAGATCCGCGCGCTCGAGGAACATGTCGGGATCGCCTTGTTCGAGCGGCGTACCCGGCAGGTCGTGCTGACCGATGCCGGGGCACAGCTCTATCCTGTGTTGCGGGACGGCTTCGATGCGTTTGCGGAGGTAATCGAGCGCCTCACGCGCCGCCGGAGTCGCGCGCAGGTGACGATTTCCGCCACAATCGCCTTCACGGCGCGTTGGCTCGTCCCGCGCGTGACCGCTTTCCGCGCGCTGCATCCGAATATCGACCTGCAACTTCAGGCGTCCGACGAAGTGGTCAATCTCGACTCCGCCGGGGTCGATATCGCGATCCGCTATGGTACAGGCCCTTATCCGAGCTTTTCCGTCACGCCCCTGTTCGCGGATCGCTTTGCGCCGGTCTTCAACCCGATGCTGAAGGTCGCGAGCGTTGCCGATTTCCTTCAGTGGCCGCTGATCGACTTCCAATGGCGGCGGCGGCATCCCGACAATCCGACATGGTCGCGCTGGTTCGCCGAAGCTGGGTTGCCGGAACCCAGGGAGCCCGCCCAACTCCGATTCTCCGATGAGAGCCATGCGATCCAGGCGGCGGTCGCCGGGCAAGGCATCGCGCTGGCCAGCCTGGCGCTGGTGAAGGATGAACTCGCGGCTGGCCAACTGGTGCAACCGTTCGGCCCATTGATCGCCGGCTTCCGTCATCACGTTCTGACACGGCCAGGTGAGTCAGCACCCGAGATTGCTGCCACCGTGCAGTGGCTACAGGCCGAAGCCGCAGTTGCCCTCTACCCGTGAAGCTGAACGAATGGCCGCTTCTGGGTGCAGGACACCAGTGCTGACATCGGAAGCTGACGGGCTGCTTCGAGGCAGCTAAAGAGCAGACCTTCAGGCACCCTGCGTGCATCATCTTGAAAGTAAGCCGTTGCTGTCGTCGGTTTCCGGCACGACGGCTTTTCGGAATAGCAGCAACGGACAGCGCCGCACCTGCAACCGCAGGAATAGGACTCAGCCTTCACGCCCCCTCACCGCCCATGAGGTGGTATCGTGATCGGGGTGCTGGTTGTTGCTCTCCTTGATCGCCGCGGCCCAGTCGGCGCCGTTGCTTTCGGTCGCACCGGTATTTTCTATGCCCGTGATCGTCTCGAACCATGCCACCATGTTCTCGGTGCAGGTATTGGCAAGCGGCGAGAAGGCGTGCGGATCGTCAAGCGAGCCGATCATCAGGTTGGTGCGACCGTTTTCGAGGTGGTGGAAGAACAATGGCGTGCCGCAATTGGCGCAGAAGCCTCGCTCGACAAGCTCCGAGCTCTTCCAGACGCTCGGCTTGCCGCGTGTCCAGGTGAGCGCATCATCGGGCGCAGCGACGAGCGCGGCAAAGATGTTGCCCGAGGCTTTCTGGCACATGCGGCAATGGCAGAGATGCGAATTGTCGAGCATAGCGCTTGCGTGGTAGCGGACCGTACCGCACTGGCAGCCGCCGCTCACTTCCATCTCGATGCGTTTCATTCTTTCTCCTCCTTCAAGAGGCGGGTTTGGGCTTAATCTCTTTTAGGTTTTCGTCTTTTGATCGTCCAGCCTCCCCAGAGCGGATCCGATTCTGGTGTTAGTGGGCGTAGTTTGCCAGCCCAAAAGAATGGACCCGATCACGCCTTCACCAGAAGAATCCAGGTATGTTAGCGCGCCGCGGACTGAACACCGGCCTGTTCTATTCCACAACCGCGTCCCTCAGCCAATTGCGAAAGAATCGGAAACTGTCGGATCGAAGTTTCGGATCGGCGAACATGAAGAAATAGTGCTCATGCACCATGTCTTTCTCAAACAGCGCAACGAGTTGACCATCCGCCAGTTCCTGCTTGACCAGCTTCTGGCGAACAATCGCAATGCCAAGTCCTTCGATTGCGGCCGTCAGTTCCAGGCCGGAGCTTTCGAGATCGATGAAGCGCGTGCTGGAAAAAATTCTTGGAGCGCGCTGCCCCAGCCAACGCTCCCAGTTGCGGGTGAATTCCGCGGAACGAAGCAAAGTATGCCGTTCCAGATCGTCGGGTGTATCGAGGGGTGGCGCGCGGCGAAGATAGGCAGGGCTGCAGACCGGTGTGAGGTCAGCGTCGCCCAATATCTCGCACACGAATCCCTTTTTGCTGATTGCCTCGCCCACATGGATTGCACCGTCCACCCCCTCGACATCATGCCCGCCCGTGACGAATTTTACGACGATGTCGGGACGGCGCGCATAAAGCGTTCCAAGCACCGGCATGATACATTTCTGCAGAAAGACGCGCGGGCTACCGATGACGAGCGGTCGCCGTTCGACGCCGACTGATAGGTCGCTCGTCACCGCGCGTATCTGGCCGAGTGAAACATGGATCTTGTCCCAGTAGACTTCGCCGACCGGCGTGAATGTGATCCTTCGATGCGACCGCTCGAAGAGATCGCAACCGAGGAATAATTCAAGATTCTGGATCTGCCGGCTAACTGCGCCGGGTGTCAGACAGAGTTCGTCGGCCGCCTTGGCAATACTCATGTGCCGCCCCACCGATTCGAACACCGGAAGCGAGGTCATGGGTGGCAGGTCCCTACGCCTTGTTTGCATTTGTGTTTTCCTCCCGCCGCCATCTCTATCGTTCAATTGAGAAAAACTCAATCGAGTCCAGAAAAATTCGATTTCTCACCAGACAGTGCGGCGATACGGTCCCACAGAATAAATGGGAGGAGGACCTATGAAAAACTTGTCACTGGCATCTTTTGGCTTGGCGCTCGCAGCCGCGACATCGCTTGTGCCGCTTCCGGCAGCGGCTGAACAATTGCGCGTGGGTCTCGCCGCGCTCGCCACCTCGGTCGATCCGCATTTCCACCGCGCCGGCTACAATTTCGATCTTCGCGAGAACATCTCGGACGCGCTCGTCTACACCAATGGCGTCAACGGCAACGTCGAACCGCGCCTTGCGAAATCATGGGAGATCCAAGGTGATACCAAGTGGGTCATCACGCTCGAGCCGAAGGCGAAGTTCGACGACGGCAATGCGCTCGGAGCCGACGACGTGATCTATTCGATCTGCCGGGTGCGCAATGTGCCCAATAGCCCCGGCCTCTTCAGCAGCTTCATCGCCACGATCGCCGATATCAAGGATGCCGGCGATGGCAAGATCGAGATAGACACCAAGAAACCCGATCCGAACCTGCTGCGCAGCTTGAGTAATATCGGCATCGTCCAGAACTCGACCGGCCGCACGCTGGCCTATGACGGCAAGACCTGCGGTAACGACAACTGGTTAGAGACAGCCGGCTTCAACAGCGGCAAGGTATCGCCCGGCATCGGGCACTACCGCGTCAAGAAGTTCGCGCCCGACGTTGAGATCGAATTAGAGCGCAACGAACAGTATTACGGCACGCCGGCCGCCTACGATTCGGTGCTGGTCAAATCCCTGCCGGACAACAGCGCCCGCATCGCCGCCCTGCTCGGCGGTTCGGTGGATGTCATCAACGCCGTGCCAATCAACAGCATCGACAGCATCCAGTCCTCGGGCAAGTACCACCTGTCGTCCATTCCCTCCACGCTGCTGATCTTCCTGCTGCCCGACCAGGGTCAGGAAGAGACGCCGAAGGTTTCTGGTACCGACGGAAAGAACCCCTTCCTTGACCCGCGCGTCCGCAAGGCGCTCAACCTCGCCATCAACCGCGAGCAGATCGCCGAAACCGTGATGGGCGGCATGGCTCAACCGGCAAGCCAGATCATCGTGGACGGTGTCTTCGGCCATAATCCCGGTCTGCAGCCTTATCGCTACGATCCGCAGGAGGCCAAGCGCCTGCTGGCCGACGCGGGCTATCCGAACGGTTTCTCGATGACGCTGAACGCCCCCAGCGACCGCTACGTCAATGGCGCGCAAGTCGCTCAGGCGGTGACCGCCATGCTCTCGCAGATCGGGCTGAACGTGACGCTCGAGACCTTCCCGTTCAGTATCTACTTCACCAAGGCGAGCGCCTACGAGTTCAGCCTCTATCTGGCCGGTGCCGCCGCCGACACGGGCGAAGGCCTGAGCCAGATGATCAATCTCGCCGGCACCCGAAATCCCGACCGCGGCTGGGGCGGCGCAAACCGTGGGCGTTATTCCAGCAAGGTCACCGACAAGGCGCTTGAAGACGCACAGTCGACGCTGGACGACGCAAGGCGGGAAGAACTGATCCTTGCGGCGGTGGCCGAAGTCTACGAGGACGACGGCTATGTGCCGCTCTACCACGAGTTCGGCGTCTGGGGCGTACGCAATGGCGTGCATTACGACCCCAACGCCAACCTGACCAACATCTTCTACACCGCGCGCCCCGAATAAGACGATACCGGCAAGGCTGGCGGGCACGCCGGCCTTGCCTTCTCATTCATGAAAGTGCGAAAGCCAGATGGGTACAGAATTCAACGACGCCCTCACGTCACAATACGACTACCGGGGACTGCGGGACGCTTTTGCTCCGCCGGCCATGTACCAGGCCTTCCTGGATGTCGAAAAGGCTGTAGCGCTCGCTCAGGGAGAGCTCGGCATGATCCCGATCGCCTCGGCGGAGGTGGTCGCTGAACATTGCCGTTACGAGTATCTGGACATGGACCGGCTGGACACGTCGTACCGGACGACCCGTCACCCTCTCATGCCGCTGATCAACGAGCTCGTCCGGCTCTGCGGCCCACAGCACGGTGGCTATGTCCACTGGGGCATCACCACGCAGAACGTCATCCAGACCGGACTGCTGCTGCTCGCCAAGCGTGCCCAGGCGGTGCTGGACGGGCTGCTCGCCGACATCCTGCGCCATCTTGGCCGCCATGCCCGCACCCACGCGAAAACCGTCATGGCGGGGCGCACCCATTACCGTCATGCGGTGCCGATCACCTTCGGCTTCAAGGTCGCGGTATGGATCGACGAATTCCTTCAGGCCTCGGACAGGCTTCGGGAAGCCGAAAAGCGGGCCTTCGTCGTCATAACCGGTGGCGCAGTTGGCTGTTTCTCGGCTCTGGGCAGGCAGGGCCCGGCCTTCCAGTCACGCGTGGCAGCACTTCTCGGCATGGGCGAAATGGCCATTCCCTCGCGGGCGATCCGCACGCATATGTGCGAATATGTCAATGCGCTGAGCCTGACGGCTTCCATCTGCCACAAGATCGCCGAAGAGGTCTACCAGAGTTCCTCCGAGGAGTACGGGGAACTGCACGAAGGTCGTATCGAAGGCACCATCGGCTCCTCCACCATGCCGCAGAAGATCAACCCGATCCTCTGCTACGGCATCATCGCCAACAGCAACAAGCTCTATTCCTGCGCCGGCATGCTGATGGCGACCGCCCATCGCCCGTTCGAATCCGACGGCAGCGCCAACCAGATGTTCGAGGACGGATTGGCAGAGGTGATCAGCGCCATTTCCGAAATCCTCGTGCGGACCGAGCTACTGGCGCGCGACCTCTATGTTAGTACGGAGCGGATGCGGACCAATCTGGACCTGTCGCACGGGGCGATCTTCGGCGAGTTCGCCATGATGCGGCTTGGCGAGACCCTCGGCAAACACAGGGGCCATGAGTTGGTCCACGATGCCGCCATGGCCGCAGCAGCCGGCAAGGCGCCCTTCCTGGACGAACTGGCACAACTCCCGGGCGGCCAGGCACTGCGCACTGAGATCGAGAACCGGCTTGAGACCGGCAGTACGGGCGGCATATGCGCCGAATATGCGTTGCATTTCGGATCGCTGGTCCAGGATCTTGCGGCGGGGGCGATGCCGACCGTCGAACAGCGCAACATCAACGCCTATCTGAAGGCTGCCCGCTGATGTCCTCCTTCGTGCTGCAGCGCCTGTTGCAAAGCGTGGTCGTGGTCTTTGTGCTGTCGGTCGTGCTGTTCGTCGGAGTGTGGCTGATCGGTAATCCGGCAGACATCCTGATCTCGTCGGAAGCTTCGGAGGCCGACCGGCTGGCCGCCATCACCGCACTCGGGCTCGACAAGCCGCTCTGGCAGCAATACCTGATCTTCCTCGGCAATGCCGTGCAGGGAGACTGGGGCACCTCCTTCGTCTACAAGGAACCCGTCACCAGCATCCTGCTGCAGCGCCTGCCGGCGAGCCTCGAACTCGGTCTGGTGGCCTTCATTATCGCCATTGCCGTTTCCGTGCCGGCCGGGCTTTATTCGGGGCTTAGACCGGAATCGCCGCTCGGGCGTGGCGTCATAGCCTTCTCCCTGATCGGCGTCAGCATCCCCACCTTCTGGCAGGGCATGCTCCTGATCGTCGCCTTCGGCATCGCTCTGCCAATCCTGCCGGTCGGCGACCGGGGCCAGGTGGCGACCCATTTCGGCATCACCACCAGCCTCTGGACGCTCGACGGCTGGTCGCATGTCGTCATGCCTGCTTTCAGCCTGGCGCTCCTCAAGATGTCGCTGCTGATGCGCGTCACGCGCGCCGCGACGATGGAAATCTCCCGTCTCGACTTCGTTAAGTTCGCCTACGCGAAAGGCGTGCGCACCCGTAAGGTGGTCGTCAGGCATATCCTGCGCAATGCGCTGGTTCCGCTCATCACCGTAACAGGGATCGAACTCGCCAACCTACTGGCCTACGGCGTGATCACCGAAACAGTGTTTTCCTGGCCGGGGCTTGGCAAGCTGCTAATCAACTCGATCAAGGTACTGGACCGTCCGCTGATCGTGGCCCAACTCACCTATACGGCGCTACTGTTCATCGCCATCAACTTCATCGTCGACATCCTGCATATGGCCATCGATCCGCGCGTGAAATCCGTTCTGAGGCGGGCGGCATGAGCCTAACCGGATTCAACGATTTCGCGCGGCGTTTCGCCGAAAGCCGCACCGCCATCATCTGTCTGCTAATCAGCCTCGTTTTCGTCGTCTGCGCCCTCCTCGCGCCCCTGATCTCGCCAACGGACCCCTACGACCTGACGCAGCTTCAGCTTTCCGATGCGTTGAAGCCCGCCGGCTCGAAGCGCATGGTGCCGGGAGAGGAAGTCCGCGCCAACATCCGCCTCCAGGTGGGTGCGGCCTCCGTCGAACCTGCCTCACCGGCACAGACCCGCAATAGTATCGCGGCGGAGTCCTGCGGAGCGAACTGTCTCGGCGTCGGCGTGCTGCCGGAAGGCACCAAGCTCGCCAGCCTGCAGATCCGCAACTTGCCGGCCGGCGCCACCGTGGAAGGCGGCAAGAAGCATATCGTCCAGCCCTGGTGGACCGTCGATAACCCGGAGGGCGGCAAGGTCAGAATCGTTTCGAACGGCACGCTCCCTGAAAACTTCACCGTCCTCGCCATCGCGAAATCTCTGGAGCAGGAGACGAATTTCGTCTTCCGTCTCGGCACCGACAGCTTCGGCCGCGACATGCTTTCCGCAATCCTCTACGGCATCAGGATCAGCGTCTTCGTCGGGCTGGTGGCGGCAGGCGCCGCAATGGTGCTCGGCACCGGGCTCGGGCTTCTCTCGGCCTGGCGTGGCGGCGTGACAGACGCGATCATCATGCGTGCGGTCGATTTCATGCTCGGCCTTCCCGCCCTGCTCGTCGGGCTTGCGATCCTCGCTATCCTGGGCAACGGCGTCAGCAAGGTCGTGCTCGCCATCGTCATCGTGCAATGGTCCTATTATGCGCGCACGGCACGATCCTTCGCCATGAGCGAACTCAGCAAGGAATATGTCGAGGCAGCAAGGTGCCTGCGCCTTTCGCCCACACGTATCATGCTACGCCACGTGCTTCCGAATTGCATGCCGCAGATCATCGTGCTCTTCACGCTCAACATCGCCGCGGCGATCTCGCTCGAATCCTCACTGAGTTTCCTCGGCGTCGGCCTGCCACTCACCAGGCCCTCGCTCGGCATGCTGATCGCCAGTGGCTACGAATTCATCTTCTCGCACAAGTACTGGATCAGCATCTATCCGGGGGTGGTGCTGCTGGTGATGATCGTCGCGATGAACCTGCTTGGAGACCGGTTGCGCGATCTCAACAACCCGCGGCTCGACCGCTAGAGGAGCCGGGCAATGACGGAACCCTTCTTCCAAGTCGACCACCTCAACACCTGGTTCTTCACTCGCCAAGGTGTGGTGAGATCGGTGCGCGACATTTCCTTCGACCTTCGCCGCGGCGAAGTGCTCGGCATCGTCGGCGAATCCGGTTCGGGCAAGTCGGTGACGGGGATGTCGATCATGGGCCAGGTCGATGAGCCGGGCCGCATTGTTTCCGGCTCGATCTCGCTCGATGGTACGGAGCTGACGGTACTCGACTTCGAGGAGATGCGCCGCTATCGCGGCCGGCGGATCGCCATGGTCTTCCAGAACCCCTTGATGACGCTGAACCCGCTGATGCGCGTGCGCGACCAGATGTACGAAGCGATCGGCGAGCACGAGACTGTCTCCCGCAAGGAGAAGCACGAGCGCTGCATCGAGGCGCTGAAGGCCGTGGGTATTCCCTCGCCGGAGGAGCGGCTGAACGCCTATCCGCACGAGATGTCGGGCGGCATGCGCCAGCGCGTCGTCATCGCCACCGCCCTGCTGCTCGGACCGGACATGATCATCGCCGACGAGCCGACGACGGCTCTCGACGTGACGATCCAGGCCCAGATCATCTACCATATCCGCCGCCAGATCGATGAACGCGGCCTCGGCATGATCTGGATCACTCACGATCTTTCGACGCTTTCGGAACTCGCCGACCGGATAATGGTCATGTATGCCGGCGCCATGATGGAGATCGGCACGACCGAGGACATCATCGGTTCCCCGCGCCATCCTTACACCCGCAAACTTCTCGATTCCGTTCCCTCTTGCAACATACCAGGAGAGAAGCTGAGGCAGATCCCGGGCAACATGCCCTCGCTGCTTTCGCTCGGAAAGGGCTGTCCCTTCGCCAGCCGCTGCGAGCGGGCGACGGAGATCTGCAGCGAGCCGGTGCCGGCGACGGAGCTATCAGCCACGCACCGCATCTGGTGCTATCATCCATTCGAGGGCTGACGCATGAACGAGATGATCTTCGAAGCAAAGGATCTGTCGCGCAACTTCATAGCGGGACGCAGCGCATTTCGCGATCTCGCGAACCACTTTCTGCGTGACCGCCCGCCCACCGTGCTGCGCGCCGTCGACAACGTCTCGCTCACGCTGCGCAAGGGCGAAACACTGGGCGTCGTCGGCGAATCCGGCTGCGGGAAATCGACACTGGCGCGGATGATCGCCGGCATCCTGCCTGCCTCTTCCGGCGAGCGGCACTTCCGCGGTGAGCCCTACGACAGCTTCCTGACCCGTAAGCGCGATGCACTGAAAATCCAGATGGTCTTCCAGGATCCGCTTTCCTCTCTCAATCCGCGTCTACGCGTCGGCGAGATCGTCGGCGAGGCGGCGGTCCTGCACGGGCTAGTGCCGCGCTCACGGGTGAAGGATTATGTGGTCGATATCCTTGCGCGCGTCGGCCTGCCCGCCGACAGCGTCGGCCGCTACCCTCATCAATTTTCCGGCGGTCAGCGTCAGCGCGTGGGCATCGCCCGGGCGCTGGCAGTGAAGCCCGACATGCTGATCTGCGATGAGGCGGTGGCCGCGCTCGACGTGTCTGTTCAGGCGCAGATCATCAATCTCCTGATGGACATAAGGCGCAACAACGGCCTTGCTATGATCTTCATCAGCCATGATCTTGGCGTCATCCGCCATTTGTGCGACCGGGTAGCCGTAATGTATCTCGGCCGCGTCGTGGAGCTTGCCAAGACCGAGCAGCTCTTCGCATCGCCTGCGCACCCCTATACGCGCATGCTGCTCGACGGTATGCCGAAGATCTCGCTGCAGCGACGTAAGTTCATGCCGATCCAGGGCGAAATCCCCTCGCCGCTCAACCCGCCCTCCGGTTGCCATTTCCATCCCCGCTGTCCAATCGCGACCGAGCATTGCAGACGGACGCGTCCGGAGTTGCGAGAGATTGCATCGGGGCACGTTCACGCATGCTTGAATGTCGAAGCTCTATAAGGAGGGGCGGGCTTTGATTGGAAGTTTGGTTGCGTGGGCCTGACCGCACAGAGACTTTGTAAAATCGACATATCGCACCCTCAAATCGGAATGGTTTCCGCTTCGCGTAGAAAATGTATTACGCACCGTAATCGCGCTGGCCAAGATGGGGGCCGATTGCGGACTGGTAGATTTCGAGCTCCCGACTGAACAAATCTGCCGTTCTTGGCTCAGCGATTTTGATTCAACGGATGACGGCCGGTGTCACCCATCCGCGCTTCACCCGGAAGCATTCACCGACCCAGGTGGCGGAATTTATCGCCGCCTAAGCTAAAGCAGCGGATGGGGCACGCCTTACTGCTGCTTCCCGTGAAGGCCAATGTGGAAGCATTCGCCTTGAGCGTTCGCTCGATTCCCACTCCCGGTCAAGTTCCGCCAGCCTTGTTTCGATCTGATCGGGATGAGCCTTGTACTAGGCGAGCCTCTCCTCCATCTGCCAGCGCAGGCGTCGGTTGATTTCGTCGGATGTCTGGGCGCCACCCGGTTCGCTGTCGTGGCCAGGGTGCTTCTCCTCTGCGCCGGAACAACAGGGCGAGCACAAAGTTCCGCGCCTGATCTTGAACACATATCATTATACAATATATTAGATCGTATATTGATGCGATTCATGGAGCCCGTCATGCCTATCACCGCAATATCCGAGAAAGTGTCGGTCTCGCCACAGCCAAGTGTCGAGGACGTCCGGTCGTTGCGCGACCAAGGATTCACGACACTCATCAACAACCGACCGGACAACGAGGATCCTTCCCAGCCGGGAACGCAAGCCGAAAGCCAGGAAGCGAAGCAGTGCGACCTGTCCTACGCGTTCATTCCTGTCACGGCGGACACGATCACCGAAGCGGACGTACGTGCCTTTCAGCGGGCGGTCGATGAGTCGGAAGGCCCCGTTCTTGCACATTGCACGACCGGCAAGCGTTCGCTGAACCTCTACCTCATTGGCGAGGTGATTGATGGTCGGATGTCAGCCGACGAGTTCGTTGAATTCGGACGCAGCCGGGGCTTCGACACGTCTTCCGCTGCAGCTTGGCTGGAGAGGCATGCCGCGCGCCGGCCGCAGGTGAAGGGCTTCTTCGACAAACGCACCTGGAGCGTCCAGTACGTGGTGTCCGATCCCGCGACCTGCAAGTGTGCCATCATCGACCCAGTCCTCGACTTCGACGAGAAGGCCGGAGCAACGGCGACCATCAATGCCGACGCGATTCTCGACTACGTCCGCGAAAAAGATCTGACGGTCGAGTGGATTTTCGACACCCACCCGCATGCGGATCATTTCTCCGCAGCCCAGTATCTGAAAGAGAAGACGGGCGCCCGAACTGCTATCGGCGAACGGGTCGTGGACGTCCAGGAGCTATGGAAGGGCATCTACAACTGGCCCGAACTTGCCGCCGATGGCTCGCAATGGGACCGGCTCTTCGCTCATGGCGAGACCTTTAAGGTCGGCTCCATCGATGCGAAGGTGCTGTTTTCGCCAGGACATACGCTTGCCTCCATCACCTACGTTATCGGCGACGCGGCCTTCGTGCACGACACGCTCTTCATGTCCGACAGCGGCACGGCTCGGGCCGACTTTCCCGGCGGCGATGCCCGCGTCCTGTGGAAGTCGATCCAGGAAATCCTCGCACTCCCGGACGAGACGCGGATCTTCACGGGCCACGATTATCAGCCGGACGGGCGCGCACCCCGTTGGGAAAGCACGGTGGCCGAGCAGAAGAAGTCCAACCCGCACCTTGCCGGCGTAAGCGAGGAAGAGTTCGTGGCGCTGCGGACAAAGCGCGACAAAACGCTGCCGATGCCGAAGCTCATCCTGCATGCCTTGCAGGTGAACATCCGCGGCGGGCGCCCGCCGGAGCCGGAAGCCAACGGCAAGCGCTACCTCAAGTTTCCCCTCGATACATTACAGGGAGCAGCATGGGAATGAGTACCGACCTTAAGGCAATGATGAAGGCGCGGCTTTCCCCCGCCGAAATGGCCAACCGGGCCGGAGAAGTCGCAGTCCTCCTGAAAACGCTGTCCCATCCGGCGCGCCTGATGATCGTCTGCACTCTTGTGGAGGGCGAGTATTCGGTCGGCGAGCTTGAAGAGAAGGTCGACGTCCACCAGCCGCATCTGTCGCAGCACCTGACGGTGCTGCGCGGCTCGGGCATCGTCGAAACCCGTCGGGAGGGAAAACAGATCTTTTATCGCCTGACGGAAGAGAAGGCCGCGCAATTGGTGGCCGCGCTCTATGACATCTTCTGCGCGAAGGAAGACAAATGAGCACTTACCTCCCACCTCTGCTCGGCGGCATGCTGATCGGCGCATCGGCCGTCATGCTTCTGCTCCTCAACGGCCGGATTGCCGGGATCAGCGGGATCGTCGGGCGTCTCGCCCAAGGCGTCGGCTTGACCACCAATCTCGCGTTTGTGCTCGGGCTGCTGCTTGGGCCGCTCACCTACCTGCTGGCGTTCGGCGGCTGGCCGGCCGTGCAGATCACCGCCGGATGGCCGCTGATCATCGTCGCGGGGCTGCTCGTCGGCTTTGGCTCGCGCATGGGATCGGGCTGCACCAGCGGCCACGGCGTTCTCGGGCTTGCCCTCCTGTCGCCGCGATCGATGGTGGCGGTCGCCACGTTCCTGACGGCCGGCGTGTTTGCCGTCGCAGTTCTGCGAGGTCTCGGACTATGAACAGGAACATCTACCAGTTCGGGGCCGCTCTCGCCTCGGGCATCGTCTTCGGTTTTGGCCTGTCTTTATCCGGCATGCTGAACCCGGCCCGCGTCCAGGGCTTCCTCGACCTGTTCGGCGCATGGGATCCGAACCTTGCCTTCGTCCTCGGCGGCGCCGTCGTCGTCGCCTTCATCGGCCTGCAGGTGATGAAGCGTATGCGGCATCCAGCCTTCGACGACAGTTTCCATGTGCCTACGAGCCGGCGGATCGACGCGCCACTGGTGATCGGCTCGGCCTTGTTCGGCCTGGGCTGGGGGATCGGCGGCTTCTGTCCGGGTCCGGCGGTTGCGTCCCTGTCGAGTGGCATCCCGCAGACAGCGCTGTTCGTCATCGCGATGCTAGTCGGCATGACCTTGTACGACAGAGTATGGAGCAGACGGACGTGAGCACCTCTATTTTGGCGACAGTCGGCTCCGGCGGGATCGTCGGCTTCATGCTCGGCCTCCTGGGCGGCGGGTCCATCCTGGCGACGCCGCTGCTCCTCTACGTCGTCGGGGTGACGCAGCCGCATATCGCGATCGGAACGGGTGCGCTTGCCGTCTCGCTGAATGCCTTTACGAACTTCGCGACCACGCGATCAAGGTCACGTCTGGTGGCGCTGCGCAGCCGTCTTCTCCGCGCTCGGCGCCCTCGACGGCTCCAGCCTGGGCAAGGCGATGGAAGGGGGCCGCCTGATCTTTCTGTTCGGCATCCTCATGATCGTCGTCGGTGTCCTGATGCTGAAGCCGAAGAAGGCGATGGCGGTCGAGTGCCGTCCCGTCGACCTCAGGATGTGCCTCGCAACAGCGACCGTGGCACTCGCCGTCGGGGCTGCCTCCGGCTTCTTCGGCATCGGCGGGGCTTCCTGATCGTTCCCGGCTTGATGCTGGCGACGGGCATGCCGATGATCATCGCCATCGGCACATCTGGCGACGGCCCCCGAACTATGCCAGCTCGGGCCTGGTGGACTGGTGGCTCGCCGCGGAGTTCATCGAAGGCGGCATCGTCGGCGGCGTACTCGGCATGCTCCTCGCTACACGGCTCAGCGCCTGTAGGAACATCCTCAACCGCAGTTCGCAGCTCGCACTCGTAGCGGCTGGTTACATTCTATATCGGAACTGGGGAACGCTTTTCTCCGGCTGAGTGGATCGTGATGCGTCCCCTCAATCCAGGTTCGCTATTCGTTTGTAAGCCTTCTTTCGAGCGCAAGCGCCTTCCACGTGCTGTGCCGTTCATTTTCACCGGTAGGCAGGTCATGGTGATCAATGTCCATTTCTCATCGAAATGGGGAAGTGATCCTATTTACGGCAAGAACCAACGACCGAGGACGCCACGATCGCGGCCCGAACCGAACAAGCTCGGGCTGTCAAGCGTTCAGAACTGCCACCTGACCGGAACCGCTCAGTGCTTGTTCTCGGCGACTTCAACACCCTTTGGTACGAGATGCCTATGCTTCTCCTGGCAGGTGGTGATCCCGCAGTGTCAAACCTCGCTTTGGTTGAGCCGCACTGCTCGCAAGGGACCTAATCGATTTTATTTGCTGCACCTGCGAAATTATGTTGCACCGCATATATTTCGGCCCTTACATTCTTGCAGCGAACTAAAGTAGACCGATGGAGTTCGATATGACTGTTACCTTTCCGCTTTCTGATAAGCGCAATGTCGATCAGCTATTGAAGCATCTGACCTCGCACAATCTTACATTCCCCGGCAACTGCGCCGTGACATTGAAGACCCATGTTGCGCATGTAACGTCCTCACACACGTTCGCGTTAGGAACGGCTCGAACATCTTGGTAGATGAGTTGTGCTTCACTTCTGATCGAGCGCGAGCCGAACGAAGTCGGCATCTTCTGCGCGAAGCTTATCTGCCAGGGTTAGGCCGGCCTTGCCGAACAGATCACCGAGCTTCTTCAGCTGTGCCGTCTGCTCTGGATAGCGATCGAACACCATGACGGGTAGGCGGTTTTCGCCCACTGGATTGTGATCCTTCTTCGCTGTAGAGCGAGGAAGGAATTTTTTGTTGCCGAGCCCATCCCTTTCAGGTGCAATTTTATGACAAGAAAAGTTTATCTGGCCGGGCCGGAGGTCTTCCTTCCCAACGCCCGCGAAATCCTCGACCGGAAGGCAGCACTTGCCCGTGAGGCGGGACTTCTCCCGCTCTCCCCCGGCGATCTGGAAATCCCGCACACGAACTCGAAGCGCGAGCGCGCCGCAGCGATAAACGCGGTGGACGAGAAGATGATGATCCAGGCGGACGCGATCATCGCCAATCTGACGCCCTTTCGTGGCATTGCCGCCGATACCGGGACGGCTTTCGAACTCGGCTTTATGTGCGCAAGCGGTAAGCCTGTATTCGCTTATACGAATGTGGCCCGCGATCACAGCGGACGAGTGAGCGATCTTTATGGCGGGGCCGTCGCGTATGATGCTGAAGGTCGACTGCGAGACCCGGACGGGATTGCGGTCGAGGATTTTGGCCTGGCCGACAATCTCATGCTGCACGCCGGGATTGAGCGGCGCGGTGGCGTCCTCATCATCGGAGACGCGGCGCGGGATGCGCTCTATACGGACCTTGCCGCGTTCAAGACGTGTCTTGCCGTCGCCGTTGAGAAGCTGCGCTAGGGAGTACCGCGCGCCCCTCACCTGCCCGGCCGTGCCAATGACCGTGCAATATCGACGATGTCGTCGCGCGAGCCGGTCTAGCCGATCTGCGACTAGCTCCCTTCCCCTTTCTTCTTTTATCGGATTGAATGCCTCCCTTTCTGACGCTATATATAGTCAGTAAGATTGGCATTCGAGAACGGACGTGAGAGAAATGGGACTCGCTCAATATGCGGATAATGGGCTGTTCGCGCCGCGCAAAATCGCGGAGGCGTTCCGCACGACCAGTGAAGAAATCGCCCGCACCGCCGGACTCGGCAAGGATGCGATCCAGCGCAAGGACCGGATCCGCTCCGGCAAGACCCAGCGGCGCCTGCGCGAGATGATCGAGGTCGTCAACAAGGTCGAGCCGCGCTTCGGCTCGGCGCTGATGGCCTATGCCTGGTATCGCTCCGAGCCCCTGCCCGGCTTCTCGGGCCAGACGGCCATGCAGCTGGTGCGCGACGGCCGTGCGGATGAGGTGCTCGACTATATTGACGCGGTCGACGCCGGTATCCACGCGTAGCCCCAGCCGATGCGATATGAAGGTAAGCTCTACCGGGCACTGAACCCGATATATGCTCGCCAGCCACTCTCGGGCCGGGGAGCCGAACTCTATGGCGGCCGGTTCAATCCAAGGGGGATGCCGGCGCTCTACACGTCGCTATCAGTGATGACTGCGTTGCGCGAGGCCAATCAGGTCGGCAACCTGCAGCCGACAACGCTCGTTTCCTATGACGCTGCTTTCGAGCGCATCTTCGACAGTCGCGACGATGATGCGCTTCGGGCCGAAGGAATGGACGCTGCCGCGATTTCAGATCCGACATGGCGCGACCAGATGAAGGCGAGCGGCGAGGCCAGAACGCAGGGCTTCGCCAGGCGGCTGGCCGCCACCGGCTATCATGGTCTGCTCGTCCGAAGCTTCGCCGCGGCAGCGACCGGGGAGGATCTGAACCTCGTCCTTTGGAAATGGGGCGACGGTGCTCCAGCGCGACTGATCCTGATTGACGACGACAATCGCCTGGGTCGACCGCAATAGCCCGCCCCAATGCATGGGAAGCGAAGCTCACGTGAGCCCGCGCCTTCGATATCGGCTGCGAGCGCCATTCGATATCTGCCAACTGCCTGCACTGCCGCACGTGTGGCCCAGCACCGAAGGTTGACCCTGCTGAGATCCGGAACAACGATCTGGAGGTACTGCAGAAACAGAGAAAACAGCGGAGTCACGATCGACGCCCGAACAGCCGCAACTCAACCTCGGTCTTTAAGCAGACAGCCCGGAAACGAAAAAGCCTGCCGCGGGAGGAGGTGCGGCAGGCTTTTCGAAAAGAACCGAACAGCGACGGGGGAGGAGTGCCGCTGTTCCTACAGACGCCCCTGGGAGGAGGAGTGGGCCGTCTGAGACACGAAGCTTTGCGGGAGGAGGTGCATCGCTTCGTCGAGAACGACCATAGACGATCGCGTGGTATTGGATAGGCGTTATGTTGCACTGCAGCTATGCAGAAAACACAAACCACAAGGCGCGCGACAAGGCACAATCCAACAGAGTGCGCATCCATGATGGGCCGGCGCAAAAACGCCCGCGTGATGAGCGGGCGTCGAGCAGTCGCAAGCGAGTTGGGTTCCAGCGCTATTTAGCGAGCGATCCCCGG
Organism: Rhizobium sullae; assembly: GCF_025200715.1. Lineage (NCBI taxonomy): Bacteria > Pseudomonadati > Pseudomonadota > Alphaproteobacteria > Hyphomicrobiales > Rhizobiaceae > Rhizobium > Rhizobium sullae. The sequence goes on from NZ_CP104144.1 coordinate 2,561,893, forward strand.
GCAATGCTGCGGATGTCGGCGCGGTCGATACCGAGGTCCTGCAGTTCACGGCTGGACATGCGGCCAAGTTCGGCAACGGTCTGACGGAACTTGCGCCAGTTGTTGAAAGAGCGTGCGACGTTCATGATAATCCCCTTTCCTGAGGGCTGTCTGACGTCAGCAACCTTGCTTGGCTCCGGCGTCGTTTCGATGGTTGGAATATAGGCGTTTCAATCGGTTTAAAAAAGTGACAATCCCTCACTGCACCTATGCACACGACGCATAGGCTCTTCGGTTTTCGCGGGAAATGATTGTTTGTAGGTCGCAGACCAGGCGATGAGGCTTGCTGAGGTCGAAGGCCTTTTCACCGGTGCCGGGAGGATATGAAGCCAGATGACCTCGTCGTTGCGAAGGCCGGTGGTTCGATATCAACGATTACGCCATTCGGAGGAAATTCCGCGCGGGAAGCGTGACGAGCGGACGGGAACTATCCAGGGAAGGGCACGATAGTTGCCGGTCTTCTCCAGAGGCCGCACCATATCCTCTTTACAAAGAGGTTTGCCATCGCCAAGCTTAGGCATGGCCTCTTGAAGTTCCTCATCGATGAATGCGTGCAGACGTCACTCGTGGCCGTGGCTCAAGATCACGGCAACGAGTGTTTCACGTTAACTGGCTGGGGTTGAGCCACGAGACCGCCTTGGACCTCATGCATCGGATCGCGAGGAGGATTTTCACCGTCGCGGCTGATCCCTTTTAATATCCCGTCATTTCCAAATAACCATGCCCCCCGGTACTTCCACTGAAGGTAATTGGGCCTTCCCAATAAGGCGTGGTGGTCGCCATCCATGCCTGGTCGTTCAAAGGGCTGGTCGTGACGTCGAGGCCGCGCTCGGGGATCCGGACACGCCATGCAACAGGGACGTTCCGGTCGCCGACGCGTGCTGTGCGCACGGGGGATATCTCCAGTGATCCAGGCGGCAGAGGCGTCGGTTTGCCGTCCGGCGCAATCCAATTCGCCGATCTGTAGCCACCGCTGCCGTCGCGAAGCCGAAACGCCATGACCTTCTCACCGGAATCGAGATGGAGCGAAAACCACTCCCATCCGGTCTGGTCCTTTGCGAGAGGCTGTGAAGACCATTCCCGATCAAGCCATGCCTTGCCGCTGACCAGAACGGTCTTTCCGGCGACGTCGAGAGATCCTGAGACATCATAGAACGGTTGCGAGTAATAGTAGCTCGCCTGTCCATTTGCCGATTTCACAGAATAGCCCTGCTCGCCCTGCAGCACGAGAGGACCGTTGGCGGACAGCTGGAGCGTATAGCCAAAATCCTTTCCGGTTGCATGCAGGCTGACCTTGTCCAGCTGGTCGACGCCCGATTTCAGCAGGCCTTTCATTTCCCAATCGTCAATCCAGGCAAAAAAGGGTACGGCGACGACACCTGCTTGGCCGACCCCGCCGCGGGCGAATTTTTCGGCCGCGAGATGCCGATCCTTCGTGGTGATCGCAGCATGGCCCATCCAGACTTGAGGATCGGACCAACCGCTCTCGGTCTTCGGCGCGAGCGCGGAGCGGAAAAGCGTCCATTGTACGCCGAACTGCGTCCCGTCCTCACCCTGAAGATTTGCAGTAATGTACCACCATTCGATCCGGAATTCGGGATGGGGGCCGTGATCTGCCGGAAAGCGGAGTTGCATGCCGGGGCGTGGAACAGCGAAGCCCTCGGCGGTCGAGCCCAGTCCGGCAAATCCTTGCGAAATAGCGGCGGCAGGAACGGAGATTGCCGTGGCTGCGGCAACAAAGGCAGCCAGAAGAGGTCTAGCGTTCATTGGCAAACACCCTCAGCAAATCCGATGGCCCGATCGTCGCCAGCCGTCGGAGCGGAATAAAGACAGACACGATCGCCGCAGCTAGCGCCACCGATCCCAGGACGAGCCAGTCCATCGGAAAAATCCGCATCGGCAGCCGCCACCCGAAAGCCTCGACATTGACGATCGACAGCAGCACCCAGGCAAGCGCAAGGCCGACAGGAACGGCGGCAACGAAGGTCGCGAGCCACAGCGCGAGCGTGCGCAGCACTTCGAGCAGGGCAAGATCGCGCCGCCTGATCCCCATCGCCCAGACGGGGGCAAGTTGAGGCAGTCGAATGCCTGATAAGGTGAGCAGGCTGGAAAACATCGCAAAACCTGCGACGCCGAGGGTGAAGAGATTGAGCACTCCGGTCACAGCAAACGTCTGGTCGAAGACTGCCTGCGATTGCCGCTTCAAGGAGGCCTGGTCGATTACGTTTTCGGACGGCAGACCGAATTCGGTCGTCAGGCGTTCCTTCAGCGACGGGGCGTCGGTCGGAGGAACACGCACGCCATATCTCAGCTTTGGAACGTCAGGATAATGTGCCGTCAGGGCATCGATGCCGACGAAGACCTGTCCTTTTGGATTGCCGTAGTCGGAATAGACCCCGACGACGGGGAGTTTCCAATCACCGGGTAAGGCCAGACTATCTCCGATGTTAAGCCCGTTGCGACGCCAAAGCTGCTCGTTGACGAGCGCCCCCTGCCCCGCGGCGACCCGGTCCCAGACATCGATGGTTCCCGAAAGGAGCCGCCAGTTGTCCCGATAGGTCGGATCGCCTGCTGCCGCGCCGAAGATCTGCAGCCTGTCTCCGAGCACCTCACCCTCGACGCTCCAGATGGGAAGAACCGATGTCGAATGAGCCAGCAGCCATCCTCGCAGTCGCGCCGCTTCGTTCTCGTCTCGTGCCGCGACATAAAGCTCGGCCGCCAGCCGTTGGTCGAGCCAACCGATGAACGTCAGCCGGAAGCTTGAGACCATCGTGCCGACACCGACATTGGCGGCCAAAGCCAGCAACAGCGCCATCAGAGCCAGGCTGAGCCCAGGCAGCTGCTGCCGCGTATCGGCCCAGAACCACGTGACGAGCACGCGCGACGAGTTTCTTTGCATGACAGCAAGACACGCGGACAGCACTGCCGGCAGCATCAGGGCCGCTCCGAGTAACAGGCAAGCCAGAACCGCGAAGCCCGCCACCAGCCCATGTCCGACACTTGCCAAAGCGCCCGAGGTGATCAGTAGACCCAGTCCGCCTAAAAGCTGCAGTCGGATACCGATTGCCGTCGCACGCGCCCAGGCACGAGGTTGCGCTGCAGCCAGCAACGGCATGCGGTGGACCCGCCAGAGGCTTTGGGCCGACGAGACGATGGTCCCGGCAATCGCTATTCCCAGCCCTGTTGCCCACCATTCCGGTCGAACGGTCAGCGTGCCCGGGACACTCGCCGCCCCGTAGAGCCCCTGCAGGGTTGCCGCCACACCCGGCAGCAACAGGGAGGCCACGAAATACCCGATCACGACGCCGACGAGCCCGGAAAGGAAGGCCAGCGCCAGAAGCTCCGTCATCAGCAGGAAGTTCAGCGACGACATGGAAAGCCCGAGAGAGCGTAAGGTCCGAAAGGTCGCTCTGCGCTGCTCGAACGCCAGGCCGATCGTGGCATAGACAATGAACAGACCGACGGCAAAAGCGAGAAACCCAAACGCCGTCAGGTTGAGGTGGAAGCTGTCGGTCAGCTGGGCGACATCCGGTCGGTCGCCCGGCGGCTTTATTGCGATCTCGGGTGCGAGAATGTCGAGCGAAGGCAGGTTCGGCCACTGTTCCGGCGCAACGACGAGACGGCTCAGCTCACCGCGTCTGTCGAGGATGTGCTCAGCTACGGCGATGTCGGTGAACGCGGCACCGTCCGGCAGGTCCGGCGATACCTTGAGCTGCATCTCGGTATGGCCCTTAAGGTTGAGGGCAGTCGCCTTGGAAACCACGAGGACACCCGGATCCGCGATGAAGGCTGACAGATCATTGGATCCTCCGGTTTCGAAGCCTCGCGCCTGCGCAGGCATCGTCAGCGGATCACCGCCGATAAGCCGCACACGGACATTCCCAAAGCGATGGTCGCCTTCGATAATGGGCGAGACATTCCAGCCTGCCCTTCTCAATTTGGCATATGTTGTTAGGGGAATGGAATTGCCCTTATTCGGCACGAGTTGAGTCAGCTCGTTCTGGTCAAGCACTGCGGCTGCCCGCGCATAACTCGCCCGCGCCTCTGCGTTTATCGCCTGGACACCCGACCAGAGCGCGGTGGCCAACGAAAGGCCGAGGATGAGGGTAACAAGCTGAAGAGGCCGGCGCCGCCAATGCGAAAGGAGAGCCGTTGCGGCGGTCCAGAGCATCAGGCGATCTTTCCGCCGCTGAGATGAACGTTACGGTTGAGCTTCTGCGCCAGCCTCGAAGAATGCGTCACCATCAAAAGCGCAGCACCTGCACTCTTCGTCAGCGACAGCATGATGGCGAGCACGGCATCCCCAGTCGCTTCGTCGAGATTGCCTGTCGGTTCGTCGGCGAGAACCAGGGGCGGGCGCGCGGCAAGCGTTCTGCCAATCGCCACCCTCTGCTGCTGGCCTCCGGAAAGCTGCTCGGGGTATCGGGCAAGAAGCGCCTGGATGCCAAGATTTTCCACGAGCTGCCGCTCCCAGGCAGGATTGTGCCGCCCGGCAAGCTTTGCATGAAAGGAAATGTTGGCCGCGACATCGAGCGACGGAATGAGGTTGAAATGCTGAAACACCAACCCGACCGCCGTACGTCGATACTCGGCCCTTCCCCGATCATCCAGCGCGGCAATATCTCGGCCGGCTGAAAGGACCTGCCCGCCATCGGGATAGTCAAGCCCGCCGACAAGGTGAAGCAGGGTGCTCTTTCCGCTTCCGGACTCTCCCGTCAGTGCGACGCTTTCGCCTGCGTTGAGATCCAAATCGATGCCTTTCAGGATCTCAAGAGGTCCTTCTGCGGTCACATAGGATTTGCTGACATTGCGGAGCGAGAGCAGCATCTGATTTCGGGACCGATGAAGATGTCAGAGTATGTAGGCATGACCTTCGGCTTTGTAACCATTCTTGCATGTCGATTTTGGGCAAGCTGGGTCGATTCCGTTGATTAACAAAAAGGCAATTTCGTCAATTCATGCGGCATGCTAATTAAGGCTGGGAACATTTGGCCGACTCGGCAGGCTTACATTAGGGAAGAAGCTGCTTATCGGGATCGATGGTGAGGGTTCGCTCAAGGTCTCCTTTCCCTTGTCACTTCCACCCGTTTGGTCGAGCGGATGAAGAGTTGCACGCCGAGTTGCCGCTCCAGGCCCTCGCATGGTTACTGAGGGCCCGTTGGGCGGTGCGAAACGCAGTTCCTTGGCCACCGCGGCAAAGTACAGGTGACGTTTCGGCCACAGAGGATGATCATGACGGGACGACGTTCCAGAGAGACCAGCGCTTGCTGCATTTCGGCAGCGATCTTTTTTTGGTCTTACGCTCCGGTTTCAGCAGACTGCCGGTCGGCCCTCAATAGCCCAGAGTGGCCGAGCATCGCTAGATCCATTGCTACGTTGCAGTTGTGCGAACAGATTCCGATCGGCCCAAATCAAACTGTCCGATTTCAGGTGGAGTCGGTCGATTTCTGCCCCGTTTCGAGCGGTGTCTCGTCGGTCACAGCGAGGGCGTTGCTGACTTGCGAGGCAAATTCGGAGGCGCTTTTCCAGACGCCACCAATCGACAGTCTGGTTGTGGCCACTGTAACGCTTGATACGGTTGCATGCAGGATAAGGGATACAAACCTCGAAATCAGCGGTGAGATCGGCGTCCTCTTGTCTGGACTGGCAGAAACCCAGCAGATCGCCCGCGATTGGGCTCAATCACAGCTCTCACTCCTATGCCGCATGTACCGGTGAGCATCCATAAGCTCAATACCTGCCAGCCTAGGGGATACTGAAGCAGCAATAGGCAGCAAACGTGACCAGGCTGATCGCTCATTACTATGCGCGGGTGGCGGCGAGTTGCGGATCACCTGAAATCGATACTTTTCTCAAAGACTCCGGTGCATGGTTCCTCTCACAGCCCGCATACGGCCCCTATCTCACTCCGATCGAAATGGCATTCTCAAAAATTAAAGCCCGCCTGAGGGCCGCAGCGGCCAGGACTTTCGACGCGCTCGCGACACACTCGGCTCAATCTCAAGCTCTTCGCACAGCCGTTCGGAAAGCACGACGCGCGGGACTGGTGTCAACTAAAGGCAATCTGCGTCTTCATCGCCTGGCTCCGGTCAGTCGCCAGTTCGAAAGCCGCCTCAGCGTCCGATAGAGGCAGCGTGTGGGTAATCAGCGGCTTCACATCGATCAGGCCCTTTTGCATCAACACGACGCCGGTCGCGAACTCCTCGTGAAAGCGGAAGGAACCGCGCAGGTCCAGTTCCTTGGCCGTGATCGCCATCATCGGAAGGTTCATGTCTCCACCAAGGCCAAGCTGTATGATCACGGCGCGTGGGCGAAGAGCAGCGATGCCGGCGACCAGCGCAGGCGCTGCACCAGAGCATTCGTATAGTATGTCGAATGAACCCTTATGGGCTGTATAGGGGGAAAGCGCATCCGGTTCGCTACGCATATTGATCGTCCGGTCCGCGCCGGCCTTGCGTGCCAGCGAGAGGGTGAAATCCGAAAGATCCGTTGCAACGATTTCGGCGGCCCCGGCACGCCGGGCGGCAATGATCGACAGAAGGCCGATTGGCCCGCAGCCGGTCACCAGAACCCGTTTACCCAATATTTCTCCCGCCCTGCGGGTCGCATGCAGAGTAACAGCCAGGGGTTCAGCCATCGCCGCCTCGCCTGCGGTAAGACCATCGGCCGGCACGCACTGAACGGCATCGGCGACAAGAACCTCGCGGAAAGCCCCCTGGATATGCGGGAAGGGCATGGCACTGCCGTAAAACCGCATATTGAGGCATTGGTTATGCAGTCCTTCCTGGCAATAAAGGCAGGATCGGCACGGTCGGGACGGTGAAACAGCTACGAGTTGGCCCGGTTTCAATCCGTCGACACCCGCGCCGAGGGCCTCCACATACGCGGAGACCTCGTGCCCCAGGATCATCGGCTCACGCAGCCTGACGGCACCGAAACCGCCGTGGTTATAATAGTGCAGATCGCTGCCGCAGATGCCGCCGGCCGCAAGGCGCAGGCGCACTTCTCCTAGTCCTGGCGCTTCGATCGGGCGCTCCTCGATGCGCAGGTCTTTGGGACCGTGAACGACGATAGCTTTCATCGGCGCGTCTCCTTAAAGAACCGGGGTCAGCAGGGGCTGCCCGGCAAAATGCGCCACGAGATTGTCACGCACGAGCTGTCCCATAGCCTTGCGTGTCTCGATGGTTCCAGACGCGTGATGCGGCTGCAGGAGCACGTTGTCCAGAGGGAGAAACCGTGGATTGAGCGCCGGCTCGCCTTCGAACACGTCAAGGGCGGCGGAGCCGAGCGCACCGCTTTCGAGTGCATCGAGCAGGGCCTCCTCATCGATATTGGAGGCGCGGGAGATATTGATCAACATTCCCTCCCCGCCGAGAGCGGCGATCACGTCGCGGCCCACAATGTGGCGGGTTGCGGCGGACGCGGCCAGCGTGACGAAGAGAAAGTCGGACCGAGTAGCAAGCGCGACGGGATCGGCAATAAACTCCCAATCGGCGGCGAAATCCTTTGGCGCCATATCCGAATAAGCGATCTGCATGTCGAAGCCTTGGAGGCGTTTGGCAACTTCATAGCCGATCCGGCCAAGACCGAGTACGCCGGCACGCCGCCCCCAGACGCGGCGCTTCAGCGGGTAGAGGCCTTTTGCCATCCAACTTCCGTCCTTTACCCAGCTTTCCGCGCCGATCATGCCGCGCGACAGGCACAACATCATCGCCACGCCAAGATCCGCGACGTCGCTCGTCAGCACGTCCGGTGTGTTTGTGACGCCGATGCCGCGTTCCCGACAGGCGGCCAGATCGACGGCGTCAAAACCGACCCCGTAAACCGAAATCAGCTCGAGCGCGGGGCAGGCCTCGATCATGGCCCGGCTAGCGCCGAGTTCGCCTCGCGTGGCGATCGCTCGGACTTGCGGACCGACGGCGGCAAGAAAGCCTGGCTTGTCGGCTGCCTCGAAATAGCGATGAACAGAAAACACAGCATTCAGAGGCGCTTCGTCCCATTCCGGATAGGGCCCGACCTGAAGGATCTGGGGTTTGCTCATTTCGGTGTCTCCGTCCCTTGACAATTAATGTTATCGATAACATAAAGACGGACATGAGGAATGTCGAGACAAAAAATAAGGGGGAACCATGGGGCAGGACTTGTTTGATTTGACGGGCCGCCGAGCTCTCGTCACGGGATCGTCGCAGGGGATCGGCCTTGCTCTTGCGCGCGGCCTTGCGAATGCCGGTGCCGAGATCGTGCTCAACGGCCGCGACACCGGAAAGCTTGCGGAAGCCGCGAAAGGCCTTGGTGACGGTACGCATCAATTGGCATTCGACGCGACGGATCATGAGGCAGTGCGCGCAGCGGTAGACAGCTTCGAAGCAAAAATCGGCGCGATCGACATCCTCGTGAACAATGCGGGAATGCAGCACCGCACGCCGCTCGAGGATTTTCCGGCGGACGCGTTCGAGCAGCTTATGCGAACGAATGTCTCCACTGTTTTCAACGTCGGCCAGGCAGTCGCGCGACACATGATCAAACGCGGAGCCGGTAAGATCATCAATATCGCCAGCGTGCAGACGGCACTGGCTCGTCCCGGCATTGCGCCCTACACGGCGACCAAGGGCGCCGTCGGCAATCTGACCAAGGGAATGGCGACCGACTGGGCCAAATACGGGCTGCAATGCAATGCCATTGCGCCTGGCTATTTCGATACCCCATTGAACGCCGCCCTGGTCGCTGATTCCACCTTTTCCGCCTGGCTGGAAAAACGCACGCCGGCCGGCCGCTGGGGCAAGGTGGACGAATTGGTCGGCGCCTGCGTGTTCCTCGCCTCCAATGCATCCTCATTTGTGAATGGACATGTGCTTTATGTTGACGGTGGCATTACGGCCTCTCTCTGAGGTTCCGCAGCGAATGGTGCTGATGGGCGTTGCGGGATGCGGCAAGTCCTCGGTCGGCGCCGCGCTCGCCGACCGATTGGGGGCGGCATATTTGGATGGCGACGAGCTTCATCCGCCATCAAATATCGACAAGATGCGACGCGGCGTGGCCTTGGACGATGGGGACCGCTGGCCGTGGCTGACACTTGTGGGTCAGACACTGGCCAGAGCCGAGGGGCGACAAATCATTGGCTGTTCAGCGCTTAAGCGGGCCTACCGCGCTCATATTGCGCAAACCGCGGGAGAGGTGATTACCTTCGTTCATCTCGCCGGGTCGCCCGAGGTCATCAAGGCGCGAATGCATGCCCGGACAGGCCATTTCATGCCGGCCGGCCTGCTGGCAAGCCAGTTCGCGACACTGGAGCCACCGGACGCGGACGAGAATGCATTCAGTGTGGATATCGACCGGCCGCTCGGCGCGATCGTCGAGGCAGTCGTCACGCAATTAAAGGGAATGGAAACATGACGAACAAGGTTGCATTGATCGGCGCCGGCGCGATGGGCGGCGCCATCGGAACACGGCTCGTAGAAGCCGGGAACCACTTAACGGTCTTTGATCTGGACGCAGCCAAGATGCGCGAGCTGGTCGACAGAGGCGCTACGCCGGCGGCAAGTGCGGCGCAAGCAGCGGCCGGTTCGGACTATGTCATTCTCAGCCTCAACTCGGCAAAAATTGTGCGGCTCGCCGTCTTTGGCGAGGGCGGCGTTGCTGGCGGCGCCAGGCCCGGAACTCTCATCATAGACATGTCCTCGATCGACCCTGAGGCGACGAAGGCCCTGGCGTCCGACGCGGCGGAAAAGGGCCTGCGCTGGGTCGACAGTCCCTTGTCGGGAGGCGCGCCCAAGGCGCTGATCGGACAGCTCACGCTTATGGCCGGCGGCAAGGCCGAGGATGTCGCCGATGCACATGAGGTGCTGCGGCACGTCGCCTCGAACTACACACATATGGGGCCGTCCGGCGCTGGCCAGACCACGAAACTGATCAACCAGGTTCTCTGCGGGCTCAATTTTCTGGCCGTGGCGGAAGCGACGCAATTGGCGCTCGACGCCGGCGTGGATGCAGCGAAGATCCCACAGGCGCTGAAGGGCGGCCGGGCCGACAGCGCAATTCTGCAGGAATACATGCCGCGCTTTGTCGCCAAAGATTACCGTCGCACCGGCCGGATCGACAACATGGTCAAGGATTTGAATGGGGCGCAAGATCTCGCCCGCCGCACTAATACCGCCATGCCGCTGACGGCGCTCTGCGCCGAAGTTCATCGCATGCTGACTGCCGCCGGTCTCGGCGGTGAGGACCAGGCCGCCCTGATGGAATTTTTCAAGGGACCCAACAAGGATATCGTACAATGATAACACGCTACGCCCTCTTCGAAGGAAAAGTGAAGAACGGTCAAACTGAGGCGTTTCGGGCCGCCGTTCTCAACGACATCCTGCCGAAATGGAAGGCCTTTCCCGGCGCGCTTGATGTCAGAGTGACATTCGCGGATGCCCGTGATGAAGGAGCTCCGGAAATCCCCATGATCCTTGCGATCAACTATCCCGATCTCGCAACCGTCGAAGCCGCGCTTGCAAGTCCAGCCCGTTCGGCGGCCAAGGCAGCAACGGAAGAGGTGTTGGCGCGCTATTTCGACGGCCGAATCCATCATCACGTCACTCAGGCAAACGAGTTCCCGCTTTGAGGCAAGCATCACAGAAATCACAACCTGCTTGCAATTAGGCCCAAACATGGTTGTAGTGGTCTGGTAACGATAACATGGATGCAAATGCCCAATATTCGTAAGCCACCAACCATGGCGGATGTCGCCCGTATGGCAGGCGTGTCGCCGATGACGGTGTCGCGCGCTTTCAAGCGCGACACCTCCGTCAGCCAGGAGACGCGCGAGGCTGTGCTGCGCGCAACCGAGGAACTTGGTTACGTCTTCGACAGTACGGCTTCCAATCTGCGATCGCAGCGCACCGACTTCGTGGCAGTCACGATCCCATCGATCAACAATGCCAATTTCGCCGATACGGTTCGGGCACTGTCGGACGGTTTGTCGGATAAGGGTTTGCAGGTCCTCCTCGGCTACACGAACTACGACGTTCGTGAAGAGGAGCGGCTGATCGAGCAGCTCTTGCGGCGCAAACCGGAAGCAATCGTGGTGACGGGCGGCAAACATACGCCCCGAGCCCGCAAACTGCTGTCGAATGCCGGCATCCCTGTCATTGAAACCTGGGATCTTCCGGAAGAACCGATTGGACACGTGGTTGGCTTTTCCAATGCCCTGGCTGTACGCAAGATGATCGATCATTTTGTCACTGTTGGCTATCGGAAGATCTCCTTCATCGGTGGCGATGCTGACCGCGACACGCGCGGCAGCGATCGGCGGGCCGGCTTCATCACTGCGATGGAGGATCACGGGCTGGACGCGACGCGGCTGATTGCCGCCGGGCCGCCACCGATTTCAATGCGCGAGGGCGCGAACGCGATGGGCCGGTTGCTGGAGCATTTTCCAGATACCGAAGCGGTGATCTGCGTCTCTGATCTTTCCGCCTTCGGCGCGCTTACCGAATGTCAAAGGCGCGGCATTGCGGTGCCGGACCAGATCGCCATCGGCGGCTTCGGCGACTATGAGATCGGCGCAATTTGCGTCCCCAGTCTGACAACGATCAACGCCTTCGCAGCTGAAATCGGAGCGAAAACGGCGCGGCTCATTCTCGACGTCTTGGACGGGACGCTTTCGGACAGCGCGGGACTGATAACGATCCGGCCGGATTTGATCCTGCGCCAAACAAGCCGCTGATGGATCTGCGGGCCGGAAGCAGATTTTCTCCAGGCCCGCTGTGTCAGGACTACTTGACGTCCGATTTCACAAACTGCCTCAACTCCGGCGTCTGTGGATTAGCGAACAACTCCTTGGATGCCCCCTGCTCCCAGATCGTGCCCTTGTGCATGAAGATCGTCTGCGTAGCCACCCGCCGCGCAAAACCCATCTCATGCGTGACAAGTATCATGGTCATGCCGTCGCGGGCCAGTTTTTCCATGACCACCAGGACTTCCTCGGTCAGTTCCGGATCGAGCGCAGAGGTGACTTCGTCGAAGAGCATCACCTTCGGCCGCATCGCAAGCGAACGGGCAATCGCCACCCGCTGTTGCTGGCCGCCAGAAAGCTGGTCCGGATAGGCATCGAATTTTTCCGATAGGCCTACGAGTTGAAGGACCTCGCGAGCTATCTCCCGTGTCTCCGCTTTCGCAACGTCTTTGACAATGCGGGGCGCCAGCATGATGTTCTCGCCTACGGTCAAATGCGGAAAGAGGTTGTAGCTTTGGAAGACGATGCCGACATCGGTGCGCAGGCTTCGCAGCGCCTTTGCGTCTCCTTCAAGCGCATGGCCGGCGATCTCGATGCGGCCGGAATTGATCTTTTCCAGGCCGTTCATGCACCGTAGCAGTGTGCTCTTACCAGAACCGGACCGGCCGATCAGAGCGAAGACCTCCCCGCGCCCGACGCTCAGCGATACCCCCTTGAGAACTTCGAGCGCACCGAAGCTCTTGTGAACATTTTCAACGATTACTTCCGGCATGAAACCTCCTCTCCAGCCAACGCGACAGCTGGGACAATGGATAGCAGACGACGAAATAGAGACCGGCCACCGCGATGAAGACGCGGAAGGGCTGGAACGTCGTGTTGTTGACAAGCTGACCTGCTCGGGCCAGTTCGACGAAGCCAATGATCGAGGTGATCGAAGTATTCTTGACCACCTGCACCGCAAAGCCGACGGTTGGCGGCAGCGAGACGCGGATCGCCTGCGGCAGGATGATGTAGCGGTATTGTTGCAGCCGGGTCATGGCAAGCGATTGCGACGCTTCCCATTGTTGCTTCGGCACCGCCTGAATGCAGCCGCGCCAGATTTCCGCGAGATAACCTGACGCGTAAATCGTCATCGATGCGCCCGCGGCAAAGAGCGGCGGCAATTCAAGCCCGGCAAGGCTGAGGCCATAATAGGACAAAAACAGGATCATCAGCACCGGAATGCCCTGGATAACCTGGATATAGGAACCTGCGGCAAAGCGCATGGCCTTGACGGGCGAGGTTCGGGCAAGCGCTACGGCAAAGCCGAGCAGACCTCCGCCGATCAGCGCGATGACCGTCAGGAGAATGGTCCATTGCAGCGCTTGCAGCAGAAAACCGAATTCATTGAAACCGAATGTTCTCAGCGTCATGCCGGCACCTCCGGCAGGGCCGTCATCGTACGGCGGGCAACCCGCCGGCCGAAAAGCCGCATGCCGAGGAGCGCCAAGCCTGCGCGCAGCGCCAGTGCCAGCGCGAGATAAATCAGAGTGACGACAATATAGACTTCGAACGACCGGTAGGTTTGCGATTCGACGAAGGCGGCCGAGGCGGCAAGTTCATGGGTCGAAATTGCCGAGCAGATGCTGGAGGCCAGCATCATCAACACGAACTGGCTGCACAGTGCCGGATAAACCTTGGCGACCGCCGGCACCAGGATGACGTGGCGATAGATCTGGAAGCGCGTGAAACCGAGCGCCTCGCCTGCTTCGATCTGAGATTTATGCACGGCCTCAATGCCGGCGCGGATGATTTCCGTCGAATAGGCGGCAAGATTGATGGTCATGCCGATCAGCGCCGCCGTATCGGCGCCCACGCGAATACCAAGTCCAGGCAGGCCGAAATAGACAATAAAGAGCTGGACCAGAAACGGCGTATTGCGGATCACCTCGACATAGGCATCGACAAGATACCGCACCGCGCCGCCCTTTATGGAGCGCAGAGATGCAAGCATGACACCAGCCACTGAGCCGAGAATGATCGAAAGGACCGACAACTTAATCGTCAGCCAGATGCCGCTCAGGATTTCGCCCTGATACTGCGCCAGTACGCCGAATTGAAATGTATAGGACATAAGTGAGCTCCGTCGAAATTTCGCGGCCTGCCGGCCGATGTCACCGGCAGGCTCGTGTGCAAGCTCAATCAGAAGGACGGAAGGGTCGGCATCGGACGGCCTGTCCATTTCGTCGCAATCTTGTCGAGATCGCCGGAGATCTTCATCAGATAGATCGACGTATTCAGCCACTGACGCAGTTCGAGGTCCTCCAGCTTCGTCGCCATCGAATTGCCTTGCTGGAAGAAGGTGAAGCCGACCTGCAGGCCAGCGTCAGGACGCTGCTTGATGATCGCTTCACCCACAGTCGACGGCAGTGCAACCGCATCCGCCTGACCGGCAATTAGCGCCTGCGCACTGGTGGAGTCGTCCTCGAAAACTACGATTTCCAAGTCCGGGACGGCCGCCTTGCGGAGCGCGGTTTCCTGTGACGAACCCCGATTGACCGCAACGCGCTTGCCCTGAAGATCGGCAAGGCTCGCAAACTTCTGGTCGGGACCTGATATGATGTCCATGTTGAAGGCGCTGTAGGGCTGGGTAAACATGACGGTTTTTGCCCGTTCACCCGTCGGGGCCAGCGTCGCAACGAGGAAATCGACCTTACCGGTCTGGAGTGCCGGAATGCGGGCCGGCGGCGTCAATGGTACGAGTTCAACAGGCAGCGAGAGATATCCGGCAATCAAGTTGGCGACGTCAACGTCGTAGCCGGTAGGATTACCCTTTTCGTCCACCATGCCCATGGGCGGCGCACCGGTCAGGACGCCGATCCGAACCGTGCCGCGTGATATGATGTCATTGAGCGTGACCGCCCTGGCTTCGGCGGTCATGGCCAGGGCCGTGATGCCGATTGCGACTGCTGTTACAACCGCGCGCATAGAATTGAAAACTTTCATGACTTCCTCCACCTGATTTGACTGGGCTCTTGCTGCCGATGCGAAGCGACAGAACCGCCCCATCGCTCGCCTCCCCCGATTCCCCTTGCACTAGGCATTGCATCCCAACAATGCAAAGGTTATCGTTAACCTCCTTAATGTTATCGATAACAAATGGCATGTCAAGCTAGTTTGCTTTTCACGGCACGGGATAGGGCAAATGGCACAGGACAGGGCGAGGATCGTCACGCTGCTTGATGTGGCAGCAAAGGCGGGCGTAAGCAGCATGACGGTCTCAAAGGTAATGCGAGGCGTCGGCAACATTTCCGAGGAGACGCGGCAGAGGGTGAGGCGTGCCGCAGACGAGCTTGGCTATTTGCCGAACAGCCTTGCGGGATCATTGAGTTCGCGCAAGAGCCGGATGGTAGCGGTGATCATCCCATCGATCAGCGACATCGTTTTTTCCGAAGTGCTGAGCGGGGTAAACGCCATCCTCCGGCCAAGAGGGCTTCATACATTCATTGGGGAATCCCATTTCGATCCCGGCATCGAAGCAGACCTCATCCGGGAGATGCTGTCGTTCCGTCCGGCAGGGCTCTTGCTGAACGGCGGCATGGCGCGAAGCTCCGCTTCCGATAAATTGCTGGAAAGACGCAACTGCCCGGCGATTCAATTGTGGGATTGCGACAATGAAGATCTCGATTTCAGCGCTGGCCCTTCGCACGCCGAGGCGGGGCGCCTCGTTGCGGCGCATTTCCTCGAGCGCCGCCTTAGACGCATTGCCTATGTCGGAGCCGAATTGGAGAAGGATCTGTGCGCCCGCTGGCGCTACCTTGCCTTGCGGTCATCGCTTGCGAGCGCCAATATCGACGTGATCAGCATGGTTTGTGAAAACCGGCCGAGACAAGCCGAAACAGGACGCGCCCTGACGCAGCAACTGATCCGCAAGCATCCCGAGATCCAGGCGATTCACTTCCTGAATGACGCGATGGCGCTTGGTGGCCTCTCCTATCTGCACGAAGCGGGAATAGCGGTCCCGGAGCAGATGTCGGTGGTGGGATTTAACGGCACGTCCATACCCAACACGGTGCGAACTAGGCTTACAACCATTGATGTGCCGAGGGCCGCGATCGGAGAAGCAGCGGCTCAGGCGCTCTTGAATATACTTGCAGACGTGCATCTGAACAGGTCGTGGCGGGCTGAGATACAGCTCATCCAGGGCAACACCACGACGAAACCATGATCGATCGCGTGCCCATCGCTTCTTTCGATATCGCTTGCGACACAACGTGCTAAAAAAATGGCACCATTCGCGGTGCCCAGTTTCCGGGAGGAAGGCCGTTACATCTTGCCCCAGAGCTTTTTATACTCGTCGCGGTAGCCGTTTTCCGGATCGAACGCGTTCTTGGGGCCGCCGTCGAATTCGACATTGTCGGCGGTGACGACATGGAGCGGGGAAAGATAACCCGACCATTGTTCGCCGGCGAAGGCGCGGTTCAGCTCGTCGACGAGCTGCCAGCCCTGCAGGTTGAGCGGCTCGGCGACCGTAACCTTCTGGAATTGCCCGGCGCGGATGCGCTGGTAGGCCGATTCCGAGCCATCACCGGCCGCGACGTTGATCGGCGCGTCTGTGCCGCCCTTGCCGGCAGCTGCCAGTGACGGGCCCATGAAGTCGAAATAAAGATCGTTGATGGCGAGCGAATGGGTCCACTGGTCGCCGTATTTCTGCAGCAACGATGTCGTCAGCTGCGGCATGCGCTGGGAGGTTTCGGCAATGGGCGTGTCGACATATTCAAGAACCTTGCCGCCGAGTTTCTCAATCTCCTCTTTCATCCTGTCGGCCTTGGCGATGGCAATCGCATAGGTCGAATCGGTGAAAATCACGACGCCCGGCTTGCCTTTCGCATCGGCATAGGCCCAATCTGCAGCCGACTTGGAAACCTCCATGGCGTCGGTGCTGACGTTGGCGAAAAGGCCGGTTTTTTCGTCAGGACCGATCACCGGCCCTGCATGCCAGGCAACCAGCGGAATTCCTGCAGCCTTCGCCTGCTCAAGAGCCGGCGCCTGCTCGACGGCATCGAAGCCGTTGATGATAATCCCGGCGGGCTTCAGGGCCATGGCCTGGCCGAATGCTGCTGTGCGGCCGCCGATCGAGCCCGCACCGTCGAGAACCTTGACCTGCCAACCCATGGCGGCTGCGGCTTCCTCGACGCCGGTGGTAACACCCAAGATGCCGCCGTTCTTCAGATCGCCGGCGAGTACGACGATCGTCTTGTCTTCTTGTACCTTAGGTCCTGTCGTCGGACCGTCCCAGGTGGTGACGCGGGTCGCATATTTGTCGACCACGGCCTTGGCGTCGGACATGGCATCCGCCAGCGCCGGTCCCGCAAGTATCAAGGCCAACACGGTGACGGAACTCTGGATAAGCGTTCTGCGTTTCATGGTTCTTCCTCCCTTTGAAGATTGTGCGCGCCGGGCGCGATCAGTTTTTCGATGGCTTTCCAGACACTGGACCTGGGACCGCGGCTTTTCCGACAGCACCCCGCTTCCTCTGCGCGTAACCGGCGATGCCGATGGCCACGAGCAGAGTGATGCCGTTGAAGAGTGGTTCAACGAAGAACGAGCCACCGATTTGCTGGATGCCGGAAATGCCGACAGCAAGAATGATGACACCGGTCATGGTGCCCCAGACATTGACCCGTCCAGGCTTGATGGTGGTGGAGCCGAGAAAGGCGCCGACGAGCGCCGGCAGCAGGTATTCGAGGCCAACACTGGCCTGGCCGATACGCAGCTTCGAGGCGAGCAGGACGCCTGCAAGCGCGGCAAGCGTGCCCGACGAGACAAAAGCGCCGATGACAAAACGGCGGACCGGAATGCCGTTCAGCGCCGCCGCTTTCGGATTGGCACCGATCGCATAGACGTAGCGGCCAATCGGCAGATATTCGAGAACGAGCCAGAGCACGAGGGCAAGCAGCAGCACATAAAAGCCGGTGATCGGCAGGCCGAACACCATCGTACCGTTCAGTGAATAAAAGCCCTCCGGCAAGACTCCGACGACCTGGCGTCCGCCGGTGTGCCAAAGTGCTAGCGCGTAGAGAACCGTACCGGTGCCGAGCGTTGCGATGAACGAGTCGATGCGCGCGACCTCCACCAGAAGACCGTTGAGGAAACCGGTGACTGCGCCGAGCGCAAGCACGATGACAACTGCAATCGGCCACGGCACGCCGAACACGGTCTGCAGGCTGATCGCAAGAATGTGCCAGAGCACGATGCCGTAGCCAACAGTGAGATCGATGCGGCCCGCAGCCATCGGGATCATTGCTGCCAGCGACAGGAGGGCGATGATCGCCTTGTCGGAAACGATCGAGCGAAGATTGAGGACCGTCGGAAAGGTCTGCGGCAGGAGAAGCGAAAACAGCATGATAAGCAGCAAAGTAAGAATGACCAGCCCGTAAACCGGCAGGAACCGCAGCAGTTTCTGCATGAAGCTGAGGCCTGCCAGCTCGGCTCGGGTCGGCTCAAGGGCGGTGGATTCGATCGACTGCATTATCTTTCTCCCGGAACTCAAGCGGCTTCTGAAGCCGACGCGGCAGCGATCACCGCCGATGTGGTTAAATCCGCACCTTGCAATTCACGGACAATCCGTCCGCGCGAAAACACCAGGGCACGATGGCAGATATGTGCAATTTCCTCGAAATCCGTCGACACGACGACGACCGCGAGACCTGCCTCCAGCGCACGGGCGATCAACCGATAGATGTCGGCCTTGGCACCGACATCGACGCCTGCGGTCGGATCCTCGGCGATCAGAAGCTTGCGGTCGGTTGCAAGCCAGCGGCCGACCACCACTTTCTGCTGGTTGCCCCCCGACAGCGCTTCGATCGGCAGGCTCTGGTCATTCGGCCGCAACCCGACGCTCTCCCCGATCGCGCGCGCCAGGGAAGCTTCCTTAAACGGCGAGAGGAAAGAGAAGGGCCTGCGTCCGGAGGCTGCAGGATTGATGAAGGTGTTTTCTCGAAGCGACAGCGACATGGCGATGGATTCTTCGGTGCGGTCGCGCGCGATCAGCCCTATGCCGGACTTCATTGCCGCGACCGGGCTCGACAGGTCCGGTACCGCCCCACCGATATTTACTGCGCCGGAAAAAGCTTCGCAGCCAAAGAGTGCCCGGCCGATCAGTTCTTGACCGGCGCCGCGCAAGCCAACCAACCCAAGCAGCTCTCCTTTTCGGATGTCGAAGGAAACAGGTCCGGCGCTGCGGCAGGCAAGGTCCCGAACATTGACGATCGTCTCGCCCGGGTTGCCTGCTGCTTTGGCGAAGAGTTGGTCCGCCTTTCGGCCGACGATCATTTCAATCAATTCGTCCGGCGTCGTCTGTGCCACCGGCTTCTGGCCGACCAGGCGACCGTCGCGCAAGACCGCGACCCGATCGGCGATGCGGAAAATCTCATCGAGCCGATGCGACACGTAGATCATCGCGACCCCTCGCGCTTTCAGCGGACGGATGGCGTTGAAGAGGCGTTCCACCTCATCGGCCGGAAGGCTGGCGGTCGGCTCGTCGAGAACGAGCACGTCGGCTTCTACGGCGAGCGCGCGGGCGATCGCCACAAGCGATTTTTCGGTGCGGGTGAGGTCCTGGACACGCGTCGACGGCTCAAAATCGCAGCCGACGAGGTTCAACGCCTCCCGGGCCCGCTCCTCCGTCCGCCTCCAGTCGATCAGGCGCGAACGCATGGAGAAACCCTGCGCCAACCCGACATTTTCGCCGACCGTCATCCATTCGATCAAGCCAAGGTCCTGGTGGATAAAGGCAACCGACTGACGTTCGTTTGGCTTTGGCGGCCGATGGACATAAGGCTCACCACGGAACTGAATATCGCCGCCGTCCGGCTTATAGATTCCGGCCAAGGTCTTGATGAGCGTCGATTTGCCTGCGCCGTTTTCTCCGAGAAGCGCGAGGATCTCCCCTGGGTGCAGATTCAGGGATACCTGAGACAATGCCCGGGTGCCGCCGAACTCCTTGGTGATGGAGCGAAACTCCAGCAGCTTTTCGCTAGTCATCGGCGCTCCTCCCAAAGCCCAGTGAACCTGCAAGCCATGGTATGTTATCGATAACAATCCTGTCAACAGGAATTAAGAAGCCGGTTGGTTGCGATCAAGGCATTGCAATGGCTTGTGGCCTCGACACCGAACAAGACAAACGGAATCGCGAAGTTCGTCATCCAAGTTTCACGGAAATTAGCGCTGACTGTCACATTGGGCTGCTAGCTGAAGCAGCGAACGAGCCGTGGCAATCCAAGGGCCAGCGGGTCATCGTTACACTTCCAAGGAGCACTTGCGATGAGACTCACTGTTCTTCAATCAGCTCTGGCGTCTCTTCTGGCCGCCACCGCATTTGGTGCTGGTCCGGCCTATGCCGAGAAGACCAAGTTCGAATTCTGGTACGGCCTGTCCGGCGATCTCGGCGAGCGCGTACAGGACGCCTGCAAAAAGTTCAACGACATGCAGGCGGACTACGAAATCATCTGCACCTCGCAGAACGGCTACGACGCGACGCTTCAGAACACGATTGCCGCCTATCGCGCCAAGAAGCAGCCGGCGATCACCCAGATCTACGATGCAGGCACGCTCGACATGATGCTTTCCGGAGCCTTCGTGCCGGCCAAGAAACTGATGGCCGACAACGGTTATACGATCGACTGGACCAACTATTTCAGCGGCATCGCCAATTACTACGCGACGGCTGCAGGGGAATTAAACTCCTTCCCGTTCAACTCTTCGACCGCCATGTTCTATTACAATGTCGACGCCTTCCAGAAGGCCGGCATCGACTTTAAGCCGGAAACCTGGGAACAGGTCGAGGAAGCCGCCCGCAAGCTGAAGGCGGCGGGTTTCGAATGCCCGCTCGGCTTTAACTTCGATACATGGGCGATGATGGAGCAATTTTCCGCCATCCACAATCAGCCGCTCGCAACCAAGGGCAACGGCTATCAGGGTC
Source organism: Rhizobium sullae (assembly GCF_025200715.1). Taxonomy (NCBI): domain Bacteria; kingdom Pseudomonadati; phylum Pseudomonadota; class Alphaproteobacteria; order Hyphomicrobiales; family Rhizobiaceae; genus Rhizobium; species Rhizobium sullae. The sequence goes on from NZ_CP104144.1 coordinate 2,582,613, forward strand.
TGGACGCCGAACTCGTCTTCAACAAGACCAAGTTCGTCGACCATGTGACGTTCTTCAAGAAAATGGCCGACGAGAAGCTGTTCGTCGTCAAAACGAAGCAGCTCGGCATGGACATCGTCCCCGCGTTCACCTCGCAGACGTGCCAGATGATCCAGACCTCGATCGCTGACCACGGTACAGTCGGCAAGACGCTGCCGGAAGGCGTCAAGTGGGAAGTCGCCATGCTGCCGGTCTGGAAAGGCACGCAGCGGCAGAACTCGCTGGTCGGCGGTGCCTCGCTATGGGTCATGGCCGGTCGTCCGGAAGCCGAATACAAGGGCGCAGCCGCTTTCCTGAACTTCCTCGCCACGCCGGAAATGGCCCAATGGTGGTCGACGGTTACTGGCTACATCCCAGTCACCAAGACCGGCTTTGAGGGCATGAAGGCAAACGGTTTCTACGACAAGGCTCCCTACAAGGGCCGCGAGCTCGCAATCGCCAGCCTGACCTACACACCGACCTCGGAGAACACGCGCGGCATCCGCCTCGGTGGTTTCACCCAGATCCGCAAGGAGGCCTCTACGGCGCTGGAAGCGATTTTCATGCAGAACGCCGACGTGCAGGCTGAACTCGACCAAGCCGCCGAGCGGGGCAACGCCGTGCTGCGTCGCTTCGAAAAAACCTATGCCGGCCAGAAGCTGAACTGAGTTTCGCAAGCAGTAAGAGCCTGCCAGCCGGGTGCAGGCAGGCTCTCGTCCCCGAAATATATTGGTTTGATTGATCCATGGAAAAGCGGGCCGTTTTCAACAGCTGGTGGCTGCCAATCCTTTTCGCCCTGCCGCAGATTCTTCTGATCCTTCTTTTCTTCTATTGGCCGGCACTCGCGGTGATGAAGTGGGCTTTCACGCTGGAGCCCCCCTTTGGCGGGGCAGCGGAATTTGTCGGGCTGACGAATTTCGACGAGGTGTTTTCCGATCCCTTCTATTGGAATTCTGTCGCCGTCAGCCTCGTTTTCGCGCTTTGCGGGACTTGCTTCACCATCCTGGTCGGTCTCGTTTTGGCAATTGCAGTTGATCGGCGGCTCCCCGGTTCGGGACTATTCCGTTTCCTCTATATCCTTCCCTACGCAATCGCCGGACCGGCCGCCGGCATGGCATTCCGGTTCATTCTTTCGCCCGAACGTGGGCTGATGGCCTCGGTCAACGCCGCTTTCCCCGATTTCTGGAACCCGGCAAAATACGGCAGCCACGCGCTCATCCTCGTCATCGTCATCTTTGCCTGGAAATGGGCCGGTTACACCTTCATCTTCCTGTTGGCCGGCCTGCAATCCGTGCCACGCTCTCTGACGGAAGCCGCTGCCATGGACGGCGCCGGACCGATCCGACGTGCGATCGATATCCAGGTTCCGCTGCTGGCGCCGACACTGTTCTTTCTGCTCGTCATCATGATGACGGAGGGGTTCGTCGGTTCGGACACCTTCGGCATCGTGCACAGCACGACAAGTGGCGGACCCAATCACGGCACGGAGGTCATGGTGTTTCGCATCGTCGATGAGGCTTTCAAGGGGCTCAATTACTCTGGCGCCTCGGCGCAGAGCATCGTCCTGATCGGCCTGATCATGGTCTTCACATTCATCCAGTTTCGCTTCATCGAGAAGCGCGTGCACTACAAGTGAGCCCATCATGATCCAGCGCACCCCGATCGCCGATGCACTGACCTACGTGTTGATGGTCTTCGGCTTCATCCTGTTGATCGGCCCGTTCCTCGTCATTCTGGCCGGTGCCAGTCAAACGCTGCAACAGATCAACAGCGTGCCGTTCCACTTCCTGCCGCAGGACCGCTTCCTTGAAAATGCCTCTGCTGCCTGGTCGCGCGCCAATCTCGGCTCGGCCATGATCAACAGCCTGATCATGGCCTGCCTCGTCACTGTCGGCAAAGTGGCCCTTTCGGCCTGCACAGCCTTTGCCATCGTGTTCTTTCGCACGCCGCTCAAGCACTTCTTCTTCTGGATCGTGTTCATCACGCTGATGCTGCCGCTCGAAGTTCGCGTGGTCCCGACCTATGCCGTGGCTGCCGACCTTTTCCAGCCGTTTCGATTGCTGATTTCGGCCCTGACAGGCATTGAGGTCTCGGTCGAATGGAACCTGCTTAATTCCTACGCCGGTCTCACCCTGCCGCTGATTGCCACAGCAACAGGCACATTTCTCTACCGGCAATTCTTCATGACGCTGCCGGACGAACTTGCCGAAGCCGCCCGCATGGACGGTTCCGGGCCTGTGCGCTTTTTCGTCGACATGCTGGTACCCCTTTCGCGCACCAACATGCTGGCGCTCACCACCATCATGTTCGTTTACGGCTGGAACCAGTATCTGTGGCCGCTGCTGATGATCACGGACCCGGCCTACAAGACGACAATGATGTCGCTGAGCGCGCTGCTCCCTTCGGAAAACGGCCTGCCCGACTGGAATGTCACGCTTGCAGGGTCGCTCATCATCATGGCGCCGCCGCTCATCGTCGTTGCGGTGCTGCAACGCTGGTTCGTCCGTGGCCTGGTCGCAACCGAAAAGTGATCCGGCGATTTAAAGAAACGAGGTTCAAACATGGCTGACATCGATATCCGCGCCGTGCGCAAGTCCTACGGCAAGACCCAGACGCTGCATGGCATCGACCTCTCTTTTGCCTCAGGCGAATTTGTCGTCATTCTTGGCCCCTCCGGCTGCGGCAAGTCCACGCTTCTGCGCATGATCGCCGGACTTGAGGAAATTACCTCCGGCGAAATCGCAATCAGCGGTCGCGTCGTCAACCGGCTCGAGCCGCGCGAGCGCGGCTGCGCCATGGTGTTCCAGAACTATGCGCTCTATCCGCATATGACTGTTGCCCAAAATATCGGCTACGCGCTGAAGGTTGCCGGTGTGTCAAAGTCAGAGCGCGAAACGCGCATCGAGGAGACGGCGAAGATCGTCGGCCTTTCCGAATATCTTGCGCGCAAACCAGCAGCATTGTCCGGCGGCCAGCGTCAGCGCGTCGCGATGGCGCGCGCCATCATCCGTGAGCCGCAGGTGTTTCTGTTCGACGAGCCGCTGTCGAACCTCGACGCGAAGCTGCGGGTCACCATGCGGGCGGAAATCCGCAAGCTGCACCAGCGCCTTTCGGCAACGTCCATCTTCGTCACCCATGATCAGATCGAGGCGATGACGCTTGCCGACAAGCTGGTAGTCATGAACAAGGGGCATGTCGAGCAGGTCGGTCAGCCGCTCGACATCTATCATCGGCCAGCAAGCACATTTGTCGCATCCTTCATCGGCGCCCCCGCGATGAACCTCTTCAATACGCGCGTCGAGGTCGAGACGGCCTCGGTGCTTTTCGGCGGCGCGCAGGTGCCCATCGACCCTGTTCTGGCGGCCAGCTTGCGCGGCAGAGATGTCACGATCGGCATTCGGCCGGAGCAATGCGCCGTTTCGGCGGACGGCCGCGGCGTGCCGGCGACGATAGATTTCATCGAGGAACTCGGCTCTGGCCGCGTCGTCCATGCTGAGATCGATGGCTTACCTTTTGCATCTGTCATCGGCGAGCACATGAGCGTGCGTCCCGGCGATCGAGTAGGTTTGGAATTGCCGCCGTCCCAACTGCATGTCTTCGACCGCGATAGCGGTCGCCGGATAGACATCGAGATCAATTCGAGCTTCCCGCAACAAGTGGCCGGCGTTTCGCAGCTGGCGATTGTTCACTGATTTTCTGAATTCCCCCCAGGAGAAACCCGCATGAACAACATCATTTCCGCCGTCGGCTTTTGCAACCGGACCGGCAAGGGCGACCTGAGTGTGCTTGACGCTTCGTTGCGGGAAATCGCCGAAACGGGGGCCGATGCCTGCGAGATCGGCGTCTATGCCGAGGAAATCATCAGCGGCGGGCGCATCATCGAGGACAGGATGCTTCGCCTCGCCGATATCGTTCGCCGGTATACTTTCAAAAAATTATCGCTGCATGGCCAGATCCTCTCCAACTTCATGGATCGCGAGCATCTGCACCTGCAAAAGAAGGTCGTTCGGGCGATGCTCGAATTGTGCGACCGGCTGGGCGCGGGCATACTCGTCCATCATTCGGGTGCCGGGCAGCTTGCCAGTGGTGAAAATGGCGCCGATCTCGACCGAATGGAGCGCGAGGCGTTGGCTGAGATGGGCGATGTCGCGAAGGGCTATGGCGTACGCATCGCACTTGAAAACATTTTCACCACTGAAAGCGGCCAGTACCGGCAGACGCCGAGTGAAGTGGCTGCAACCGTCAAGGCGATTGGCTCGGACAACGTCGTCGCGCTGATCGACTTCTCGCATGCCTATATTGAGTCGACCTATCGCAATCTCGATTTCCTCGAAGAATTGCGCGCAATGGCTCCAGTAACCGGTCACCTGCATGTGCATGACAGCTTCGGCCTGCCCTATTCCATGACGCGCTTCTATCATCCGGCCGAGGCAACGGCGCTCGGCATCGGCGATCTGCACTTGCCGATCGGCTGGGGCGACATCCCTTGGGCGGATATCTTCAGCACGCTTACATTCCTTCCGGACACGACGCTGATCATGGAAATCAACGCAGAGCGCTTTGGTGACCAGCAGGCGGCCTGCTTGGAAAGGGCACGACGTTTGGCGGCAATGCAGCGCGGATAAGGGGTGGGACAATTTTCGATATAGTGTCCGCGCCGAGCTAACAGGAGTGACCCTTTCGCGATTGAACGCCGCGGCCGCGTGCACCGGAAACAATTCCGCTTCAACTCGTTGCCCGGTCGATCTTTTGTCGCCGCGTCTCTAAGCAATGGGGTCGACCGATCCGGCCTACACAATCCGGTCCGCGGCGTCTCCTGCTCACCTCGGGACTCGGTATAGGAGGACGGCTCTTCCTGAAGCAGGTAATACAAGCGCCTGCGATGTGGCAAAGGGCTCAACAGACACAGAGCGATTATGATATTTCGACGGGGCAAGGTCACGAACGCTGCGCGAGCCCCAGCCCGTCAATCCCGAACAGCTCAAAAACTTGCCTGCCGTGTTTTGAGCAGCCACACAAGTCGCCCAACATCGCGGCTGCCTCAAACTCTACAATCTGACGCGTGTCAACGATGTCGGTCCGCTGCCATCGGCGTTATTACGTTTCATGCGAAGACCCAATCTGAACCGGCGGTGTTGCCTGTGCGGCTAATCGCATGAACTCGGACTGGCGACCGACACCTGTCTTCATAAAGATATTCTTGACGTGCGTTTTGACAGTATTCTTAGCAATACCCAAGTCGTTGGCAGTATCGGCCAATGTGAGACCCGCTAACAAACTATTCGCAACCCTGGTTTCTGCCGGCGTGAATTTGAAGGCCGTGGCGAGGGTAACAGCGCCATGTTTCTCATTGGAACTTGCATCGATAAATATGGCTGCAACTGCTGTTGGCTGTAGGTTCGTACGCACATCACCGCCAGTCATGGGCAGGACGTGAGCGAACAGAGGACGAGGACTTGTATCCGTCAGCCGGATGGAAGTTCCGGTTCGGCCGATTTTGGTTTCGTCTTGAGCGGCAAGTTTGATCGCTTTTTGCAATTCATTGTTTGCCAACCGGGATTTCGCGATGAGTTTGCCGCCGTTTGAACCGATGGCGCTTTCGTTGCGGAGCAAGTCCTCCGCCGAACGATTAGCGTGCAAAATCGTGCCACGGTCATTCGTCAATATGACCCCATTTCGAAGAGCGTCAAGCGTTGCTGCCATCTGGTCGCGTTCGATAATTTGCAGATCAAGAACATTACTGATCGTTACCGCACGGCGCAGATGCGGAAGCAGAATCAACCCATCTTCAATCTCACTATTGGTGAGGATGCCCAGCCGATTTTGTTTGGCAAGCACCAGTTCAGAAAAAAATGCGGGTGTTGAAACAAGGAAGTAGTGCGCAATGTCCACGATGCCGAGAGGCCGCAAACAATCTCGGACATACGGTGAACTGTCGAAATAGTGCTTTGGTATTTCACGTGAGGCAACAAATGGTCGATCGGGCGAGGTTTGCAGAGTAAGCCACTCGGTCAGCTTTGCGTGAATCTCCGGAATGTGCTTGTTACGCTGTTCCAGCCAATACGGCTCCCAGCCCACCCTTCGATGGATTAGCACACAATCGCGCTCGATATCGTTGAGCGATAATATTGCGTGGCCGCATTTTAGCGCACTTGCTACATCGGCGAGAGTGTCGTCCCATCGTCCCGGATCGAGCGCACAGTCGTAAATCGATCCGATCAGTCCAGACAATTCACGGTTTGAAAGCGTCACGGCTAGTCCCCGAAGCCACAAGCGTCTTAACAGGAATTCAAAATCTGATCGCGACTGTCGGTGCGATACCTATCCAGCCGCACTCAACGTTACATTTATCTCCCCCAAATGGATGATGTGCAATAGCGAGATTTGTGGGAGCCTGCGTCGCTGTGAAATGCGCCATATAAAACCCTAGACCCGCTCGCAAATTGGAGAACTCGCCATGCATCTGGGAGAGGTATCATCTTGGTCTAGCATTCAAAGTATTTCACTCATGCGTGAAAGGACTCTCGATTTCCTTTGGCTGGAACTTACCAATCGATGCAATCTGCAATGCGTCCATTGCTACACGGATTCAGGTCCCCATAGCGGCGACCGCGATATTCTCACAATTGATGACTACGTCTCGATCATGGTTCAGGCCCGCGCGCTCGGCTGCAGCAAGATGCAGTTCATCGGCGGTGAGCCGCAGCTCAATATCGATTTTCGGGAACTGCTGGTTAAGGCTAAGACCCTGGGGTTCGAATTCATCGAAGTTTTTAGCAATTTGACCCGCCTCGCTGACGAGACGGTCCAATACGCCGCCGACAATGGGATTTGCTTTGCTACTTCGGTCTATTCGAACGAAGCGAGCGGGCACGACGCGATAACCCGTGTGAAGTCGAGCCATGCCCGGACGATGGCCAACCTCAAAATGTTGATCGGAGCAGGCATCGAGACCCGCGCTGCCATTATTGTGATGGATCGGAATAAGGACACAGTTTGCCAGACTAAGGATTTCCTTCTCAGGCTCGGCGTGCGGCATGTTAGTTCCGGCGAAACTCGCGAGTTTGGGCGTGGCGAGCAGATCCTAGCGCAGAAGGCCCGGCTTTCCGGCCTGTGTGGGCATTGCTGGTCGGGGAAGCTCTGCATCGCACCCGATGGAGAGGCATATCCCTGCGTAATGGCCCGCCAATGGCCGGTCGGCAATGTACTGGAGACCCCTTTGGCCGAAATCGTGCGCGGCCGCCAGCTGGAACGTATCCGCCAGGTGATCTTCGACGAGGTCTGGTTGCCGAAAGTTGCCCCCAAGGTACGGAGAGAGGACGAGACACTCCTTGAAGGCTCGCTCTGTCCTCCGGCTGAGCAGACATGCGGTCCAGATTCCGGCGCGCCTGATTGCGCTCCCGAGCTTTCATCGCCGCGGCAGCGCGAGGTGCCAGCGGACGAGCCAGAACCCCAGCCAGCTGAGGAATGTCCGCAAAGCTGCACCCCGATCGATGAGTCCACGTGCGAGCCGATGGCATGCCCGCAGAGCTGTCTTCCCAATCGCGTGGAATAGCACGCATCGGCTGTGGGGGGAGTTTGAAGACCCTCTGACGGTGAGGATTGGCATTTATATGGGGCGGCTGACGCACGCAGGTGTGATAGGCACACGCAAGCTGCTCTACGATGTCTGGGGCGATACGGTGAACACACTTCACGGATGGAACCGCACGGTTCAGCTGGCAGGATTCAGGTGACCGGGGATGCCCGGAAAGTGCTGGGGGATCGATAGAAGTTTCTCATGCGCGGCGTTGTCGACGTTAAGGGAAGGGGCCGATCAAGCTTTTCTATCTCGTCAGCAGGTCCGCTTGACCGCGGGCGCATCCTACAGTCCGAGCCTGCCATTGCCGTCTGTGCTACCGTCCGCGTTTGAGAGCGCGGACTAGGGGGACGGTTCATGGAACGCAAGCTTGCAGCCATACTCGCTGCCGATGTCGCCGGCTATTCCGCCCTTATGGAAGCCGACGAAGCCTGCACATTCGAGCGACTGAGGGGCGACCACGCCGTACTTCCACGAGGTCATCGACCAGCAGGTCGATGCTGCAGGCTCGTCCCGCAACCCGCGCCAGTATCTCACGGTTCGGTCGAGGCGAAGATCACTGCCTCGACCGTTCGAGTTTGAACCCCAGCCGGAACGCGCATTGTCACCCTCGCCTTGATGATCACCCTTCCATAAGTTCGCCCGGGCGTTATGCTGCACACCATGACACCGAGCATAGGGCCTTTTATGACGAAGCAACATCAGAGCGACTTGCGGGAGCGGATGACGATCCTTGGCGATCTTGATGCCGCTTCCTTCGTTCCCTGGATCCGCCGCCATGCCGCCAAGCTCGGACTCTCACAGGCCATATCTCATACCGGCTCCGATCGGATCGAGCTCGAGGTCGCGGGACCGGTGGAACTGATCGACATGATGGAGATGGGATGCTCTCTCGGGCCAATCGACGTCTGGGTCGAGACGATACACCGCACACCGGTTGACGCAGGAAGCGACTAGGCCTCGACCGGCCTCTTTTGCGCTGTACGCGCGTCTCCTGCCCTTTATTTAATCAATATTGCCAATGCAGAATAATTATGCAAACGTGAGGGCACTGAGAGGCGACCATCGACGTCAACGCCGAGGCTCTCGCCACGCAGGCCATTGATTTTATATAGAAAGCCGAGTGATGCTGTCAGATACGACGGGCTCTTGGACGCCAGTCGCCCTTTCTGCGGATTTGCCAGCAGGAACCGTTATGCCGGCCCGGACGCCAGCCGGGCCGATTGCCCTCTGGCGAAGTCAGTCGGGGCGCGTGGCAGCTTCGACAGACCGATGTCCGCATCGCGGCATGCGCTTGTCTTACGGCTTCGTGCGTGGCGAGGCCCTTTCCTGCATCTACCATGGCTGGAGCTACGCCCAGACCGGAAACTGCCTGCGCATCCCCGCCCATCCGGGCCTCACGCCGCCGGAAACGATTCGCGTAGAAACGCAGCAGGTCGAAGAGTCCGACGGGATCATCTGGGTTACCGCGGGACAACTCGCGGCCGAGCCCCCGCGGCTTGAAGGCCTTGCTCCATTGCGCTCCCTGGTCGCACATGCCGGCGTCGTGGCGGTCGAGGCCGCGGCAAGCGCGAAGGCAGTTCCAGAGGGCCTTGTCTGGCAGCCGCAGAATTCGGAGACAATCCGGCTATTGCTCGTTCCGCAAGACAGCGACCAGACGTTGATTCATGTTCTGCTGGACAACGGCAGTAGCCTGTCCGCGCGTATTGCCGCGTCACGGGCCGCCGAGACCTTGCGGCGGATGGCCGAGGAGCTTCAGACGAAAGGGATCGCGTCATGAGGCAAAACGCGATGATCGACGAGTGGTATCCGGTCGGTCTCTTCAGTCAGCTCGACATCAACGGGCGCAAGACGGCCCTGATGGGAGAGCCCATCAAGGTGGGTCTCGACGAGCAGGGCGACGCCAAGGTGACATCCAGCAACGGACGCACTCTCCCCGTTTGCGTTCGCTACGACCACGTCTGGTCCTCTCTCGGCAAGCCTCGAAAGGATCTTTTTCCGATCCCCGAGGCTGATCAGCCTGGCCGCCGGTTTGTCGAGGTTGGCGTGGTTCGCGTGCGCTGCTCACCGCTGCGCGCCGTCGAGAACTTTCTCGACATCGCTCATTTTCCCTTTGTACATACCGACATCCTGGGTGCAGAGCCGCACACGGAGGTGCAGAACTACAAGGTGGAAATCCGGGAGGACGAGGATGAGGTATGGGCAACGCAGGTGAAATTCTACCAGCCCCAGGCTGCCAAATCGGCAAGCGGCGGCATCACGACGGAATACATGTACCGCGTGCCGGCACCGACCTGCTCCGTTCTTTACAAGACCTGCCCGCCCCGTCCCGGTGAATGGGACGTCATCACACTGTTCGTCCAGCCACTTGCCGAAGACTTGTGCGACGTCTGGCCGTGGATGGCACTCTTCGACGATGTTACGCCGATGACCGACCTGATCCAGTTTCAGCAGACGATCTTCCTGCAGGACCGGTCGATCCTCGAAAACCAGATTCCGCGGCTCCTGCCGCTTGATCCCGGGATGGAAATTCCAACGAGAGCCGACCTGACTTCGATCGCCTACCGACGCTGGCTGAAACGCCACAGCTATACATACGGCGCACAGCTGGTGGCGCAATGAAGCTCTACGACTATGTCCTCTCGCCGAGTTGCTACAAAGTCCGTCTGATGGCGGCGCTGACGGGTGTGAAACTGGAATTGCGCCCGGTCGATTTTCACCCCGGCGCCGAGCATCGTGGCCCGGAACTCATGGCGCTTAATCCGGCGGGTTCCATCCCGATCCTCGAGGATGGGGATCTAATCCTTACCGAATCCGCCGCCATGCTCGTCTATCTCGCCACCAAGGTAGCGCCGGCGTGGCTCGGCAGCGGCACACCAGCGGAAACGGCCCGTATCCAACAGTGGCTTTCGTTCTCGCACCGGCTGACCGTCAACCTCGGAGGGGCGCGCCTTCATGAAATGCTACTCCGCCCAGGGGACATAGACGCCCTCCAAACGCAGGGCATCGCGGCACTTCGCGAGCTGGAAGCCGGGCTGGTCGAACAGCGCCTGCGCGGCATGGGTTTCGTCGCGTCGAACCGGCCGACGGTTGCCGATATCGCCTGCTTTCCGTACGTCGCACTCGCGCCGGACGGCGGCATCCCGCTCGACCCCTATCCCACCATCAGGCTCTGGTCCCGGGCGATCCGCAGCCTCGAAAACTTCATCGAGATGCCCGGCATCCACCGGCTGCACGAGCTGAAGCCCGAACCGCAAATCGAACCGGGCGAGGCGTGACATGGCCGGCTATCTCCTGAAGAACTGCGCGGCGGTCATCGTCGACGAGGGTAAGGGCCCGAGCGTGCTTCGCAACGTCGACCTCCTGACGAACGGACGTGCAATCGCGACCATCGGCGAGGGCCTTTACAAAGGCGACCTGCCGGCCGGGACGATCGTAGAGGACGCCAGCGGCTGGTTCGTCTATCCGGGCCTCGTTAACACGCACCACCACTTCTTCCAGTGCTTCGTGCGCAACCGCGCCGATCTCGACTGGACGAAGCTCTCGGTTATCGAATGGCTCGACCGCATCTATCCGATCTTCTCGCGGCTGACTGAGGACTGCTTCTACCATGCCTCCGTCACAGCGATGGCCGAGTTGATCAAGCATGGCTGCACCACGGCCTTCGACCACCAATACTGCTTCCCGCGCCACGCTGGCAAACGGCTGATCGATCGTCAATTCGAGGCTGCCGACCTTCTGGGCATGCGCTTTCATGCAGGCCGCGGCGGCAACACATTGCCGAAGTCGGAAGGCTCGACCATTCCGGACGTCATGCTGGAAACGACGGACGAATTCATCGCCGATTGCGCGCGCCTGATTGACACCTATCACGATACCAACCCCTTCAGCATGCGCCAGGTCGTGGTCGCACCCTGCCAGCCGGTCAACTGCTACCGCGAGACCTTCGTGGAATCGGTCGCGCTGGCGCGTGATCGCGGCGTGCAGATGCATACCCACGTCGGCGAAGGCGAAAGCCCGGTCATCGAGAGCCGGTACGGCATGCGGACGGTGGATTACTGCGCGGAGCTCGGATTTGCAGGCCCCGACACCTTTTACGCCCATTGCTGGGAGCTGACACACGACGAACTGCGAAAGATGGCCGCAACCGGCACCGGTGTCGCCCACTGCCCCGAGCCGGTCTACCTGGTAGGCGCCGAGATTACGGACATTCCGGCGATGTCGGCCTTCGGTCTTCGACTGGGTCTCGGCTGCGACGGTGCTGCCTCGAACGACAATTCCAATCTCATGCACTGCATCCACTCCGCCTACATGCTGCAATGCCTGATGGCATCGACGCGCACCCATCCCGTCCCGCCGCCGGTCGATTTCCTCAGCTATGCCACGACGGGCGGCGCGGGCCTCCTCGGCCGCCGCGACATCGGCAGGCTTGCTTCCGGCATGGCTGCCGACCTTTTTGCGATCGACACGCGACGCATGGACTACATCGGCACGCGGCACGATCCGCTGAGCCTGATTGCCAAAGCCGGCATCGGTGCGCCGACCGACATGACCATGATCAACGGCCGCATCGTCTGGGCAAAGGGTGAATTCGTCGGGCTCGACGAAGCGCGACTGTTCGCCGAAGCCGAGGCTGCTCTTGCGACGGTGGAATTCTAAAACACAAAACAAGGGAACTGACATGCTGAAAAACCTGACCCGCAGAACACTGATGAAGGGCGTTGCCGCCTCCGGCCTCGCCGGCGCGCTTGGCGGCCGGTCCGCAATGGCCGCCGACGAGCCGCTCGGCATTTCCCTCGTGATCCCCTCGCCGGTCGGCGACGTCGGCTGGGGCCACGCGCTTGCCGCCGGCCTCGAACCCGTCAAGGCCGCCTACGGCGACAAAGTGAAGATCACTGTCATTGAGAACATTCCGGAAGGTCCGGACGCCGACCGCATCATGAACAAGACGGTCGCCGACGGAAACAAACTCCTGATCGCCGGCTCCTTCGGCTATCAGAACGGCGCCCTGCAGATTGCCCGCCGGAATCCGGCGGTCACCGTGCTGCATGCCTCCGGCTTCCAGGTGGCACCGAACTTCTCGCCCTTCGCCGCCAAGTATTTTCAGGGAACCTATCTGCTCGGCATGGCTGCCGCCGCGCTGTCCAAGACCGGCAAGCTGGGCTCGGTCTCCGCCTTTGCCATTCCGGAGTTGATCACCTCCGTCAACGCCTTCACACTGGGCGCCCAGGCGGTGAAACCTGATATCGAGGTGTCGGTCGTCTGGGTGAACTCGTGGTTCGATCCGGCCAAGGAGCAGGAAGCTGCCAAGGCGCTGATCGCCCAGAAGTGCGACGTAATCTTCTCCAACGCGCAGGATACGCCGTCCGTCATCGCGGCCTGCGAGGAGGCCGGCGTCTACGCGTTCAACCTCAACTCGTCGATGAAGAGATATGCTCCGAAGACCTATCTCGGTTGCGTGGCGACGGACTGGTCGCCGTTTTTCAAGGCCGCGGTCGATGCCCATGTCGCCGGCACGTTCAAGGGCGGCAATACCTTCCTCGGCGTCTCCGACAAGGTCGTCGCGGTCGTTGACTGGAATCCCGATATTCCGGCCGACCTCATGACCAAGATCAAGGAGATCGAGGTGAAGATCGCTAATGGCAGCTTCTCTCCCTTCACCGGACCGATCACCAAGGCAGACGGCAGCGAAGGGGCCGCCTCCGGTGCAACGCTCGCCGATAGCGAGGTCGTCGCCATGGACTGGCACGTCAAGGGCGTCATCACGCCTCTGCCGAAGTGAGCCATGACCGTCCCGCTCCTGTCCCTCCGCGGCATTTCCAAGAGCTACGGCCAGATCCGGGCTAATCAGGCCATCGACCTGGACGTGGCGCCACAGTCGATCCATGCGATCCTCGGAGAAAACGGGGCGGGCAAATCGACGCTGATGAAGCTGATCTACGGCGTCGAGCAACCGGACGACGGAACCGTCGTCTGGGAAGGAGAACCTTTGAGCTTTGCCTCCCCCGCGGAGGCAAGGCGCAAAGGCGTCGGCATGGTCTTCCAGCATTTCTCGCTGTTCGAGACCCTGACGGTGGTTGAGAACACGCAACTGGTCGTGCCGGGCCGGAAGGCCGATCTTATTGAGCGCATCCGAATGCTCGGGCGCGACTTCGGGCTCGAAGTCGATCCCGCCGCTCATGTGCACACGCTTTCCGTCGGCGAGCGGCAGCGGGTGGAGATCATCCGTTGCCTGCTGACAAACCCGAAGCTGCTGATCCTCGATGAGCCAACCTCCGTCCTGCCGCCGCAATCGGTAAACAAGCTCTTCGACACGTTGCGTCGCTTGCGCGACGGCGGCGTCTCCATTCTCTTCATCTCCCATAAACTGGAGGAGATCCGCGCGATCTGCGACCGGGCGACCATCCTGCGCGGTGGACGCGTCACGGGACATGTGGACCCGCGCGAACATGATGCCCATGACCTTGCCCGCATGATGATCGGCCGCGATATGCCGGAACCTATGCCGGCGCTGCCCCTGTCCGGCGGGGAAAAGCGGCTTGAAATTGTCGGCCTCGATTATCAGCCGGACGACCCCTTTGCCGTGCCACTCTCCACCGTAAGCCTTACGGTTCGTTCGGGCGAAATCCTCGGCATCGCCGGAATTTCCGGCAACGGGCAAAGCGAGCTTGCCTCGCTGATATCCGGCGAATTGGTCCTGCCGCGAGAACAGCGCGACCGCATCTACATGATGGGAAAGGACGTGGGCACGCTCAACGCGGCTGCCCGCCGGCGGCTTGGATTTGCCTTCGTGCCCGAAGACCGGCTCGGGCGCGGCGCCGTACCGGAAATGTCACTCGCCCTCAACAGCCTGCTGACAGCGCATCCGCTCGACCTTCTCAGGCATGGTCTGGTCGACGAAACGAAGGCAATGGCATTCGCCCGCGAGTGCATCCGCCAGTACGATGTGCGCACGTCCGGACCGGAGGCGGAAGCCGGCTCGCTCTCTGGCGGCAATCTGCAGAAGTTCATCGTCGGCCGCGAAATCATGCTCTCTCCGAAACTGCTGTTCGTGGCGCAGCCGACCTGGGGCGTCGACATCGGAGCCGCATCCGCCGTGCGCAGGCGGCTCGTCGCGCTGCGCAACCAAGGCATGGCAATCCTTGTCATTTCCGAGGAGATCGAAGAGCTTTTCGAACTCTGCGATTTTATACAGGTGTTGCACCACGGCACACTGAGCCCGGCTCTCGTCGCACGGGAGACGCGGCCGGAGGACATCGGCCGATATATGATCGGTGCACATTCTTCGCAGGAGAAGGCCCTGGCATGAGCGCTTCATTTGGGGCTTTCCTTCCCACCCTTGTCCGTCGCGAACGCGGCTCGCTTGCAGCAACCTTGCTTGCGCCTCCCATTGCTTTGGCGGTGGCCACCATTCTCAATCTCGGGCTTTACGTGCTGATGGGCCGCGATCCGGCCGCCGTCGTCTATGCGATGCTTCTCGAACCCTTACTCTCTTGGGCGTCGTTCTCGGAAGTGCTGCTGAAGGCCGGACCCCTTCTCCTCATCGCACAGGGCCTGGCGATTGGCTTTCGCGCGAAGGTCTTCAACATCGGCGCCGAGGGCCAGTTCATTCTGGGCGCGATTTTCGCCTCGGCCATCCCCGTATGGTTTCCGCAGGCAACAGGTCAGTGGATCTGGCCGGTGATGCTGCTCCTTGGAGCAGCGGGTGGTGCGCTATGGGCTTCACTTACCGCTTTCTGGCGCGTCAGGCTCAACGCGAACGAGATCCTCGTTTCCCTGATGCTGAGCCTCGTTGCCGCACAGTTGCTCAACTACCTGCTCCTCGGCCCCTGGAAGGACCCCAACGGCTTCAACTTTCCTCAGTCTGTGATGTTCCAATATGACGCGATGGTGCCGTTGCTGATTCCTGGCACGCGCGTCAATGTCTCGCTGCTGCTTACGATCGTTCTGTCGATCGCGGCATGGATCTTCATGCAGAAGAGCTTCATCGGCTACAAGCTAAAGGTCGGGGGCCTCGCCCCGCGTGCTGCCGGCTACGCCGGCTTCAATCAAGGGTGGGCTATCTGGCTTTGCCTTCTCATCGGCGGATGCGCCGCAGGGCTCGCTGGCGCGGCCGAAGTTGCCGGTCCCCTCGGCCAGCTGCAGCGCTCGATTTCGACCGGCTATGGCTATGCCGCCATTATCGTAGCCTATCTCGGCGGCCTGCATCCGATCGGCATCGTATTCTCGGCGCTCATCATGGCGGCCCTCTACATCGGGGGGGACAATGCCATGGTGTCGGCAAACTTGCCGATCGCCGCGGTCCGCGTCTTTCAGGGCAGTCTCCTTGCCGCCTACCTCATCGCCGTCGCCTTCGTACGGTACCGTCTCGAATGGCGTCGCTTAGCCTACCGGAGCCAGGCATGAACGGCATCGAATTCATTCTTGCCGGCATGCTCGCGGCCGCGACACCCTTTCTGCTTGCGGCGCTCGGCGAGCTGGTGGTCGAGCGTGCCGGCGTGCTGAACCTCGGGGTAGAGGGATTGATGGCGTTCGGCGCGGTGCTTGCCTTCATCATCGTCTATCACGGCGGCGGGCATCTCTTGGGCTTCGTCGCAGCCGGCCTCGGCAGCGCCGCTCTTTCGCTTGTTTTCGCCGTCATCGCAATCGGGTTTCGGGCGAACCAGGTGGCGACAGGCCTTGCGATCGGTATCCTCGGTCAAGGTCTCTCGGCACTTTTCGGCAAGACTTATGAAAGCCTCACGGTCAAGGGGCTTCCAAAGCTTGCCTTTCCATGGCTTTCCGAAATCCCGATCTTCGGCCGCCTTTTCATCCAGGACGCCGTCGTATGGCTTTCCCTTGCCGCAACCTTCGCCATCTGGGCGATGTTTGCTCATACGAAGACCGGTCTTGTCGTCCGGGCCATCGGCGAGAACCCCAAAGCCGCCCACGCCATTGGCTATTCGGTCATTGCCGTCCGCTTCGCCGCCGCGGCATTTGGCGGAGCGATGGCAGGCTTTGCCGGCGCCTATGCGGCGGTGGTTTACACGCCGCTTTGGGCGGACGGGATGATCGCCGGGCGTGGCTGGATCGCAATCGCACTCGTCGTCTTCGGGACGTGGCTCACCGGCCGGATCTTCTTGGGGGCGTGCCTCTTCGGCGCCGTCTCCCTGATGGGCCTCGCAGCCCAGGCGACCGGACTGGACGTCCCATCACAACTGCTTGCGAGCCTGCCCTATCTCGTTACGATCGTCGTTCTGGGCATCATTTCGGCGGACCGCCGTCTGCTGAAGCTGAACGGCGTCGCCTCGCTTGGCGAACCCTTCGAACACTAAGGGGCGGGCCGCTCACACCACGGTCATAACGTCTAGCCCCAACGTGACGCGGGTTTACGGTACCGCCTTCAGGTCGCGCATGTCATCTTCATCTCCTCGGAGCGGCCATGCTTTCTCGCAGGATAAGCCTGCTGCGGACCACGGTGCGCGTCTCCGGCTCGTTGTCCGAATCCCCGATGGCGCCAAGTAGTCGAGCCACTGCAGCTTGTCCCATCTCTTCCACAGGCTGTTCGATCGTTGAAAGCGGCGGCGAGCAGAATTCGCAGACCGGTGAGCCATCGAACGAAACGACGGACAGATCACCGGGAATGTTCAGGCCGGTCCGCTGCACGCGACTGATGAACGAAATAGCCATATCGTCGCTGGTTGCGATCACCGCTGTCGGCTTATCCGTCAACCGCGCGAAGTCGGCGGCCGCCTGAACACCGATCTCGAAGCCCTCCTGGTAATCGAGACTACCCCCTGATCGTGAAACCGCCTGCTCGGAAAGTCCCGCGCCGCGAAGCGCCTCAAGCGCGCCGCCATAACGTTCCACGTCGTGGTAGTTGCCTTCCGGGCCGGCAATATAGAGAAAGCGCCTATGGCCCAGTCTGATCAGCTCCGTGGTCACCTCCCGCACCGCTTCGCGGTCGTTCGTTACGATACTCGGCAATCCGGCATCGCTCATATCGAGCAGCATGGAGACGATCGGCAGGCCGGCATTGGCGAGAGATCGCCCGTCTACCTCTGGAAGTTTCGATGACAGAATGATCGCTCCGCGAACGGTGCCGCCGAAGGCAAGATCGAGAATGTGCCTTTCCGACTCTTCGTCGCGGTCCAGGTTTGCGATCATCAGATTGTAACCGTTCTGGATTAGAGCCTTGTTTATGCTTTGCAGAACCTGCGGAATGATTTGGGATGCGCCATAGTAGAGCGACCCCGGCAGGATGATCATGATAATGTTGGACTTGCCGACCCTCAGGCTGCGGGCCATGGCATTTGGCGTATAGCCCAGCTGCTTGGCGGCGGCATCGATTTTGACGCGCGTCTTCTCGTTCACGCGGCCGGGATTTGCAAGCGCGCGGCTGACGGTCGAGATCGCTACCCCTGCCAAGCGAGCGACATCCGCCATCAAGGGCCCTGATTGCTCCTCCACGAGCACATCTTTGTTTTTTTTCACTTTTCTACTTCCTTCCCGATGGCTTCTGCGCCGGATGCTACGGTAGTCGCGGCCGTTTAGCAAACGATTGCCAAAAATCGCTTGCATAAAAAAACGACTTGTCTATTATCTAGGCACGGCAAACGATTGCCAATTGCAGTGCATTGAAATCATTATGGTTATTCGTTGCGGATGTCGGCGCCGCAATCGATCCTCTATGCCCGGAGAAGCGTCATGACCTCAACCGAACGGCTTCGCTTTGGCGTCGATCTCGTCACCTTTTTCCACCCCGATTTCTGGGATGTGAAGGATTATGACGGCATCATCGCTCTGTCCCGCAACGAGCCGCGCGTTTTCTGGGACAAAATTCTCGACGCCGTCCAGGCCTCCGGCGTCACGGGCGTCGAACTGACCTTCTCGCCGTTCAACTGGCAGGATGCGACGAAGACCTATGGCTCGGTCGAAGCTTTCGCCGCGGAGCTTTCGAGGCGCGGGCTGACGCTGGCGAGCGGCTTTTTCGCCGAACTCGAAGCGGCCGGTGATTTCACGGAGGCTGACGCACAGGCCGCCATCATCGAGAAGGCCGAAAAATACGCCGAATTCCTCAAAGCCTGCGGCAGTGACATCATGGTCATCGGCGCACCGTTGCGCCAGACGCTCGGCGCCCAGCCGGTGCGATTTTATGATTTCGAACAGGCGCGCAAGATCGCCGATTTCCTCAATCGCCTCGGCGCCACTCTCTACGCAAAGGGTATTCGGCTGGCGCTCCACACCGAGGCTCACTCGATCTTTGCTGCCGCGCGCGACGTCGACCTGCTGATGCTGCTGACGGACCCGGCCTATGTACACATGTGCCCGGACACGGCGCACATCATTGTTGCCGGTTCCGATCCTCTGCAGGTCGTCGAGCGTCATCATGAGCGCGTCATTATCGCCCATTGGAAGGATGCCCTCGGGCCTATGCCGGCAGACACACCGATCGATGAGCATATCCATGATCGCCACCGTCCCTATTTCTGCGGCTTCGGACTCGGTCGCGTCGACTGGCCAGGCTGGACCAGGCTCCTGCGTGATCGCGGCTACGACGGCTGGGCCATTCTCGAGCTCGACGCCGCCGCCGATCCGCTCAGTGACATCGCAAATGGGCTCAAGCTCGTACGGCAGGCACTTTTGCCGATCTATCGCTGATTTCCATGACCCGAAACCAATGGCCCCGCCAAGAGGGCTTTCTTGAAGAGGTGGAACGATGAAGACCGTAATGAAACTGTTACTGGTGGGAGCCGCGCTCTCAGCAGCCGTCTCCTCGGCCCATGCCGAAGACAAACCGAATGCCGAAGTGATGACCTCCTGGACGTCCGGCGGCGAAGCGGCAGCTCTGAACGTCATCAAGCAGGAATTCGAAAAGCGCGGCGGGGTCTGGAAGGACTCTTCCATCGCCGGCTTCGGCGCTGCCGATGCCGCCTTCCAGAACCGCCTGGTCGCCGGCGATCCGCCGACCGCCAAACAGGCGGTGATCGGCCTCGCCAATGCCGATTTCGTCAATCAGGGTCTCCTGAGCCCGATCGACGATGTGGCAAAAGCCGGCAAATGGACGGACGCTCTGCCAAAATCGATCGCCGATCTCGTCTCCTACAACGGTCAGGTCTATCTCGCACCCACCGGCGCTCACGGCGAAAGCTGGGTGTTCTATTCCAAGGAGGCCTTCGCCAAGGCGGGCGTGAGCGAGGAGCCCAAGAGCTGGGACGAATTCTTCGCGGCCCTCGACAAGCTCAAGGCTGCCGGCATTCAGCCGGTCGCCTGGGGCGGCCAGTCCTGGCAGGAGACCAAAGTCTTCAATATGATCCTGCTCACCCAGGTGGGCATTGACGGCTTCCTCAAGATCTATGTCGACAAGGACAAGGGCGACGCCTCCACCGAAGGCGTGAAGAAGACACTCGATATTCTCGGCAAGCTGCGTGCCTATGTCGATCAGGGCGCACCGGGCCGCAACTGGAACGACGCCACCGCCATGGTCATCACCGGCAAGGCGGGCGTACAGTTCATGGGCGACTGGGCAAAGGGCGAGTTCATCGCCGCCGGCAAGGAGCTTGGTAAAGACTACGGCTGCATGCTCGCGCCGCAGTCGCCGGGCATGGTCTATGTCGCCGACGCCTTCTCCTTCCCGAAGATTGCCGACGCGACATCCCAGAAGGGCCAGACTTTGCTTGCCGAGGTAGCCATGGACCCCGCCGTGCAGATTGAGTTCTCGCTCAAGAAGGGTTCCGTGCCGATGCGCACCGACGTCGACCAGTCCAAGCTCGACATCTGCGCGAAGAAGGGACTGGAGCTGATGAGCGCCGGCAAGATCGTGCCGGACCAGGCGCTGATCCTCTCGCCGCAACAGGCCGGCGCGCTCAACGACTTCGTCGATGAGTTCTGGACCAATCCTTCCGAGGATAGCACCTCTGGCGCCGAGAAGTTCTTCGCGATCTTCGAATAGGCCGTGCAGCAGGCCGATTGGAAAGAAGAACGCCGATCGGCCCTGCACATTCCGTTTGAGAAAGTTTGCTCATGCAAGCCAAGCGCAGACGTTCCCCTGCTGCGACTATCGCGCTCCTGCCGACATGGATCGCAGCGATCTTCATCTATATCGGCACCATGGTCTGGTCCGTGAGGCTGTCGTTCACGGATTCGACCATATTTCCTTCGTCCAACTATGTGGGCTTTGCTCAATATGCCAAGCTGTTCCGGACGTCGAGATGGCTCGCATCCCTGGAAAATGTCCTGATATTCGGCGTGCTCTATGTTGCTGGCTGTCTCGCCCTCGGCTTCGTTCTGGCGGCCTCGCTTGACCGCAAGGTGCGCTTCGAAGCCGTGTTCCGCACCATTTTCCTTTACCCCTATGCCATGTCCTTCGTGGTCACCGGCCTCATCTGGCAATGGATACTGAACCCGACCCTCGGCATTCAGGCAACCGTGCGGGCGTTGGGCTGGCAGAGTTTCACATTCGACTGGATCGTCAGTCGCGACATGGCGATCTATACCGTCGTCTTCGCTGGCGTCTGGCAGGGGGCAGGCCTCGTCATGGTGATCGCGCTTTCCGGCATGCGCGGCATCGGCGATGAACAATGGAAGGCCGCACAGATCGACGGCATCCCGATCTGGCGGATCTATCTGTCGATCATCCTGCCGCAGCTCGGACCAGCACTTGCCGCATCGGGAATGCTGCTCTCCATGGGCGTAATCAAGACCTATGACCTCGTCGTGGCGCTGACCGGCGGCGGACCGGGCACCGCGACCGAGGTGCCGGCTAAATTCATCATGGACAATCTGTTCGAACGCCAGAATCTCGGCCTGGCGAGCGCGGGCGCCACGGTGCTGGTGCTCTCCGTCGTCATGGCCGTCGTCCCGTTTCGTTATGCGCTTTCCATGCGCAGGAGAAGAAGGTGAGCGCACTGATGGCCACTCTTCACGCCCGCGGCCCGAAACCCTCACGGCTCACAATCGGCCGCATCGGGCTCTATGCCTTCCTGATCCTTGCGGCGCTGTTTTTCCTTTTGCCGCTCTACACGATGCTCGTCACCTCCTTGAAGACGATGGAGGAAATCCGTCAGGGTCGTATCTTCGCACTGCCTGATACCGTCGATTTCGACGCCTGGAAAACCGCCTGGTCAGGGGCCTGCATGGGCACGCAATGCCTGGGCGTGCGCGTCGGTTTCTGGAACTCGGTAAAAATCACCGTGCCGGCGGTCGTCATTTCCGTCTTCATCGGCGCGATCAACGGCTATGCTCTTTCCTTCTGGCGGCCGAAAGGCTCTGGCCTGCTGTTCGGGCTTCTGATGGCCGGCGGCCTGATCCCCTATCAGATCTTCCTCTATCCGCTGGTGCGGCTGCTCGCCAATGTCAGCCTCTACAATTCGGTGGCCGGAGTCGTCCTGGTCCATGTCATTTTCGGCCTGCCCTTGGTCACGCTGCTCTTCCGCAACTATTTCATGGCGATCCCCGAAGAGCTCTGCAAAGCGGCTCGCGTCGACGGCGCCGGCTTCTGGCGCATCTTCCTCGAGATCATGCTGCCCATGTCGGCTCCGATGGTCGTGGTCGCCTCCATCTTCCAGTTCACAGGCATCTGGAACGACTTCCTGATCGGGCTGGTTTTTGCCGGGCGGGACAATCTGCCGATGACGGTTCAGCTCAACAACATCGTCAACACGACCATGGGCGAGCGCACCTACAATGTGAACATGGCCGCCACCATCCTCACCGCCTTTGTCCCGCTCGCCATCTATTTTTTCTCCGGCCGCTGGTTCGTGCGCGGCGTCGCCGCCGGCGCAGTCAAGGGATAATGCCATGCAGCCTGCCGTCTCCATAAAGGATCTCAAGATCGCCTATGGCGATCACGCGGTCATCGAAAAGCTGTCCATCGATATCGCGCCACGCGAATTCGTCGTGCTACTGGGGCCGTCCGGCTGCGGAAAATCGACGCTGCTGAACGCCATCGCGGGTCTGCAGGACATTGCCGACGGCGAGATGTGGATATCCGGCAAGAACGTTACCTGGGACGAGCCGAAGGACCGCGGCATCGGCATGGTCTTCCAGTCCTACGCGCTATATCCCCGCATGACGGTCCGCAAGAACCTGTCCTTCGGCCTGCGTGTTGCGGGCTTGCCCAAAGCCGAAATCGAAGCGCGCGTCGCCCGCACCGCATCGCTTCTGCATCTCGACAAGCTGCTCGACCGAAGACCATCGGAGCTGTCCGGCGGCCAGCGCCAGCGCGTCGCGATTGGCCGCGCCCTGGTGCGGGAGGTGGACGTCTTCCTGTTTGACGAGCCACTCTCCAACCTTGACGCCAAGCTGCGCAACGAATTGCGCGTCGAGATCAAGAAGCTGCATCAGAGCCTTGGCAATACGATGATCTATGTGACGCACGACCAGGTCGAGGCGCTCACCCTCGCTGATCGCATCGCGATCATGAAGGACGGCGTGATCCAGCAGCTCGCCGCTCCATCCGAGATCTACCATCGCCCGGCCAATCTCTTCGTCGCGGGCTTCATCGGCGCGCCGGCGATGAATTTCATCGAGGGCAGGACCGCCCTCGAGACCGGCACACCCGTCTTCGAAAGCAACGGACTGAGGATCGATCTTTCCGGCTATCCTTTTCTGACTTCCATCAAGGCCGGCCCGACCACGCTCGGCATCCGGCCGGAACATCTCGCGCCCGACGGAGCGGCAAGGGGTTGGCCCACCATTTTGGGCACCGTCTCCGTTGTCGAGCCAATGGGCGCGGACACGGTGATCTGGTTCGACTTGGCCGGCGACAGCCTGTCCTGCCGGGTGATGGGCGATGTGGCTTTTGCGCCGAAGACGCGGATCGCGCCTGGTCTCGATATCGCCAAGATCTCCCTTTTCGACGCCCATGGCGCCCGCCTTTAACACTGCTTTCAGTTCATACGGAAATTGTTCATGTCTCAGACTGTCTACGATGCGTTGGTGATCGGTTCTGGCGCGGCAGGCTCCTTCGCCGCCAAGGAACTGACAGCACAAGGCCTGTCAGTGCTGCTGCTCGAGGCAGGCCGTGCCGTGACGCAAGATGACTTCGATCCCGCCCGCAAGAAGGAGCCGGCCAGTAGCATCAATATCTGGGAGCGGGCGCGCGCCACGATCAAGGGCCAGCCTATTCAGGCCCGTGCGGCCTTCTTTACGGAACGTTTCAGCCACTTCTTCGTCAACGACCGGAAAAACCCTTATACGACCCCCAAGGATGCGCCGTTCCTGTGGATTCGCGGCCGCCAGGCCGGCGGCCGTCTGCACAGTTTCGGCCGTGTGTTGCTGCGTTGGACCGACGATGATTTCAAGATCAGGTCCCGGACGGGCAAAGGCGTCGACTGGCCCGTTTCCTACGACGAACTCGCACCCTACTACGCCGAAGTCGAATCCTGCCTCGGGCTCTATGGCAATAAGGACGGCGTTGAGACCTTGCCGGACGGCATCTATGCGCATCCGGCCGACCTGACGCCTGCCGAAGAGATCTTCAAGAAAGAGGTGGAAGGCCGCTGGCCCGAGCGGCGCGTCGTCTCCTGGCGCTATATCGCCCCGGACGCAGAGCGCACGCCGAAGCCCTTGCGCGAGGCGCTTGCAACCGGTCGCCTTACCATACGCCATGACGCCATCGTCCGCCGCATCACGACGGACGACAGGAATGGCCGGGCGACCGGCGCGGAATTCATCGACCGGCTAACGGGCGACGTAGAGAATGTGCACGCTACGCTCGTGGTGCTTGCGGCATCGCCCATTGAAAGCGTCCGGCTGCTTCTCAACTCTGCATCCGCCAGACACCCCGAGGGGCTGGGGAACAGCTCAGGCACGCTCGGGCGCTATTTCATGGACCAGCTTCCCTGCCTGGCCTTCGGTTCCTTCCCGAAGGCCAAAGGCTGGGCCCACGATGCCTCTGCCCCGACCGATCCATTCTATAATCCCTCCGGTGGCATTTTCATTCCGCGTTTCGGCAGGGGTGACGCCGCCCGTGGCGATTTCGATTATCAGGGCAGCGTCGGGCGCTCACCGACCCCTGGTGATCAGCCCTCCCGGCTTGCTTTCTTCGGGTTCGGCCGCATGCTGCCCAATGCGGACAATCGCATCACACTCGATGCCCGGCGCAGGGACGCCTGGAATATTCCTGTCCCCCACATACGCTGCGCGATGTATGATGAGGAGCGCGCATTGCTGGCCCAGCAGGAAGAAACGATGATCGATCTGGTGCAGGCGGTCGGCGGTGAGCTTGAATTCATCGGCTCGCCCACCGGGCTCAAGGAAATGGGGCGCGGCGCCTTCCCCGACGCCGATCCCTTCAGCCGCTTCATGTTCCGCAAGTGGTTCCGCAAGACCATGTGCGTGGGCGCCGCAATTCATGAAACAGGCGGCGCGCGGATGGGGGATGACCCTGAGAATTCGGTGCTCAATCCCTACAACCAGCTCTGGGATGCACCCAATGTCATCGTCACGGACGCCAGCGCTTTTCCCGGCAGCGGCATCGCCGGCACGACACTCACTGTCATGGCATTGGCGATCCGCGCCTGCCGGAATCTCGGACCAATACTGAGGGAAACGCGTAGACAGTCTACGGCGACCAGCGACGCAAAATGATAACGCCTTAGGGGGACTGGCGTAGCGATAACTTAAGGTCCCACAGCGGCGGAAATGTTCGAGCCATCGACGATTGTCCGCTTCCTGCATCCATCCATTGCGGGATGTCCCGTTTGGCATGAAGCTCGCGCCATACGTCAAGATATCCTGTCTGGTTAGTGATCCTGTCGCACGTCATTCGCAGGCCGCGACCTTGGTGAGGCGCGCAGGTGACGCTGACGCGTTTACGCCCGGCGGGCGAGATCTTTCGCCGCCGGCTCACCCAAAGTGGCTCATCGTCCGACTGGTGTGGAGCGGGCGGGCAGCTACGCGCCGCAACCGCTTCATAAGCTTTGGCATTGGTCAGCCTTGATCAGGAAAGCCGGCTACATTTCAGACTTCAGCTTCTGACCGACGGTTCGAACCACCTCCAGGAAGTTCCGCAGGGCTTTTCGTGCGCCTCGCGGTTGCCATCCGATAGCCATTTCCCAGGCAATGTCCGCAGGTGTGTCAACCAGTGGGATAAATGCTACGCCAGCGATCCTCATCGTCGTCGCGCCCGTGGGCACCAACGACACGCCCAACCCGGCGGCGACCAAACTCAAAATTGTATGCATCTGCCGTGCTTCCTGGACGATGTTTGGTACGAACCCCGCCGCCCTGCAGGCATTTGTAATCTTCCCGTGAAGCGTCGGGCCTTGCTGGTGGGGAAACATAATGAAATCGTGTCCAGCCAGATCAGCAAGCCGACAGAAGTTCAACGCAGCGAGTGGATGATGCGATGGCACTGCGACAATCAGCTTGTCCCGGTGGATCAGTTCCACCGCGAGGCCATCGACGGTCTTGATCGGTGGATGGAAGAAGCCAAGGTCGATATCACCGCCCGCAAGGCCGGCCAGTTGCGCCTCCGTGGGACGTTCATCGAGGCGAATTGTCGTATCGGGCCAAATCTCATGGAAGGCGCGAATGGCCTGAGGAAGCAGACGGTAGAGAGCTGCGGAAACAAAGGCGATGGAAATCTGGGCAAGGTCGTCTGAAGCCGCGCGGCGGGCCAAACGAACGGCGTCTTCAGATTGCGCGATCGTTCGACGAGCCTCCTCCAGAAACACGCGCCCGGCTGCGGTGAGGCGCACCGCGCGTTGGGTCCGCTCGAATAGCGGAAATCCCAAGCGCTCCTCAAGCCTCTTGATCGATTGGCTAAGTGGCGGTTGCGCCATGCCGAGTCGGGCGGCGGCGCGTCCGAAATGCAGTTCTTCGGCCACGGCAATGAAATGCCGCATATGGAGGAGGCTGGTCATCATATCGCAGCAATATCAATAAACACTGTTTTGATATTGGAAACGTCTGCCCGTCGCAACGATTTAGAGTCGATCCAGCCGAAGCCACCCTTGGCTGGGCCACGATTTTGAAGGAGCAGACCATGCAAAGACTCGCTGTTTACTGCGCTACCATCGCAGCCACCTTCGGTGCTGTGCCTGCACTCGCAGAAGTCGAACGCAAGGATTTCCGGATAAATGCCGCACCCGGTATCGAACTGGCCATCCGCGAAGTCCAAAATACAGGGCCAAAGCGCAATGGGTCGCCGATCGTCCTTGTCCATGGAGCGCGGGTGCCGGGTATTGCCTCGTTCGATCTGCCGGTCGAAGGAGGATCGCTGGCTGCTGAGTTGGCAACCAGAGGATATCGAGTGTTCATTGTCGACGCCCGTGGCTACGGAGGATCGGACCGTCCAGGACAGGATGGTCCACAGGAGGGCAGGCCGCTGACCCATTCCAACGAAGTCGCCCGCGACATCGATGCTGTGGTCGAGGCTATCCGGGATCGGACTGGCAGCCGGCAAGTAAGCTTGCTCGGCTGGGCCACCGGCGGGCACTGGGCAGGCATGTACGCGTCTCTTTTCCCGGAAAAGGTCAGCCACCTGGTCATCTACAACTCGCTTTACGGTGCCACCTCTGGACATCCCACACTTGGCGCAGACAGCGAGAACGCCGACCCGAATGATCGCCGTCGCTTCAATGTTGCGAAATTCGGGGCATACCGATTGAACACGGCCGCTTCACTCATGCCCTCCTGGGACAAATCCATTCCTGCCGAAGACAAGCAGAGCTGGCGTGATCCGGCGGTGGTCGAAGCCTATCAACACGCGGCGTTGGCCTCCGATCCGATAGCTGACGATCGGGAGCCAGCTGTATTCCGCTCCCCTTCCGGTGCGATGGAAGACAGCTTCTATCTTGCCTCCGGCAGGCAGCTTTGGGACGCTGCGTCGATTACCGCACGCGTGCTGATCATCCGTTCTGAGAACGATTTTTGGAGCCGTCCTGATGACGTAAAGATGCTGGAAGGCCACCTCGTCAATGCTGCCCGTGCCCGTAGCGTGACGATTCCTGACGCCACGCATTATGTCCACCTCGATCGTTCCGAGCGCGGCCGTTCCCAATTCATCGCGGAAGTGGTGAGTTTCCTTTCGGAATCCGTCAACACCGCAAGCCCGTAGGTTCATGCTCAACGGCTGTGGCTCGGCGAGCCTCTAAGCAACGCCCAAATCCGCATCAGGTCGGGCTCCCGTGACAGCGACCGTCGCAGCAGACGAGATAAGTAAATTCCGACGGAAGATTTCGCGTTGGATTGGGATTCGCATATCGAGCTCCACTTCGTTTGTTAGGTGGCATAAGGGGCGAGATTGCTAAGGCCGCGGGCCTGCAAGGGACGTTGGTGCCAAACCACAGAATGATTGGTGGTTTGCGCTGCACACAGCTCTCGATCGGATCCATGAATGGAACACCCATAGGCAAACACAAGGATGTGCCCATGGATCTTTTCACACCACGTCACTTTGAAGGATCCGGTCGGCACATTATCGAGCGCATGCGCCTCGACAGACGATATCCCTAGATTCCTCCTCAGAGCCAGCTCGTTTCGGGAGCAGATTTTGAGGATTGATCTAAGAGATCGTTTGAAAACGGGATGGCGGTTGAGGCGGCCATGATTCAAGCTTCTGATGTGAAAAGCAGCGAATTGGGCGTGGATGGCTGTCGGTGTTGGGCTTCCTCAGTCGTCCTTTGTCAGACGAGGCGACTTGTCGATTGAAAAATGACACCTTGGAGATTGGAAACATGGCGCTCAAGCGAATGGACAACGTAGGAATCGTCGTCGAAGACCTCGGAGTGACGATTGATTTCTTTCGCGAACTCGGCCTCGAGCTCGAAGGGCGGGCCACGATCGAAGGAGAATGGGCTGGACGCGTCACAGGACTGGGCGATCAGCATGTCGAGATTGCCATGATGCGAACACCGGACGGCCACAGCCGCCTCGAGCTCTCCCGCTTCCTCACGCCGCCTGTCGTCGCAGATCACCGCAACGACCCGGTCAACGCCCTAGGCTACCTCCGCGTCATGTTCACCGTGGACGACATCGACGAGACGCTTGACAGGCTCCGCAGGCGCGGTGCGCAGCTCGTAGGCGAAGTAGTCCAGTATAAAGACGCGTATCGGCTCTGCTATATCCGTGGGCCTGAAGGGCTTCTCATCGGACTCGCCCAAGAACTCAGCTGAGCGCAATACGAAGGACAAATGGTGAAGAGTGACCAATGTCAGCCAGCGCGTCCGGGACCGACCGCCTGTTCGAGGTTCCCTCCACGGTCGGCCGCGTTCTCGCAAGCACGATTAGGTCGTCAACCGGAGCGGACCTTCGGCTGGATGACACGATGGCGGCGCTTCGTCCGCGACTACGAGGTCTGCATCGACGTGGCAGAAGCCATCTCCATGTCGCCATGGGCGGTCTTCTGCTCCGACGTATCAGCCACTGACGTTCTCAAACCGCTCTAAGGCTTGCCTCCTAACGCAGTGCGGCGGCTCACTATCCAGCCATGCTCACCACTGACCGGCGTCGAAGAGCAGACGAACGGCCGCTGAAAAGCCCTATCAGGCCGTTCTTCCGTCAGGCTCTGAACCGATCGAATGCCGTCAGGTGTAAAGTTGGCGGGTCCGCCTCGTCCCATTGATAAATATCCGAGCGCAGATAGTGAAGCTCCTCGCTGAGATCATCCTCATCGAGTTCGATCCACCAGGACTTCGGACGGCCGTCGCTGCCGTCCGACCAACGATAGCCCCTCGCCTTCAACTGATCCTTCATGTCAAACGGGCTGTGCTCCGCAAAGATGCGAACCCGCGAACGCTGGCTGGCGCGGTAAAGTTCGCTGAACGGTGTCTCTTCAGTGGCTCGCTGCTGATCGAGGACTTCCAGGAGCGCGAAGCAGTCATCAACGGCGCGGTGGCCTTCGTGGAAATAGCCAGCCTGTCCGACGAGGTAACCGAGCTTCGTTCCCTCGAAGCCGCGGGCGCTCCAATCGATTTCCGAGACTGAACAGGCCCAGGCTTTACCGGCAAAGATGGTCGAAAAAGCATCGCAGAACGGCCGGTCAAAACCGGCGTTATGGGCAATGATCAGATCTGCCGGTTCAATCAGCCTGCGCAGGGACTGGATGTCGATGAACTGTCCTTCGACTAACGCGTCCGTGATCCCCGTAAGCCGGGTGATCTCTGGTGGGATGGGTTTGGATGGCCGCTGCAGGCCGCCATAGACCCCGATGATGTCGCCGACAGCTCCATCATCGTTGAATGTGAAGGCAACAGCGCCGATTTCGATAATCTCGTCGTTACGGTGGTTGAGCCCCGTTGTCTCCGTGTCGACAATGACGCCAACACGGGAAAACTCAGGCCGTCTGACCGCGGCAACAGGGCGAGCGACGTGTCTTCTGAGGATACGATAGTTTCCGGTCTCTTCAAGCTTTCGCGCCATCTCGTCGTCGGAGCGCGCGACAGCCTGTGAGCGTCGAGAACGAGATTGAGCAGGCGCGATCGCTTTTTCCACCGTCGGAGACAGCGCATTCGCGAACAAGTCCAGTTGGGAATCCATCTTTTACTCTCACCGCATGGTCGCAAAGGATAGTGGCGCTCAGCATCGCGAGCAACGAAAGATGCGGTTTATGCACTGGTTCTGAACGATCGCCAATCCGTGGGACCCTTGACCAGCCCCAGGGCGAAAAGGTCATCAACCGGAACACGTTTGAGGACGCCTTCAACAAAGCAAGCTGAAGGCGTCACGCCTGCCACACTGCTCGTTACTGCTGTCGAGTCCGACCCGACCGAACTGACTTTGCAGCTCGGCGCAACGAGATGGGAGGGCAATGGAATTGCCCTCCTACAAACGATCAGGCTGCTTCGGCAGAAAACCGCGCAAATAGCGGCTTGAGACGGGGATGACGCTCCGCCCGAGGCGGATGAACCTGGACGGTTCGACCGGATTTCGTCTCGCGCCTGAGCCATTCGCTGATGGTCTCTGCACTGGTGTGATCCATGAAACGCAGGTGTTTGCCGATGATATTGACTTTGCGGCCTTCGGGCAGCCCTTCGAGCGTGCTGAGTAGCGCCGGCACGTCCTTGCAGGTGAGCGCTCCGCCCAGTCGGACATGAATTTCATCGTCGACTTCGGAATGCCTGATCGCGAGCTTTCGGCGCAGATAGGGAAGAACTTCGAGGATCGACAGCGCCAGGCCGAGCGCCACACCGACCAGCAGGTCCTGCAGGACGACCATGGCCACCGTGACGGCCCAAATTCCAACCGGCATGAGACCATGGTGCTCGAACAGGTGGCGTACGTGGTGAAGGCTGATCAGCCGCCAGCCGGTGACGAGCAGTACGGCGGCGAGCGCCGTCAATGGTACCATTTCCAGCAATCCCGGCAAAAGCGCCATCAGGCCCAGGATCCATGCCCCATGCAATACTGCCGAGGTCCGCGTGCGAGCCCCGGCCTGGATATTGGCTGACGAACGGACGATGACACCGGTGATAGGCAATCCCCCGAGTAATCCGCAGAGCCCGTTACCGACGCCTTGGGCGAAGAGCTCCTTGTTGAAGCGCGTGCGCTCCCCGTCGTGCATGCGATCGACGGCGGCCGCCGAAAGAAGCGTTTCGGCGCTCGCAATGACGGTAATCATCAGAATCGTCAAGATGATGCCGGGCTGCACTAGCTGGGCAAAGCTCTCGGCCGCCGGTATCGATATGCTCTCTGCCAGTGAGGCAGGCACTTTCACGCGGGCTATCGGGAGGTCAAGTGTGGTAGCCAAGACCGTGGCGGCAGCAACGCCGACAAGGGCCCCAGGAAGCGGCGCCAGAAATTTCGGGCGGAATTGTTCCCAGCAGACCATCGCGAGGAGAGCGATGAGACCGACCAGAAGCGCGACGGCCTCGTTTGTCACGCTGGTGCCCCACAATCTACCGACGCTCTCGTTGATCGCGGTGATATTCTCGATGCCGCCGGCGGCAGGCCTGGCATCCATGAGCACATGGATCTGCCCCAGGATGATCAAAATGCCAATGCCAGCCAGCATGCCGTGAACGACGGCCGGCGAAATTGCTCTGAACCAGGAACCGATCCTTAGGAAACCCGCTATGATCTGCAGCAAGCCGACAACGAGCAGCACGGGAGCGAGCATGGCAACGCCATACTGTTCGATGAAGCCGAAGACGATGACAGCAAGACCGGCGGCAGGCCCGGAGACCTGAAGAGGCGAGCCCGCCAGGAGGCCGACGACGAGGCCGCCTATGATACCGGAGATTAGTCCCATAGCCGCAGGCACCCCGGAGGCGATCGCAATTCCCAGGCAAAGCGGAATGGCGACAAGAAAAACCACCAGAGACGAAGCGAGATCGCGCGAGAAAGCAGAGCCGTTGTTTATCATGGCGTTACTCCCCGGCAAGCGTTGCAGCGGCCCGCGGCATGACATGCGGGTGATCTCGTCCTATGACGGCGACCGGCAGCGGCTCGCCCTCTTGCACATCGGTAAATGTCGCCAAGACCCCGTCATAGACCTGGACCTCGCCCGTTCCAATGTCGAAGAACCAGCCGTGCAGCGTGATTTCGTTGGTCGCGAGTTTTGCAGCCACCGCTGGATGGGTCTTCAAGTGGTCGAGCTGAACGACGACGTTTTCCATCGCTACAGCCCGCACGCGGTCAGCTTCGGAAAGGTCGTCAGGATAGGCCTGGCAAACAATCGAATAGGCAGCGTGGCTGTGCCGCAGCCAGGCTGCGACATTCGGCATTGGTTCCAGCATTGCTGGGTGGCACAACCCTTTCATCGCCCCGCAATCTGAGTGACCGCAGACAACAATGTCGCTGACGCCGAGGGCTAGGATGGCATATTCGATTGCGGAAGAGACGCCGCCATTGAGGGTCGAGAAGGGGGGAACAATATTGCCGGCATTGCGGCAGACGAAGAGATCGCCGGGACCGGACTGTGTTATCGTTTCCGGCATCACCCGGCTGTCGGCGCAAGATATCATCAGGGCATGTGGCTGCTGGCCTTCGCGCGCGAGCTTGCGGTAAAGCGCCGAATGACTCGGGAATACGGCGCCGCGGAAGCTGGAGATACCTTTCAGGAGATCACCCATATTTTCGGATCCTCTTTCTGGCCGGACGTCGGACTGGGAGGAGCACGTCTCTCATCCGGCGGGTTGCAAAAGCGATCTGTTCGCAGATGCACAATAAAGGGAGAGAAGAGATCAAAAACAGAGCCACGCAGCATATTGCGGCGCAACATTTTTCAATAAAACGTGATTTACGCAATCCTAGATGGCATTTATCTCAACGCCGAACCCTTGGATCACTGAGAAAACTCGCGTAGGCGGGCCTGAGCGAGCATCAAACGACTAGTCACTCGTCCGCAGAGATGGCGCGCCGCTCTCAGAGCTGGCGGGACGCCTCCGGCTGTCAGGCGGATTTCGCCGGGCCTGAATTCGGGCAGCTTCTCCACGGTCTCGCTCCGCCCAAGAGCCTCGGCAGCCGAGGCAAGCCCTCACAGCGGCCGGGCAATGCGATTGCTAGTGAAGACACCGATGACCAAAAGCACGATGGTTGTTATCCCGAGCGAGAACAGCGATTGCGTGTTCCACTGGCAAGCAGGACTTCCTGGCGAAGGGGAGCAGGCAGGGATTCGAGCAGGCTCGCAGGCAATGCGGTGCGGCTGAAGAACTCGCCCCTGGTGGCCGCCCGCAGGGCCTCGTCGCGCTCGCCCCAGGAGATAAGGAATGCAAGGGCCTGCGATACGACGGGCGCAAGCAGCATGAATTCGATGAACTGGGCGGCGAGGCTCCTTTTCCACCATAGCATCATCCGGATGCCACCTCTGCAGAAAAGCGGTAGCCGCCGCCCCAGTGGGTCTTGATGATGGCGGGATTTTTCGGATCGAACTCGATCTTCTTGCGCAAGCGGCTGACTTGGTTGTCGATGCTGCGATCGAAAAAATCTGCGGTGCGGCCGACGGTCAGATCGAGAAGTTGGTCACGGCTGAGGACGAGGCCCGGATGTTCCAGGAAGGCCTTGAGCAGGCGAAACTCCGCGATGCTGAGCGCGATGCCGACGCCGTCCTCGCCGATCAGCTCTCGGCGCCCGACATCGAGCCGCCATTGATCGAAGGTCACGGTTTTCGACTTGATCGTCTCGCGCTGCTGCTGCGGCAGGCTGTTGACCCTGCGCAGCACGGCCCTGATGCGCGCCAGAAGCTCACGCGGGTTGAAGGGCTTGGTAAGATAGTCGTCGGCGCCGAGCTCCAGTCCGATGATGCGGTCGGTATCGTCCGCCATCGCCGTCAGGAAGATGATCGGTATCTCCATCGTGCCGCGCAGCTGGCGACAGACTGATAGACCATCCTCCCCCGGCATCATGATATCGAGAACGATCAGGTCCGGGGCGCCACGTTCGACGATGCGCCGAAGAGCCGCGCCGCTTTCGGCGACGCTGACGTGGTAGCCCTGCTGGGAAAGATATTTGCCGACGAGGTCACGGATGTCCCGGTGATCGTCTACGACGACGATATGGTGTGCCGTTTGCATAGAGCGCCTCACGCAAGGAATGAAGATATGAACGGCAATATAAAGTGACGGAAAAATCCGGCACCTCCAAAAGTGTATCAAAGTTTGCCGAAACCGGCGATCCGGTTACCTGACGAATGCCCGCCATTCCAAGGAATAGCCTGAACTGGCGGGTCCGTCTTCGGTCTCGTCTAAGCTTGAATGAAGACATGTCCGGACGGCTTGAGACATTTCGCGACAATTCCCTACCCGTCTGGCACATCTCTGCGACAAACCGCCCTTAGCCTGCAAGCGTCGAAACGATCTGCATCGAAGCAGCCGTTCATCCGCATCCGTGCAGTCCCAAGTCCCAACTATGCAGGACGCAATGACACAAGGACTTTCAATGAAACCAATCTGTCTCGGCTCAATGCTGGTGTTCTCCCTGTCGCTGGCGGCTGGCGGCCGGAGCCTGGCGCAGGAGCCGGTCAATCCGGTGGGCGAACGGCTGTTCCGCACCCGTTGCGGCACCTGCCACAGTGTCAACATCGGCGAAAACCGGATGGGGCCGCATCTTTCCGGCCTTCTCGGTCGGTCGGCGGGAACCATTGAAGGCGCACGCTACTCGAAAGCGCTCGGCGGGTCCGGCATCGTCTGGGACGAGGAGAGGCTGCAGGCCTTTCTGGCCAATCCGCGGCAAGTCGTTCCCGGCACGACGATGACCGTCACTATTCGTGACGAGGCGCAGCGATCGGCGATCATCGCCTATCTGCGCAGGCTTTCCTCCGTCGACTAAAGCGCATGCGCCGGGCGGGGAAAAGACGGAGCGGAAGCTCCAGTAGCAGCCCGAGATCGGATCGTCCGCTCTCAGGCAATTCAAACTCCAACCAGAAGTGAGGCATTCATGAAGAATTTTCTCATCGCATCGGCAGCCTCCGTCGGCCTTCTTGTGGCCGCAGGCAATGCCTTGGCCCAAGGGTCCGGTTGCACGCGGCTCCCGTCCGCCAGCTCGCAATCGCAGCCGGCTCCCCCGGCCGACCAGTCTGGCTCGGACGGGCAGCGCAACGCCAGCTGACCAGGATACCACCCCTGCATCCTGATCGAGCGGCACGCGATGGCGGGAAATCCGCCATCGCATCTTGGACTTCTTTCAAGAGATTGGAGCATGTGATGGTTCAACTCACCATTAACGGCGTGGCCCGCGATATCGACGTGGATCCTGAAACGCCTCTTTTATGGGTTTTGCGTGAACAGGCCGGCCTGACCGGCACCAAGTTCGGCTGTGGCATTGCGCAATGCGGCGCATGCACGGTGCACATCGACGGCGTCGCCACGCGCTCCTGCGCTATGCCGGTCAGCGCGATCGACGCAGCCCAGGAGATCGTCACGATCGAAGGGCTTTCCCCGGAGGGCTCCCATCCGGTCCAGCAGGCATGGCTCGCGCTCGACGTGCCGCAATGCGGCTACTGTCAGGCCGGCATGATCATGGCGGCCACTGCCCTGCTGAACACGACTCCGAACCCAACGGATGACGATATCAACGCGGAAATCACAAATATCTGCCGCTGCGGCACCTATAACCGGGTGCGGGCCGCGATCAAGCTCGCCGCTGCAAACAGCAGTGCCGCGCAGAAAGGCTGAGGGTAGAACGATGAATGTGGTCACGCTATCACGCCGCAAGTTTCTGATTGGTACGGCCGCGGCGGCCGGCGGATTTTCACTCGGCTTTCAGATTCCGCTACCGGCAAATGCCGAGCAGGCGGCATCGGATATATTGCCGGAAGTCAACGCCTGGGTTCTGATCCATCCGGACGACACCGTCGTCATCCGCATCGCCCGCTCGGAAATGGGACAAGGCACGCTCACGGGACTGGCGCAGCTCGTCGTCGAAGAGCTCGAATGCGACTGGTCCAAGGTTACGACCGAATATCCGACCCCTGGGGAGAGCCTTCGACGCGAGCGCGTCTGGGGTAGTTTCTCGACCGGGGGCAGCCAGGGAATTCGCGGCTCGCACGAATACGTCAGGCAAGGCGGAGCTGCCGCACGCGAAATGCTTGTTGCAGCCGCCGCCAGCACCTGGAATGTTCCGCGTTCCGAATGTTCCGTTCAGAACGGCATCATCACCCATCCCGCTTCCGGACGTACGACGCCTTATGGCGCCGTGGCGACGCTTGCCACGCAGATGCCAGTTCCGAGCGCGATCGCGCTCAAGGACCCGAAGGACTGGAAGATTGCCGGCAAGCCGCTTCCGCGCCTTGATACCGCCGACAAGCTCACCGGAAGGCAGATCTACGGCGCCGATGTTCAACTTCCCGGAATGCTGAACGCCTCGGTGAAGGCCTGCCCGGTGTTCGGTGGCAAGATTGCAAGCTTCGATGCCGCCGCCGTCTCGGCGAGGCCGGGCGTGCGCAAGGTCGTGCAGGTCGATGAGGCAACCGTGGCCGTGGTTGCCGAGACCTGGTGGCAGGCGCAATCGGCGCTCAACGCACTTCCGATCGTCTGGGACGATGGTCCGAACAAAGCCGTTACGAGCGCCTCCATCGCCGCAATGCTCGCCGAAGGCCTCGATGCAGACGACGCGTTCCTCGGCACTTCGACAGGCGATGCGCCCGCAGCACTTCAGGAAGCAGCACGGGTCGTCACGGCAACCTATTCCTTCCCCTATCAAGCCCATGCCACGATGGAGCCGATGAATGCGACAGCACGGTATACGCCAGACAGATGCGAGGTGTGGGTGCCGACACAAAACGGCGAAAGCAGCCTTGCGAACGTGGCGGAAGCCTCCGGCCTGCCGATCGGACAATGCGAGGTCTACAAGCTGCATCTCGGCGGCGGCTTTGGCCGGCGCGGCTCCAACGAATCCTACGTCCGCCAAGCGGTTACGATCGCCAAGGAGTTTCCAGGCACGCCGGTGAAGCTGATCTGGTCGCGTGAGGAGGACATGCTGCACGGCTCCTATCACCCGACGACGCAGTGCAGGATGCGGGCCGCACTCGATGCCGACGGCAATCTGACGGCGCTTCACATGCGCATCAGCGGTCAGTCTATCCTCTCTTCGCTCCGTCCGCAGATGTTTCGCGAGAACGGTCACGACCCAATCGTGTTCCAGGGGCTGAACGCCAGCGGTAGCGAGGGTGTCTTTGGCTACACCATCGCCAATCTCCTCATCGACCATGCCATGCGCAATCCTCCCGTACCACCCGGCTTCTGGCGTGGCGTAAACCTCAACCAGAATGCCTTCTACGTGGAAAGCTTTTTGGACGAACTTGCCCATGCGGCCGGAACCGATCCCCTCGATTTCCGCCGTAAGCTTATGGCTGACCATCCGAAGCATCTGGCGGTTCTGGAGGCCGTCGCCGAACGCATCGGCTGGGAAACGCCGGCGCCGCAAGGCATATACCGTGGCCTTGCGCAGATCATGGGTTTTGCCAGCTATGTCGCTGCAGCCGCGGAAATCTCCATCACCGACGGACAGTTGAAGATCCACCGCATCGTCGCCGCGACGGACCCCGGACATATCGTCAACCCCGCCCAGGCCGAACGCCAGGTCGAAGGGTCCTTCGTTTACGGTCTCTCCGCCTGCCTCTACGGCGAATGCACCATCAATGGCGGCCGCGTTGAACAGGAGAATTTCGACACCTACGAGGTGATGCGGATGGAGCAGATGCCGGCGGTCGAGACAATCATCATGCCGTCCGGTGGCTTCTGGGGTGGCGTTGGCGAGCCGACCATCGCCGTCGCCGGCCCGGCCGTCCTGAACGCCGTCTTCGCCGCTACTGGCAAACGGATCCGGCAACTGCCGCTGAAGAACAATAGCCTTTCATAAACAAGGGGATATGCAGCCTTTTACAAGGGAAAAGGGGTTCCGCAACGAATGCCGGGAGGCCTCTTTGCGGGCCCAACCTCTAGGATCAACCAAGCGAGTTTGTCATGCGCCACGAAGACAGAGATCAAGAACCGGACTATCTGGAAGAGTATCTGCTCCGCCGTCGGCATGCGATATCCGACCAAGTCGTCGGCGTCGCACTTTTCGCATTCTCCATTCTGGCGATGGCGATAGGCTTGGACGCCGCGTCGGTGCGCACGGCTCCGGCCCCCGTCCAACCTCTGTCGGCATTGGTGACCGCGAGGCCTCCAACGCCCTGCATCGACGACAGGATGCCGGCGGGAGGCCGCTCGGAGGCGATGAGATCGCGCCATGTTCTGGACCAGAACATCAATACGACGCTCGCCCTTCGCAAAGTGTCGTCGAGATCGATCGCAATCCGCTGACAACTTGGCAGATAGCCGCGTTTGTTTTGGCCGTTTTGACCCCAACGTGCGCATTGAACATTGACCCCGACCTTGGCCCCCATGGCCAGGACGTCACCGACCATCTTTGCAAACCGCACCGTAATCGGCAGGCCGTCGTTGAAGTTGCACGAATCTAATTGATTTTGTTGAACCTCATGATGTCGGCAAGAACGTCATCAATTTTGGGCATATTCTTGATGCCCAAGAGGGTGATGTGAAGCGGGTTTGGTATCTCGGGCCGATATGGGTGTCGAGCTGCGGCACATAGCCATTGGTCCACAGATAGTCGTCTTTTCGTCGAGGATCGACCCAGTGCCGCGCAGGACCGGATAATCGTCGTCGCGAAACACTTGGTCTCTCCGCCGGTCGTAGGATGCGCACGCCCACGACATTGTCTCCTTGGGCGCCGCTTGCGAAAACGCGTCCCACTCCTCGTCGTTGGAATAGGTCTGGCCGTGAATGAACTGTTCGCGCAGGGGCTGCGCGTAATTGTCCTGGTGGGTCTCAAGGACCATCGAAAGGAGCGAGCCTCGCCTCCCGTCGAGATGCTTGTCACGCACTCAATCGCGGCCTACATAGTCATCTCGCACACTCGATCTGTGTTTCGTGCCGCGCTTATAGAGCAGCGGCATCGGTTCAACGAAGCTATCAGTCGGAGGTCAGTGCAGGATCTGGCTGAGGAAGAGCTTTGTCCGCTCGTGCTGCGGGTTGTCAAAGAACTCGGCCGGCGCGTTCTGCTCGACGATCTGGCCCTGATCCATGAAGATCACGCGGTTGGCCACCTGGCGGGCGAAGCCCATCTCGTGGGTAACACAGACCATGGTCATGCCCTCTTCGGCAAGCTGAACCATCGTATCCAGCACTTCCTTGATCATCTCCGGATCGAGCGCTGATGTCGGTTCATCGAACAGCATGATGCGCGGGTTCATGCAGAGTGATCGGGCAATCGCCACACGCTGCTGCTGGCCGCCGGAGAGCTGACCCGGATACTTGTTGGCCTGCTCGGGAATCTTGACGCGCTCAAGATAGTGCATCGCGATCTCATCGGCCTTTTTCTTTGGCATCTTGCGCACCCAGATTGGTGCCAGCGTGCAATTTTCGAGGATTGTCAGATGCGGGAACAGATTGAAGTGCTGGAATACCATGCCGACCTCGCGGCGCACTTCGTCGATCTTCTTCAGGTCG
This sequence comes from Rhizobium sullae, assembly GCF_025200715.1. Classification (NCBI taxonomy): domain Bacteria; kingdom Pseudomonadati; phylum Pseudomonadota; class Alphaproteobacteria; order Hyphomicrobiales; family Rhizobiaceae; genus Rhizobium; species Rhizobium sullae. The sequence continues at coordinate 2,622,084 of NZ_CP104144.1, forward strand.
TTGGTAAGCTCGATACCGTCAACGATGATCTTGCCGCTCTGATGTTCCTCCAGCCGGTTGATGCAGCGGATCATGGTCGACTTGCCCGAACCGGATGGCCCGCAAGCGATGATGCGCTCGCCGCGCATCACGTTCAGGTTGATGTCCTTCAAGGCATGGAAGTCGCCATACCACTTATTTAAGCTCGTCAACTCGATAGCAACTTCCTCATTCGGAGAAACAGGTTGATGGCTGGACTGGCCCACAATGGATAAAGTCATGCAATCCTCTCAATGACTGATGCGGCCACGCCGTTCCAAGAAATCGGAAAAACGGGCGAAAGAGAAAGAGAGCGCGAAAAAAATCGCGCCAATGAACAGAAACGTTTCGGCCGCTGGCGATGGCCATGCTGGGTCGGCCAACGCCGCCTTGCCCGAGCTGATGAGATCAAACAGTCCGACGACAAGCACCAGGCTGGTGTTCTTGATCATCACAATGATCGTATTTGCAAGAGCGGGGATGGCGATACGAATGGCTTGCGGCAGAATAACGAGTTGTTGCGTGCGCCAGAACGAAAGACCGAGAGCTTCAGCGGCCTCGTACTGCCCACTCGGGACGGCCTGCAGGCCGCCGCGGATCACCTCAGCCAAATAGGCCGACGCAAACAGCGTCAGAGCGACCAACGCACGTACAAACTTGTCAGGCAAGAGATAGTCCGGCAAGAACAGCGGGAGCATAATCGACGCAACGAACAGGATAGACAGCAGCGGGAGTCCACGAATCCCCTCTATGAAGGCCACTGCCATAATTCGTACAGTTGGCATCGTCGTAGAGCGTCGTGCGAGTGCCAACAAGACGCCGACGGGAAAAGCGACCCCAATGGCCACAACAGTCAAAATAAGGGTTACTGGAAGTCCGCCCCAGGACGATGTGGGAACACTTACCAGTCCGAGACCACCACTCATCAGCCATCCGACGAGCGCCAGGGCTGCGATCCAAAGTTGTAAAAGTTTCGGCGTCCAACTGGCGGGTCGAACCGACCAGGCGAGAAGGGCAATGATCAGGACGCAAACCAGTGCCGGACGCCAACGCTCGTCAAAAGGGTAGATCCCAAAAAGCAATTGGCCGGATTTTGCGTAGATAAAGCTCCAGCAAGCGCCGGAAGCCGCACGGCATGCGTCGGGATCAGGGTCAAACAGAACCGCGTCCAAGAAGAACCACCGAAACATCGGGGGCACCGTAGCAAACAGGCCAGCACCAAAAATGATGCTGAGCGTTGCATTCAAGGGTGTACCGAAGAGAAGCTTGGCTGTTTCGCGAGCCCTGCCGGCCAAAGCTCCCGATGAAACTGGAGGCATAATTGGCTGCCCTACGAGTTCTGCGGATATTGGTTTCATAGTCATCGCTCCACTATTGCGATACGACGGTTGTACCAATTCGCGGCAGCCGACAAAGTCAGGTTCAGCGCAAGGTAGACACCGAGGATGATAAACAGCCCTTCGATCGAATGACTCGACTTGCTTATGGTCGTGTTCATAACCGCCAGGAAATCAGGATAGCCAACCGCAATCGCAAGCGTCGAGTTCTTGACGACGTTGATGTATTGGCTGTTCAGAGGAGGCACGATTATGCGCAACGTCTGCGGGATGACGATCAGTCGCAATATACTGGTTCGGGACAGACCGAGTGATCGGCCGGCATCCCATTGGCCCTTTCCAATGGCCAATACGCCGCCCCTAACGATTTCCGCAACGAAGCCGCTGGTGTAGATCGTCAAACCGACCAGAATTGTGCTGAGTTCCGGTGTTAGCGTGATCCCTCCCCGGAAACTAAAACCCGTAAAGACCGGCCAATCTACATTGGCTGGCACATTTGCCACCCAGATACCGATTGCCACTGCACCCACCAAGGTGAGGATCGAACGCGAATGAATTTGCGGAAAGAACGTACGGAATGCTCGCGCTCCAAGGAAAAGAATCGCCAGGCCAAGGAGACCCCATCCAATTGATTGCAAGCTGAGGTTGACGGACGGCATCACCATACCACGCATTGACACGTAGGTGCCGGGCGCAAGATTGAAGGCTTCGGTAATCGGCGGAAGTACCTTCCACCACAACGAATAGAGAAAAATGAGCAGGACAATTGGAGGGGTGTTGCGCGCGACCTCGATCCAGACCTTGCATGTGCCTGAGGCGAGTGGATTGCTGCTCAGGCGCGTGATTCCCAGGATCAGGCCTATGATCGATGAAAAGCCGATGACCAGTGCCGAAATAAGGATCGTGTTGGCGATCCCGACAACAATCGCCCAATAGTAGGGGTCTCGCGGTCCGTATGACAGCATCGACTCGGAGATCACGAGCCTTGACGGCATAGTGAGGAAGTCAAAGCCTATCGGGATGCCACGCGCTTCGAGATTGGTGACCGTCGTGGTGAAGAGGAGAGTCGCAAACCCAATGAGCACCAACAGTAAAACACCCTGAACGGCAATCGCTCTGGCCTTCACGTCGTTGAACATCTGACTCTCCTCACTTCTGCTTGTATGGACGGTAGTAGTGTCAGTTCCACGGAAGCGGGTAGTTCAACCCACCATCCTTGGCCAGGGCGTTCATACCGCGTGCGACTTTAAGTGGGCTCTTCATCCCAAGATTGTTGTCCCAAATTTCCGCGTAGCTGCCCATCTGTTTGATGACGTTGTAGACCCACTTGTCATCAAGCCCGATTGGCTTGCCGAAACCGGGCTCCTCTCCCAAAACACGCTTCACTTCAACGCTTCCTGTTTTGAGTTTCTCATCGATGTTTTTCGAGTCGATACCGTTGGCCTCGGCCCAAAGTAGCGCGTTGACGGTCCAGCGGACGATATCGAACAATTGGTCGTCACCGCGTGCGATTGCGACCCCGTTCGGTTCGACGGTATTTCCGACTCTAATAATGGCGTAGTCGTCCGGGTTCTTGGCGACCGAGGCACGTTGTCCGGCTGCGGCAGTGCCGTCGGTGACGTAACTGTCGCAACGTCCGCCGAAAAAGGCATCCCGCGCCTGTATCGTAGAATCAAAGTAAACCTTCTGCATCGATATGTTGTGCTCTTCTTCGGTCTCCTGGATTGCTGTTTCCGTAAGGCTGCCACCACCCTGCAGGCAGACCGTCCTGCCATCCAGTTGTTTGGGGTCTGTGATATTGTCCGCCTTGCGAACGAGGAGTCCGTCCACGTCGTAGAGGGTTAGCCATACGAAGCGGACCACCATATCGCGCGTGTAGGTCAAGGTTGATGTCCGGGAGAGAATGTCGATCTCGCCCGTCTGCAGCGCCGGGAACCGCTGGCCTGCATTAAGTGGCACAAAGCGGATTTTGTCCTTGTCGCCCAGGATGGCGACCGCAAAGGCCCGGCAAATGTCGGAGTCGAAGCCACGGTAGTAGCCTTTCTCGTCCGGCCGCGAGAGCCCCGGCACGCCTTGGCTAGCACCGCAGCTCACATAACCGCGCTCCTTGATCTTGTTTACGACAGTTTGAGCTTCCGCCGGCGCTCCCAGCATGGCTGAGGTAGCGATAGCGATACTGGCAAAGGCCAGCGATTTGAAAGTTCTAAGTTTCATGCTCGTGTTCCCTTTTTTCTTGATTGGATATCTAGATTTCCCGCCGGGTGGGCATGGAAGGTTCCACCATCTCGGCCGCCAGGATCCGAAATGATTTCTCGAGATCGGCCAGCAGATCATCGACATGCTCCAAGCCGATACTGAAGCGGATCAGGGGCCCCTGTATGTCGGTTCTGGTCGTTGTCCGAGCCGGCTGTGGATCAATCACAGCCACGATGCTTTTCGTGCCGCCCCAACTTGCCCCTATGCTGAAGAACTCCAAGGATTCGATCGCCGATGCGACGCGCGGGCGCGTCCACGATTGCAAAACCACAGAGAACAAGCCCGAAGATCCCAGGAAGTCGCGTTGCCACAATTCGTGCCCGGGGTGGGAAGGAAGCGCCGGGTGTAGAACGCTCAGAACTTCAGGGCGCTCCTGAAGCCACTTTGCAATCGCCAGGGCATTCGCTTCTGCGCGATCGAGACGAATGGGAAGCGTCTCGATACCTCGCATGACAAGCGAGCAGTCTTCTGGCGACACACCGTAACCAAGATAACGCGATACATCCCGAAGGCGTCGGTAGAGGGTTTCATCGCGGACGGCGACTGACCCCATCAGCACGTCCGAGTGGCCGGAGAGATATTTCGACAGAGCACAGATGGAGAAGTCGATCCCCATCGCTAGCGGTTTGAGTCGAAGCGGGGTCGCCCACGTGTTGTCAGCGGCCACGAGCGAGCCGCTTGCCCGTGCGGCCTTTACAATCGCCGCCATGTCCTGAATTTCCATCGTTGCCGAGCCAGGCGATTCGACCAAGACCAGCCTGACGCGGTCGTTGAGGAGTGCCGCAATCCCACCCCCGATCAGCGGATCGTAATAGCCGACCTCAATTCCTAGAAATGAGAGAAAGTTATCGGACAGTGTTCTTACCGGATCATATACACTGTCCGGGAGCAGCACCTGATCGCCCGCTTTGGCCACCGCCAGAATTGTCAAGACTATGGCAGCAAGACCAGACGGCACAACGTGGGAGTAGGTTCCGCATTCCAGCGACGCGATGCGCGCTTCGAGAGCCCGCGAGGTTGGGGTGCCGTAAAGCCCGTAGGAATAACCATCGTAGAAAGTCTCCCGACGGCGTTGATAGGCATCGACCGTAGGGAATACGACCGTAGAGCCACGGAACACAGGAAAGGACAGGCTTTGAAAGCCGAGTGGGGCTGTGGCGTCGTTTGTCTGAAGGCATCTGGTGTCGTCGTGCATATTTAATGTTTCCTTGGCTGCTTCCGACAGTAATCGTGTGATTGAGCCGCCACAAATGTATAGTGATCACCAAATCATTCACTGTGGTTATAATGGATCGCCATGAACCTTGCCCTGATTGAAATATTTAGCGCAGTCATGAAAACGGGCTCGACCACGAGAGCTGCTGATCTACTGGGAATTTCGCAGCCTGGCGTCAGTCGTGGTTTGAAGCGGCTCGAAGACACAACCAAACTCAAGCTGTTCGAACGCTCTGGCCCCCGGCTTACGGCGACGCCGGAAGCTCTTCTGCTTTACCGCGAGGTTCAGGCCGCCCACGCTGGCCTTGATAGGTTGAAACAAGCGGCAGCACGCATCCGGGAAGTGGGGACAGGTTCGCTCAAGGTCGCGAGTTCCGCCGCTCTGGGCCTGAGCTTCATGCCGCGAGTGATCGCCAAGTATTTGAAGCACCGGCCCGCCGTATCGATTACCTTCGAAATCGCGGGCTCGTCTGCAGTTCGTGATCTGGTGGCGAGCGGTTTGTTCGATTTTGGGCTTTGTGCCGATGAGATCGACACTACCAATCTGGTCGCCGAGCCTTTCATTGAAAGTTACGGTGTATGTGTGTTCCGAAAAGGTCACGCACTCGAAAGTAAACGTATCGTGAGCCCGCTTGACCTCGAACGGGAACGCCTGATCTGTCTCGCGCCTGAGGACACCGCTCGAAAGCAACTCGACCGTCATCTCGCCGCCCAGGGTGTGTCGCCTCGCATGATCGTGGAAACGCAATTCTCAGCCACAGTCTGCCAACTTGCGATCGAAGGCGTGGGCGTGGGCGTCGCCAACGTCCTAAGCTACGTGTCAGAGGGATACGAAAAAGCAGGACTCGTTGCCCGCCCCTTGCTTCCCGCAGTCACCTTCGTGACATTGCAGATCCTGCCGCCACAAAGGGCAAGATCGCGTCTTGTGGATGAGTTTGCAGCGGATCTCATGCAAGAGCGCGATCAACTCCTGCAGGAATGCAGCAGCTATAGCCCGCATGGTCGCTAGGGGTCGCGAAAGCGCAACATGTTGGAAGATCGATTTCTCAAGCGCCTGAGTAAGAAAGCCCGGAAGGGATTGCGGGGATGGCCAATTGCAACGATTGCCTTCTACGGTCCGAACCTGAGCCAAGCAACAAAGGTCGCTGTTGGCATCGTCCCATCCGAGAATGCAGCAGTGGAAGAGTTGCGCGACTGGAAAGTGGAACGCGGCGATGTCCGCGCCGACCCCGCCATTGCCCGTGAGATACTCGAATTTATCGAGGAGCATCAGGCGCAATCCGTCGTGATGACCGATGGCATCATTGGGTGCCCTCACCAAGAAGGGGTCGATTACGACGGCGAATGGTGTCCAGTTTGCGAGTTTTGGCACGGACGAGATCGCTTTACAGGGCAGAGCGTCCAATAGTTCTGCTGCAAGGGGGAGGCTTATCGTAGTCGGCAGTCTGTCAGGGACGACCGATTGAGACGGCCGTGAGCACTACGCCGGCCGGGCTAACGCGGCTTTCGAGTTGCCTTTTAACTCCGACGAAGGGTGCCACCGGTCTCCGTCATCGCTGTCGCGCTGATGCGAGTGCCGCGCATATCAGGGCTATTTTACTCTCCTGGAGAGAGCGACAAAGCCATCTTGGCCGTCGCCGGTGATCTGTTCCCGATAGCACGGCCCTAATGCCGAATTCAGCGGAATCGTCAAACGGTTGCCCGTTCCAACTCCGCAAGGCGCTCCTGGCAGATGGTCGCGACAATCTGATGGAGATGCTCCGTCCGCTCAAGCAGCCAGCCTAGCGCCTCTTCGGTGATCTCGAAGTGCTTCGAGTATCGGGCCTTGACATAGGCTTCGTTGAGAATGTTGTACCAGGCAGTATAGCGGTGCTGGTCACGCGGCCAGGCGTCGATGAGCCGGCGGTCCTGATCTTCGGCGAGCCCGCGGAGGAATTTCAGATTGTGCGACGGCGGGCTGTAGTTGGTCAGCGTGAGAAGCAGACAGGAATACGCGGTTTCAACCGCTTGGTGGAGCATGAAAGCGGCGAGGGCCAAGTTGGTTTTGCTGAGATAGAACCTACTTCCGTCGGCGAAATCTTTTGCATTAACGAAATGCTTCGCAAAATGCTCCTTCGCCACCCTATACGCATCGGTAGCGGAAAGCTTTCTTGGTTCGGCGAGCGGCCGGTCGTCGAGCTCGTAGAGCACGATGCCCTCGCGCAGGATGTCGACGAAGAAATACTGGCCATCGGCCAAAAAGTTGTTCACCTCCCTGGCGCCATGGACGATCAGCCCGACCGGCGTCTTCACGCCTTTGTCCCAAAGGAGCCGGTCGGTTGTTTTGTCCCAGTATTGTGGTTCGGCCAGTTGTTTGGAATTGACGATGACGAGGATGTCGTAGTCGGAGCGGTAGCCCTTCATCGTGTGCGGCTCGTCGACCCAGGTGCCGCGCGCGAAGGAACCGAAAAGCAAAATCTTTAAGATCCGGCCGCGCTTCTTGAAGGCGGCCGACGTGCCTGACAGCGCGTCGGCGAACTCCTCATGGATGATCGCAACGACGCGGGCAAGCTCGCGCTGCTTTTCTTCCGGCAGATGTTCCAGGGACGATCGCATGGGTTCATCGATAGGCCAAAGACGATTCGCCGTCCACTACTGGAAACTGTAGGAACCGCGGCATGGAAGACGAAGGATTGATCCGGCGGTGAAATCGATCGATGACCTGCGGAGTGTCGAGCGACCACAATCGCTGCACCGTCCAGAAGAGGTGGGGGCCTGCATAGTTTCCGCGCCAGACAGGAACTTTTTTGTCAAAAGCGGCGTTTGGCTGCTGTCACCGGACTCGACCAAGTCGATGACATTCATGGGGCTCGCTGATATGGCAGGAGGCGAGCCCCTTCCGTATCCGGGTTCGCTTCAAAAGTAGATCGACATGACCAGATCCTGGTCGAAATCCCCGAAACCCTTGCCGAAAATGTTCATGCCGCCCGGATTGTCCGCCTTCTCGTCAATGCCGATGCGGAAGCGAATGGAATGATGATCGGCGATGCCAAGCGAGACGATCGTCTGTGTCGAGACCATCGCACCATCGATCCAGGTTCCTTTGTCGTCGATCGTCCAGGTCTTGAGCTTGCCGTATTGCGAGCCGCTGAGTTTCCACCAGGCGGGCGAATACATGCCGCGCCGGTCACCGAAATCACCCGGCGACGTCCAGTGACCGGCCTTGATGCCATTCACCCAGATCGAAATATCGGACGGCCAGTTGGCATTGGTCGCCGGCGTCTCGGAGCTGAGCTCGGCCGAAAACTCCAACTTGCGGATCTTTCTGCCCGTGACCCTGGCATTGTTCGGGAATTTGTATTCCACGTAGCCACGGGTGAACCACAAAAGCCCGGCCTGCATGCGCTGCGGGTCGAGGAAAACTTCCTGCACGTCCAGCATGCCGATGACATTATTGACCGAGCACAGGCCGCAGGGCGCCTCCACTTCGAATTCCGTAAAGAGTCCGATCGGCATGCTGACGGTAACGACGTCGCCGGAGGACTTCGTGCCGTTCGTGTCGAAGCGGATAAGAATCTCGTCATAGATGCTGGAGCAGACCTTCTGATTGCCTTTCGTCGCCTTCATCGTCTGTGTCTGGATAAGACCCGCCTGTTCCAGCGCTTTCAAATTGGTCGCCGTCGTCGACTGCGGCAAGCCCATGTGACCGGCGATGTCGTTGACATTCAAAGGGCCTTTCTGGCGCAGCAGATTGAGCATTTCGATGCGCGTCGCTGATCCTAGGGCGTGGACGACTTCGCCATCCTTCATCGGATCGACTGTTAGAAGCTTAGTCTCCATGCTCGACTACCGGTTCTCCAGTCTTTCTTGGTTGTATTTCGCTGATATCATGCGGCATGGACAGTGTCGCCGTCTTTTCTGAAGGTGCCGGCCCGCGCCTCGGGAGAGCCATCGCGGACCGGCGGGGCCTTCTCACCTCGGCCCGAAAGGTATGCTTCATTCGTCTTACCCCTTGATGCCGGAAGAGAGCATGAGCGCCTGTGTCACGCGCTTCTGGAAGAGCAGATAAGCCACTGCGACCGGCATGGCTGCGAGGATCGCGACGGCCATGTCACGGGCATATTTGACGCCGAAGGCATCGCTGATTTGGGTAATGCCGACGGTGACCGTCATCATGTTCTCGGAGCTCGTGACGAGGAAGGGCCACAGGAAGGCGTTCCAGGCCATGATGTAGGTGATGATCGCCAGTGCTGTGGTAATGCCCCAGTTCAGCGGCAGATAGAGCTTGAAGAGGATCTGGAACTCGCCGCACCCGTCGAGCTTTGCCGCTTCTCGCAGTTCTTTCGGAACAGAATCGAAGAACTGCTTGTAGACGATGACGACGACCGGCACGATCAGCTGCGGCAGAATGATGCCACCCCAGGTGTTGATCAGGCCCAGCCGGTGCATGAGCACGAATTGCGATACCACAAGGGCTTGCGACGGCACCATGAAGCTCGCGAGGATTATACCGTAGAGCAGCTTTCGCCCCGGAAACACGATCTGCGACAGCGCATAGGCGCACATCACGCTGATGACGATGACGACGACGGTGACGGTTATCGAAGTCACGATCGAATTCAGGTACCAGGTGGCGAGATTGGTCTGAAACAGGGCAAAGTAATAGGCGGAGAAATTGAAGACCTCCGGAATGAAGGTCGTTTTCATCACCACCTCCTGCTCCGGCTTGATCGACGTGACGACTGCCCAATAGATCGGGAAGGCCCACATGCAGGCGATGCAGAAGGTGAGAACGAGAAGAAGCGCGTTACCGATGGTCTTGCCGGGCATGTGTCAGCGCTCCCTTACGCGCAGAAGCTGGTACTGCAGCACGGAAACGACAACGATGATCAGGAAGAGCATCACTGCGACGGCCGAGCCGACGCCACCGTGGTTGAGGCGGAAAGCCTCGCGATAAACGAGCTGCAGCAGCACATAGGTGGAATTGAACGGTCCGCCCTCGGTCATCAGATAGACCTGGTCGAAGATCTTCAGCTGCAGGATGAGCTGAAGAGTGAGAACGAGCGCTGTAACCGGCCAGATCAGCGGCCAGGTGATGCGGCGGAAGCATTGGAGGCGCGTCGCACCGTCGAGCATCGCAGCCTCGTAATAGTCCTGCGGAATGTTGCGCAGTCCGGCGATGAAGAGCAAAAGGTTGAAGCCGTTCGTCCACCAGACCGTCACGAGTGCCACCATCGGCATCGCCCAGACGGGGTCACGGAAAACGCTGACGCGCTTGCCGGTGAAGAATTCGATGATGTGCTGCGCGATGCCGAACTGCTGGTCGAGAACCCATTGCCATATCTGCGTCACGACCGATACCGGCAGGATATAGGGGATGAAGAAGAGCACGAGTATCAGGCTCTGCAGCCAGCCCTTCAGGCGCACGACCATCAGCGCCAGGCCAAGTCCGATCAGCGTGTTCGGAATGACCGTCAGCACGACGAAATAACCGGTGTTCCACACCGAGGTGTAGAAGAGCTTCTGGCCGAAGAGCTTCACATAGTTGCCGAAGCCCACCCACTGGCCCTCGCCGATCAGCGGCGCGTCGGTGAAGCTCAAGGCAAACATCTTGTAGACCGGATATGCAAAAACGACCAGATAGGCGATCAGAAACGGCGCGATCATGACGATTGCCGTCAGCGTCTTGCCTCGTCTTTCACTGCTGAACACTAAGCTTCTCCTTCAAGAGCAGCCGCCGGCCGGAGGGTGGCTCCGGCCGGCGAATTCTCACATCTGGCTCTTCAGTTCTTCGCGCATCTGTTCGATCGCGTCTTCCGGTTCGAGCTGTCCGTTCAACGCCGGAACCACGAAGTTCTGCGTCGCTTCGTAGATCGGACCGCCAACGCCCGCGAGTTTGGAGACCGGATCGAAGACGGCCGTGTCTGCGAGCTTTGCATAGGTCGCATTCGGCTGCATTTCCTTGAATTCCTTACTGTCGGTCACCGGCTTGTAGGCCGGGATGTGGCCGGCGTTAGCCCAGGAAATGCTATGCTCGTTCATCCAGTTGATGATCTCGAGCACGATCTTCACCTTCTCCGGAGAGATCGGCCTGGCTTCGCTGTTCGGAATTGCGAAGGAGTGGGAGTCCGCCCAAGTCGCCTGCGTGCCCATCAGGTTCGGGATTTCGATGGCGCCCCATTCGAAACCGAGATTGCCATTCTTCTGCAGATCGGCCATCGTCGGCACCTCCCAGACGCCGTTGATATGCATGGCGGCCTTGCCGGAGGTAAAAAGCGCAATCGAGGCTTCATAGGAAATCAGCTTCGGCGAATAGCCGGTGGAGACCCAGTTTGCCATGGTCTTCAGCGCATTGACGCCGGCATCGCCCGGCAAGATCTCGTCTCCCTCGATGAACTTCGCGCCCTGCTGGGCGAGCAAGGTATAGAAGACACGCCACATCGAGCCGCCTTCGTCGGTGTGCAGCGACAGCGGATACTCGACCTTGCCCGTTGCCTTGATCTTTTCAAGCGAGGCATTGAAATTGTCGAGTCCGTCGAGACCCTTAGGCAGGCCATCGTCGCCGAGCAGGCCGGCTTCCTTCAGGATGGTCTTGTTGTAGTAAAGAACTATCGAGTGAATATCGAAGGGAATGCCGTAGACCTTTCCGTCGGAGGTCGCCTGCTTCCAGCTGGCGTCGACGTAGTTCTCCTTCTTGATGCCTGCCGCTTCCAGTTCTTCCGGCGCCAGCGGGCGAAGGATGCCGCTCGGCACGGCCAGCGGATAGCGCGACATGTGATAGGTCATGATATCCGGCTGCTGGCCGACGGCCGCAGCCGTCTGGACCTTGGTGTAGAACGGCACGCCCCACTCAAGTGTCGTGGCGTTGATCTTGATATCCGGATGGGTATCGTTGAACTCCTTGATCAGCGCCTTCATGCGGACGCCGTCGCCTCCGCTTAAGAAGTCCCACCAGGTAACGTCCGTCTGTGCGAATGCGGCTGCCGAGGGCAGCAATGCGATTGCCGCCGAAACGGCCAGTTTCAGTATCTTTTTCACGTCGGTTCCTCCTCGATTAAAGCATCGGTTATGACCATCCCGCAGCACGGGATGGCTTTCGTTGCGAACCTCCTCCAAGGCCCACAATCCCATTCCAGCATTTATTTCCGAAATCCGGGTTCAGACGCCCAGATTCCGGGTATCAGCTGAGCCTTCTGCCTTCGCTGTCGAAGGCCAGCATTTCGGGCACTCTCAGAGAGAGGCTGATCTTTTCCTTGGGCTGCGGGCGGCTGTCGCGGCACTCGACCGTCATTTCAGTACCGCTTTTAGTCAGGATGTGCAGGTAGCCGGTCCCTCCCAACTCCTCGGTGAACTCGGCCACGGCCGCAAGCTTCACGGTGCCTTCGCTCGCCACAAGCCCGATGTGCTCGGGACGGACGCCGACATGGACAGATGTGCCCCGCGCGAGCCTCGCGCCGGTCGGCAAGTCGAATGGTTGGCCGGGCGCGTCGTCAAGCTCGACCCGCAAGGAGCCTTGCCCGGCGCTCATGACTTTTGCCTTCAGGAAGTTCATGCCCGGCGAGCCGATGAAGCCTGCGACAAACATGTTTTGCGGATCCCGATAAAGTTCGAGCGGCGCGCCGACCTGCTGGACGACACCGTCCCTCAGCACGACGATCTTGTCGGCAAGCGTCATCGCCTCCACCTGGTCATGCGTGACGTAGACCATGGTCGCGCCGATCTGCCGGTGCAGACGGGCGATCTCCATGCGCATCTTCACGCGCAGTTCCGCATCAAGGTTGGACAGCGGTTCATCGAACAGGAAGACGCGCGGCTCGCGCACGATCGCCCGGCCGATCGCCACGCGCTGACGTTGGCCGCCGGAAAGCTGGCTCGGCTTGTGACCGAGGTAGTCGCCGAGACGCAGAATATCCGCCGCCGCCTTTACCTTCTGCTGAATCTCCGCCTTCGGCCGGCGTGCGATCGATAGGCTAAACGCCATGTTTTCGAAAACGGAGAGATGCGGATAAAGCGCGTAGGACTGGAAGACCATCGCCACGCCACGCTTGGAAGCCTCCCTGTGCGTCACGTCGTCGTTCTCGATACGGATTTCCCCGCCGCTCGTCTCCTCCAGTCCCGCGATCATTCTGAGCAACGTCGACTTTCCGCAGCCCGAAGGGCCGACAAAGACTGCGAACTCACCCTGTTCGATCTCGATATCGACGCCATGAATGACCTTGAACGCGCCGAACGACTTGCTGACATTCGTCAGCTTGATACCAGACATGCATCCTCCCGATTGTCGTTTTCATCAGGGCGGCTCCCCCGCCGCCCCATGGCAATCAGTTACGCCGAAGCAACAGACAGCAGTATGAAATGATAGGACTTCGCCGGCAGCGAACCGATGAGCGCACCCTCGTCGGTGACGGAAAGACCCGACCCCGCCTTGGGGACGACGCGGTTCTGGTCCTCGACCGAGTTCCTGGCTTTCAGTTCCTCGCCGGTCATGACGTGATGCTGCATGACCGTGAGGCCCTTGAAGCCCTGCAGGTCGACGCTCAAGTCCATCGCCTCGTTAAGGCTGCGGTTTATCGCAAAGAGCGCAATGCTCTTGCCGTCGTCGTGCAGCACTGCCGACAAGTCGAGATAGGGAACGTCCTGGGCAACATCGCAGTCATAGGTTGGACCAGAGGCGGAAACCGTCAGCGCCGTGCCGCGTCCGTATTTCGAGGCAAACTGCAGCGGATAATAGATCGACTGGCGCCATGCGGGGCCGCCTGCCCTGGTAAGGATTGGTGCAATCACGTTCACCAACTGCGCCATGCAGGCGATCTTGACTCGGTCGGAGCGGCGGATGAAGACATTGATCAGCGAAGCGACGAAGATCGCATCCTCGAGATTATAAAGCTCCTCGAGAAGCGGCGGTGCTTCCGGCCAATCCCAACTGGCGATACGCTCGCCGTCTTCCTTGCGGTCGTGATACCAGACGTTCCATTCGTCGAAGCAGATCTTCACGTCGCGCTTCGACCGCTTCTTCGCCTTGATGTAGTCGATCACACCGCCGATGGTGACGATATAGCGGTCGAGCTCGATCGCCTTGGCATAGTAGTTCAGCGTGTCGTTTTCTTCATTGCCGAAGTACTTGTGCAGCGAAATGTAGTCGACGCTGTCATAGCTGGCATCGAGAACCGTCGCTTCCCATTCGGGATAACTCTTCATCTTGTCGTTGGACGAGCCGCAGACCACTGTCTCCAAAGTCTTGTCGAAATACTTGAAGGCCTTGCTGACCTCATTGGCGAGGTGACCGTATTCGGCGGCACTCTTGTGGCCGACCTGCCAGGGACCGTCCATTTCGTTTCCGAGGCACCAGATACGGACATCGTGCGGATCCTTGTAACCGTGCTTGACGCGAAGGTCGCTCCAGTACGTTCCGCCCGGATGATTGCAATATTCGAGGAAGTTGCGCGCATCGTTCAGACCGCGCGAGCCGAGGTTCATGGCGAGCATCATCTCGGTATTTGCGAGCTTCGACCAATCGGCGAATTCGTTGATGCCCATCTGATTGGTTTCACGCGTCCGCCATGCGAGATCAAGCCGCGTCGGACGCTGGTCCCGCGGGCCGATACCGTCTTCCCAATGATAGGCCGAAACGAAATTGCCGCCGGGATAGCGCACGATCGGCATGTCGAGGTCGCGCACCATATCAAGAACGTCGGTCCGAAAGCCGTTCTTGTCCGCTTTTTCATGGCCCGGTTCATAAATTCCGGTATAAACCGCACGGCCCATGTGCTCCAGGAAGGAGCCGTAGACGCGCTTGTCGACGGTTGAAATCGTGAATTCCCGGTTAAGGGTCGCTCTAGCCCGCATGGATGTTCCTCGTTTATTGAATCTGATTTTTTGCCAAGCTATTCTGGGAAGTTTTTTTTATCAAGTATTTTGTTTTGTATCCGAAAATCAGTTTCAAAAAAGGTATGCACAGGCCGATGGACGGCCTGTTGGGCAGGATGCTTGCAGTGATCTTTCGGTTTGAAAAGAATGTGTTAGAGCTGCGGCGTCAGCATTCCGAAGCGGTCGCGGATCGTGCTGCAGGTGTCGCCGCCGAGACGCGCGATGGCGTCGACCTCGGCCGGGTCGACGCGCAGCCGCTCGGGATCGACGACCCCGTTGCGATAGTGCGCGTAGATGATCTCATCCAAGATGATCTGCCGCGATTTGCCAAGCTCTAGCGTGACATGCCGGCGGCATTCGAAGGCGGCAGGAGCTTCCGCAATCCATGGCGAAACGACCTTTTCGCCGGGCATGGCCGTCAGACCAGCCTGCTTCAATTCGTCGACACCGCGCGGAAATTTCCCGCCGCAGACATGCATAGCCTCGGCGATCGCAAACGAGACGATGTTAACGGTGAAAACCTCGGTCATGCGGATATTGTGGGCAGTATCCTTAAAGGACATGTCCGGATGGTTCTCGACGCCGAGCGCCAGGATCGGCGGATCGGCCGATAGGCAGTTGAAGAAGGAAAAAGGCGCGGCATTGATGCGGCCGTTCTCATCGACCGTCGTCACCAGGGCGATCGGCCGCGGAATGACCGTGCCGATCATCAGCTTGTAGCGCTCGCGCTCGCTCAGTGCCGTAAAGTCGAAGGAGATGCCATCTCAGCTGGCTGTCCCCATCGCGGCAAAGCTGCTCATTGCGCCCGTGAAGGGCTTGGGAAGCGGCGAGGCATAAGAGCCGCGCTTGCTGGTCGAAAGCCCGAGCGAGACCAGCGCTTCAGCCTGCTTCACGGCCGCGGCAACGCCATCGACGACCGGAACGCCATAGATCTCCTGCAGATCGCGCGCCAGATCGGTCATGCCCGCACAGCCGAGCACGATCGCTTCGGCACCATCCTCGGACAGGGCCTTCTCGATTTCGGCGCGGAGCTTTCCGATGGCACCTGAGGCCTCGTTTTCGAGTTCCAGCACCGGGATGTCGGACGCCCTCACCTTCGCCCGGCCGCCCATGCCGTAGCGGCGGACAAGATTGTCAATGAGTACGCGGGAGCGTTCCAGCGTGGTGACGACGGTGAAGCGCTGCGCGAGAAAGCCAGCCGTCGCCACGGCGGATTCGCAAAGGCCGAGCACCGGTACATCGGCGATCGTGCGCGCGGCATCGAGGCCAGTATCATCGAAGCAGGCGATGATTGCGGCATCGTAGCCAACGCCCTGGCGTTCCTTCAGCTCCATCAGCAGTCCCGGGATCGCGAGCGCCCCATCATAATGGCCCTCGATCGAAATTGGCCCCATACGGGACGTGACGGCGATGATTTCCGTCCCTGGTGCCGCGACAGCGCGCGCGGCGACCGCAGCCTTTTCGGTCATCGAAGCCGTCGTATTGGGATTTACCATCAATATGCGCATGTCAGCTGATCTTTGCCTGCTGCCGGCTGAGCATCATCATGATGCCGAGCGCGACGAGGATGATGGTGAAGGAGAAGAGCGTCGTCACCGTTCCGAGCGCATAGAGCACCGGCGTCGTGACGTTCGTCGTCATGCCGTAGATTTCGAGCGGGAGCGTGTTGTAGGTGCCCGACGTCATCAGCGTGCGGGCGAATTCGTCATAGGAGAGCGTGAACCCGAAGAGACCGACGCCGATCAGGCTCGGCAGGATCATCGGCAGAACGACATGCCGGAAAGTCTGCCATGCGCTGGCGCCGAGATCACGCGCGGCTTCCTCGTAGGCGGGAGAGAACCGGTTGAAGACGGCAAACATGATGAGCACGCCAAACGGCAGCGTCCAGGTGAGGTGGGCGCCGAAAGCCGAGGAATACCAAGCGGGCTTCAGGCCGCCCTGCTGGAAGACGACGCCGATGCCGAGGGAAATGATGATCGAGGGAACAACGAGGCTCGCAACGGTCGCATAAAACAGTGCGGTCGAGCCGCGGAATTTCCGGCGGAAGGCAAGGCCTGCGAGCAGTGAGACGACGACGGTAACGACCATGACCATCAGCCCCAACGTGAAGGAGCGTTTAAACGAGGCCCCAAAGTCGCCGACGGCCTGCTTTTCGAAAAGGTTGAAGAACCAGTGAACCGAAACGCCGTTCAGTGGGAACGTCAGGCCGCCGTCCGGCCCCTGGAATGATAGAATGACAATCGCCGAGAGCGGGCCGTAGAGAAAGAGCACGAAAACGATAAAAAAGACCGCAAGCACGTAGAATTCGAAGGTCCGCTTTTCGTGGTTCATCTCAAAGCTCCTTGCGGATGTCGACGACGCGCAGGATGGCGGCGACCATCAAGAGCACGACGACCAGAAGTACCACGGCGTTGGCGGCAGCGGCCGGATACTGCAGCAGCGACATCTGGTTTTTCATCATCAGTGCGACGGAAGCGCTCTGGCCACCGGACATGACCTGCACGGTCGAAAAATCTGCCATTACCAGCGTCACGACGAAGATGGTGCCGATCGCGATGCCGGGTTTTGCTAGTGGGATGACGACGTTCCAGAGGATTTGCCAGCCGCTGGCACCGGCATCGCGTGCCGCCTCGAACAGCGAGCGGTCGATACGCATCAGCGTGTTGAAGATCGGCGTCACCATGAAGAGTGTGTAAAGATGCACCATGGCGAGGACGACGGCGAAATCGGAATAAAGCAGCCACTCGATCGGCTGCGGGATGAGCCCCGTCTCGATCAATGTCGTGTTGACGAGCCCATTGCGGCCGAGCACCGGAATCCACGAGATCATGCGGATGATGTTTGACGTCATGAAGGGGACCGTGCAGACGAGGAAGAGGATCATCTGCGTTGAGGTCTTGCGGATATGGAACGCCAGGAAATAGGCGACCCAGAAGCCGATGAAAAGCGTCAGCGCCCAAACGATGACGGTGAATTTGAGCGTATTGAGATAGGTCTTCCAGGTGACCCACGAACCGAGCGTATCGGTGTAGTTCATGGTGAGGAAGGCGGGATAGAGCCCTGCGAAGTCATAATCCCAGAAGCTGACGAGCGCGATCATCGCGATCGGCAGCAGGAAGAAGAAGCCGAGGATCAGGAAGAGCGGCAACGCCTGAAGATAGGAGATCGCGGAAAGCGGCAGGCGAAAGCCCCCGCTTCGAACGCGCTCAGTCGTCTCACTGGGTTGTGCGGAAGCGATCGTTGCCATCTGCCATCCTCTCGGACATTGCGAAAACCAGGGAGGGAAGGGATCCGAAAGACCCCTCTCCGACCCACCCACGGGGAGGAGCGTTTTTCTGCCGCAACCTCTCCGGACTGCCTCCCCGTGTGGGGAGGCTTGGGAGGGGAAAGCGGCGAACACCTTAGGCAGCGATGAACTCGTTCCAGCGGCGGAGCATGTAGCGGTCTTCGTCCATGACCGAATTCCAGCAGGCGACAGCACCCATGCGGGCCTCGAAGGAGCCGCCATCGCGCACGGCACCGGCCTTTTCCATCACCTTGCCTTCCGGCGAGAGGATGTCGCCCTGGGCCGGCTTGCCCTCGATCCAGTAGCCCCATTCGTCAGCCGACATGAAGCCCTTGGCGGTTTCCATGCAGGCGGAATAGTAGCCCTGGCGGTTGAGGTAGCCGCCGACCCAGCCGGACGTGTACCAGTTGATGTACTCGTAGGCGGCGTCGAGCTGAGCGCCCTTGAGGTGCGAGGCAATGCCGAGACCGCCGCCCCATGCGCGGTAGCCTTCCTTGAGGGGCTGGTACTTACAGGCAATACCCTTGGAACGGACAGCGGCGACAGCCGGCGACCACATGGACTGGATAACGACTTCGCCCGAAGCCATCAGGTTGACCGACTCGTCGAAGCTCTTCCAGAAGGCGCGGAACTGGCCTTCGCTCTTTGCCTTGATCAGGAACTCGATCGTCTTGTCGATCTCTTCCTTGGTCATGTTGCCCTTGTCGGCATACTTGATGTTGCCCATGGCTTCCATGATCATCGCCGCATCCATGATGCCGATCGACGGGATGTTGAGGATCGAGGTCTTGCCCTTGAACTTCGGGTCCATGATGTCGGCCCAGGTCGTGATTTCACGGCCGACAAGGTCCGGACGGATGCCGAGCGTATCGGCGTTGTAGATCGTCGGAACCATCGTCATCCATTTCGTCGGTTCCTTGGCGAAGGTCTTGGAATCGACCCCTTCAACGAAGCCCACGGTATGCGGTGCAGTACCCTGCGCAATGACGCTGTCCGGTTTCATCTTGCCGTTGATGAACAGTGGCACGATCTTGTCGAAATATTTCAGCTTCGACGTATCCATCGGCTGAAGAACGCCGGTCGGGAAGACCTTCTTGGCAATCCAGTATTCGATATCGGCGATGTCATAGCTGTCCGGCTGGGTGACGGCGCGCTGTGCAGCAGCATCCGAGTCCGTTGCCGTCATTTCGAGCGTGATACCGAGATCTTTTTTGCACTGTTCGGCGATCGCATTGATGTTGGAGACGCCCGTGCCAAACTGGCGGAGCGTGATGCTGGACTGCGCCCAGATCGTCGGAAAGCCGGTGATCAGGCCCGAGCCGGCGGCAGCGCCGACTGCAGCAGCGCTCGTCTTCAGCAGCGAACGGCGGGAAATCCCCTTCTCCGTCTTGGTGGTTTTCGTTTCAGTCGTCATGTCAGTTCCCCTTTTTTCGATAGCTAATTCATGCATGGCCGAGCAGGACTGCATCCTCCAGGGCCCAACTCAGAGACACCGCATCGCCGACCGATACGGGTTTGGCGAAGTAATCGCCGTCGCTCGCGATGACCGTGAAGTCGTCGCTGCCCGCGCCGATTGTGGTGATCTTCACCGAAGCGCCGCGATATTCGATGTTGGATACGACGCCGTGGAAGCCGAGCGTCTTTTTTGCTGGCGCTTCGAGGCGGACACGATCGGTGCGGACGCCGATATCGACAGCCTCGCCCACCTGCCTGCCCTCACCGCGCACGGAAAATGTCTGGCCTTCCGGCCCCTTAAATGTGATCACGCCAGCTTCGGCAGAGACGATGCGACCTGAAAGAACGTTATGGTCACCCATGAAACGGGCGACGAAAGCTGTTGCCGGGCGCTCGAAGACCTGGCGGGGTGCTGCCGCCTGTTCGATCTTTCCGTCATTCATGATGACCATGATGTCGGCCAGCGCCATCGCCTCTTCCTGGCTGTGCGTTACATGGACGAAGGTTATGCCGAGCGTCTTTTGAAGTTTCTTCAGTTCGGCGCGCATGCGGATCTTCAGGAACGGGTCGAGGGCCGAAAGCGGCTCATCAAGTAGCAGCGCTTCCGGATTGGTGATCAGTGCACGGGCCAGCGCCACGCGCTGCTGCTGGCCGCCGGAAAGCTGTGCCGGACGCCTGGTCGCGTAGGCTTCCATCTGCATCAGCTTCAGCATCTCCAGCGCCTTGGCCCGGCGCTCGTCCTTTCCGATCCCCTTCATCTTCAGGCTGAAGGCGACATTGTCGACAAGGTCGAGATGCGGAAAGAGCGCATAGGACTGGAACATCATCGCCGTGCCGCGCTTGGCCGGAGGAAAGTCTGTCACGACCGTATTGCCGAGGCGGATATCGCCGGAGGAGATGCTTTCATGGCCGGCGATCATGCGAAGCGTCGAGGTCTTGCCGCAGCCCGAAGGGCCAAGGAAGCAGCAGTACGATCCAGCAGGAATCTTCAAGCTGATGGCGTGCACAGCGGTTGTCGTGCCATAAACCTTCGAAACGGACGCTATATCGATTTCTGCCGCTTTCAACATCACGTCTTCCCCTGTTCGAGAAAGACGATGCATCCGCCGTGCCAGTTTCCGTCGCCGGCATCAAAACCTTACGAATCCATCGGGATTTGGCAAATCCATCGAGGCGCTTCATTGCGTGGCATTCCGCGACCTGCACAGGAAATAGGCTCTTGTCTGCAATTTATGCAGATGATCGTATACAATTTGACCCGTGTTTTGCTTGCAAATTCCGTTTAACTTTTCTTCCGAAGCTGGCTATCATTGTGACGATTCTTAGGTATCCGATTTCATGAAGCCCACCTCCTCCGACGCAGTTCTGCCGGCAGACGATTCAGCCGAAACGAGCACCCAGCAAATTCGCGACGCGATCCGCGATGCAATCATCGAGCGACGGCTTTCGCCAGGCACGAAGCTTTCCGAGGGCGATGTCGGCAATCTCTTCAACGTCAGCCGCACGCTTGCCCGCGCCGCGCTCCAGGCCCTGTCCTATGAGGGTCTCGTCAGCGTCGAGAAGAACCGTGGCGCCTTCGTCGCCTATCCGTCCCCGGAAGAGGCTCGTCAGATCTTCGCTGCCCGCCGGCTGGTGGAGCCTGGAATTCTGCGCGAAGCCGCCGCGCGCATTACGCCTGCGCAGATCCAGCACCTGAAGCAGCTATTGCTGGAAGAGGGCCGCCTGATGGGCGAGCGCGGGCAGACCGCACGACGCGCCGAAATCAAGGCCTCCGGCGATTTCCACCTGATGCTCGCTTCGGTCTCCTGCAATGCCATCATGCAGCGCTTCATGGAGGAACTCATCGCCCGCTCCTCGCTGGTCATCGCGCTCTACGGTCAGTCGACCGTATCAAGCTGTGGCCATACGGAGCACGGCGAAATCGTTACGGCTATCGAGCGCAATGATCTCGACACCGCCTGCCGCCTGATGGTGCACCATATTTCCCATATCGAAGCCGATCTCGACCTCCGCGAACGTAAGAGCTTCGGGTTAAAAGAAGCCTTTGCAATGTAGGATCCAACCAGCCTGGCGGACGAAGGCGAATACCGGCTGTCGGAGCATCGCCAACTCGGCTTCACTGCGGTGGCTTATCGGCGAAATGAGCCATGGCAAACTCCGCCGCATGCTGATTGGATCTCCTGGCTTGGTCGAGCCAGAACGGAAACAACGAGGCCTCATGGAACAGGCCCGGCACGACGTCCAGTCGCGCATCGACGTTTGCAGCCTTCAGCTTTTTGAAAAGACGCTGAACATCCCCCCGCAAAGCCTCCTTGTCGCCGACCTGCAGGAGGATCGGAGGGAAACCTGAATAATCGCTATTTATCGGCGACACGGTTTGAAGCGAGGGGCTCCCCTTCCCCGCATATTCCCTCCCCACCTGCTGCAGCCACTCGCGGCCGACGGAGACCTCGTCTTCGCCATGACCCGGAACCGCCGCACCTTCAAAATCGGCAACCGGGCTGATAGCGATCACGGCAGCGGGCTTCTCGCCGTTCCTGGCGATCTGGCGAAGAGACATTTGGAGCGCTAACGTTCCGCCGACGGAATCTCCGATCACCACAATGTTTGCCGCCTCGTAGCCGGATTCAAGCAACCATCGAAATGCAGTGACCGCATCCTCGACCTGGCTCGGAAAGTGGTATTGAGGCAAAAGCCGATATTCGATCAGAAGCACATCTGCAGACGACGCCTTCGCGAACGACGCAGCGATGTTGCGATGGCTACGCATGGAGCCGCTATAAAAGCCTCCACCGTGGAGAAAGAGGATGGCCCGTTTGCCAAGCGGGTGGTGGAGGCGAGCGGGCCAGATCAATTCGCCCTCAACGCCATCGGCATCGACCTGGCGTATCTGCACGCGGGTTGGCTCAGGCGTGGCCCGCATCGCCTCCTCGAAGCGCTGCCTTCGATCGCGAAAATCGGTCTTGTCATCGACAAGCCGCGTGATGATTTCCTTGGCGCGTGATCGCGGATCCGACTTTGTTGCGCTGGGATTGTCGGCGCGGGCAGTGCCGATCATCGGTGATGATGCCAGAAGCAAGCATGCCATCGCCCTGCCAGCCAAACCGGTTTTTGATCGCAATGCCATGAAGCTCCTCTCCATTCTCGCCTCGCCTGAATATCAGTGGGGTTCGCCAAGACTGTAGCGGCAATTGCTATCGTGTAAAGAAAGGGCAGCAAGTGCGAGGAGCATTATCCCAAGCCTGCCGCAAGGTCCCCTCAGGCCACTGGCGCGGCCGCTGGCATTTTGGCTGACGGGCGCGGCGGCTGGTCTGAGCATGGGATAACAGCAGTCTTCGCTGCCGCGTCCGATCGATCGTGTCAGTCAGCGGTTATCGCCGCTCTATCCCATGTTTCGGCGCGCTGCATCAACGATACCATGATCCACTTGCGCAACGAAAAGCCCGACGCGGGAGGAGATGCGCCGGGCTTCGATCGTGACTGACAGCTTGGGAGGAGGAGCGCTGCCCGTCGGACCGAAGCGGCTCGGGAGGAGGTGAATCGCTTCGGATCATCATAAGCTAATGCTGCGATGCAGCAAATTCAAGCCTCGCGACTGCGCCGATGTCGCATACCTTGAACGGAACAGAAAAGGCCGGGGCGAGCCTCAGCCCCCTAACTGAAACAGGAATACTTGCTGTCGCAAGAATCGATCGCATAACTTCGAACTTGCGATTGAGTTTTGCGACAGAAATCATCGTGAGCTTTCAGAGCCGGTGATTTTGTTGCGAAGATTAGGATTTTTCTCTCCTTTGCTTGTTTCGGGCTGGCTTCATTAGGGGCTTGACGGAGTTAGGACAAATGACCTAATAGAATAGGACAAGTGACCTACGCCTCTTTGAGGAATATTCATGGCCGCCGAAAGGCACCGGAAGACCAAGAAGGAAGCACTACGATGGGAAATCGGGCGACACGCGAGGAAATTATCCGCGTAGCCGACGATCTTTTCTACCGCAAGGGATTTGATCACACATCCTTTGCAGACATCGCCGAGCTCGCGAAGATTTCACGCGGCAACTTCTATTACCATTTCAAGACGAAGGACGACATTCTAGAAGCGGTGATCGAGAAACGCCTGGCTGATCGCAAGGCGATGCTGGAGCGATGGGAGATGGAGGGCAAGACACCGGTAGAGCGGATCACCAGCTTCATCGACATCCTGATCGTGAATGGGGATAAGATCAAGCTATATGGATGCCCGATCGGAACGCTAACGAGCGAGTTGGCGAAGCTGAGCCATGTAGCGCAGGCAGACGCCAGCAGGTTGTTCATGCTGTTCCGGACGTGGCTTCGCCGTCAGTTCGTCGCACTCGGCCGAGAAGCCGATGCGGATGCGCTTGCCATGCATCTTCTCTCCCGCAGCCAGGGTGCTGCGACCCTTTTCAATGCCTTCCAGAATCCAGACTTCGTTCAGCGCGAGGTTGATCAGATGAAGGACTGGCTGAAGGATATTGCGGCCGAGGGCTCCTAACTCACCGAGAAGAGGCCGAACAAACGTGTCCAATGCTGTCATAACGCGGGGACGCCTCTCTTCCACTCCATCACAGCTCAAAAAACGGAACAGTTCATGTTTATCGTATTTCTCAGGTTTTCGTCCAACAAGATGCAGGCCGCCCAATTCCTTGAGGGACATAATGCCTGGATCAAAGGAGGCTTCGACAGCGGCACTTTTCTTCTTTCAGGCAGCCTCCACCCGAACGCGGGCGGGGCACTCCTCGCCCATAATATTGATCGGAAAAGCCTTGAAGCTTTGGTCCAGGAAGATCCTTTTGTGGCAGCGCGTGTGGTGAGCGCCGAGATCCACGAAATTACGCCAGGCCGCATTGATGAACGACTTGTTTTCCTGAAAGGATGATCGGTGGGCGGAACTTTCCTGGGTCATGACAGTCGGTTGTGCTACCGCTGGTGCGCGGCCGCACCGGAGTTTCTTCATTATCATGATGCAGCGTGGCTGGGGGGCGAGCCAGCCTTGCGACTATCGCATCGCCGAAATAGGTCATTGCCGGCGGAGCCGTAGGCATCACCTTCAGCAGCCGGGCTTGTGCCGCCAGCCGCTAAGCCAGCCTCGCGGCAAACTCCAACGCTCAACATACCGCTTTTCTCCCTTAATTTCCGCTGTAGTTGCCAACAAGGCAGAGCCTGACGCTTGAATGCAGTCAGGGCTGTACAGCTAAAAGGAGGGCGCATGAGCGGGATACCGTTGGAGACGCTGCCAGAGCAGCCGGAATTAAAGCGGGTCATGGGACCCGGTCTGCTCTTGCTTTTCATCGTCGGTGACATTCTTGGAACGGGCATTTATGCGTTGACCGGACAAGTCGCCAAAGAGGTGGGCGGTGTCGTCTGGCTGCCGTTCCTGGTTGCGTTCGCCGTCGCGCTGCTGACCGCCTTGAGCTACCTCGAACTGGTGACGAAATATCCGCGCGCCGCCGGTGCGGCACTTTATACGCACAAGGCTTTCGGCATCCACTTCCTCACCTTCCTCGTCGCCTTCGCCGTGATGTCCTCGGGCATAACGTCCGCGTCGACGGCCTCCCGTGCCTTTGCGGCCAACTTCTCGACAGCCTTCGGCTTCGATTTCGGCGGCTATGGCGTGACCTTCATCGCCATTGCCTTCATCTCGCTTGTCGCGGCAGTCAATTTCCGCGGCGTCGGTGAGAGCGTCAAGCTCAACGTGCTGCTGACAACGGTCGAACTCACCGGCCTTTTGATCATTATCGGCATCGGCTTTTGGGCAATCGCCGGCGGACAAGGCGACGTTTCCCGAGTCTGGACCTTCCAGCCGAGCGGCGATCGCGGCGTTCTCTGGTCGGTCATCGCGGCGACCACGCTCGCCTTCTTCGCCATGGTGGGGTTCGAAGATTCGGTCAACATGGCCGAGGAATGCAAGGCACCGAGCCGGATATTCCCGAAGGTGCTTCTGGGTGGCCTCGTCATCACCGGCGGCATCTATGTCCTCGTCGCCATATCGGCGATCACCTTGGTGTCCGCTGCCGAACTTGGCGAAGGCGAAACACCGCTCTTGAAGGTCGTGCAGGCTGGTGCGCCGAATTTCCCGATCGGCATTTTCGGTATCATCACGATGTTCGCTGTCGCGAATTCCGCTCTCATCAACATGATGATGGCAAGCCGCCTGATTTACGGCATGAGTCGCGAACAGGTTCTGCCGGAAATGCTCGGGAAGGTCCACGCCGCCAGAAGGACGCCGTATGTGGCAATCGGCTTCACCACGCTGCTTGCCGTCGCGCTGATCATGTTCGCGGGTGGCGTTCCGGCGCTCGGCGGCACCACGGCTCTGCTGCTTCTCTGCGTCTTTGCGGCGGTCAATATTGCGGTGCTGGTGCTTCGCCGAGACAGCGTCGGACACGCGCATTTCAAAGCACCTGTGATCGCACCGGTGCTGGGCTCAATCACCTGCATCTTCCTTGCCGGACCATGGACCGGCCGGGATCCGGTTCAGTACCTGATCGCTGCCTTCCTTCTCGGCCTTGGCATCGTGTTGTGGTTCGTAACGGTCGGCATCATGCGCGTCAGCGGTCAGACCGCCTGAGCGAAGATCAATGCACCGGTTGCTGTTTTGCACCCCTCTTCTTCGGTCGCCTTGGCAACAGAATTGAATTGATATACTAGTATGCACAACGACATCATGTTCAGGCAATGCCATGCGGCAGGCATCCAGCTTCGAAGCCATAGACTTTCCGGCTCTTTCGGAAAGACCAGCGAAGCTGCGCCGTGTGACGGCGGCGGATGCGATTTTCGAAGGGCTTTATGCCGACATCGTTTCGCTGCGCATGCCGCCAGGAATGGCGCTTCAGGAAAAGCGTATAGCTGACGAATTCGGCGTCAGTCGCACGCCTGTGCGCGAAGCGCTGCTTCGTCTTTCGGAAGGTGGGCTTGTGGATATCTATCCGCAGTCAGGTACCGTTGTTTCACGCATCCCCGTATCAGCGATTCCCGAAGCCGTCGTCGTTCGCAAGGCGCTTGAGAGCACGACCGTCGAGAGGGCTGCCAGAATTGCCCAACTGCACGACATCGCCCGGCTCGATGCCATCATCGCACGACAGAAGGCGCTTACCGTCGTTGGCGACGCGTCCAGCTTCCATGAAGAAGACGAGGTCTTTCACCAGGCGCTGACCCAGATCGCGGGCTACCCTGGTATCTGGACCATCCTGAAGACAGTCAAGGTGCAGATCGATCGGGCGCGGCGGCTGACGCTTCCGGCCTTGGGCCGCATGGACAATGTGGTTCCCGAACACATCGCTATCCGCGATGCGATCGCAGCCCATGATGCGGAAGCCGCCCGCGACGCCATGCTTCACCACCTGAGCGCCGTCATCCCGGACGTCGCCGAGCTTCGCACGCGCTATCCCGATTATTTCTGCTGAAGCAGCCCATAAGCAACGAGACAAACAAGGAGGAAACAGATGCGGCAAGGTTGGAGATGGTTTGGGCCCGAGGCGCCCGTCACTCTCGATGAGGTGCGCCAGACGGGCGCAACGAACATCGTGTCCTCGCTGCATCAGGTGCCGATCGGCCGCGCCTGGACGGAACGCGAAGTCGGCGACCGCAAATCCATGATCGAGAATACGCCGCCAGGCCGTTCGCCCCTCACATGGTCTGTCGTAGAGAGCATTCCGATCCCCGATGCGGTCAAGCGCAAGGGCGGCCAGGCAAAGGCCGAAATCGACGCATGGATTGCCAGCCTGGAGGCGGTCGCCGCCTGCGGCATCTCAATCATCTGCTACAATTTCATGCCGGTGGTCGACTGGACACGCACCGAACTCGATTACGAAATATCGACAGGCGCAACCGCCATGCGCTTCGACCACGAACGCTTTGCTGCCTTCGACCTCTTCGTGCTGCAACGTCAAGGCGCCGATACGGAGTATTCGGCGGAGGATCAGGAACGCGCCCGAAAACTCTATGAGACGATGCCGGAAGCGGAGATGGCTGAGATCACCCGCATCATAACCTCGGCACTGCCGGGCTCGACCACCGAGCCTCTGACCATCCCCGGCTTCCGCGAAAAGCTTGCCGCTTACGCCGGCATCGACGCCGCTAAGCTCCGCCAGAACCTCATTGAGTTCCTGCAGGCCGTCATACCTGCCGCCGCAGCGCGCGGCGTCAAGCTCACGCTGCATCCGGACGATCCACCGCGTTCGCTCTTCGGGCTGCCGCGCATTGCCTCGACAGCTGAGGACTATGCCGCTCTCTTCGAGGCTGTACCATCAGAAGCAAACGGCATGTGCTACTGCACCGGCAGCCTCGGGGTGCGCGCCGACAACGACCTGCCGGCGATCGCCCGCCGCTTTGCCTCACGCATCTACTTCGCGCATCTGCGCGCCACCAAGCGCGAAGGCGATGGCCGCTCATTCCATGAGAGCGCCCATCTGGAGGGCGACGTCGATATGGTCGCTGTTCTCAAGGAACTCGTGACTGAGGACCGCAAGCGCAGCCCGAAAGACGAAATCGTCTTCCGTTCCGACCACGGTCACCGTATGCTCGACGATCTCAACAAAACCGTCACGCCGGGCTATCCGGTGATCGGCCGCATGCGCGGACTGGCGGAACTGCGCGGCATCCTGCACGCGCTCGATGCCAAACCATCTTGATCCAGAAGGGACTGTGCCAGACCGGCATGGTCCTCTCCATTTCTTTGATCGGCGAAGGTTGCTATAGCGCGGGTGGAGGCGACCCAAGAGAAAGCCAAAAAGGCTGGCGCCTGGCTTAGCAAAGCCATCGAGGTTGCGCGCGGTTTGCGTTGCCGCCGGTCCGAAGGGGCGAGACAACCGTGGACGCGCAAGACCTTGCCGTTGGTGTGGGGCAGCGCGAGAAAGGGCGAAAAGCCCAGCTTGCGCGCCAACTCGACTGCGGCGAGCGCAACCTTTGGATTGAAATGCGCCGTGAAGGCACTTGTGCTGGATCCATGCAGAACGCCTGCACCAGAAATCGATGCCGGCGACACCGAAACAGAAACTGCAGGCCGCGGCGATTCGTGATCTCGTCTGGCGCTTTTTGCAAGACGCTGAAGGTCAGGAAACAAGAGTCTTAACCGTATTCATCAGCGGATTTCGGCGCAGGTTCGACCGGATATTCAACGCTGCGAAACGACCTGCGGGCTTACGTCATCCGGAGGAAGATCTCCGGCGACACCATAAGCCTTGACGGTGGCATCGCCCGCGATGTCATCGCTCGGTCTGATGAAGACATCCCAAGAGCTCGGCATCTCGTGTTACCACCATCTCGGCGATCGGCTCGGCTGGGACCCCGGCAAGCCAATACCGCCTCTGTCGGGTTCGTCATTACTCCGGCCGGAGTTTAGACCTTTCTCGGAAATGGCACGAGCTTGCCGCCCTGCAATTCCCCAGCACGCTTTTCTTTTCGCAACAGCTGCGGTGAGACATTCCATTGGCGGGCGGTGTCGCCGTGCACCGTGACCGTATTGCGGTTTCTACGGATCACGATTCCTGCCTGCGTCCGGCCGTCATTGTCTTCGAACATCACACGCTCACCGATCGCCAGTTCAAGCAGCGCGCGTTGTCTTCTGCTGATGCAGAAACTGCAGCCGATCGAAATCCGGCCTCGCCAGCTAGTTTGCCCCATGTACTATCTCTATACCGCGCAGCCGGCGTCGTGGCCCTCTAAATGCTTGATTAACCATCTTTTTACGGAGGACCTTCCTTCGCGGCAGAAGCTCGTAGCCCTTGCCCCTTTCACATGGCTAATTCGGCGTTCGTTTCCTTGAGCTCCAGCTGTAATCCAACTCACCCTGTTTTTGCGCCCGTAAGTATATCAGGTTGAGTAAAACTTGACCCACTGCGCTTTATGATTGTCGTCAACTTGATAGTGAGCAAGAATTACTGGATTTGTGCGAAATTCGAGCACTATCATTCGAATATTCACATATCTTAAACTCCTTCATCGGAGAATTGGTACTATCAAGAATGATGGTCGCTCGTGGCTTGCCGCGTGAACCTCGCTTGCCCGTCCAACCACAGGCTTTGGGGGAATAAATGTTAGGATTTGGCGCCGGCGCTGACGCAAAGGCCATTCTCGAAGCGATGAGCAAGTCTCAGGCGATCATCGAGTTCAAACTAGACGGCACGATCATCACCGCGAACGAGAACTTCTGTCGGGCGCTTGGTTATCAGCGGTCCGAAATCCTTGGCCAGCACCACCGCCTTTTTGTCGATCCGGCGGAAGCCGACACCTCTGACTACAAGGATTTCTGGGCAAAGCTCGCGCGTGGAGAATTCGACCGTCGCCAGTACAAGCGGATTGGCAAGGGCGGCAGGGAGGTCTGGATCGAGGCCTCCTACAATCCGGTGTTCAGCGGTGGAAAGCCCTATAAGGTCATCAAATTCGCGACCGACATCACCGAACAAAAACTGAAGAGTGCTGAAGATGCCGGCAAGCTCGACGCGATTTCGCGTGCGCAGGCGGTCATCGAGTTCACGCCGAAAGGCGATATTCTCAACGCGAACGAGAACTTCCTTCAGACGCTGGGCTATCAACCGTCAGAGGTCCTGGGCAAGCATCATTCGATGTTCTGTGAGCCAAGCTTCGCAAACAGCGAAGAGTATAGGCGCTTTTGGGCAAGGCTTGCTGGTGGTGAATTCATTGCGGACGAATTCATGCGCATCGGAAAAGGTGGTAAAAGGGCCTATATCCAGGCTTCCTACAACCCCATCTTCGACATGAACGGCAAGGTCTTCAAGGTCGTGAAGTTCGCGACCGACGTCACCACACGCGTGGGCAACGTCGACCAACTCGCAAGTTCCCTGAAGGCTCTGTCGGAAGGCGACCTGATGCAGACCCTCGCCACACCTTTCCTGCCTTCGCTGGAGAAGTTGAGAGTAGACTTCAACGAGGCTTCT
Source organism: Rhizobium sullae (assembly GCF_025200715.1). NCBI lineage: Bacteria > Pseudomonadati > Pseudomonadota > Alphaproteobacteria > Hyphomicrobiales > Rhizobiaceae > Rhizobium > Rhizobium sullae. The sequence goes on from NZ_CP104144.1 coordinate 2,652,410, forward strand.
TCCAAGCTTCGTGTCACACTGCAGACGGTCTCCCAGAACGCCGGCGCCATTGCCGCTGCATCGCAACAGATCCAATCCGCCTCCAACGATCTCTCCAAACGCACCGAGCAACAGGCCGCTTCCGTTGAGGAGACCGCTGCGGCGCTTGAGGAAATCACAACGACGGTAACCGACTCCAGCCACCGAGCCCAGGAAGCCGGCCAGCTCGTGCGCAAGACAAAGGAAAATGCCGAGCACTCGGGCAACGTCGTCGGTCAAGCGGTCGAAGCCATGGGCAAGATCGAGAGATCGGCAGGCGAAATTGCCAACATCATCGGCGTTATCGATGAGATCGCTTTTCAGACCAATCTTCTGGCGCTCAACGCCGGTGTTGAGGCAGCCCGTGCAGGCGACGCCGGCAAAGGCTTTGCTGTCGTCGCACAAGAAGTTCGCGAGCTTGCCCAGCGTTCCGCCAAGGCGGCAAAAGAGATTAAGGAGCTGATCAATACATCGAATGAGCATGTAAAAAGCGGGGTCGCATTGGTCGGCAATACCGGCAAGGCATTGCAGGAAATCGTAACACAAGTCGTGCAGGTGGATGGCAACGTCGGCGCCATCGTCGAAGCCTCCAAGGAACAGGCAACGGGCCTCAAAGAAATCAACACGGCCGTCAACACGATGGATCAGGGCACACAGCAGAATGCGGCCATGGTCGAGGAAACGACCGCGGCCGCCCACAGCCTCGCCAGGGAAGCAGAGCAGCTGTTTGGGCTCCTGGAACAATTCAATATCGGGACAGGGGCGACGACACATCGTGCCGCGCCGGCTGCGGTTAACCAGCATTCGCGCCCTGTGGTATCGCCAGCTCGCCGGATGACGGCCAAAGTAGCCCAGGCATTCAACGGCAACGCGGCGCTCAAGGGCGGCGACAGCTGGGATGAGTTTTGATGTCGCAGATGGAGCCTTCGATCAGTCTCGATAACAAGCAGATGGAAATAATCGCCTTCCGGCTTCAAGGTCAGGAGTTCTGCGTTCTGACCAAGATCATCCGCGAGATTCGCGGCTGGTCACCCTCCACTCCGGTTCCCCGCTCCCCCCGTGAAATGCTTGGAGTGATGAACCTGCGCGGCGTCGTGATCCCGATCATCGATCTGGCGACCAAACTTGAAATGATGCCGACCGCCCCGAACGAGCGGAGCGCGATTATTGTCGCTGAGATCCACACGATGATCGTCGGCTTGCTGGTTGACCAAGTCTCCGACATTCTGACGGTCAAGGCGAGCCAGATTCAGGCAATCCCTGAAGTCGTCACTTCGTTCGATCGTGGCTTCTCCGACGGAATCATTACGCAAGAGAACGGGATGATCTGCTTTCTCAATCTGGCCCAGATGTTCCGGGCTAACGATACAGAAGCCTACGCAGCATAGGCCGGCTTTTGGGAAGGGAACTGGTCAGGCCATCGATAAGGACAAGGTTCTCATCGCCTGCAACGCAGCCGGGCTCCCAAGACGCGGGTCGCTTGACCAGTTCCACCCCCCAGGACCGGATAAGCCGGGGTGGAAAGAACCTTCATGAAATCGGCGAGTCCTTCCGGACCCATGCGGATCAGCAGCACCTCAAACAGGCCATGTGGCACCGACCTGTAGATTGAACCTAGCGAAACACCTCGGTCGCTTTGGCAAAGAGGATTGCAGGGCGCGCGTTACCTCCGTCCGCCAAAACGGCTAAACCGATCCGGGCGCAATGGGCTGAGATCTATTGCTGGCTTCCTTTTCGAGATAAGATCGACCACCAGCAGGCCAGTGATGCCTGCGAGCGTCAGCCCCAGATGGCCATGCCCGAACGCATAGGTCATATTCGGCGATGTCGGCGAATTGCCGACAACCGGCAGGGAATCCGGCATGGACGGACGAAAGCCGAGCCATTCCCTCGTGCCTTCGCCAGCCGCCGGCAAAAGGGTTTGCACCCCGTTGCGGATCATCGCCGTGCGGCCGCGATTGGGCGGCGCTTTAAGACCTCCAAGCTCCACCGTGCCGGCTGCGCGCAACCCATCGGCCATCGGCGTCATGTAAAAACCGTGTTCCGGGTAGCAGACCGGGCGTTTCAGGAGAGCCCCCGCAGCAGGAAACAGAACGTGATAACCTCGTTCTGTATCGAGCAGAACATCATCGCCTATCTTCCTGGCAAGTGCGCGCGACCAGGCACCGCCGGCAACCACAGCATGAGCGGCATGTAATTCACCGCCAGCAACCCAAACGCGGATACCCGTCTCTGTCGCCTCAAGCCCGCTGGCTTCGCCGCCAACAAACGTACCGCCCCGCCTGACTATCGCCTCAGCAAGTGCAAACGCCAACAGTCTGGGGCTTGAAAACGTATAGGCGTCGCGAAACAGGACGCCGCGTTGGTAAAGAGGAGCGAGATTGGGTTCCAGGTCACGAATTGCTGCCTTGTCCAACCGATCTAGAGCGACGCCATGCCGCTCGCGAAAGCTGGCTTCCGCTTCCGCTGCCTGAAACTGCGCCTCTGTCTTATAAAGATAGAGGCAACCGTCACGTCGCTCCAGCGCTTGCGCGCCTGACTCGTCGATAAGCGGGCGCCATGCGGCATCCGATTGCGCAAGGAGGTTAGAAAGCACAGTTGCGATCCGCTCGACTTCGGCCGTGCCGCTTGATGCCAGAAATGCACGCAGCCAAGGCGACAGATGCGGCAGGTAGCGCCAGACGATGGCCAGCGGGCCAAGCGGGTTCAGAAGCATCCCAGGGACGCGCCAAGCAACGCCAGGCGTCGCCACGGGCACGACGCTGTGGGGCGCGACCGTACAGGCATTGCCGTAGGAACAGGCCTGTTCAAAGGATGCGTTGCCAAGCGGTGGTTCACGGTCGACGAGCGTGACACGATGGCCAGCCTTCTGCAGCCATAGCGCTGAACTGAGGCCGACAAGACCAGCGCCGATCACCAGCACATGCCGTCGTTCAGTTTCGGGCAAGGGCAGCAATCCCAAACCTATCGCGCCCGGCTCCTGCATCAGACATGCCCGATCAGCGCGCGGGGGCGATCGGCGAGCGTGGAGGCGATGATGCGCAGCGCCGTCGCCAGTTCCTCCCGCGAGGAGGCACAACCGATATTGACGCGGACGGCATGCTCGACCGGCTGCCTGTCACAGGCAAAGGCCGCGGCGGGCATGACGGCGACGCCGTGGGCCCGCAGGTTGGCGGTGAAATCCTCCGCCCGCCAGGGTGCTGGCAATCGTAGCCAGATGAACATGCAGCGCGGGTCCGATGCAAATGACTGGCCCGAAAGGATGGTCGTCGCAAGCGCGTGGCGTGGCGACAGTTCGGCAAGCTGGGCCTTCAGAATGGCATTGGCGGTGCCATCCTCCAACCATCGGCTTGCAATCAGGAGCGGCAACGGCGCCGGCATCCAGGCGGTGGTGCGCACCGCTTCCGCGGTCACCTGCGCAAGGCCCGGCGGGCAGGTCAGATAGCCGATGCGCAAGCCCGGCGCCAGGGCCTTGGACAGGGCCGAGATATGGTAGGTCCGCTCCGGCGCAAGCGTGGCGAGAGCCGGCGCGCGCGCGCCAAGCATCGGTCCATAGACATCGTCCTCGATGATCGCCACATCGTGGCGCTCAGCGACGGCGACAAGTTCGCGACGCCGCGCCTCGCTCATCGTCACGACGCTTGGATTGTGCATCGAGGGAACGGTGAATACCGCCCGAACCGTTTCCCGGCGGCAAACTTCGGCGAGTTCGACCGCGGACATGCCCTCATCGTCGCTGCTGATACCGACGATCCGGAAACGGAACATCTGTGCGAGCGCCTTCAGGCCATAATAGGTGAGCCGGTCCGAGACGATCACGTCGCCCGGCTCAATCAGGCTACTGATTGCCGCCAATAGCGCGTGCTGCGCACCGCTGGTGACGACAATATCATTGGCGGAGGGTTCGAAGCCGTTGAGCGCGATCCAGCGCCGGCCAGCGGCGCGTGCCCAGGCGGCCCCTTCCGGTGGCTGATACTCCTGTAGTTCCCTGAAGCGGGGATCGGCGGAAAGCTTAGGCAGTGTTTCAGCCAGCCGTTTCTGGAAATCATCGACCGCCGGGCGGTTCACGGTGAGGTCGATGATACCGGCAGGCGTCGTCGCGCGGTCGACGCGCGGCATCGCACCTTCCGTCATCACGATCGTGCCGCGACGCGTGCTGCCGACGACCAGGTTAAGGTTCTGCAGCTCGCGATAGGCCTTGGTCACGGTCGAGACATTGACCGAGCGCTCCTTCGCGAGGTCACGTTGGGGCGGCAACTGGCTTCCGGGCGAAAGCTCACCGGAGCGGATCTTGGCCTCGATCTCGCTGGCAAGCTCCAGATAGGCCGGCCTGCGTGGCTGTCGCTTCGGATCAGCGCTCTTTGTATGGTTTTTATCCGATATCCGTGTCATACAAACTTCCGCATCTGAGGCCATCCGCCAGACCAAGCGAATGCATTCTTTCGTGTGTTTCACGTTATTTCCTCGCTGTTACCACTTTTTGCAGCAAATTTCGAGAGGATACTCGCTCGCCGTACAAAATTATTTGTGTGGCTTGACAAAACAACTATGAGCGAGACAATATCGAACAAACACCGAGACAAACGGCAACAAACCCGGCCGGTGACTGGAGAATATCTCATGACCGAGCGTTTCATCGCCTTCGAGGGCGTGCGCAAATCCTATGACGGCAAGAGCTACGTCGTGCGCGGGCTCGATTTGCATGTTGCGCAGGGCGAGTTTCTCACCCTGCTCGGACCTTCCGGCTCCGGCAAGACAACGACCCTGATGATGCTTGCCGGGTTCGAGGCGCCGACCCACGGCACCATCACACTCGACGGCAATCGCATCGACAGCGTGCCGCCGCACCGCCGCAATATCGGCGTCGTCTTCCAGAACTATGCCCTCTTCCCGCACATGACCGTCGGCGAAAACGTGGCGTTCCCCTTGAAAATGCGGCGGCTTGGCAAGGCAGAACTAACAGAGCGCGTCCGCCGCGCGCTGGATATGGTTCGCATGGCAAGTTTTGAGACGCGGCGGCCCAACCAGCTTTCCGGCGGCCAACAGCAACGCATTGCGCTGGCCCGCGCGCTGGTGTTCGAGCCGCAGCTTGTACTGATGGATGAGCCGCTTGGCGCTCTCGACAAACAACTGCGCGAGCATATGCAACTGGAAATCAAGCATCTGCACGGCCGGCTCGGCATCAATGTCGTCTATGTAACACACGACCAGAGCGAAGCGCTGACCATGTCCGACCGCGTTGGTGTCTTCAATGACGGCACGTTGCAACAGGTCGCCTCACCGCATGCTCTGTACGAAACACCGGCCAACCCGTTCGTCGCCACCTTCATCGGCGAGAACAATGCGATTGCCGGCGAAGTGGTCGAGCTTTCCGGACAGAATTGCCGGATCAGAACGACCGACGGCTCGGTTATCGCAGCACTGGCCGGCGAGGGGCTGAAGCAGGGAGCCCGAACGACGCTGGTGCTGCGGCCCGAACGCATCACACTATCGCCTGCACTCGGAAGTCCAAACTGTTTCACGGCCAAGATCGATGAACTGATCTATCACGGCGACCACCTGCGGCTGCGCGTCCGGGCCTGCGGCTGCGACGACGTGCGGGTGAAGGTGCCCGCAACGCAGGCACACAGCTTTCAGGCATCGGGCGCCGAGATTGGCATCGGCTGGGCGCCGGAGGACTGCCGGGCATTGGCTCTATCCTAAGCACAACGTCCGTCGCGACTGACTGAATTCAACCAGAACAGGGGAACTGAAAATGAACCGCATATCGCTTTTGCTTCAAACATCCGTGCTTTCCCTCGCCATGATCGCACCCGCACTCGCAGAGGAGACGTTGACGGTCACGTCCTGGGGCGGCGCCTACACCAAAAGCCAGGAGCAGGCTTTCTTTACGCCCTTCTCCAAGGAAACCGGAGACAAGATTCTCCAGGACGAATGGGATGGCTCGACCGCCAAGTTGAAGGGTATGGTCGAAACCGGCCAGGTCACCTGGGATGTCGTCGATGTCGAGCCGGGGCATGCCTTGCAGGGTTGCGATGAAGGATGGCTCGACGAAATCGACTACTCCAAGCTCGGCGGCAAGGAAGCCTTCATCGAAGGCGCTGCTATGGATTGTGCCGCAGCGACGATCGTTTTCGGCACGATCTACGCTTATGACGCCGCAAAATTCCCAAATGGCGGCCCGACGACCATGGCCGACCTGTTCGACACGCAGAAATTCCCCGGACCCCGTGCGCTGCGCAAGGCGCCGAAGACGACGCTCGAGTTCGCGCTGATCGCCGACGGTGTCGCGCCCGCCGAAGTCTACGACGTACTCGGCACGCCGGAAGGCGTCGATCGCGCCTTCAAGAAACTCGACACGATCAAGAAGGACGTGAAAGTCTGGTGGACGGCCGGCGCGCAGCCGCCCCAGCTTCTGGCCGACGGCGAAGTGCTGATGACGACCGCTTGGAACGGCCGCATCTACGATGCCGTCAAGAACAGCGGCAAGGATTTCAAGATTGTCTGGGACGGCCAGGGCATGGACTTCAACCTCTGGGCTCAGCCGAAGGGTTCGCAGCACAAGGAGACGGCCGATAAGTTCATCGCCTATACGATGAACCCGGACGTTATGGCCCGGCAGTCACAGTACATCTCCTATGGCCCGACGCTGAAGGCCGCGATTGCCAAGGTTCCGGCCGACATCCTGCCTGACCTTCCGACAGCTCCGGAAAACACCAAGACTGCTTTCGTGGTTTCTGCGGAGTTCTGGGCCGATCATGACGAGGAGCTGACCGAGCGCTTCAACAAGTGGCTGGCGCAGTAATCCTCTCTTCGGGCAGGCCTCTCCTCCCGGGCCTGCCCGCCTTCTTCTTCACAAATGAAGGCGCTTGCCATGGCGATCACGCTCACAGATGAAGTCGTCCGGAATGCAGTCGACACGGCCACCCTCACCCGCCGGCTGCGTGGTCTGCGGCGCAAGGGCCAACTGAGAGCGCTGCTGTTGGTCGCACCGCTGATGCTTTTTTTGCTGACGATCTTTGTCCTGCCGATCGGCATGCTTCTGACGCGAAGCGTCGACAACAGCGACGTGGCGCGGACGCTGCCGAGCACCGTAGCCGCACTTGCCTCCTGGAATCTCGAGGCCGTACCTGACGAGACGATCTATGCCGCCTTCGCCGCCGACCTGAAGGCATCGCCGCGCGACGATGTGGCCGAGGTCGCCAAACGACTCAACTATTACGAAACCGGCATGCGCTCGATGCTGCTGAAGACGGCACGTACGATCCGCAATGCCGAGGCGCCCTACAAGGACGCCTTCATCGCCATCGATGAGCAATGGGGCACACCACGCTACTGGCTGATCTTGAAGCAGGCGATTCCGGAGCTGACCGATTTCTACCTGCTCGCAGCCCTCGACATGAGCCGCAACGAGGCCGGCGCGATTGCCGGTATCGCCCCCGAAAACGCCGTGCATGTCGACGTGCTCCTGCGCACCTTCGCCGTCAGCGCCTCCGTGACATTGCTCTGCCTGCTGCTCGGCTATCCGCTGGCAGCGCTGATCGCCCGCTCGAAAGGGGCTGTCGCCAATACTCTGTTGATCCTCGTGCTCCTGCCCTTCTGGACGTCCCTTTTGGTGCGCACCAGCGCCTGGGTCGTGCTGCTGCAGAGCCGCGGCGTGGTCAACTCCGCTCTTGCCTGGCTCGGCATCATCAATCCATCGCAGCCGCTGGAGCTGATCTACAACCGCATCGGCGTGCTGATCGCTATGACCCATATCCTCCTGCCTTTCATGGTGCTGCCGATCTACAGTGTCATGAAAAGCATTCCGCCGGTCTATCTGCGCGCTGCCTCATCGCTCGGTGCGCCGCCACTATCGGCCTTCTGGCGGATTTATCTGCCGATGAGCATGCCGGGCGTCAGCGCCGGCGGGTTGCTCGTCTTCATCCTGGCGCTCGGCTATTACATCACCCCGGCGCTCGTCGGCGGCCCGCGCGACCAGATGGTCAGCTATTACATCGCCTACTACTCCAACCAGGTGACCAATTGGGGCATGGCCGCAGCACTCAGCGCCATTCTCCTCGTCGCGGTGCTCATCCTTTACGCCATCTACAACCGCGTCGTCGGTATCGACCGTCTGAGGATAGGCTGATGAACCACTCGCTCTCTTTCACCCGCCTCTTCCCGGTATTGCTTTGGCTTGCCGGCGGTGCCGTGGTCCTCTTCCTGATCGCACCGATCATCGCGATCGTGCCGTTGTCCTTCAACGCGGAACCCTTCTTCACCTATCCGATGCCCGGCCTGTCGCTGCGCTGGTACGAGGAGTTCTTTTCCTCCGACGTGTGGCAACTGGCCCTGAAAAACAGCATCATCGTCGCTGTCTGCGCGACGCTGTTGTCAACCGCGCTCGGCACGCTGGCGGCCATTGGCCTCAGCCGGCCGGACTGCCCCTTTCGCGCGACGCTGACCGCCATCCTGATTTCGCCGATGATCGTTCCCGTCATCGTCTCGGCGGTCGGCATCTACTATGCCTTTGCTGCGGTCGGTCTACTTAACAGCCTGACCGGTTTGGTCTTTGCCCATACCGCAATCGGAGCACCCTTTGTCGTCATCACCGTGACGGCAACGCTCGCCAGTTTCGATCACAATCTGATGCGCGCCGCCGCGAGCCTCGGCGCGACGCCGGTTGAAGCGGTGCTGCGCATCATGCTGCCGATCATCGCGCCGGGTGTCGTGTCAGGGGCACTGTTTGCCTTCGTCACGTCCTTCGATGAGGTGGTGATTGCGCTCTTCATCGCCGGCTCCGAGGAACGCACCCTCCCCCGTCAGATGTGGAGCGGCGTGCGCGAGACTCTCAGCCCCACCATTGCTGCCGTTGCGACGCTGCTGATCCTGTTTTCGACACTGTTCCTCGCCACCATCCAGTGGCTGCAGCGCAGGGCGGAACGGCAAAAGCTGATGTGAGCAACAGAAAAACCTGTGCCGGGGACCTCGACCTGCGTGTAGAGATTAGCGTCCTTGCCGAACAGCGCCACGGTCTCGCCGTCGAAGACCATCTCGACTTTGGCGAAGCCGCCCATTCGTGTCGCACGCAACTTATCCGGCCGTCCCAACTCGATCTTGCCGGAACCGGCCAGCAGCAGCTTCCGGTGATCCTTGGTGACGACTTCGAGATTGGTGTCATAGGGCAAATGAAATCGCCTGCTGCGAGGCGAGATAGTCGGACATCGCCTTGAGCAGGATCTTGGCCACCTCTTCTCCGGCCTATGCCTCTCGTTGCGTGGCATGCGGCAATCGCCGACTGACGACTGTCATCGGCGAAACTCTACGAGCAGATAGAGCGAAACGCCGTAGCATCTGGTATACACTGGGCAGTGGAACCCGTGGAATCCGTCCATACGGCGAGGCGGCCAAAGGGCTCAGAAGCCGTTTGACGCGGGGGACGCCAGGAGCCTGGCTTCGACGTCCACTGCACCCGGCACGGGCAGGCCAGCCTTGCGAAGCGAGGCGATCATGCGGATATTGTCCTTCGGCTGGATGTTGCGCTTCCTGTTCTCTTCGATGACGTCGCGGATGTACTCAGGACGCATCGTCATGAAGACCTCTCCCTCGCGCTTCGCATCGTCGATCAGGCCGGCCTCGGCATAGATTGCGGCTGCAACGGCATGAAACAGAGGGAACTTCTGCAGGTCGGCTTTCCGGATTAGGCTCACCGCCTTTTCGTGATCGTTGAGCATATAGGCGGCAAGCGCGCGTGTCCCGTTGTAGTAACCGGCCCCACCAGGGTTCAGTGCAAGCGCCCGATCAAGCAAATCCGCCCCCCGCCTCCACTGCCCGCACATGGCAACCCGCGTCCCGAACTCTGCCAGCAGTTCCGTGTCGTTGGGATTGGTCGCCAGTGCCTCGTCGCCGACCTCGAGCGCTTCGGTCAGTTGCTGGTTGAAGAACAAGGCAATCATCAGAGATTGAAGCGCGCGCGTGTTACGCGGTTCGATGTCGATCGCGCGACGGGCAGCGCTCAGCGCCCGTTCCATCGGCGCTGGCTGGCCAGGCTTCAGGTTGTACCTGAAGCGGTCTTCATCGAGATAGGCGATAGACAGCATGGCCCATGCCGTCGCATAGGTCGGGTAGCGTGCGACGGCGCTTTCCAGGCAAGCACGTGCCGTCAGATGCGTTTCCGGACTGAGTTCTGCGCGGTAGGCGTAGAAGCGAAGGGTGCAGTCGTAGACGCCAAGGTCGTCCGGGGGAGGATTGGCCGTCACGGCCTGCGCAATGATGCCGTAAGGCTGGGCGACGGCCGTGGCGACCTTGCTTGCGACGTCGGACTGGATGGTGAACAGCTCTCGCGTGGTCAGATCGTCATCGTAGTTCTGCGACCAGAGGATCGCACCGTCCGATGTGTCGACAAGCCGAGCAGTCACCCGAACCCTCGGGCCTGACACCCTGACGCCGCCAGCGAGCAGATAGCGAGCGCCGAGCCCCCCACGCACTTCCGACGCCTGCACTTCCGGTGGCAGCGATTTCGACGTCTCGCGCCCGAACACTCTGATCTCCTTGAACCGGGGCAGTGCGGTCAGCAACTCCTCGGTCAATCCCACGGTATATAGCTCGGCCTGCGGACCATCACCGAGATTGGCGAAGGGTGCGATCACCAGGGTCGGTTCGTCAGGCGCCTCGGTGACGTTGGACTGTCTCGCGCCGGCGACGAAACGGTCGGTTGCCCAATACGTGAGCGCCGCCGTGCAGACGACACCGACGAGACCAGCAAGGATCGGCAACCGGGGCCGCAGCCAGCCTTGGCCAGGGCGCTTGCCGGGGTTCTCGACTGCGGCTTCCTTGCGGTCCGTGATCGCCGCATCGTTCCATGCGAAAGACGGAGCATAACCGCCTTTTGGGATGTCGATCTTGATGGGATCGCGCTGTCCGGCGACGAGATAGTAGCGCTCGAGGGTGCGCCGCAGGCGCCCCGCTTCGATGCGGACGACAGGATCGTCCTGGGTGAAGCCATCGCTGCGCTTGAACACCTCGACCGCGACGGTATAGCCCTTCAGGCGCTGTGCGCGGCCAGACAGTGCCTCCTCGACAACGAAGGTTAGAAACGCTGCGCCACGCCCGGCTTTCGGAAACTCCGGACTGGAAATAATGCGTGCGAGTTGCGCGCGAATCTCGTCCGGACATGGTAACGGCTCCGCGTCCCCGGACGCGTCTGTCACAGAGGTGTCCATAACTCGCTCCCCCTCACACCCTCAGGCGCAGCAATCACAGATTTAGTTAGCGTGCCCGGTGTAACCTACGCCACCAAGGCGGCCCCGTCCAGAAACATAGCAAGCCTTCATGAACGTTATTGTTGAGCTGATCCGATTCACTACCGCAGTGGTGGGTACGTGTATCGGGGCATGTGGGTCGACGGCAACACCCACAATTTCGGCTATATCGGCACGTGCGCCACGGGGACCGAGGCGGGCGACTGGTGGTCGGCCCCGATTGGAAAGGTGAAACGCCGATAAGGATCAAGAAGGTCTTCCAATTGACGGCGCCGTTCACGCTCGCGCTTATCCGCCCTCATTCCCGACGACATGCCGAACGTCGAGATAATTCAGCATAGAAGAAGCGGGTTTCGTCCGCCTCTCCGTCGCAAGGTTGTTGCGATACCCGCGTGCCGGCAGCCAAACCTGCCCATCGCCCGCCGCCGCGGCCGACGCGGACGACTCTACGACGATCTATTTCGGTCCGGAGCAGCCGGAGGGCGTGAAACGCGGCAACTGGATTCAGAAGATGCCAGGCAGGGCGGGTTCACGCTCCTGCGCCTTTACCAGGCCGCTCGAGCCGTTCTTCACGAAGGAATGGCGGTTAAGCGAGATCGAACTGGTTCCCTGAGGCTGAAACAATATAAGACGTCCGCGGCGACGTGCGGACCTCTTATCATACCCCCGGTTCGGGCAGCGGAGACCTTTGGGTCAGTTCGGGCAGACATCCCAGAAACCTGTCGTGCGGGCACTATTCGTATAGTACCAGCAATAGCCTGACTGCGGCGGTGACCCCGCGACGGACGCTGCGGCTGCGCCTGCGAGGAAGCCTACGGCAGCACCCGCTGCGATCGCTCCACCAGGCCTCCAGTAACGGTTTGGACTGAGGACCACGACACCACGTGGCCGACGGGTGGCGGCAGCGGCAGCGCATCCTCGGGGGCCGCATGCGGCAGCCGCGCAACCATGGCGGCCACAGGCTGCGGCAGCCTGGCGGGCCTCGGCGGGAATCGCCGACAAGACCGGTGCGACCGCGAGGACGAGGGTTACGACGACGGTTGCAACGTTCAGCATGAGTAACAGAGGTTTCATCTGCTTGTCCTCGTTTCGTGCGAGAGGGGGGTGAGGTTGGTTCCCTTAGAGACGGGGCCAGGTCTGCGATTCGCAGACGACCTTGAGGACGCAGCCTTTCATCTTCAACGCACTGCCGGAGACTGTCAGCGAGCCGTCGTACGTCTTGTTGGCATCGGGATCGGTGATCTTGCCTGAATAGCTGCCATCCTTGCCGCTGAAAGTGCCGATCTGCTTGCCCGCGTGCTTGCCCGATTTCAACGTGATGCAGTAGCCGGCGCCACATGGAGCGATGGCGGCGGTGTCGCCGAGCTCAGTCTTCCAGTTGCCGATGATCGGGTCTCCGGCATGGGCGACGGTGGTGGTGATCGCGAGTGCGGCGGCAATGAAGATGATGCGTTTCATAGGAGCTCCTTCGGTTGCCGACCGCAAGGGGTCGGCGTTTTGACGTGACGTCGTGAGCCTACGCGCGCTCGGCGTCGGACACCCGTAACATCTCGTATGCTCTGTGTGGGGAGGTTAGGGCGGTGTGTCTCGCATCGGGAAAAGGCGTCGCGCCGAAAGGCGCTAACTCGGTGTTACTGTAACTTACGCCCCAAAACCGAAACGTTGGGGCATCATGCGATGCCGACGGCAAGTCCGTCATGCGGTAAAGGGTATTGGGGAGGCAACTTCGAACTTGGTCGGCATTCTTTGATGAGCTCCTTGGCCTCCTGATCGAGACGCAACTGCTTCCAGCCTCCGCTCGATAGATTTGTACACCGTCTTGCGATCGATGCCAGTCTGCCAGCATCATCGTCTCCAACTGATCACTAAAATCCTTTTCCGACTGAGGCGTGAAACCACAACGACTTGTAACTTCCGGATCCGCCGATGGGCGGGCGCAGCTCTTGAGGCTCCATCGAGACCCGTCCGCAAGTGAGGGCGGCCGCAAACGGGTGGCCCCGAATGCTAGGGATGTGCGGGTTGCCGCTGCTCCAGATTCTCCTCCTTCGGTATCCGGAACCACGCCACATAGAGTGCCGGAAGGAAAAGAAGCGTCAGTGCGGTACCGACAACGATGCCCCCCATCATGGCATAGGCCATGGGACCCCAGAAGACTTCCCGGGAGATTGGAATGAGTGCGAGAGTCGCGGCGGCCGCCGTCAGCATGATCGGACGCATCCGGTGCTCAGTCGCCTCGACGACGGCGCGCCATGGCGCTACGCCTTCGCTCCGAAGCTGTTCGATCTGCACGACCAGGATGACAGAGTTCCGGATCAGAATCCCTATCAGCGCAAGCACACCAAGGATTGCGACAAATCCCATAGGCGCGTTACTGAAGAGCAACGCTACAACCACACCGATAAGCGCCGTCGGAGCCACTGCGAACACCAGGAACAGCCTGCTGAAGCTTTGCAACTGGATCATGAGGATCGTCGCCATGGCAAATAGCATCAGCGGCGCGACCGCAGCGATCGGCCCTTGCGCCTTTGCGCTTTCCTCGACGGAACCACCGTTGGCGATGCTGTAGCCGGCTGGAAGGCCCTTGCGGAACGCGTCGACTTTGGGTTGTAGTTCGCTGACGATGGTCGCGGGCTGTGTCGGCCCGACGACGGCAGCCTTGATGGTGATTGTCGGCGTGCGCGTGCGACGCCAGATCGTCGGCTGCTCCAGCTCGTAGCGGAAATTGGCAACCGCCGAGAGCGGTACCGATTTGCCATTTGAGCCAGGCAGCTGAAGGTTCTGCAGTGTCTCGATGGAGCCGCGCTCCGAGGTTTGGGCCCTGCCGATCACATCGATGAGATAGATGTTGTCCCTGATCTGCGTGGCCGACGATCCCTCCACGATCCCGTTAAGGGTTGTTGCAATGTCTTGCGACGAGACGCCCAGTTGCCGCGCTTTGTCCTGCAGAACATCGACCTTCACGACACGAGACGGCTCATTCCAGTCAAAGGTCATGTTGGAGAGTAGCGGATGCTCGCCGACGATGCCGGCAAATTGCTGCGCGATATCCCGAACCTTCTGGATATCCGGCCCGCTAATGCGATATTGCACAGGCTTGCCGACCGGAGGCCCGATGTCGAGGAGCTTTACGAACGCATCGGTTCCGGGGAAGGTTTTCGTCAGATAATCCTGCAGTTCGCTTTTGACCTTGTCGCGAACATCAAGCCCCTTGGTCACGATAATGGTCTGCCCGAAAGACACGTCGGGCGTCTGAACATCAAAGGACAGGATGAAGCGGGGAGCACCTTGTCCGACATAACTCGTCCAGTGCTCGATATCTTTGTTGTTCGCGAGCATCTCCTGCTCGAACTTGGCCATCTGCCTGTTCGTCTCGGAGATCGAACTGTTGTGCGGCAGATTCCAATCGACGATCAGTTCGGGTCTGTCCGAGGACGGGAAGAACTGTTGCTGCACCAGGCTCATTCCACCGATGGAGAGCGCGAAGGCCACGACTGTCGCGCCGATCGTGATCCAGCGCCACCGCATGGAAAGGGTCAATAGCCAGGAAAAAGCTCTCGCCAGCCGGCCTTTCTGATCATGATGCGACTTCATTGTCTTCGGAAGGATGCTCACGCCCAAAAGTGGCGTGAACAACACAGCGACGATCCACGAAACTACGAGCGAGACGGCAATCACCACGAAAAGCGTGAAGGTGAATTCGCCCGCGGCACTGTTGTTCAAGCCTATGGGAATGAAGCCGGCGACCGTTACGAGCGTGCCCGTGAGCATCGGGAAGGCCGTAGACGTGTAGACATGTGTTGCAGCTTTTTTCAGATCGTCTCCTGCCTCCAGCCGGGCGACCATCATCTCGACGGCAATCATCGCATCGTCAACGAGAAGGCCAAGCGCAATGATCAGCGCGCCGAGCGAAATACGCTGCAGCGAAATGCCCGAATAGGCCATTACGAGGAACGTGATCGCCAGCACAAGCGGGATCGAGATCGCGACAACCAGACCCGCGCGAACGCCCAGGCTGATAAAACTGATCGCAAGAACAATGACAATCGCCTCGAACAGGGCGCGCGTGAAGCCCGACACTGCTTCGTCCACGACTTGCGGCTGATCGGAAACGCGTTGAACATCCACACCGATCGGCAGATCGGTCACGACGCGATCCATCTGCTGGTCGAGTGCCTTGCCGAATTCCAGCAGATTTGCGCCGGTCTTCATGCCAATGGCGAGACCGATTGCGGGCTGACCGTTATACCTGAACAGCGACGACGGAGGATCAATATAGCCGCGTTTAATTGTGGCAACATCGGTCAGCGGAAAGAACCGGTCGTTGACACGCAGATTGATCGACCTGAGGCTTTCCTCCGACGTAAACTGACCGCCCACACGCAAAGCGATACGCTCGGGGCCGGCGTCAACGAAGCCCGACTGAGTGACGGCGTTCTGCGCCTCCAGCGTCTCGATAACCGATTGCTGGTCGATACCAAGGGCCGCAATCTTTCGGGTCGAAAATTCAAGATAGATCGCTTCGTCTTGCGCACCGATAATGTCCACCTTACCGACATTTTGAACGGTCAAGACTTTTGCGCGGGCGTCCTCGACAAGGTCGCGAAGCTGGCGCTGCGTGAGCCCGTCGCTGGTGAAGGCGTAGATATTGCCGAAAACGTCGCCGAAGCGGTCGTTGAAAAACGGCCCCACGACGCCGCTCGGGAAATCTCCCTTGATGTCGTCGATCATGTTGCGGACGCGCACCCAGGTTGGGTTGACATCCCTGGCCTTCGTGGTCGGCAAGAGTTCAACGAAAATCGTTGTCCTGCCGGCAACCGTCTGACTGCGGGTGTAGTCAAGCGACTCCAGCTCTTCGAGCTTCTTCTCGATGCGGTCGGTGACCTGCTTGGTCACTTCCTCGGCGGATGCACCAGGCCATTGCGCTTGGATGATCATAGTCTTGATGGTAAACGCCGGGTCTTCTTCACGACCGAGACCGATGTAGGAAAACGCGCCGGCAAGAATGAAGACGATCATGAAGTACCAGACGAGCGAACGGTGCTCGAGCGCCCAGTCGGAAAGATTGAATTTTTTCACGGGTTTTCCCCTTGATCCACCCTGACAGCCTGGCCGTCAGTAAGCTTGTGAACACCAGCGACGACGATGCGTTCGCCCGGATTGACTCCCTCAGCGATGCGAACGGCGCCTCCCTCGGCAATATCTCCGTCCATCGCGATCGCCCGAATGGAGACCTTGCTGGCTGCGGTATCGACGACCCAGACGTTCGGTTTCCCGTCTTTCATCAGCACCGCGGACGATGGCAGCAGGATCAGTGGTTGGGCCACGATGGTCGCAGTAGCCGTCACGACCGAGCCCAAGCGAAACGCCGCGGGCGGATTGACGAGCGTTATTCTCGTGCGGCGGGTACGGGTCGTCGTCTCGGCTTCGGGTGCGATTTCTCTCACGACGCCGCTCGCGCGAATGGTTGGGTCTAACTGGAGGGAGACCTCAAAGGGTGACCCCACTTTGAGGCCGTCGAAGCTCGCATCCGGTATATCGATGACCGCATCCCGCTGATCGGGGCGGGCAATGGTGGCGATGCTCTGGCCTGCGGCGACAACTTGGCCCACCTCCGCAGAGGTGGCCGTCACAACGCCATCGAATTCTGCGCGAAGCTGCGCGTAGCTTAGTTGTTCTTTGGCCTTGTCCAGATTGGCCTGCGCTTTTGCAACGGCAGCAACCGCACTCCGCTGTCCCAGTTGAGCCTCTTCGAAAGCGGCCTCGCTTCCGGATCTCGTTTCAGTCAAACTCCGCTGGCGCTCTTCCGTGGAGACGGCATTTGTCAGTTGCGCCTGCGCATTGGAGAGCTCGGACTGCGCGCTTCTGAGCGCAAGCTCCAGAGCCAGCGGATCAATGGCGGCAACGACGTCACCTTTCTTGACGATGTCGCCGACGCTGACCTTGCGGGCTATCACCCGCCCGAGGACGCGAAATCCGAGCTCGGTCTCGATCTTGGCCTCGACCGTGCCTGGCAGGCTCAGGGACAAAGCGGCTGTTGATTTGGCGACAACGGAAAGAACGGGGCGGGGCGGCTCCTCACGCGCTTCATCCTGCTTCTGGCAAGACGACAGCAGCAACGGCCCAAGGAGCAGCAGGCCGGGTGTCACTCGGATACTCATTTCGCGGCTTCCTTGTCATATGAGACGACCTCGTTGGGCCGTAGGAATTTGGTACCATCGGATACGACGATTTCACCTGGCGACACGCCCGCGCGCACGGCGAACCGGCCGGTCCCATAGCTGGAAACATCGACCGGCCGGATGGACACGCTGGACGACGACGGGTCCACGATCCAGACGGCCGGATGGCCATCCTTCGAGGTCATTGCCGACCACGGCAATTCGATTGTGTCCTGTGCGATGGAACGGAAGGAGCCGACGACCGGAGCGCCAAGCTGCATGTTCGGCGCCCCTTCGAGACCCACCTTCACCCTGATTGTTCCCGTCGACGCATCGATGGTCGGCGAGATTTCGCGTACGGCCGCATCTATTTTCTGGGATGAACTCGAAAGCAGGCCGACCGTGACATTGTTCTCAAGCTTTCGTCCGAGATAGAGGGATTCAAAGACGTTGAAGACCGCGTCACGCGGTCCTTCATGGGCAAGCGTGAAGATCCGTTGCGCGGCCTGCGCGACCTGGCCGATCTCGGCGTTTCGCGCCGTGATCACGCCGTCGGCATCGGCGCGCAATTCCGTGTACGAGAAAGCGTCTCGCGCTGTGTCGAGCTGGGCTTGCGCCGATTCGACGCTTCCTTGGGCAGTCAGCAGCGCCTCCTGGGCTTGATCAAGTGCTGCGCGGGTCGTGACTTGCGCCTTGAAAAGATTCCGCTGCCGGTCGAATGCCAGCTGGGCTTGTGTCTGCTGGGCTTGGACTGATTGCAGGTTCGCCGTGGCGACATCCAGATCGGCCCTCTGCTCTTGAGCGTCGATGCGCGCAAGCACCTGCCCTGCCTTTACGGGCGCACCGACATCGACCAGACGCTCGACGATCCGTCCACTGACCCTGAAGGACAGGTCACTCTGCACGCGAGCGCTTATCTCGCCGGTAATGAAGTTGACTTCTGCGACAGGCGCGGTCTTCACCACGACGGTCTCGACCCTCTTGGACTTCACCTCATTCGTGGCCTGCTTCTCGCACGACGAAAGCGCGACTGCGCCCATGGCCAGCAAGGCGGCAACAAGGATAGTTCTCATGAATTGACCTCTTGCATCAGTTGGCGCATTCGATATTATTGACTGACCTATTAGTCAATAGAACTCGGCAAGAAATTGTCCTGGCGCCGAGCCACGGAATGATAAGGAGCGCTCAAGGTGAGACATGCCTGATACGAAGAAACTGACGCGTGCGGAGCAGAAAGCTCGCCGCCCTGCACAGATTCTCGATGCGGCCTTTGAAGAGTTCGTGGAGCGCGGCTACGTGGCGACACGCGTCGAGGATATTGCCGAAAGGGTTGGGGTAACGAAGGGGACGATCTATGTCTATTTCGAAACCAAAGAGCAGCTTTTTGAAGCGATGATCCGGCACATCTCGGTGCCCTTCGAAGATCTCTTGGCTAGCGCCCACGAACTGACCGGAACCTGTGCGGAGCGACTCGAAGGGTTTATAGCGCTAGTCTACGACCGCCTTGTCGAGAACCGCAGACTGCGGGAGTTGATGAGGTTCGTCATCGCGGAAGGATCACGCTTTCCCCAAGTCGTTGACCGGCACCACCAAGAGTTCATCGACCCGCTCAACGCGCATTTGCAGGCCCTCATCGATGAGGGCGTGAAACACGGGGAGTTCCGGCCGGCGCCAGCCGCATTCGCTGACGCGGTAGCGGCTCCTGCTATCGCCATGCTGGTCTTCAAGCTCATCTTTGGTGACCGACGAATTTTGGATAAGACGACTTACCTGGAAGCACATGTCGATCTGATTTTGCACGGTTTGATACCTTGACTGCTTCATGTGCCCAAAATTAAAGGGTAGGCAGCTGCGATTGGGTCTCATTTCAGCACTCAGGACAGTCTTGGTTGACGCTTCCAACGCGGCCAGGAGCAGCGTCAGTATTTCGACGGCGCATAGAGCTCCGGCGGAAGGACCTTGCGTTCGTAATCGGGATTGAACACCCGCTCGGGAAACGTGATGTCGTCGTGCGGTACGTCTTCGTAGGAATCCGCGTGAGCAGGTGATCGATGCAGTTGATTGCCTCGACGATGTACCAGGGCGCCTCACGGATGTTCGTGCAGGCGAAGGTTTTCCTTGGCCTCGGTCTAGGGCTTCCCAGCGTACGCGCGATTGCAGGTCCATCGGCGACAGCTTCCACTGCTTCAGGGGATCGTGGATCGGTACAGCACGATCAGAATGCAGCCGCAGGTGTTGGCTCGCCGAGCGAGAGCATCAACCGATTGGCCCAATTGAAGAAGGCGGCACCATGGATCGTGTCGGCAATTTCCAGATCGTTCAGGCCTTCGGACCGCAGCCGGGTGACTTCTTCTTCGTCGAAGGCAGATGGTGTCGCCGTCAAAGCTACCGAGGCCTCAACGATTGCATTCCACCTGCGGCTGCCGAGGTCGGTATGCGTTCCTTGGTCGAGGAGGCGCTGAACATCGCTGGTACGCTTGGAATAATGCGACGCGAAACGGGAATGGACCGAGGCGCAGAAAATGCAGCCGTTCACCCGCGACGCAGCCGTTGCCGTGAGCTCCCTATCGGCACGCGGCAGACCGGCCGTCGTGTTGTAGAAGATGTCCTTGTCGGTCTTCGTGCGAGCCTCTAGAATCTCCGGATCGCGTGCAAGCAGCATGAAGTAAGCCGACCTGGCGCGCGATGGATCGACAAGCCCGGCCCAATGCCGGTCGGTCAGTTCCGCTTCTGCGAGAGGCGCCAGCCAGGGTGTCCAGCCGATCTCGGCCTGTGTGAAGGCGGTGGGGCGGTTTTCGAACTCAGGATGGATTGCAGTCTCCGTCATGTCATCTTCACCTTATTCGGCTGCTGCTGAAGCAAGTGTCCCCTCGCCCGCCTTGGACAGCGCCGAAAGCCCTCTGACCACGCGGATCTGGAATGCAAGGAAGGCGACGATCTGCGAGAGCGTGACGATCGCCGTCGTGTTCCATCCGGCATCCAGCAGTTTCTGCAAGGCAGCCGGAGAGGCCTCTCGTGGCCGGAAGACGAGCAAGTGGCTGTGGTCCAACGCGGCGGAAAGCCTGGTCCCGAGAGCGACACGGCCGAAATCGGAAACCTCGAAGATCAGGCCCGACTTGTCTTCAACCGACAGGGGTCCCGCGAGATACTTGCCGTAGGGGCCATGTGTGCGCCCCTTCTCGACCTCTGCTCTGACGGCCGCGGCAAGAGAAGCGCCGCCCGTCGTCTCAATGATGCCGGCCGTGTAGAATTCCGCCACCGCTCTTGCATCGTGCAATCCGGCAACGAAGGCCGCAACGGCAAGCCGTTCCACCCGCAAGAAGTCTACTTCCTGTACCGGTTCGAAAAGTGCGAGATAGCTCTTCTGCGCATTTGCGCGGGTTTCCGGCCGTTCCGCGCGAATGCGATCGACGAAGGATCCGGTGTGGATGCCGGCCAGAAGATCGATGACGTCAGGTGTCGAGGAGGTCATGGTCGTTACCCTTTCCTGGATAGCCGAAATGTCAGGCGGTGGCTGCAAGCCGCCGTTCCTGGTGAAGCGGTGCTTGGCGCATCCAGCCAAGCGCAGGCGCCACGATTGTTGCGGTCAGTTCCAACGAACGCAGAATGTGCTCATGCGGTGGGTCGACCGAATGCACCTGGAAAACGAGATCGGTCACCCGCGAGAGCGCGGTATCGGCCTTCAGAGACGCAATCACGTCGTCCGGTGTGCCGACATGTACGTCGAAAGCGTTGATGAGGTCTTCCGTCGTCGTACCCGTGATTTTATGGCCGCTTGCGATGAAGCGCTCGACGCTGCGCCTGAGCCCGAGATCGGCAAAATGCAGCGCCTCTTTCCTGTCATCGGCGACAAAGAGACTGCGGGAGCCGAGAATGCGCGGTTCGCGGCCGTCGGGAAGCGCTTCGAGATAGGTATCGATGATCGGATTCTGTAGCTCCCAAAGCTCTGAATGCGGCGCCTCGGGCTGACGCGGCTGCGTACGCGAGAGCATCAGACCATCACCGTCGCGCCCGGCACGCTCGCCGCCGCCAACGGAAAAGGTCGCCTGCCAGATGCGGTCGAGCAGGTGCGGCGCATCCGGATAGAGGCGGTTGCCGCCTTCCAGCTCGCGACCGGCCCAGGCATCGCGCACCGTTTTCAAGCTCTCTGCGTACACTGCGGCGCGATCGGCACTTCGCAGACCGAACGGCAGAAAGGCTGCAGGCGTTCCGCCCGTGCCGAAACCGATTTCAAGGCGGCCATTCGAAAGGATATCGAGAACCGCCGTGTCCTCCGCAACACGAACGGCATTCTCCATCGGAAGCGTGATCACGCCTGTTCCGAGCCGGATGCGCGATGTTCTGGCCGCAAGTTCGGCAAGGAAGACAAGGGGCGAAGGAAGTCCCCCTTCTTCGCCATCGAAGTGGTGCTGGGCAATCCAGGCGCTATCGAATCCGAACTTTTCCGCATGGATGATCTGCTCGGCGACCAGCCGGTAGCGGGTGGCTGGATCGGTCTGGTCGAGTACGCGACTGAAAAAGCCGAGGCGCTTCGGCTGGACGGGATATGTCATGGATTCGTTCCTGCATCGGTCAATGACGGCCGCCTGGGGATCGGCGGATATTTCTTTCCGGGAATGGCATCGATCAGTTCTCGTGTGTAGGCGCTCTGTGGATGACCGAAGACATCCTCCACCGGTCCGCTGTCGACGAGCTTGCCATCCTTCAGCACCGACACAGTGTCAGCGATCTGCCGGACCACGGCGAGATCATGGGAGACGAAAAGATAGGTCAGCCCAAGCTCCCGCTGCAGTTTGTCGAGCAATGCCAGGATCTGCGCTTGCACGGTGACGTCGAGTGCAGAAACCGCCTCGTCGAGAACCAGGATCTGCGGATCAAGAACCAGCGACCGGGCGATCGCAACGCGCTGCCGCTGTCCGCCGGAAAGCGCATGAGGCCTGCGTTGCAGCATATCGAGCGCGAGCCCGACCCTGTCGATTGTGCTTGCGACCCGCTCGGCCCTCTCAGCGCGCGGAATTGCGTCGAAATTCAGCAGCGGTTCTTCAACAATCCGGGCAATGGTCTGGCGCGGATCAAGTGAACCGAACGGGTTCTGATAGACGAGCTGGATCCTCTTGCGGAACAGCCTGAGCGTTTCGCCACGCAGCGAAGCAAGGTCGAGCCCGTCGACGATCACCTTTCCAGCCGTCGGCTTCTGGAAGGCCGCGACGGTGCGGATTGTCGTTGTCTTGCCGGACCCCGATTCACCGACGAGCGCATGCGTCGTGCCGCGCCGAACCCGGAACGAGACGTCGTCAACGGCGCGAAAGTGGTCATTCTGTCCACCGAGGCCGAAATCCTGAATCAGATTTTCGACAACGATGATATCGTCCGACTCTGTGGCTGGTGCTCCGGCAGCAGCTGGCACGCGCCGTCGACCGGCATTGAGGGACGGCGCGTCGGCAAGAAGCTGTCGCGTATATGCACTTTGCGGCGCCCTCAGGATATCGCCGGTACGGCCTTGTTCCTGAATGCGGCCATGCTGCAGCACGACCAGCTTGTCGGCCCGGTCGGCGGCAACTCCGAGGTCGTGCGTCACCAAAAGTAGCGCCGTCCCGTATTCACGGCGCAGGTCGTCGATGAGATCGAGAATATGCTTTTGGACCGTCACATCGAGCGCGCTCGTCGGCTCGTCGGCGATAATCAGCGAGGGTCTCAATGCAATTGCGATCGCGATCAGCACACGCTGCTTCATGCCGCCGGAGAGCTCGTGCGGATACTGCTGGGCGCGCAACGTCGGCTGATAGAGGCCGACGCGCCCAAGTAGTTCGATTGCCTGAGCATAGGCGACCGGGCCGGAAGCCTCGTGGTGGATTGCGAAAATCTCCGCCACCTGTTTGCCGATCGTCTTGACCGGATTGAGCGCGTTGCCCGGATCCTGCGGTATCAGGCTGACGACCGAACCGCGAATGCCGTCCAACCGCTTCTCAGGCCAGCCGGCAACCTCTTGCCGGTTCAGCCGGATGCTGCCTTTCTCGAGGCGACCGTTTTCCGGAAGAAGGCCGATGATTGCCTGCGCCGTCGAGCTCTTCCCCGACCCCGACTCGCCGACAAGCGCCACGACCTCGCCCGGATCGACGCGGAAATCGATCCCACGCACCGCAGTATACGCTCCGTTTCGATCGCTGTAGGACACTGTCAGCCCCGATACTTCGAGGACTGCGGAGGGCTGGGTCGCGCCGTTCGGGCGATTGACTGGCTGGATCGTCATCTCTGCACCTTTCCGATTGCCTGGCTGATCCGGTTTACCGAGAGCACGACGAGCACCACGGCGATGCCGGGTGCAGCCGTCAGCCACCATGCGGTTGCGATATGGTTGCGGCCTTCGGCAATCAGCAGGCCCCATTCCGGCGTCGGCGGTGGCGCGCCGTAGCCAAGAAAACCAAGTGTCGCAAGTTGCAGGATGGCCGATCCGACCTGCAGCGCCGCAAACGCGATGACTGAAGTCAACGAATTCGGAAGGACGTGGCGCCACAGTACGTTCAGGAAGGTGCCGCCGCTGCCGAAGGCAGCCTCGACGTATTCGCTGCGGCGCACCGTCACGACCTCGGAGCGCACGATGCGGGCAAAACTTGCAATCGACGTCACGCCGACGGCGATGGCAGCGTTTGTCGTGCCGAAGCCGAGAAGGATGATGACGCTAAGCGACAGCAATAGCGCCGGGATCGAGAGCAACACATCGATGAGACGCATGATGACGCCGTCAACCCAACCGCCCGAGGAACCCGCAAGAAGGCCGAGCGCGGTGCCGATGGCAAAGCCGATCGCGACGGCGGCAAGTGCGCCGGAAAGCGTGTGAACCGAGCCATAGACGAGCCTCGCATAAAGATCTCGGCCGAGTGAATCCGTGCCAATCAAGTGCGCCGCGCTAGGCGGCTTCAACTGCTGACCCCCAAGCCCCTGGATCGGGTCATAGACTGTAAAAAGCGCCGGAGCGACAGCCCATAGAAGCACAACAGCCAGGCTCAGAACAGCAAGCGCAAGGCCCGGCTGGACGCGGACGCCGCGCCTTTTCCCTCCGGTGATCCGCGACGCCTCATCGACCGCGGGCGCTGCAGGGATCCAATCGACCGGATTGGGACTGTCGATATTGAGGTGCCGTTCTGCACTGTCGAGACGGGTCATTGCACGGTCCCTAATTTGGTTCGCAGTCGCGGATCGAGCACGGGATAGAGCAGGTCGATCGCGAGGTTTATGGTGACGAAGGCGGCGGCGGATATCACGACGATCGCCTGCAAGACGGCGACATCCTGGAAATTCACCGCCTGTTCGGCGAGGCCGCCGATCCCGTTGAGGCCGAAGACGGCTTCAGTAACGACGGCACCGGCAAGCAGTTCGCCGAAAAGCACACCGGCGACCGTCAGCACCGGTAGCAATGCATTCTTTGCGACATGACGCCACAACACCCAGGAATGCGATGCGCCCTTGGCGCGCACAACCGCCACGAAGGGACGCGCCAGGACCTCATCGACATTCCGAAGCAGTATCTGCGCCATCGGCGCGGAAATCGGAACGGCAACGGTCAGGACGGGAAGGATCAGTCCCTCCCATGGGCCGGGATTGATGACCGGAACGAGCTTGAGGCGGAACGAGAATATCTGGATCAACATGATGCCGAGCCAGAAGGTGGGAACGGAGACGAACAGCGAGGGGATCGAATGGATGAACGAATGCAGCCGGCCAAAGCCCGAAATGTTGGAAAAGATCGCAAGAATGACGGCGAGGATTAAAGCGGCGGCAAAGCCGTACCCTGCAAGTCGGATGGTCGAAGGCAGATTGGCGGCAAGCTGCGCGCTGACGGCGACACCGCGCTGCAGCGAGTAACCGAAATTGCCGGTCAGGAAATTGCCGATCGTTTGGAGATATTGTGACGCCAGCGACCCGTCTGCCGCGTAGGCCGCACGGATGTCGGCCAGTTGTTCCGGGCTGAGGCCATATTCGGGGCTTTGGAACTTGATCAGCACCGCGTCACCAGGCATTGCCTGCAGCAGCATGAAGGAAATCGTGAAGGCGGCCCAGAGCACCAGAAGCGCCTGCCCTATGCGTGAAAGAACATATCTTGCCATGGCAAACTCCGTCTCAGCGGGCGCAGCCCGGCGCCTTACCGGGCTGCGAACTCATCAGTGCTCCGCAAGCCAGGCGCTGTAGAAGCTCGGGCGGCCGACCGCCTCGAACGTAATGCCCTGCACATAAGGTGCACCGGCAAAGGCCTGCGGCTCTTCGAAGATCGGGATGGCATAGGCCTGGTCGATCACGTAAGTCTGAACCTCGCCGGCGATCGCGAGGCGCTTGGCACGATCAGGTTCGGAAGAAAGCTGCTCAAGCAAACCGTTCAGCTTGCCGTCGGCAAACGACTTCACCTTGTCGCTCAATCCGCCCTTCTGGCGAAGCACGTCGCGGTTCTTCGGATAGTATTGGCTCTTGATGACGTCGGGATCGGCGCGGCCGACCATCGCCGGCGAAACGGGCGTCTTTTCCGGATCGAGATCATCGACTGTCTTGCTGCCGGCATCGCCTGCAAGGACGTTCAGCGTCACGCCAAGTCTTGCCCATTGCTGCGCGACCAGTTGCAGCGTTTCCTTGTTCTGCGGCTGCGGCGGAGATTCATAGGCTGTCAAGACAAGCTGCTGGCCGTCTTTTGCGCGCGCGCCATTGGCACCGACCTTCCAGCCGGCATCATCGAGCAGTTTTGCTGCTTCCGCAGGATCGTAGGCGAGCTTGGCGGACAGATCGACATAACCCTGCGCCGTCGAAGCGATGATCGACTTTGCCTGCGGGTAGTTGGCAGAAAAGAGCGTCGAGACGATCTCTTGCGTATTCGTGCCGTGCAGTAGCGCCTGGCGGACGCGCAGATCGGCGACAAACGGATTGTCCGGGCGAAAGACAACGCTGTTGTTCACGCCGCGTGTGGGTGGCGCATAGATCTTGAAACCCTGGCTTTCGACCTGCTCTTCGTCATAGGCCTGCACTTGGCGGATGAAATCCGCCTGGCCAGAGAGCAGCGCGCCGATGCGCACGCTGTCCTCGCCGGTAATGACGTATTTGATGCCATCAAGATAGGCGCGACCTTGATGTTCGAGCTTCGCGGGGCCCCAGTTGTAATCTTCGCGGGCCTTCAACGAGATCTCCTTGCCGAGCGTTTCGCTTTCGACGACAAAGGGGCCTGAGCCAATGATCTCGGTTGCATCACCGAGCTGTTCGAAGGGAAGAGTCAGCGTCTTGTGCGAAACCAGGCCGGAGCCGATGACCGACGTTCCCTGCAGAAAGCCCGGCGACGGTCTTTTGAAGTAGAATTTTACAGTCAGCGGATCGATGACTTCGGAATGGTCGTAATTGTTGATGACTTCCGAAACCGGCTGCTTCAGCACTTTATTGCCAAGACCAAAGGTGTCGTAGTTCTTCGCAACCGCATTTGCATCGAGCGGCGACCCGTCCGAGAAGGTCACGCCTTTGCGGAGCTTGAAGGTATATTCCGTCGCATTATCGTTGACCGTCCAGGATTCCGCGATCCAGGGCTCGATCTCGAGCGTCTTCGGATTCTGATAGGTCAATTTATCAGTAATCTGATTGAGCACGCCACCATTCGGATAAAAGCCTCCGGCCGGCGGATAAAGATTGGTGTGCGGCTGCTGCTCAAGATAGATCAGCGTGCCGCCGTTCACCGGTTTGGCCGCATCTTCCGCGAGACCCGCAGAAGCAGAAAGCGCAAGCGACAATGCCCCAATTAAAGTCGCTGCTCCAAAATGTGTGATGCCCATGTTTATCTCCCTCAGATGAAATATGGCTGAAGGATATGGCTTCTGTCTAATAATCCATAGAATTAGTGTTCTATTTTGCGCATTCGAGATGAAATGAAGAACCACGCAGCAACGAAAACCGGCAATATCCGGCAAACGGCGACGCCCTATCGGCACGCAAATTTTGCCTACGATCGCTCGCAGCGCCTCCTTGCAGGCTGCCTTGGCGAGATCGGTAACAGTCGGCTGTTACCAACCGCCGGCTGATCGACGGGCTTAAGTTTTGTTGGTTGGGGGCACGCAACCAACGATTCCTGCGATTGGTCGAGCGCGAAATACCGAAATTGGCCGCGTAAAACGATCGCTAGCGACCACACAAAGCGGATTCACTCTATGGCCCGTCCAAATCTAAACATCATCGGCATTCTTTGATCAGCCCCACCGTTTCCTGATCGAGACGCACGTGCTTCCAACTGCTGATTCCGACGAAGCCGCCCCCTTGTACCGAGATGATTGCGCCCCCCGAATTCCGGGATGATCTCGCCCCGGGGTCTTGATTGTTTTGAGTTAACGTCGCCTTGAGTCAAGATTTTCAGGGCCGATTTCGCCACAAGCTTTCCCCGGATAGGCCGATACGGTGGCTGTTAAACGGGCGCAACGTGAGCAATCCGAAAGCCAAGCGTAACATACCGTATACTACCCCGGGGGAGGCGTATTTTACTGCCTTAGCGCCTTCAATCGTCCTATCATCTCCTCAAATTTCGGAGGACATGGCGATGACTGCAAGCGAGACGACCCCTCAGCCGATGACCAGCGCCGAAGAGCTGCGCAAACGGGCCCTCGAACTTCAGCTTCTGGAGATGGAGCGCGACGAAAAGATCAAGGCTCGTGAAGCAAAGAAGCATGCCGAGTTCTTGGAGGACTTTTTCCGCAAGCAAATCAGTGAAAATGAACGCACCATCATCAAGCGCCTGGTGATGAAAGCCGCCGCAGACGGGAAATACGAGGCGATGATCTTCAGCTTCCCGTCCAGTCTCTGCACGGACAGCGGTCGAGGCATCAACAACAACCTGCCCGGTTGGCAGAACACCCTGCAAGGCAAGGCAAAGGAGTTTTACGATCTCTTTCAAGAAGTCGCAAAGCCCCGGGGCTACGGCCTCAAAGCCGTGATCATCAATTTCCCGGGAGGCATCCCCGGCGACGTCGGCTTCTTCCTGACCTGGCAGCCGCCCGTCGAATGATGACCCGAGCAGGCCGTCGCTCGGTTGATGCTCGCAGGGCGGGAGGATGGTCGTGAAGACGATCGAAATCGAGCGAAAGTTTCTTGTCCGAAACAACACATGGCGTGCTGACGCCATCGCTTCGCATGCTTTCCAGCAGGCGTATCTCTCGCACGGGAGCAAAAATACGGTGCGTGTGCGCATTATCGACGGCCTGTCGGCTCGCCTGGCTGTGAAATTTGGCAGGCGTGGGCTCAAGAGAGAGGAATATGAATACGAGATTCCTGTTGCCGAAGCGCAGGAGCTTTTACGCCACGCGAACGGACGCGTGCTCGAAAAGAGGCGATATGACGTTTCGCATAAGGGCAGAATCTGGGAGGTCGACGTTTTCGGAGGCGCCTATCAGGGGCTGACGATCGCGGAGATCGAAATGTCTACCGAGGACGACAAGCCCGTCCTGCCCCGGTGGCTCGGACGGGAGGTTACAGGCGACAAGCGATTCTCCAACCGCACGATGGCCACCCATTCGTTCGTCAGCCCCGCACTCACGCACGCGGCTACGGGCATCGGAACTAATCACGCACGATCGTCCAGTTGGAGTCGGGATTGAAGTCTTCGATCGCCGCGGCCCGCTCTTCCGTCCGCGGCCCCAGGTCGCGCTGATAGATGATGCTCACCCCATTGATGATAAATGTCTGCACGCCGGTCACCCGATATTTGACCGGCCAGGCAAGCAACGCAAAGCCCGTGGTCATGTGGCCGTTGACGATATAGCTTTGTTTTCCGCCGAGCACATTGTCCCCTTGTCCCGTCAGGATGCGATAGCGATATCCAAAGTAACCCTCGCCTCGCTTGGCTCTATCGAAGGCGGCCGTCTCGACCAGAGCACTGGCCGGGCTTTCTGCACCATACACGCTCGGATCCCAGTACAGACCGTCGGCCTTGCCGGGGTTGCTGATCAACCTCTGGGCATATTCGTAAATGCCATCCCCGTCGCGATCCTCGGATGCATATTCCCCCTGGGCTATGACATAGTCGTGCATGGTCTGGATCGTTGCTAGTTCATTCGCGCCGATGCGGCGGTTGACGATTTCCTGTAACCCGACCTGAGTATCGAATGCCCACTTGCCATCCTTGTCCTGCGACAGGGGGAAGGGCAACGGCCACAAAACATCTCCCACCTGAACGATCTGGCGATCTCCCAGAGCCTGAAGACGCAACTGCCGCGCAGCGCCTTCGCGGATGATACCATAGCTGGTCATCGCCTCATTGCTGGACCGCAGCTTGGCAACATCCAAGCCAAGGAGCTTTGCCAAACCGTCGAGATCGTCGTCGCTCAGCACGGTTTTGAACCGCTGAAGCGCCGCCGATGGATCGTCGAACGATGGCGGGGTTCCAGCCGCAAACTCCGAAAGGTTCGTCTGCATCTGAGCCGTGGACGGGCCTGCGAAAGCCACGGAGAGAGCCGTTCCGAGCAGCAGCGGGATCAATCTCAACTGTAGTCTCATGGTTTGTCTCCGGTAATCTGAAAGGCTGGGAACCTACCGCCGGCCGCCGCCGCCGCGGCCACCACCGCCACGCCCGCCGCCACCGCGACCGCCGCCGCCTTGCATCCTCGGAGGCGGACGATTGGCAACGCGGGGCGCACCGCGATGCCCGCCTCCCATGCTCTGCCCTCCTCGCTTGGAAGCAACCGCTTCGCGGCGGCCGGACTGCACGTTGCCGAGCGCGCTTGGCTGACGCGAACGATTGTCCGGTCGCGCCGCCATCTTCTTTGCGCTTGGCTTCTTGCTGGCCTTGGCGGCCGGTTTTGATGGACGGTTCGCAGCAGTGGCCGGGCGATTGGCCGCATTACCTGGACGAGCATCCGGACGGGATGCGCCTGGTCGATTGGCGGCGACATTTCCCGCCTGCGATCTCGGATTTGCCTTCAGGCCTTCTGCCGTGCTCTTGCGGATGTCGTCAGCACGGGCGCCGATACCTCCGGTGCCTGGCCCGATGTTGCCCTGGCGGTTGCTAACCTTGTTCTTGATCTGGTTGCGGTTGTCGGACTGGAGGCTGGACTTGATCGCCGAACGATCGAGATTGGCGATCTGATCCTTTCCGATACTCAGCTTGCTTCGGTCCACTTTGGTCCAGTCGACGTCGTTCCACTTGACCTTGCCATTGAAATCTCGATCGTTGAAGCAGTTGTTGCAGTCGATGTCGACGTCACCACCCCAATCGCCGCCCCACACGCCCCAGTCGTCCCAGTTAACGATTGCGGCCCATGCGACCCCGGTTATCGCACCAGCGAAGAATGCGGCGCCTGGATAGTAGTAGCTGTCGTAGGGATCGGGATAGTAGGAGATCGGCTCGATCGCGTAGCCCGGTTCATAGAACATTTCCGGGGGGTACTGCGGGATGTAAACCTTCTCCGGATTGGTCGGCCTTATGACGATATTTTCGTTCTCCGTGAAAACAGTCACCTTATCGTCCGTCTTGATGATGTCCTTTGCCACCGCCTCGTCGCGAAGCTGCTGAATGGCAATAAGCACGTCCTTTTGCTGATTGGTGAGTGCACTGGCAAGCGACTGCGTCCAATCGAGATCGTCGCTCATCATCTTGACGATATCGGGATAATTCAAAAGCGAGATGACGCTGCCATCCCAATCGTCTTTCGGCTTGAGATCGACGTCCTTCTTTTTGGCCTCCAGGAAGCGGGCTGCCTCCACGACTTCTAGCGGAAACAGCGACGCCGCCGAGATCGCGGCGACCAGCTCATCCGGATAAAGGGCGATGCGGGCCACAAGCACCTCGAGCTCGTCCTCGGAAAGCAGGTCGGTTTCCGCCCCGGCCTCGACAGTCTGCGCGGACGCGGGTTTTGGTTTTGGTGTCGGTGTTGGTGCCTGCGAGTACGCCAGGGGGCCTGGATGCAGCGATATGATTGCGAGGGCGGAGAGTCCGCCGAGCAGTTTGCGGGAAATTGCTTTCATCGCGCATCGGTCTCCTATCAATCAAACCAGCTGCTATGATGCGTGCCTCACGGAGAGTTTGGTCTGGTGTTCGGTGGTCGCCTGAGCATCACGATCTTCGACTGGGCGAGCGCCTCTCTCATTTCCAACAAAAGGGCATCGACCAGGGCGGCATATTCTTGCCGCCGCGCTTCCCGCAGGCCGTCCGGCAGGTGTTCGGCATGCGCCAAGGCCTCCTCTGCGGCAGCCAGGTCCTCGCACATGCTGTGAAATGCTTCATTCACATAAAAGAGCCGCTGCACCAGCCTCTTTTGGTCAGGGAAATGTGTCTCGGCCGTCTCGAGAATCGACAAATGGGTCGAGTTGCTGTTTCCCAGAGTCATCCCCGCCTCCGCCATCGAAGCGCGTTAAGCAGATCGGCACACTATATACTAGCTGCAGAGGGCGGAGGCGTAACTTACGCGATTATACGTTGGCCAGGCTTCCCGACGGGCAAAACCGGTTCGGCGTGCTGAACAAATCCCGCACCCCTAAGCGAGTCGGCCGCAGCGGCCATTCGTGGTCATCCTGCAGCAGCGATCCGCCTTGATCGCATCGATAGAGGTTACACGATGCTACGGGCCTTTGGACCAAAGCGGGTCTAATATTTATGGTCGACGGTCGATAGCGACCGAACGGCTCGGCTGGGCCAAGCCGAAAAGGAGGGGCCGTGTTTCTCGACTATTTTGCCTTGGGCGTGCTGGTCTTCGTCGTCGTCACCTTGTTCTACGCGGTGATCGCGATCCACGACATTCCGCATCTGATGGCCAAGGCGCGAAGCCATCCTCATCAGGACGCGATACATGTCGCGGGATGGGTCAGCCTTTTCACGCTCCATGCCATTTGGCCGTTCCTTTTTTCTGCGCATGAGCAGTTGGATGAACTACGTGTTTCTCGAACACTGAAGTAAGACGCCGGTCCCTTCGATCGTCGTCGATGCGACGGAGGGAAACAGGATCCAAGGACAAAGTGATAAGGAGCAAGCAGTGATAGGCAGTCTTCCGTTGTTGCGGGGCTTGGCTGGTTTCAATCGAGATTGGCTCCGCAGTGATATTCCGGCCGGGCTGTCGATTGCCGCGGTCGGCTTGCCGAGCGCCATCGCCTACCCGGCGATTGCCGGTCTGCCGCCGGAAACCGGAATTTATGCAAGCATCGTTGCTCCGATCGCCTACGCGATCTTCGGTCCTTCCCGGCTCTTGGTCGTCGGTCCCGACGCCGCCACTATGACTGTGCTTGCTGCTGCTATGGGCGTCATCATCGCAGCCGAGCCCGCTGCCGCCGGCGTCGATCGGGTTGCCATCGCATCGGCCCTGGCCCTCGGCGTCGGTGTCTTCTGCATCGCTGCGAGACTGCTGAAGCTCGGAGTCCTGGCAAGCTTTCTATCCCGTCCGATCCTCGTTGGGTTCTTCGCAGGGGTGTCGCTCTCGATCCTCGTCGGGCAGATCGGTCGCTTCACTGGGGTGAAGATCGAGTCGGATGGGCTGATTCCGCCACTCGTCGAGATCCTCGGAAAGAGCGCCTCCATCCATTGGCCGTCGCTCCTCTTCGGCCTGTCGATGTTTGCACTGCTTTGGATCATCAAGGCAATCAACCTCAAAATCCCAGGCCCTGTTCTCGTCGTCGTGATCTCCGTCATACTCTCGGCGCTCTTCGACTTCCAACGGCACGGCATCGCCGTCGTAGGCGACATCCCGAGCGGGTTGCCGACGCTCTCCTTGCCGGCACTTTACACGATGCCTCTCGACAAGATCGTACTTGGTTCGGCTGCGATCTTTCTCGTGAGCTTTGGCGCCGGGATCGTAGCTGCGCGAAGCTTTGGGTCGCGCACCGGCGAAGAGGTTGATGCAAATCAGGAGCTGATCGGCCTTGGCGCTTCCAACATCGCGCCGGGACTCTTCGGCTCCTTTCCGGTCAGCGTGTCGGATTCCCGAACCGCCATCAATCTGTCGACAGGTGGCGTCTCACAAGCCGCAGGGCTGGTTTCGGCCGCCACGCTGATTGCAGCACTTGTTTTTCTTCATAGCGCCCTGCGGATACTTCCTATCCCTGCGCTCGCCGCCATACTTGCAACGGCGGCCATCAGCCTCATCGACGTTCACGAACTCAAGAAGATCTGGCGCATCAGCCGCATGGAATTCGTCTTTGCGCTGATCGCCATGTGGGGCGCAATCAGTTTCGGCGTTCTCAACGGTGTGATCGTCGCCGTTGCGGCAACCCTCGTCTATTTGTTGCGCAAAACGATGTTTCCGCGCGACGGCCTTCTTGGCCACATCGAAGGACGGCACGGTTTCTTCGACCTCGCCCGCTTCCCGGAAGCTCGTCCGGTCGAAGGCGCGGCAGTCTTCGCGATCCAGGGCAGCATCCTATTCTACAACGCCGATTATGTGCGCATGAGGCTGATTCAGGTTGCGAAAGAGCTCGCCGCCGGAACCAGGTGCCTTGTTCTCGATGCCAGCGCCATAACGCATATCGACAGCACCGGCGCTGCAGCGCTCGACACGGTGGCCGGGGACCTTGCGAAGCGGGACATCATCTTCGCGATTGCCGACCTGAGCGAGGAAAGCAGGGGCATTCTCGACCGTGCCGGCGTCATCAAGGCGATCGGCGCTCACAACCTTTTCAATGGCAGAGAAGAAGCGCTGCGGACGCTCATAGGCAATTCCGCACGGCAGTGAATGTGGGTGACATGAAGACAATGGAGGAAGCGATGAACGAAGTATATGAGCCGCAGCAAGAGACACCAACCGAACGCAAAGGAAAGAACAAGAATCGGAAATTGTGGAACTACAACAAGGAGATCAAACGGCTGCAGGTCGAACTGGCGCATCTGCAGGCATGGGTAAAGAAATCGGGCGCTAGGATCGTCATTATATTCGAAGGGCGTGACGCCGCCGGGAAGGGCGGCATGATCAAGCGGATAACGGAGAAGGTCAGCCCACGCGTCTTTCGCGTCATCGCCTTGCCCGCTCCCACCGATCGTGAAAAGTCGCAGATCTTTATGCAGCGGTACATTGCGCACTTGCCTGCGGCGGGCGAGATCGTGATCTTCGACCGCAGTTGGTACAACCGAGCGGGAGTTGACCGTGTGATGGGCTTTACCAGCGAGAAGAAGGCCCAGCGCTTCCTTGAACTGGCACCCCGCTTCGAGGCCGCAATCGTGGAAAGCGGCGTCATTCTGCTGAAGTATTTCCTGACCGTCAGCGAGGAGGAACAAGACCGTCGCTTCAAGCGCCGCATCGATGACCCGGTCAGGCAGTGGAAACTCAGCCCGATGGATGTCGAATCCTACCAGCGCTGGTGGGACTACACCCGCGCTTATGACGAGATGTTGCGGATGACCGACAGCAACCACGCGCCATGGTGGATTGTCCCGTCCGACGACAAGGAGCGCGCGCGGGTGAACTGCATCTCGCACATCCTGCAATCCATTCCCTATGAGCGCGTGAAGTTCGACGCGCCCGACCTTGGAAAGCGTCAGAAGCGCCCGTCAGGCTTCATCGAGGATCACAGCATTCGGCACGTCGTGCCCGACACGACCTCGTGAAAATGGCGTCGGCTGGGACGGCCGAGGATGGGATGCGACGATGGATCAGTCAGCAACAGATGCGACGGCGCAAGGCGCCGAAGCGAGGCAAATTTCAATAGAGGCAAGAGTAAGCGACCTCGTCAGACTGGGCATCATCGGGCTCTTTGCCTATTGGACCCTGCTTCTCATCGCTCCTTTCGCGCTGATCACCGTCTGGTCAGCCATCCTTGCGGTGGCGCTCTTTCCCATGTTCGAGGCACTTTCGAGGCTGTTCGGAAACAGGCCCGTGATTGCCGCGACTGTCATTGTCGTGGCCTGTCTCGTTTTGATTATCGCACCCCTGGCACTCGTTGCCGTCAACTTTGTCGACGCGTTACAGGCGCTCGTCGGAAAATTGCGAACCGAAAACTTTGCGTTGCCAGCAGCGCCGACAACCATTCGCGAATGGCCGATTGTCGGTGAACGAATCTATGGCGCATGGAACCAGCTCGCAAGCAATCTGGCGTCGACCATCATAAAGTTTCAAGCGCCAATTCGTGAGGTCATGGGCGTCGTTATCACAAAGTTTGCTTCGATCGGCGGCGGCGTGTTGAGCTTCATCGCCTCGATCATTCTCTCCGGCATCTTTCTCACCATGTCGGCGCGCCTGGCTGTGGCAATACAGATACTTGCAAGCCGGATCGCTGGCGACAAGGGCGTCGGCTTTGCGCGTCTGGCCGGAACGACCGTGCGAAATGTCTCACGGGGGGTCATAGGCGTCGCCTTCCTGCAGGCGCTGTTATGCGGGCTGTGCTTTGCCTTCTTTGGCGTTCCGGCAAGCGGAGCCTTAACTTTTCTGGTGTTTGTCCTCTGCGTGATGCAGCTTGGGCCTGCGCTCGTACTCATGCCCGTTGTCGTTTGGGCGTGGCTCTCCTGGCCGGCTTTGATCGCATTTGCCTTTACCGTCGTGGCGGTCCCCATCATGATCGTCGACAACATATTGAAGCCGATCTTGATGGCGAGAGGCCTCTCGACCCCAATGCCGGTAGTACTGATTGGCGTGATAGGGGGCACCCTGTCATACGGCCTGCTGGGGCTGTTTTTGGGGCCGGTCGTTCTCAGCGTCTTCTATGAACTGCTGAGAGCCTGGGTCTGGCCCTCAGAGGCATCAAGCGGACCGAGAAGTGCCCGGGACATAAGCGTGACCAGCGAGCCGGGTCGTACGAAGACACAATAAACTCGTGTCATCTCATCGGAAGACGAAATATTTCTATCCTCCAAGGGAACTATCTTCCACTCCCAAGTGCTTGTTCTTGCAAATGATACGAAATCGTTGGAACGACAGATCGTTCCATCTGAGGTCTGCATCAATAAATTTTCACAATGGGACGTTCGGCCGGATCACCTGTATAAGAATTACATGGCCGCCGGGAGGCAGTGCGATGTGCTTTTAATTGATAACATTGATCATCAATTGTTCTCGCTTGGATCAATCCGTCGATGACGCCGTAAGTGGCAACGCTATGAGCCCTGTTAGGCCAAGGCGGCCCTCTGTCCCGATGATCAGGAACTGCCGCAAAGAATGGTGAGCGATTCGCCCATATTCCCCGAACAAGCCCGGCGGAAGTCCGATATACAAGAGAGATCGTCCCCAAGGCGTCCCAAATTTCCCGCTGATGTCTCTATTCCGCGCTGTCCCGGTCGGTCGCGTTCAAAGCCTTCACCGTGACAGCTGCAACGATGCCAGTCAGCACAATTCCCGCAAAACCGATCACCAATGCCAGCACCCGCGCCGCGACATGTTTGGGCGTAAAGTCGCCATAGCCGATGGTGAGTCCTGTTACGAAGGTAAAGTAGAGGGCTTCATCGATCCGCCAATTCTCTATGCGCCAAATTGCAAGCCCGGATCCAACCATTACCGAAATGATTCCGGACAGGATTGGCCAGATCACACGAAGCTGCTGGACGAGCGCGATGAAGAATAAGCGCCTCATTTGCTTCGGGAGGCGCGGCTCGCTGCCTGTTTCTGTCGGCACGACTTTCGACCTTTCTGAGGTTCATCGTCAGGAGAGCCGTGAAGGGTGAGACTGGAAACATCTCGGGATCCTTATCCAACCGCCAACAGGCGCTCATGCATCCGGTCCGCTCCTCCTTACTGCAAGTGATGGCCCTTGCCCCTGGGACGCGAGACTTTATCGCAGATCGGTTTCACCGCATCGCCGGGGGCAAGACATACAGCGTCATGGCGAAGATCATATAAACCATCAACGCCAATACGCCGACAAACCATGCCGACCGCCCGCTGTTGGTGACGAACATCGCGGTGACGGTCGCAAGGAGCACCATCACGACAGCACCCGGCCAGAACTGCAGGTCCATCGGCGACGGGCCGATCAGGTAACTCAACAAGACCAGGACGGGTGCGACGAACAACGCGATCTGGGAAGCGCTCCCCAGTGCGATACCCACGCTCAAGTCGAGTCGGTTCTTGCGTGCAGCGGAAAACGCCGAGGCCATTTCGGCGGCGCCGCCAACCAGTGCGACGACGATGAAACCGACAAAGGCAGGGGTCATTCCGAACGCTTGGGCTGCCTTTTGCACGGACTCGACGAAAATCTCGCTCACCAGCGCCACGAGCACGGTGACACCGGCAAGTGTGGCCAGGGCCAGGCCGATCGGCCACGGCACTTCGCCCGTTTGGGTATGATCCGCTCCGGCGAAAATCTCACGATGCGTCCTGAGCGTGAACAGCAGGCCCAGTCCGTATCCGGCCATGAGCAGAACGGCCAAGCCAAGGCTGAGTTTTTGGGCTGCTGCAGCAGCTGATGTCGAGTCCGCTCCGGCAACCGCCGAAGGCATCAGCAGGGCGATTGTGGCCAAAAAAAGCAGGCCCGATTGAAGACGTGCGCTGGCTCGGTTGAACTCCTGGAAGTGATATTTGAGCCCGCCAAGCAGAAACGACGCCCCCAACATGAACAGCGTGTTGGTGACGATCGCGCCGGCGATGGATGCCTTCACCAACGTGTACTCCCCGGCGCGCAGGGCAGCCAGCGCGATGACCAGTTCGGTTAGATTTCCCAAGGTGGCATTGAGCAGCCCGCCGGCGGCGTCACCCGTCTTGGCGGCAACGGATTCGGTAGCGTGACTTAGCAACCCAGCCAGCGGCACAATGGCGAGCACCGACAGGATGAAGAGCGCCGTGTGAGCTTCGGGGACGAGTATCGCAGCAGCGAACACCACCGGCACAGCGGCCAGTAACCATAGCATTGGGCTGTCGCGAATCTCTTTCAAAAGGAGGTTCAATTGCGCACTCCCGTTCGGTCACCCAGCCGGATGGGTCTTCGTCCCGCCAATGCAGTGATTGCGGAAAGCGATGACCTCTTCCAGCGCGCGCTCAATGCCACTTGTCCGATCGAGCTGAAGCTCGGATTGCCTCGACCTGCTCTGCACTACCAGGGTACCTGACGACCGAAAATCGGTTGGTATGAAATGTCCGCACAGCTTTCGGCAAGTTTTCAAACCAATTCATCCCTCGGTGTTCCTTGCGACACTCCTGAGCTATCGCAGCAGCAACCGCAGTTCCAACAACCGGGGCCAACTTCCTGATCGCGCCTACACCCTCGGAAGATGATGCATCCCTTCACTTCTAGATTAGCCGAACAATGAGGCGGCGTCATTGAGCCGGATCAACGGAAACAAGACCGATCCAATCCGCGAAGGAGTATCCCACCTTGGGCGCCGGCGCTCGGTGTCGGCACGATGCTATCTCCAAAAGATGTTACGCGAT
Source organism: Rhizobium sullae (assembly GCF_025200715.1). NCBI lineage: Bacteria > Pseudomonadati > Pseudomonadota > Alphaproteobacteria > Hyphomicrobiales > Rhizobiaceae > Rhizobium > Rhizobium sullae. The sequence goes on from NZ_CP104144.1 coordinate 2,691,110, forward strand.
GCACTGATCATACGTCCAAAGATGATAATGTCATAGAGGGTCAACGGGGACCGGCAATTGAACTCCGGGGCGATGGATCATTGATGTCGTTTGAGACGGAGATGCCGCTTTTAGCCAGGCGCGGATCCGCCTTTTTGAGTGCGACTGTGAGAAGTCTATGACCTCATGCCGGACGCTATGTTCTTCCTCAACGGCGGCTATAGAATCTCGACCTGCAACAGGACGGCAGCGCGTTGTTTGGTTATTTGTTATGACGAGGACGAGTTGATCGGCCGTGAGATCGGTTTCGTCTGGCAAGCGGTGCGTACGACTGAAAGGACGTTGGGCCTATCACGGCTCGGTGCGCGCCGGAATAGCGATGACAAAGAGCGGAGAGACGCTTCCGACGTTTTTGACGATTGTCAAAGAGGAAGGCGCGAAAGGCACCTCAACAAATGTGATGGCCAAGATGGGAGCACACGCAATCTAGCGGAACTCAGGCGGATGGTCATAACCTTGTATGGGATCGTATATCCGCTCACGAATATGACGGCCTCGTCCCGAACCCGCAGCCTACCTTCATCGGGCGGATCAAATTCAATTTTTGCTACCACTCATAGCTCTAAGATACTATAAGTTAGAAATGCCTTAAATAATGGGCATGATCCTGCTTGGGGGGCGATCATGAACAGCGCAGAGGTCAACCGTTTCAGCAGCCCTGGACCAACGGCAGAAGAAGTCTGCCAGCAACTTGAACGGGTCTTTTCAAGCGGGGAATTTCATTCGACGGAGCGAGGCCGAAGGTTCCTGAAATTCATCGTAAGCGAGACGTTGGCAGGACGATCGGAGTTCTTGAAGGCCTTTACGATTGCAAATGATGTCTTCGGTCGAGAGGTTTCATTTGACGCACAGAATGATCCCGTCGTCAGGATCGAAGCTGGGCGAATTCGAAGGGATCTCGAACGTTATTATCTCGTCGCTGGACAGACCGACCCGGTAGCGATCACCGTGCCCAAGGGCGGATATGTGCCGCATTTCGAATACACTCATCACCCGGAAGTGCCGGCATCGCCGGCGCTAAGCCCCGATGCTCTGAAAGACGTCGGATCCGTCAACCATGAACGTCTATTTCCCAGACCTGACCGCTCGAAATTACTGATCGCGCTCATTCTCGGGACCATTCTGGTGATCGCCGCAGGTTCTCTCTACATCTTCCCCGCTCCTGAACCTTCTGCCTCGGGCGAAGCCCTCTCCGGGACATCGCCAACGGAAGCATCCGGGCCAAAGGTTGTCGTTGAAGCGTTCGAGGAAGGTCGGCCCGTGGATACAACTTTCGACATCGCGCATGGCCTGAGGGATGAAGTTATTGGTCAACTCGCAAAGTTCGATGACATCGTCGTGATCGCGGATCCATCCAAGGCCGATCGTGCAGGTACTGCTGGCTACGCGCTGCAAGGCAGTATTCAACTAGACGGCGAAAGGCTGCGTGCCGTCGCTCGATTGATGCGTCAATCGGATGGCGCCGTCATATGGGCCAACAACTATGATGCGGATCTTCGTGCTCAGAGCAAACTCGCGATTCAGGCCGACGTCGCAGAGCAGATCGCGAGCGCCGTTGCTCAGCCATATGGTGCCATTTTCCGGGCTGACACCGAAACAATCGCCCGGCAGCCGCAGAACGGAGGTTGGGACGCCTACGCCTGCACCCTGGCCTATTACAGCTATCGCCGATCGATGAACGCTCAGAGTCACGACACCGCACGCGATTGCCTGCAACGAGCGACGCAGCGGTTTCCCAAGAGTGCCACGTCGTGGGCACTTCTGTCTCTTACCTATCTGGATGAGATGAGATTTCGCTATAAGCTCGGCACATCGTCCACAGTCCACCCGCTCGAACTCGCCGCCAGTGCCGCAGAGCGCGCGGCAGCGCTTGCTCCCAATAATGCGCGCGTCCTCCAGGCCCTTATGCTGGTGAGCTTCTTCAGGGATGACATCGAAAAAGCTTTGCAGACCGGCGCGGCGGCCTATGCCATCAACCCCAACGACACGGAAGTCGCCGGTGAGTACGGCTTGCGGCTAGCAATGTCCGGAAAGTGGGAATCAGGCTGCGAGCTGGTTTCCAGCGCGATCAACAAGAACGCCAGCCCTGAGGGGTATTACGAAGTTGGCATGGCATTATGCGCCATCATGAGGAACGACGTTCAGGCTGCGGAACTGTGGTCCCGCATGTCCGATTTGCAGTATAATCCCATGCATCGCCTCGTGCTCCTGTCGATCCTTGGCGCGGAAGGAAAGACGACCGACGCCAAGCAGGAACAGGATTGGCTCAACGCCAACGCGCCCGAGTTGATGAACAACATCCGCCGGGAAGTCTCCCTTCGCCTGCAACGGCCGGAAGATCAGGACAAATTCTTCAGCGGACTGCGAGCCTTGGGCATCGCCATTGAGTCCACCCAAACAGAGTAAAGACCAGCCGGACGTGCAGATGAAGGATATTTCCGTCGACGACATAGGTCATCGCCCGTCCAGGACTGTGCTGAAGCGGCATCCGTTGCGGTTTGCTGAGCCTGCAGCTGTCGAAGTCTCTTCAGTCGCGCCGGGGTACGGCGCGTGCCGATACGGGCGGATAGGCGGACAATGCTAATCAGAACCCGCCGAGAGCTTTCAGAATGAAGCGGATCTGCTCATGCAGACCTTCTTCTGTATCTTCGCCGTTTCGGACGCGCTGCTCGACGAGAACGGGGTGGTAGAACGGCGTGAACGCGTTCATCACACTTCGGGCGGCTTGCGCGGCATCATCAACACTAAACTCGCCTGCTTCGATCCCCTCTTCTACCATCGTCCCGATGATCGCCACGAGCTGGTCTCTGTGGGTTCTGATGATCGCCCAGTTATCCTCCGTTGCGGCGACGATCAGATCGTGGACCGGTTTCTCTTGGATGAACGTCGTTCTCCTTTTCTGGTGGAGGATATTCAAAAGACTTACGAGCTTCTCCTGAGCCGGCACCTGCATCCGTGCGATCGAATCTGCGAACTGAGCAGTTTCCGCGAAGAAGCGGCCACAGATCGACCTGTTGATTGCCGCCCTTGAGGGAAAAAAACGGTAGATATTGGCGCTGCTCATTCCGAGGCAGGATGCAATGTCGGCCATCGACGTCTTTTGGTAACCAATGCGGCGAAAGTGCTCTTCCGCCACATCCAGAATGCGCGCCCGCGAGAGGTCGACGTCAATCTCCATAGGGGTACGGCGCCTCATGACATCTCCAGCGCGAAGTCTAACCAACTGGCGTTCCTAGACGTCTCCGATTTTTGCCGGCGACCCGCTTCCCTGACGCGTGCCGGTTGGCACGGAAGCGGCCACTGAAAAACCGGAGGATTGTCCTGCACACGAAGGCCCCTATTCGGCGGCCATTGCTGCCGGTGGTTCCAGTCCTTCAATCGTCTCCCCGTGGCTGTCTTCGTTCGTTGGCTTGATCCGGAACCACACAGCGTACAGTGCCGGAAGGAAGAGCAAGATCATCACTGTGCCCGCCGCCGTTCCGCCAATCAGTGTATAGGCCATCGATCCCCAGAACACCGAATGGGTCAACGGTATGAAGGCCAGGACCGCTGCAAGCGCGGTCAGGATGACAGGGCGTGTCCGCTGCACAGTCGCTTCGATGACGGCGTGATAGTCGTCAAGACCGGCAGCTTGATTTTCCTTGATTTGCTCTGTCAGGATCAGGGTGTTGCGCATGAGGATACCCGCCAATCCTATCAAGCCGAGGATGGCGTTGAAGCCGAAGGGCTGATTGAACAGAAGCAACGTCGGGACCACCCCGGCAAGTCCGAGGGGTGCGGTCAACATGACCATGGTCATCGTTGACAGGCTGCGCACCTGGAGGATGATGACGATCAACATGGCTGCAATCATAAGGGGGAAGACCTGGACGAGTGCGACATTGGCCTTGAGCGATTCCTCGATGTTTCCACCCATCTCGATGCGATATCCAACAGGGAGCGATGCGATGAGTGGCTGAAGTGCCTTCATGACTTGCTGTGAGACCTCCGGGGGTTGCGTCGCCTCGTTGATGTCGGCTCGTATCGTGATAACCGGCGTTCGATCGCGACGTTTCAGGATTGGTTCCTCAAACCGGATCTCGGAATGCCCGATCTGATCGAGTGGAACCTGACGGCCATCCCTGCTCATGAGCGAGAAATCGCCCAGCCTTGAAGGATCAAGCCGGTTGTCACCTGCGCTACGTGCGACAACGGGCACGTTACGGATGTTGTCGCGCACCTGGGTGACAGGGATGCCGCTGAGCAGTAACTGCATCTGCTGGGCTGCCTCAGCGGGTGAAAGACCGATCAGATTGAGCCGACCCTGATCGGGGACAAACCGCAGCACCGGGGTTCGGTTGCCCCAATCCCGGTTAGCCTGTCGGACATCAGGCACAGCTTTCATAATTGTCAGGGCCTGTTCAGAAATCTTGTAGAGCTCATCCGGATCCGGTCCCATGATCCGAAACTCGACCGGAAACGGCGTGTAGGGCCCAAATACAAGCTGCGTTACGCGCACGGATGCCTCAGGAACAAGCCCGTCCGAAACGGCGGCTCGAAGGCGGTGCTTCAAAGCCTCGCGCGCATGCGCATCCGGAGTGAGCACCACCACCTTGGCGAAGGCAGGGTCAGGCAATTCAGGCGCCATGGCGAAGAAGAAGCGAGGCGCCCCCTGCCCCACATAGCTGGTGACGATTTTTACCTCCGGCTGCGTTTGCAACCAGCCTTCGACTTTCTCCACTGCGGCTGTCGTGGTTTCGATGCTCGTACCCTCGGGCATTCGAACTTCGACCAGCACCTCGGGCCGATCCGATGTCGGGAAGAACTGCTGCTTTACGCTTCCCATCCCGACGACCGAAACAGCCATCGTGATGCCCACCACGGCGCAGGTCACAAATTTATGGCGAACCGCGAACTCGATGAGGGAGCGCAGGCGACGGTAGTTTGGAGTATCATAGATCGCGTGATGTCCACCTTCGACCGGCTTGATGTCAGGCAGCATCTTGACGCCGAGGTACGGCGTAAAGATCACTGCAACAAACCACGAAACGATCAGCGCGAAGCCCACGACCCAGAAAATGTTGCCGGCGTATTCACCTGCAGTCGATCTTGCAAAGCCCACGGGCATCAGCCCGATGATTGTGACGAGGGTGCCGGACAGCATTGGCGCCGCCGTATGGCTCCAGGCATAAGCGGCCGCCTTGACGCGGTCCATGCCCTCCTCCATCTTCACCACCATCACCTCAATGGCGATGATGGCGTCGTCTACGAGAAGGCCCAGCGCAAGGATTAACGCGCCGAGCGTAATACGATCGAAGAACCGGCCGGTTTCCAGCATAATGAGGAAGACGACGGCGAGCGTCAGCGGCACAGCAAGCGCCACAACAATGCCAACGCGCCAGCCCAGAGCGATTAGGCTTACGAACAGCACGACGCCAAGCGCCATCGCGAACTTGAGCATGAATTCGCCGACCGCCTCGTCGATGTTGACGGCCTGATCGCTGACTTTGGTGAGCGTCATGCCCAGCGGCAGTGTCTGGGCGATCGTAACGGACCGCGCTTCAAGTGCCTTGCCGAGATCAAGACCATTCCAGCTTTGTTGCATCACGGCACCCAGCATGATTGTCGGCTCGCCCTCATGGCGGATGATGTAAGTCGCCGGATCTTCATACCCGCGCCGCACATCCGCTAAATCGGAGAGCTTCAACGTCCGTCCAGCCGCCACGATCGGCGTATCGGCAATCGCCTGCACGCTTTTATAGGCTCCGTCGAAACGGATGAAGACCTGCGGCCCACGCGTGTCGATCGAGCCGGCTGGCGTGACTGTGTTCTGTCTTTGCAAAGCTGCGGCGATATCCTGGGCCGATATCCCAAGTGTCGCGAGCTTGGCATAGGAAAATTCGACGAAGATCTGTTCGGGGCGCTCCCCGAGGATGTTGATTTTCTTGACGCCCGGAACATGCAGGAGATCCTGACGGATGACCTCCGCCTGCCGCACAAGGTCTCGCATCGGCATCCCCTTCGCCTTCAGCGCGTACAGGCCGAAGCTCACGTCGGAGTATTCATCATTAACAAAGGGACCAATGACGCCTGGAGGGAGATTTCGAGCCTCATCGCCAAGCTTTTTGCGAGCCTGGTAGAACTCTTCCTCGACCGCACCGGGTGGCGTACTATCCTTTAACGTAACGGTTAGAAAGGCGTAGCCTGGCCGTGTCGTTGTCTCGACACGGTCATAATAAGTCAGTTCCTGGATGCGCTTTTCGAGAGGTTCGGCGACAAGGTCCTGCATTTCACGCGCAGTGGCACCCGGCCAAACTGAAGTGACCGTCAGGGTCTTGATGGTGAAGGAGGGATCCTCGGCGCGTCCTAGCTTGACGAATGCATAAGCTCCGGCGGCAGCCAACAGAACGATAAAGAATAAGGTAATGGCGCGTTCGCGAACCGCGATGGCTGAGAGATTGAAGCTCATCACTTTGTCACCTCTTGCTGCGAGGCAATCCTGACAGCCGCGCCGTTTTCCAGAAGATGCGCGCCCAGAGCGACAACCTGCTCACCGATTCCAATGCCGGTGACAAATGCCGTCTCCTCGCCGATCCGTTTGATTTCGACTGGAGTGAACTTCACAGTGGACGTGGCGTTGTTGACAACCCACAGACCTGTCCGGCTACCGTCGTTCAGGATGGCACCTACCGGAACGGCGACCTCCGACTGCCTGTCCGCGTCCGGGATTTTAATCGTCACCGTCGAGCCGAGTGGGGCTGAGGCGGCGGCGCCATCGAGAACGTAGCGCGCCTCGTAAGTGCGTGTTTGCGGATCGGCAGCATCGGAAATCTGTCGCAGGCGGGCTTTTCCGCTGAGATCGTTGCCTCCGTAGACACTGGCCCCCGCTTCCGATCCTATGTCGGGTCGCAAAGTCTCAGGTAGCCAAACAACGGCTTCTCGCGGCCCTGCCTGTGCGAGTTGAACGACCGTCTGGCCTGCAGTCACGACCTGTCCGGGATCTCCAAGCGTATCGACGACGGTTCCATCCGAGTCTGCAAAAAGAACGGTATAGGTGGCTTCATTTTCTGCGACCTTAGCGTCAGCTTCAGCCGCGGCAAGCTGAGCCGAGGCCGTGTCGAGGGCTGCTTTCGCTTGTTCATATCTTTGTGGCGTGGCGGCCAATCCATTTTTCACCAACGCCGCATAGCGCTTCTCATCTGCTTCTGCCTGGATGAGGACGGCGCGTGCTGCAATGACCGTATTGCGCTTTGCCGTAAGCGCGAGGTGGAGATCTGTTTCATCGATGCGCATCAGGGCCTGGCCTTGTCTCACCTGTTGACCCACATCGACCAGCCGCTGCACGATTTTGCCGGCAACACGAAACCCGAGGTTGCTCTGTACTCGCGAAGCGACCGTGCCGGTAAAGGACCGCTCCGCTGTTTCAGTCTTCTCCGCCTCGGCCACCTTTACCAGCGGTGGAACGGTCCTCGGATCTGCGGCTTCGGCTTTCCGTTCAGTCGTTTCGAAAACGAGGAAAAAAGCAGCGGCCGCCGCCGCTCCTACCAGACCCAGAAAAGTCAGGACATGTTTGCGTTTCATTTTACGTTCTCTTCTTGACCAGCGAACCGGATGAATTAGATTGCGATCAAACGCTATTTGCGTTATAGATGTCAAGTGAAATCTAATTGGAGATCGACATGAGAGTGAGCCGCGCACAAGCTGAGGAAAATCGGGAAACTGTGATCAACGTCGCAAGCCGCCTATTTCGAGAGCACGGCTTCGATGGGATCGGCCTGAAGGACCTGATGAAGGGCGCCGGCCTGACGCAGGGCGCATTCTATAAGCAGTTCTCGTCCAAGGACGATCTTGCTGCCCAAGCATCCAGGCGAGCGATGGAAAGCGCCACACGCAGATGGTCGACAGCTGCAGCGACAAGCTCCGATCCCCTGGAGGCCGTTGTGTCGTTCTATCTTTCAATGGGCCATCGTGGGGAAAAGGCAGACGGTTGCCCTCTCGTAGCGCTAGGATCTGACGCGGCGCGTCAAAGTGAGGAAGTAAGGCGTCCGTTTGAAGATGGAATTAAAGCCCATCTCCAGGTCCTGGATGAATTGATGGACGACCCCAGGAGCTCGGATCCCAAAACTAAGGCAATGGCGATACTGTCTCTCATGGTGGGTGCCGTCACGCTCTCCCGCATCATGGAGGACGAGAATTTGTCGCAAGGGTTCCTCGACGTAGCCGCCGGGGAAGTCAGGCGTATTGCAACCGGTGAAGATGTCGCCTGATGGCGCAGCCGGTTCGTTTATCTAGCGGCGGTCCTTGGCCAACAAGAGGATAGACCGCCCGAATGTGCGGGCGAAGAACGCTCTTCGTGAACCTGAGAAAACTGCATATGTCGAGAACCGGCACTAGCCGTATCACAGGTCAGAAAGCTCAATGTCGTGCGTAATATTAATGACAAGACAGGTGGAAAACGTATGCGTCGTATCGTTGTTACAGGAATGGGAGCTGTAAGTCCTCTTGGAGCGAACGTCGGTATCTCGTGGTCGCGCCTCCTCGCGGGTCAGAGCGGCATTCGGCGACTGGGGGAAGATGTCGTCGGAGATCTCCCGTCCAAAATAGGCGGGGTGGTCCCTTCAATCGTTGAAGACCCCGAAGGGGGCTTCGATCCGGATACTGTCTTGGCTCCGAAGGATCAACGCAAGGTCGATCGATTTATCCTCTTTGCACTGGCGGCCGCTGACGAGGCACTCACCCAGGCGAGGTGGAAGCCAATTTCCAGTGATGACCGGCTGCGTACCGCGACGATTATCGCTTCGGGCATCGGAGGATTTCCAGCGATAACCGAAGCGGTTCGCACCGTCGATCAACGCGGTGTACGTCGTCTTTCGCCCTTCACCGTGCCGTCGTTTCTCGTCAACCTCGCAGCGGGGCAAGCTTCGATCCGTTTCGGCTTCAAAGGTCCCATTGGCGCACCTGTGACAGCGTGCGCGGCCGGCGTTCAGGCGATCGGCGATGCAGCCAGACTTATCCGTGCAAACGAGGCTGATATCGCGGTATGCGGCGGAACAGAAGCATGCATGAATATCGTCAGCCTTGGTGGTTTTGCCGCAGCTCGGTCTCTTTCGACGGGCTTCAACGAAACGCCGAGCCGGGCATCGCGCCCCTTTGACATGATGCGTGATGGTTTCGTCATGGGCGAGGGAGCCGGCATTCTTGTCATCGAAGCCCTGAGCCATGCGCTTGCCCGCGGCGCCACCCCGATTGCCGAACTCGTTGGATACGGCACCACAGCCGACGCCCATCACATTACTTCCGGTCCCGAAGACGGCAATGGTGCGCGCAGAGCCATGGAGATCGCCATTGCGCAAGCTGGAATAGCCCCGCGCGAAATTGGTCATCTGAACGCGCACGCCACCTCGACGCCGGTCGGAGATCTCAGTGAAATCAGGGCCATCAAGAGTGTTTTCGGTTCCGACAATACGGTCGCTGTCAGCGGGACGAAATCAGCAACGGGACACCTGCTCGGCGCGGCCGGAGGGCTGGAAGCCATCTTCACGATTCTGGCGCTCAGCAACCAGATCGCACCACCGACCTTGAACCTGAATGCTCCGGATCCGGAAGCCGTCGGTATCGATTTCGTCGCCAACGACGCGCGGCGAGTAGAGATGAAATACGCAATATCGAATGGCTTCGGCTTTGGCGGGGTCAATGCCAGCGCACTATTCCGACGCTGGGAAGAAGGAGGCCCTGGCCGCTCACCCTCTGTTAGCTGATGCGAATTCTCGCGCCCACAAGAATGTCAAACTATGCCGCTGCTAAGGAGGTCGACTCGCTATGAACCCAACAATGGTTACTCCGCAAAACATCGTTGAGCTGAAGCCAAAGATCACTGTCATTGTCGTCGGCGGCTGTGTGGAAACGCTGTGAACAACATGATCGCGCAGAATTCATCGCTGCAAACACCGATGCACAAGCTCTTTCCATGTCAAAGACGTCGCGGCTTGTCGCAGTCAGTTCACGGAAAATCGCGAAACCCTGATCAGCGGCAAAGCCGCTCTTTCGGGAGCGAGGCTTTGACGGCATCGGGCCTTGAGGAGGACGAATGAACTGACCGGTGCGAGCACCGGACGGGCCGGTGATCGAAAGACTGCCTCCAACCGTTCCTATTTTCCTGACACCAGACCTACGGCCACAGGCCGGCCGATATTCTCGAAACGCAATCCAACACAAAGAAAGAAGTGATTTCCATGAACAAGACCAATATTGGCGTCGCGCTGGTGACGGGGGCATCCACCGGCATCGGGCACGCAGCGGCCAAGGCCCTGCAGAACGCGGGTTTTCGCGTATTCGGAACCAGCCGTCGTGCCGTCGGCCAGAGGAGCGACGGCGTTACCATGCTGACTTGCGACGTGACCGACGACGCGTCCGTCGCGAAACTGGTTCATGACGTGCTGGCCGAGGCCGGGCGCATCGATCTGCTTGTCAATAATGCTGGCATGGGTCTGCTTGGTGGCGCGGAAGAGTCCTCGATATCCCAGGCCAAGTCGCTGTTCGACGTGAACGTCTTCGGCGTTTTCCGTGTGACTAATGCGGTATTGCCGGCAATGCGACGCCAAGGGAAGGGCAGAATCGTTAATTTGAGTTCGGTACAGGGATTCATCCCCGCTCCCTATTTCGCGCTTTACTCGTCAACTAAACATGCCATCGAGGGTTATTCCGAATCGCTCGATCACGAATTGCGCCCGTTCGGCATTCGCGTTTCATTAGTGGAGCCTGCCTATACCCGTACATCATTCGAGGACAATCTCGCTAAGCCGGATCAGTTGCTTGATACCTATGACTCCGCACGCGCTGGCATGAATGTAGTCGTGCGGAAAGCGATGGAAAAAGGCGACGCGCCCGACGTGGTAGCCAAGGCCGTTTTGGCTGCTGCGACCGATCCCGCTCCCAAGAGGCGCTATGCGGCGGGAAAAATGGCACGCCAGGTTACTCTTCTGCGCCGTTTCGTCCCCGCATCCGTATTCGACAAGAGCCTGCGAAAGATGCTCGGGCTGCCGGTCTGACATCGACATCGACGATACCCTGTTCCGCTCGATGAGGCAGGCGCTTTGAGCCCATTTCAGAGAATGAAGCGTTTGGCGAAAGGACATCTCATGAGAATCGGTCTCAGCGGCGCGGGAAATATTGGCGCCCATTTGGCTCGAAAGCTTGCCGCGAGCGGCCGTTGGCAGGGCGGCGCGCGGCGTGGCGAACTGCGCCTGTCCGTGCCGTTCGGCTACATCTGGCATCGTGAAGCCGGACTCGGACTTGATCCTGATTTGCGCCTGCAGGAGGTAATCCGGGCCATCCTGGCCATGGCGACGGTGTCATGGATTGCGCGGCCTGAACAGTCTTGTTCCGCCCCCAAAGTCATCCTGATGACAACAGCCGACAACGCGCTGTTTCTCTAGCGGTGATTTGCGGCGGTCTTGCGAAGATGATTTCTTATCATCGCGCGAAACTCGCCGAACGTTTGAAACCCAATGCGCTGTGCAAGTCGGTGAACCGTCGTCTGAGAAACCTTGCAATTGCGCGCGATTGTCGCAGCACTTTCGAAAGCAGCCATTTCCGGGCGCTCTATGATTAGCCTCGCAACCTGTTCCAGACGATCGGGAAAGACAATTTGCCGCTTGGCGATCTGGTACTTCAGTTCCTGCAGCGTCGCGGGAGGACGATGATCCCGATCCTGTAACATTGCGCTTTATCCCCCAATGCGCTGTCGATCCGTCTCCAGATCGCGGCGCAGACAGCAGTGCAAAGATGTCGCTTCACCCCGTAGCGATGCGGCAATGCGAAAGCGGAGCCGCATCGCGCGAACCATGTCAGTCGATCTCAACCGGCTTGCCGGTCCGCCAACTGACAGTGGCGGCCTCCGCCAATTTTTGGGCCTGGAGGCCATCAAACCCGCCGGGCTTCGGCGAGCGGGTGCCGCTGTCGATCGCATCGATGAAGGCATTGATCTCGTTGGCATAAGCCTGCGCATAACGTTCAAGGAAGAAATATTGAACGGGATCGCCGCTGACACCGTTCGCATTGGAAAGCTCGACGCTGGTTGCGTGGATATTTCTCGCCGCAAGCATGCCGGCAGCTCCATGGACCTCGATGCGCTGATCGTAGCCGTAAGTCGCCCGGCGCGAGTTGGTGATGACGGCAATGCGTCCGGAAGCCGTTTGCATCTGCACGGCAGCGGTATCCACATCGCCCTCGGCCCCGATCGCCTTGTCGACGAGCGACGAGCCAAGTGCATTCACGACGACGAATTCCTCGCCCATGAGGAAGCGGGCCATGTCGAAGTCATGGATCATCATGTCGCGGAACAGACCGCCGGAGGATTTGACGTAATCGGCCGGCGGCGGCGCTGGATCCCGGCTGGTGATCGTCACGATCTCGATTTCGCCGATATCGCCGCGACGCAGTCGCCCTTCCACGCTGGCGAAGTTCGGGTCAAACCGGCGATTGAAGCCGATCATCAGGGTCGACCTGTTCTTCTCGACGACGTCGAGGCAGGCATTGATGCGCTCGACTGACAGGGACACCGGCTTCTCGCACAGGATTGCTTTGCCGGCCCTCGCCGCCGCCTCGATGAGAGCGGCGTGGCTGGGTGTCGGGGTCGCGATGAGGATCGCATCGACGCCTGAGGATTTGATGACATCCTCCGCGTCGGCCACCTCTGCACCCGTTTGCGCGGCAAGCGCCTCCGCCGACGCCTTGAAGGCATCCGCCACATAGGCGAGCTTCGCCTTTGGGTTCGCCGCGATGGTCGCAGCATGCACCTTGCCTATCCGGCCGGCGCCGATCACTCCAAACCTGACCATTGATTTCTCTCCATTGTATGTAAGCGTTGACTATCGAAGTTATCAAACCGTGAAGGCGTCGCGGAAGCGGGCAAGCGCCGTCTCGTCGTCGCCGGAGGCCCAGGCCTCCATGCCGATCGTGCCGCGATAGCCCATGTCTTTAAGCGCGCCGGCGATTGCCTTGTAGTTGATCTCGCCGGTGCCCGGCTCCATACGGCCGGGAACATCCGCCACCTGGATTTCGCCGACATGGGGCAGAGCGCGCCTGCACAGCTCGATCAGGTTTCCTTCGCCGATCTGGGCGTGATAAAGGTCGAGATTGAGCTTCAACGCCGGTCTGTTCACCGATGAGACGAGCGCAAGCGTATCTTCGGCCTTGGCAAACGGTGTCTTGGGGTGATCGACTGCTTCATTGAGGTTTTCGAGCACGAAGGTGACGCCCTCTTTCTCGCCGAGGTCGGCGATGCGGCTAAGCGTGTCGCGCGCCTTGAGCCACATGGCGCCCGTCACCTTGTCGGCCTTGACCACCGGCAGACCCTGGCCGTCGAGACCCGTCCCGTGCAGGTTGAGGCGCGGGCAATTGAGCTCCCTAGCGATCGGGATCGATTGCTTCGCGGTTCGCAACAATTCGTCGGCGCCCTCGTCATCGGCGAGCGTGCCGGTCACATAGCCCGTCATCGACGAAAAGACCGCTCCTGATCTTGCAAGGGCGGCGATGTCATGTTTCGTCCAGTCCCAGATCTCGGCGTGAAAGCCGAGGTCGCTGATGCGCTTGAGCCTGTCGACGACAGGAAGCGACTTGAAGACCATCTCGGCGCAGACCGCGAGCGTGAAGGGGGATGAGGCATTCGACGAGCCGTCGTTCATGACCGTATTCCATGGTTGATGATTGAGTGAAAGGGCGACGGCCTTTGATAGCCAAGCGATCGCCGCCTCGGGAGCAAGCCGGCTAGATCGTACCGCCGAGGTCTTCGGACAATTGCTGCAGTTCTTTGCCACCGGCCATGAGGTTCTGAAGCTCATCCATCGCGATGTCCGCCTTGGCAAAGGTGCCAAGCGTCTGGCCGCGATTGAGGATGGTGAAGCGGTCCGCCACCGCATAGGCATGGCGGACATTGTGGGTGATGAAAATGACGCCCAATCCGTTCTGTCGAACCTGGTGGATGTATTTCAGCACCATCGAGGTTTGCGCCACGCCGAGGGCCGAAGTCGGCTCATCGAGAATGAGAATCTTGGCGCCGAAGTAGACCGCACGCGCAATCGCAACGCATTGGCGTTCGCCCCCCGAAAGAGTGCCAACCGCCTGATTGGGATCGCGGATATCGATGCCGATCTTACGCATCTCTTCACGCGTGACATCGTTGCAGTGCGTGAGGTCGAGGTGGCGAAAAGGGAAGAAGCCTTTGCGAGGCTCTCGCCCCATGAAGAAATTGCGGGTGATCGACATCAGCGGGATCATGGCAAGGTCCTGATAGACGGTCGCGATCCCTGCATCGAGCGCGTCGCGCGGACTGCGGAAATTGACCGGTTTGCCTTCGACCAGGAACGCACCTCCGCTTGGGCGGACGACGCCGGAGAGCGTCTTGATCAAGGTGGATTTGCCCGCGCCATTGTCTCCGAGGAGACAAAGCACTTCTCCGGCTGATACGTGCATCGATACGCCATTGAGCGCAATCACGGAGCCGTAGTGTTTGATGATGTCGGTCACTTCGATGATCGACGTTCGATTATTGACATCAGACATGATCAGCGCTCCCCGGTAACCTTGCGGCGGATGAAATTATTGAAGAGAACGGCCAGCAGCAGCATCGAGCCCAGGAAGACCTGAAACCAGTCGGAATCGAACTTGGTGTAGGTCAAGCCGATCGAGACCGAACCGAAGATGATCGCGCCGAAGAAGGCGCCGATCGCCGAGCCATAGCCGCCTGTCAGCAGGCACCCGCCAATGACGGCGGCAATGATCGCCTCGAACTCTTTCTGAAAGCCGCGTCTGGCGTCAGTCGAGCCGGCATCGAGGACGGTGATGATGGCGACCAGGGCCGCCGCGCATGCTGTCAGCGCAAACAGGCCGGTCTTGACTCTGTGAACCGGGACGCCGGAGTTTCTCGCCGCATTGGGATCGCCACCGGCGGCAAAGATCCAGTTGCCCATGCGGGTGCGCAGGAGGACCCAGGTCGCAGCCAGGGCAAGCGCAACAAACCACAACACGGATACCGGGATGCCCGTAACCTTCGGGATGCCATTGGGGAATTTGTCGATCAGATCGTGATCCGCAAGCCAGACAAAGAAGCCCGTCAGCGCATCGCCGGAAAAAAGGCCAAGCAGCGGACTGTCGCTGACCCGGTCGCCGATGCCGCGAAGCTGCGTTGAGCCACCCGTCGCCCATTTCAAGCCGACAAGCGTCAGGCCGCGCAGGATGAAGAGGAATGCCAAGGTCACGATGAAGGATGGAAGGCGCGTATGAATGACGATCTGCCCATTGATTGCGCCCATGAACGCGGCAAACAGCATCGTCATGACGATGGCAACCGAGAGCGGCTGACCGAAATTCGTGAGAATGATGCCGAAGATTAGTCCCGCAAAGGCCACCATCGAGCCGATCGAAAGATCGAACTCTCCTCCGATCATCAGAAGTGCTGCCGCAATGGCAAGGATTCCCAGTTGCGATGCCGGCGCCAAGATGGTCATCAGGCCGGAAAGCGAAAACATCGTCGAATCTGCGGTGAGAAAGAAAAAGACGATGACGAGAACAAGGCCTGCCACAGCACCAAGCTCGGGCCGTCGCATCATGTGCGTTAGAAAACTCACTTGTTTGACGCGCTCATCGGCCTTCGGCGCGACCGCCGTTCTCTGCTCAAGCGAAGCCATAACTCCTCCCACGGGATCGTAATTTAGGGTAGCGTTGGGCGCTGCTCGGCAGCGCGCTCTATCAGCCAAATCCCCTCCCCCACCAAGGGGAGGAGATTCTGGGAGAATGCCTTTAGGCAATTCCGGTCAGCGAATGCCCTTGGCGGAAAGATCCACAACCTGGGCCGCCTTTTCCTTGGTGATAAGGTTCGGGCCGGATGGAACATTTCCTCCCGGAATAAGCCCGTATTTTGCATAGTTGGCTAGAAAGACGACCGGCAGATAGCCCTGCAGGAACTGCTGCTGATCGATCGCGAAGGCTGCCTTGTCGTCGGCCACGGCCTTAAGGAAATCGGCTGAAAGGTCAAATGTCGCCACATTGATCTTGCCGGTCATTCCGACATCCCCGACGGCCGCGAGCGACGGCTCGCCGGCCGTGCCGGCACCGAGCGCCATGACTGTGTCGACGCCAGTATTGGAACTCAGCGCCGCCTTGACCTTCGCGCGGACATCGGCCGGATCGTTGCTGACGGGTAGGACCGTGACCTTGCCGCCGAAACCATCGGCAAAGCCCTTGCAGCGCAGATCGAGCGAGACATTGCCGACCTCCTGGTTCACGCACAGGCCTTCCTTACCGCCCAGCTCATGCAGCTTCGCGCCGGCGGCCTTGCCGGCGGTATATTCGTCCTGGCCGACATGCAGAAGCGCTCCAAGCCCCTTTGAAACGTCGGAACCGGAATTGACGGAAATAACCGGGATACCGGCGGCGACAGCCTTCTTGATCGATGGACCCAGTGCCGAGGCGTCCGGAATGGAGACGATAATCCCATCTGGCTTCTGATTGACGGCAGCATCGATGAGCTGCCCCATCGACACCATGTCGAAGGTTTCCGGAGCGCGATAATCGACGCTGGCACCCATGTCTTTCGCCGCTGCGCTGACGCCGTTCTTGACGACCGACCAGAAGGGATCATTGGCCTGGCCGTGGGTGACGGCGACGATGCGAATGTCAGCAGCGTTGGCGATTGCCGAAGAGCACATGAGCGCAGCAGCAACGGCCGCGCCCGCAAGAAGCGATTTCAAACCGAATTTCATTCTACTCTCCCAAAAAAACAGTCCGCTCTAGCAGACCTCCCAATGCTACCGGTTGCAACCTCATTTGCACCCGGTAGCAAGCTCGATAAAATTACTTTATTGTCGACAAAAATCAAGCATCCATTCCATTTTTATTTTTTTGTGGAATATTCATTCCAATTGAGAGGAGACGGTCATGCGCAAACGGGCGACGGCGAAAGAGGTGGCGGCAGCCGCCGGCGTGTCGAAATGGACCGTCATCCGTGCGTTCACGCCCGGTGCATCCATTACGGACGCCAGCCGGCAAAAGGTTCTTCAGGCTGCCGAGGCCCTGAATTATTCGCCCAACCTGCTTGCCCGCAGCCTTGCGACGAACACTACACATCAGGTCGCCGTCTTCGTCGACGACTTCGCCAACCCGCACAAGCTTCCGGTTCTGGAGAGGTTGACCGAGCGCCTGCAGGCGGAGGGTCTATTGACCGTATTGATCAACATTAACCGCCATTTCGATCACGTTCACGCATTGATCAATGCCGACCAACGACAATTCGACGCCGTGATCCTGTTCGGCACCGCCTTTCGCGAGGAAACCCTGGGCGATCGACGGCTTGGCCCAGGTTTCCCGCCGATGTTCGTCCTTGCGAGAGACAGCCAAATCCCCGGCGTTCCCGCGATCGCTTGCAACGCCGAACTCGCTCTAAGCGAAATCGTCGACTACCTGTTCGACAAGGGATATCGCCGCCCCGGCTTTATGACGGGAGCGCGAACCCTGTCGACGGCGCTGGGAAGGCGGCATCACTACGCAAATTTCTGGCGACGGAAAGGCATCGAAGGCGTCGCAGAGTTGGTTGCGGAAAGATATAGCGCACAGGCCGGCGCCGAAGCGGCACGCACTTATTTGAGCGCCACTTCGCCCACATCGCGCATCGACGTATTGATGTGTGAAAATGACATTCTGGCGCTGGGAGCGATGGATGTCGCCCGGAGCGAATTCGGGCTTGGAGTTCCACAAAACTTGGCAATCGTCGGCTTCGACAATATCGAAGTCGGCGGGGCTCCGGCCTACGAACTGACCAGCTACGAACAGCCCACTGACGAGATGATCAACGCCATGGTCGCAATGATAACAGGCAAGCGCGACGCCGAGATGGTTGTCATGCAGGGGCGACTTGTGCCGAGGTCATCGGCATGAAGCGTCTCAAGGATCGTCCAAGAACCACCCTGCGCGCGCCACTTCCGACCAAGATCGAAGGGTGTCGGCCCAGTCGATACCGGCAAACCATCGAACCTCTCCTGTCATAGTCAAGACCTCCCTTCGTCGGCCGGACCACCGCGACATACGTCGTTCCCTGTACTAGCGCTCGACGGCGCAACCTCCCACTGGACACCTGTCGCGGCCGTCCCGCCGGGGCACCGGTCCGCAACAGGTGCTCGCAGCACAGCAGGCTTTGGGTTGCTCTCGACGGGAAGGCCCGGTCACGCCAGCCTACAACTCACACCGCAGCCACCGATACCTAGGCCGCGGGTCGGCGGCATCGACCGAGATAACATTTCTTAACATCACAAAACCCAAGTTAATGACGTCGTCTGGGACAGTGCGACCCGCGAGAGGCCGGCGCGTCGGGCTTTCACACTTGTACGCGTAGAAACTCTCTATCGGATCCCAGGAGCCAATTCGAATGTCATTGACCAAGTCCTTTTTAAGCCGTCCGCGGCGTGCCGCCATCGCTGCGGGGCTCGCAGTTGTTGCTTGCCCCCTAACCCAGGCACGCGCTGCCGACCCTTATGAGGGTGAAGACGCCGCTATCCCCGCGACAGCGAACTTCGACAAGGGACGGTTTGGTGGCATACGCCAGAAGCTTTCCGACTGGAACGTTATGGTCGGCGCCGGAGCCGTATATGCACCTAAATTCGAAGGATCGGACGAGTTCGAACTGGCCCCCATTCCTATGATCTCCGCGACCTTCGGTGATCGCGTTACGATCGATCCGGGCGGGCTCGAAGTCGATGTGCTGAAGTCCAACGGATTTAAGTTCTCGGTGAAGGGCGGTTACGAGTTGGCGGGCGGGCGCGATGAAGATGATTCCGATCACCTGAAGGGTCTGGGTGACATCGACGCCGGCGCTGTCGTCGGAGCGCAGCTCTCGTATGAAATGGGACCACTGGAATTTTATGCTTCTGTCGACAAGACAATTGGGGGCAGCGACGGTCTGGTCGGTCAGGTCGGAGCAAATGTCTCGCATCACTATGATCGTTTCATCCTTTCCGCAGGCGCTTCCGCGACATTTGCCGATGACAATCATATGGAGAGTTATTTTGGGGTAACCGCTGCACAGTCTGCAAGATCGGGATTGCGGCAATATGAGGCAAGCGCGGGACTGAAGCGTTTCGATATTGAGGCGTCGGTAACATACATGGCGACGGAACACTGGGTTATCCGTGGCCAGGCAGGTGTCGGTTTTCTGACCGGCGACGCGAAGGACAGCCCGATCGTTCAGAACGACGTACAGCCATCTGCGATGCTGCTCGTTGGTTACAAATTCTAGGGCTTGGTCCGTCGCTTCCCCCTCTTCAACGGCGGCTCACGTCGCGCAGCAGTACGAAGCGCGGCATCAACCTACGATGTGGCGGTAGCCGCCTACGAATCAGGCGTGCTCGATGCGATCGAGACCGTGCTCGTGCGGATCGACAGCACGCGACGGCGCATCGGCGACGCTACGGTCGCGGCGCGCAACTACCGCGCCTATTTTCAATGCCGCCGATCCGAACTGGAAGGCGGGTGGCGCGAGCCTCCTCGACCGCGAGTACGCCCGGCGTTCGGCGCAGTCGGCCGAGGTCTCGCCCATCGAGATCCGTCGCGACTCCCTGCGCTACTGGATCGCCCTTTACAAGCACTCGGTGGCGGCTGGAACGCGAGCGCCGCCACTCCTGGAATTCTCCAGAAAGAACCAAAAGGAAACCAGCTCTGATGCGAGCGAAGCCCCTTCTTATTGCTCTTTTCCTAAGCGTGAACCTTGTTTCCGCGTTAGAGCCTGTGCTCGCGCAACAGAACGCGGCCGCAGCGCTTACCGTCGCCGTGGCAAGGCCTGCAGAACGCCGATGGCCCGAAACGGTACCGACCAGCGGCTGGCTGAAGCCCTGGCACGAAGCGGTCGTCGCCGCGGAAATCGGCGGCCTTCGTGTGACCGATGTCCTAGTCGATGTCGGATCGGTCGTCTCGAAGGGGCAGGCCCTCGTCCGGCTTGCCGACGAGGCTGTCCGCGCAGAACTGCGTAAGGAGGGGGCCGCGCTGGCAAGTGCCAGGGCCGACCTCGCCAAGGCCAGGGCGAATGCCGGCCGGGCACGCAAGATGCAGGGAAGCGGCGCGCTTTCGGACGAGAAGATCAACGAATATCTGATCACCGAGCAGACGGCGATCGCGGGTGTCGAATCCGCGGAAGCCCTGCTGGATAGTCAGAAGATCAAGCTTGCCCAGACGACTGTCCTGGCCGCCGACGACGGGCTGATCACATCCCGCTCGGCCCAGCTCGGCGCCGTGGTCTCCTCCGGCACGGAGTTGTTCCGCCTCCTTCGCAAGCAGCGCGTCGAATGGCAGGCGGAAGTGTCTGCACGCTATTTGCCTCGCATAAAGGAAGGTCTGACCGCCACGATCGTAGGTCCTGGTGACCGACGCGTCAAAGGAACCGTTCGGCTTGTCGGACCAACGGTCAGCACCGACACCGGACGGGCGCTCGCCTATGTGGCGCTGCCGGCGGAGGCACACCCGCCCATCGGCATTTACGTCACCGGCCAGATCGAGCTTGAGACCACGGCGGCGCTCACCGTACCCGAGACGGCGCTCGTCCTGCGTGACGGCATCGCTTACGTCTTCACCGTGGATGCAGACAAGCGTGCGTCACGCGTTCGTGTGGAAACCGGCCGCCGCAATGGCAGCGAAGTGGAAATCCTCTCGGGCCTCGACCGCTCGACCGAGGTCGTGATGACGGGCAGCGCTTTCCTTTCGGACAAGGCCTTCGTCCGGGTGACGGGAGACGCGCTCGTCAAGCTAGAAGAGGGAGAATCGCGATGAACTTTTCCGCCTGGTCGATCCGCAATCCGGTTCCTGCCATACTCCTTTTCATCCTGCTTACTGTCGGCGGCCTCATCGCCTTCGACCGGCTCGCGGTGCAAAATTTTCCCGACATGGACCTGCCGACCATTCAGGTCAGCGCCACGCTCGAAGGTGCCGCGCCGGCCCAGCTCGAAACAGAAGTCGCGCGCAAGATCGAAGATAGGCTCGCCTCGCTGGGCCTTCTCGACCACATCACGACGACGGTCACGGACGGGTCGGTCTCCATCAATGTCTCGTTCCAGCTGGGAAAGGACAGCGAGGAAGCGTTGAACGAAGTGCGCAATGCCGTCGACGGCGCGAGCGGAGACCTCCCTTCCAAGATGCAGACGCCGAGCGTAACGAAGGTGACGGTGCAGGGCTCCACCCTCCTCACCTACGCGGTGCGCTCCACCCGCCTCAACGAGACGGAACTCTCCTGGTTCGTCGACAACGACATGACGAAGGCCCTGCTCGCCGTATCTGGCGTCGGCGAGGTCGGCCGGATCGGCGGCATCGAGCGTGAAGTGCATATCGACCTCAACCCGCAGCTCATGAGCGCGCTCGGTCTCAGCGCCGCGACCGTTTCCTCTCAGCTCAAATCCGTGCAGTCGGACGCCTCGGGCGGTCGAGCCGAGATCGGCGGCGGCAAGCAGGCAATTCGCACGCTCGGCGCGGTTTCCTCGATAGAGGAACTGAAGGCGCTCGAAATCCCGCTTCCGAGCGGCGAGCTCGTGCGGCTGGACGAGATCGGCACAGTAACGGACAGCTTTGCCGACAGGTCGTCGATCGCCTATCTCGATGGCGAACCCGTGATCGGTGTCGAGGTAAAACGATCTAACGGCTTTTCTGATACCGGCGTCGCGGCCGCCATCGAAGCGGCCATGCAGGACTTTGCCGCGGCCAACCCCGATGTCGAGATCGTCCAGGCCTACAGCACGGTCGGGCCGATTATCGAAAACTACGACGGCTCCATGCACATGCTCTATGAGGGTGCACTCCTGGCGGTCGTGGTGGTTTGGCTCTTCCTGCGCGACTGGCGGGCGACCTTGCTTTCGGCGGTGGCGCTGCCGCTCTCGGTCATCCCGACTTTTCTCGTGATGTACCTGGCGGATTTCAGCCTCAATACGGTGACGCTGCTTGCGCTCTCCCTCGTGGTCGGCATCCTCATCGACGATGCGATCGTCGAGATCGAGAACATCGCGCGCCACCTGCAAATGGGGAAACCGCCGAAAGAGGCTGCGCTCGAGGCAGCCGATGAAATCGGCCTTGCCGTCATCGCAACGACCTTGACGCTCGTCGCGGTCTTTCTGCCGACCGCCTTCATGAGCGGTATTCCCGGCCTGATCTTCCGTCAGTTCGGCTTGACGGCAGCCGTGGCGGTTCTCGCCTCACTGGTCGTCGCGCGCCTGCTGACGCCGATGATGGCCGCCTACATGATGAAGTCGCATCCCATCGAGTTGAGGGACGGCCGTGTCATGCGCGCCTACATGGCCTTCGTCAAAACCTGCCTGCGCTATCCTAAACTGACCATCCTCGGCGTCTGCATATTCCTCGGGCTCTCGCTCTCGACGATTACCATGCTGAGCGCCGGTTTCCTGCCGCCTTCGGACGATTCGCAGACGCAGGTCACTCTGACGCTCCAGCCCGGCAGCTCGATCGAACAAACGGACGCGATGACGCGGCGGGCAGCAGATATCGTTTCCCGCCTGCCGGACGTCACGCGCGTGTTCTCCGCCGTCGGAAGCGCCTCGTCGGGTGACCTGATCGATTCCGCCACAACCATGGATACGGCGACCACCTCGCTCGTCGTCGACCTGAAGAAGATCGGCGAACGCAGCCGCAAGCAGGCCGAGATCGAGAACGACATCCGACAGGCGCTCGCCGTTCTCCCGGGTGTCAGGATCGAGGTGGGCACTGGAGGCAACGGTACGACACTGGAAGTCACGCTCGCTAGCGACGATTCCGATGCGCTCGACCAGGCGGCGGGCGCACTCGAAGAACAGCTGCGCAGCCTTCAGGGCATCGGCGCGGTGACCTCCAGCGCCTCCCTGCAGGCCCCGGAAGTCCAGATCGTCCCGGACCTCGACAGCGTCGCGGCCCTCGGTGTCACGGCAGAAGCGATTTCCGAGGCGGTTCGCGTGGCCACGAGCGGAGACTACTCCTCCTCGCTCGCCAAGCTCAACCTGCCGCAGCGCCAGCTTCCCATCCGCGTCCGGCTCGATCCCGGCGACCGGACGACGCTCGAGGACATCGCCAATCTTCGCGTTGCCGGTGCCAGGGGTAGCGTCGATCTCGGTTCGGTGGCCGAGATCCGTATCGGCGGCAGCCCGTCGGAGATCAGCCGCATCGATCGTTCGCGAAACGTCACCCTGACGGTCGAGCTCAACGGCCGCATCCTTGGCGAGGTCTATAGCGAGGCACGGGCGCTGCCTGCCTTTCAGAGGCTTCCCGACGGGGTCAAGCTCGTCGAGCAGGGCGAACTGGAGCGCAGCTCCGAGCTTTTCAACAATTTCGCCATCGCAATGGCGATCGGCGTCTTCTGCATCTACGCCGTTCTGGTTCTACTCTTCCACGACTTCCTCCAGCCGCTGACGATCCTCATGGCGCTTCCGCTTTCGCTTGGCGGCGCGCTGCTGCCGCTGGTGCTGACCGGAACCAGCTTCTCCATGCCCGTGCTGATCGGCCTGCTCATGCTGATGGGCGTGGCGACGAAGAATTCGATCCTGCTGGTCGAGTACGCAATCATGTCGCGTCGCGCCGGCCTCTCGCGGTTCGACGCGCTGGTCGACGCCTGCCACAAGCGCGCCCGCCCGATTGTCATGACGACTATCGCCATGGGCGGCGGCATGCTTCCCGTGGCTTTGAGCCTCAGTGGCGGCGATGCAAGCTTCCGTCAACCGATGGCAATCGTCGTCATCGGCGGCCTGATGACTTCCACCGTCCTCAGCCTCGTCGTTATCCCCGTCATATTCACGTTCGTTGACGACTTCCTGCTGCTTTTAAAGCGGATGTTCCGTCTTGAACCGTTGTCCCCTCGCAAAGGAGCACGTGATGTCCTCAGTACGCCTGCCTAACGACCGCTCTCCTTGCCGATTTTCCATAGCGCTGATCTTTATCGCGGCGGTTTTTTCCAATGAACCCGTCCAAGCCGAAGAAATTCTCGCTGGCGTCATAGCCGACGGCAAACCGTGGGAGATGTACGTCGTCAAACGAAGGGTTTCGAACATACTTGCGTTTCGACCGGATGGTGGCGGAACGATCAGCGACAGCGCGGTGAGCATAAACGCGATGTGGAGGGCTGTTCCGGAGGGGATTTGCATAAGGCCACAACCTGGAGGGGACGAAAGATGCCTTCAATTAACGCGAACCAAAACCGGTATTGCGGCTTCTCAGAACGGCAGGACCATCTGGGTGCTGAAGCGGTAAATTTTGGATTTTGCGATTGAAGATGGAACAGCCCATGTCACAGTTGGTAGTCAACACTCTATCAAACCGTGGGCGAATAGCTGAAGTGTGCTGACCTGACGGGATCCCCGTCTTGCTTTGGCAGAACCGCCATCCACGGCGATGAACCGCGCCAGCGTCAGTACGATCAACCGGACCGTATTCGTACGCGGGTAGCCGCTCTCCATGGCTATCGGTGAATAGTTTTGCCACGCGGGCGGCTTCAATCTTGGAAAGGCGCCTTCCATTTTGTGCAACTACGCAGGTGGCAACGCACTTCGGAAATGATGAACGCGCAGCGTGGGTGTCTTTGCCAACGCACTGATCAAATTAGGCAATGGCTTGTTCTTCAACCGCTGAGTTGAGTTCCGACGAGCTTTCGCGAAGCACATTCGTGGCAGATGTGGACGGGCAAACGCCGGTTTAAACGCAGCGGATGTTTGCTCGAAGGAGTCTGTCGTGGAACCGCAGCAACAAAATTAAACACAATTGTTGCTGACAACCATACTGTGAAACGGGCTTACTAATAATCGGATCCCGACACAAATGGCCAAGCCTATGAATAACATCGTGTACAACGTTCCTACTCAAGCTTCATCCCGAATCCTCGTCGTCGAGGACGATCGGGATATCGCGAGCATGCTGATCGACCTGATGACGGAGGCAGGTTACGCCGCCGAGGCAGTCGGATCGTCGATTGAAATGGACCGCGTACTAAAAAAGAAGGACTTCCACCTTATCGTCCTGGATGGAATGCTGCCAGGTGAGGACGGTTTCAGCATATGCAGGAGAATCAGGTCGTTTGATACAATACCCATCCTCATGCTTACCGCGCGAACGAAAGAGATAGACAGGGTCGTTGGATTGGAATTGGGCGCCGACGACTATGTCACAAAACCGTTTAAATCCAGGGAACTTTTGGCGAGAATAAAGGCGCTTCTGCGCCGATCGTCGTATTCCGTACAAGTCAAGCCAAAGCAGGAACCGATGACGTTTGCGGGCTGGCGGATTGATCCGGTCACCCGAGAATTGACTGACCGTGACGGTTTTCATGTGTCGCTCACGACGGCGGAGTTTGATGTGCTGCTGGTGTTTTGCCAGAATCCTCGAAAGGTAATGAACCGCCAGGAAATACTTGCCCTCACCCACGCAGGCTCTGCGGGACCTGTTGAACGCAGCATTGATGTGCACGTCAGTCGTGTCCGGCAGAAAATCGAACCGAATTATAAGGATCCGACATTCATCAAAACTGTGCGCCTGGGCGGGTATATCTTCACTCCAGAGGTTGCGATAGCACCATGATTGATCGCTTCCGCAAGGCGTCCATACGAACACAATTCATGGTGTTCGCATCTATTCCTGTTCCGTTGATGGTTATCTGCATTATTGCGATTCTACCTGAGCCGTTCATTTTCCAAAATGAAAAAATGCTTATGGTCAAAGGCGCTCAAATCGAGCTGCTTGTGAATCAAGTCAGAAGCGCCAGAAATGACGCCGAAGTCGAGCATCTGGTGAGAACAAGCGCATCCAGCGGTCTCGAATTGAAGATCCTGCCATGGAGCGATGTCAGTAGCGAAGGGGCGCGTCAAACGGATGACCATCTCATCCCGGATGAGCTTCAGGACTTCCTGCCTGCCGATATTGAAGCGGTAGTCCTTGAAAACACTTCGGATGGCGAGGGACACAGTACACTTGCGGTGCGCCTTGACGCGCTGCGTGCTCTCGTCATCGGGTTCACCGGTGCCGATGTTTCGCCCTCATCTTTCAGCGCAGTCGTCGAGTTCATCGCCAAAGCCAACATCCTGATGCTGCCGATGCTCCTCCTGGTGCTCTATATAAGTCGCATGATCACGTCGCCTCTCGTTCGCTTTGCCGACGCGGCAAAGAGACTGCGCCTCGACGGTAACGAGGGAGAACAGTTCACGGCCGAAGGCGCCAAGGAACTTCGCACGCTTGCGACGGCGCTCAACAACATGCGTCACCGTATTCGCAAAATGGTCGATGATCGAACACGAATGCTGACGGCCGTGAGCCACGATCTAAGGACGCCTCTGACACGGCTGCGAATGCGCGTCGAACGCTCGAAGGATCCCACGTCAAGGGAAGCGATGCTGGCGGATATCGACAACCTTACCACGATGATTGAGGAAAGCCTTCAGTATTTAAGCAGCACTGCGACAGTAGAGCCGCTTCGAAAGGTTGATATTTCCAGTCTTCTGCGGACCATCGCGTCGGAATTTTGTGATCTCGGGCATAACGTAATTTACTGCGGACCAGAGCGGTTTGGATATTTGTGCCAACAAAAGGCTCTCATACGCGCTATCACCAACATTGCGGAGAACGCGGTAAGGTTCGGCACGAAGGTAGCTGTCGAATTGCGCAATAGTCCGCAAGGTGGAGCGGTCATCATTGTGAGCGACAACGGCCCCGGCCTTGAAGAAGGGCTCCACGGTAAAGTCCTGGAGCCGTTCTTCAAGGTTGACGAGGCCCGGTCACTAAATTCCAACAGCGGTTTTGGACTGGGGCTTTCGATTGCGGATGAAATCGTAAAAGGTCACGGTGGCTCGCTGTTACTTGAGGACATATTGCCGCATGGTCTGCGAGTGACGATACAATTGCCGCCGGCTCAGGTTGTTCAACACCAAAGCAGCATGGCGTCCGCTGCCAAAGGAGAAGCACTCGATCGAAAGGCTTTCGCCAAGGAGAGGTAGTCGACCATATGAGCGGTTCGATCGCAAAATTCCTCCCACATCCATTGGGCCAGATCACATAGACGCCAGTGTACGACGCCATCGAGATAGGGCGTTAGGCCGGGCTTAAAGGCTTGCGCTGAGGCCGTGCGCTGATCGTCGTTCAACAACGACGGCTTGCCTTGACCTTGGCCGTTGGCCAAACCGCGCGCGCTGAAGCGCACCACCCAGTCACGCACGAACTGCAGGGTCACGCTGCCCAGCCGGCCAGCATCTTCGCGTGAACCACCATCATAGATCGACGCAACCGCCAGGAGCGCCGCGCCTGCCTGGCATCTTTTGTTTGTCGGTCCAGAAGACGCAGCCTGTCCCCATCAAAGTCTGCCCGTAAAGAAACTGCTGACCCCATCGCAAACCTCCTGCTTGCGCCATCGATTCAGATTGGTCGCCTTTTGGGAATCTGGAGCGTCAACATCAAAGAGGTTTGGTATCGGTCATTCCCTTGGTCACCACAGCATAACTTAACATGTCTTAAAACACAGAAACACGTCTTCCGCCTATCTGGGTAAGCGAAACTTCAGCCCTCAGGAGCAAGCCATATGTGTGTTCTACATCCGAGCCAAGCGGTTGACAGGCTGCTGATAACAATTGACCTCAGTAGCGCCTTCCTCGCCTCGCTTCTGGGGATGTCTCTTCCTGTCCTGCCGTCCTATGTTCTTCTCCCAGCAATCGAAGTGAGAGCATCAGGCGTCGCTGACCTTGTTTTGCGATGTGTCTCTTGGTCCATACATCGTCGACATCTGGATCGAGATCCGGTGGTGGTTTAGCGAGATGGACGACCGCTACGACTCGGCACCAGAAGCCGCGGGCACGGCTAGAGGGCGGCTAACTTTTGAGGCAGACCAGTGAACAATGTTTCGCTTTCCACTGTCCAACTCACCCGCATCAACATCCTTCGAAGTCTCGCATTCTTGTATTTTTGGGGTGTTTGTATCAGTCAGTCGTCTTGGCCGAGCGATGGCTTGGCTCACACGATTTTGGCTTCGACAGGTCTCGTCGCAACATTTGTAGCAATCTTTGGACGTATGTGGTCGACACTGTACGTGGGCGGAAGGAAAAGTGCCACCTTGGTCATGGACGGACCATATTCTGTCACGCGCAATCCACTCTACTTCTTCAGTCTGGTGGGGATCGCTGGTATCGGGGCGCAAACGGGCAGTATCTTGGCGATGCTAATTTTCGTCGCGACAGCATTCGTCGTCTTTGCGGCAACCGTCGCCCAGGAAGAGAAATTCCTGCGGGAACGTTTTGGGACAGTCTTTCAAGATTATTTGGCTTCAACACCAAGGCTGCTTCCCAAGCCTTCCCTCTGGCGCGACACGAACGAATTGGAAATAAAACCCCGAATCTTTCTCAGGACGCTACGAGATGGTTGTATTTTCCTTATTCCGTGGCCGCTCTTTGAGCTCATCGAAGCCGGACAAAGCAATGGAGTCCTGCCAGTTCTTGTTCGTCTGCCTTTCTGAAAAGGCGCTGGCAAGCCCGAAGGTTTGACAACTGAGTTTAATTGAAAGGGATCGATCTAAGGACCGGTATTCCAGCTGACTTAGGGTTCGATAGCGACCCGGTGTCGCGTACCTCCTAGGGCATTCACGATCTTCGCAAAGCAGCTCCTTGCCGTCGTCTATCTCGGACGAATTGGCCCCAATTGGTCCGGGGTAAACTGGCCGGGCTCAGCCCAAGTCCGGTCAGTTCAACCATTAATCTTCAAGAAGACTTTTATGTAGACCACGCGCGATCGGGAGGCTTGGCCATCTGCCCATGCAACGCCGCCGTCAAACGACAAGAGATCGAGGCGGCGATGGTTGAAGCCCCCATCCGACCATCGATGCGGTTCATGGGGAGAAAACGTGCAGCGGCGTATGAGGCCTGCCCTTCGATCTTCCGGGTAAATGTGCTCCCGGCGCGGAGCACAGGCTTATTGCGTCACAGGCATAGCGAACTGACCGTGGCAACACATGAGGTGGCTGCTCTTCTGCAATGGGATGTCGGTCGCGGACGAGCAACAACTCTTAGTAATACAAAATCCACAGCAATGACGATCCTGAATTAATTCAGCAGATATGATCCAGAGCGAAGATTACAATGAATTACAAAAGCTACCTTATGCCGCGGAATTTCACCATAAGACTATGGAACGCGCAAACAGAACTCGCGGATGTCTGCTGTGTGGCAGGTAGAGACGTGGATGTCTCCTGCGAACAGTCGCCCGGCGTAAGGCGATAGACATGCATCGTCTAATTGCCATCTTCATGCTGGCTTTCCTTGCTGGCTGCATGGCGCCGGACCGTATTGCCTATGGGCCGAAGGCTGCCGCGACCGCCAATATCGAGGGGTTTGGCGATATCCGTATCTATGCGGATACGAGCCGGAATCTGCCCGAGGCGCATGCGTGGCTGCCCATCCCGAGACACAAGGAAATCAACTACCTCGTTTTGTCGGGCGGCGGCGCCGGAGGCGCGTTTAGCGTTGGGGCGCTGAAGGCCTGGTCGGATAGGGGACAGCGGCCCGAATTTGACATCGTCAGCGGCGTCAGCACGGGTGCGCTGATTGCGCCTTACGCCTTTCTTGGCTCGGCCTATGACAACATCCTCGTCGACCTGTACACAAGCGGCGTTGCCAAGGAGTTGGTCGATGCAGATTTCCTGCCTCAGGGTCTGTTGGGCGCAAGCCTCCTAAAGCAGAAGCCGCTTCGAACG
Source organism: Rhizobium sullae (assembly GCF_025200715.1). NCBI lineage: Bacteria > Pseudomonadati > Pseudomonadota > Alphaproteobacteria > Hyphomicrobiales > Rhizobiaceae > Rhizobium > Rhizobium sullae. The sequence continues at coordinate 2,720,850 of NZ_CP104144.1, forward strand.
ATGGTCGAACGGTACCTGACGCTGGACGTACTGGCGAAAATCGCCACAGAGCATCGCAAGGGACGGCGCCTACTTGTTTTGACCTCGAACCTCGATTCCCAAAGAGCGGTGATCTGGAACATGGGCGCCATCGCCGACAGCAGCCGGCCCGACGCGCTACAACTTTTCCGAGACATTATCATCGCCTCGGCAAGCATCCCCGGCCTTTATCCAGCGGTGCTCATCAAAGCAAAATCAAGCGATCAGTCGTTCGAGGAAATGCACTCCGACGGGGGGTCGGCCTCCCAAATCCTGACGATTCCGGAGGGATGGATGGCCAATTCGGACAGGGTCGAGTGGCCCAAGGGCGTGAAGCTAAACATGTACATTATCATCAACAACGCGCTGATGTCTGAATTTTCAACCACCACGAACAACACCTTTACAGTCATGGCCAGGGCGAATTCCTCCCTCATCAAGGCACAGACACGAAGCGCGCTGGTGGCGACTTACGTCTATGCCCAAAAGAACGGCATTCGGTTCCGTGTGGCCTCGATCGATACGCAGGTCGCCTACAGCATGACCGATCCATTCAACACCAATTACATGCGGGCGGTCTACAACCTCGGATACGCAAAAATGGCAAGCGACAGCCTGTGGAAAGACAGGCCTTCGTTCACCGACACGCTCACAGCCACACAGGCAGCACAGTGGCGATAGCCGCATCGCCTTTCCCTCACCCAACAGGAGAACAAAATGTTACATCCTCGACTTGGCTTGGCAGGCATTCAGCCGTGTCATCGACTGATCGCGCCCGCTCTCCTTGCTTTGTCGCTTGGTGGGTGCGCGGCTGTGCCACTCGAACGGGCAAATTCGCTGACATCCTACGACAGTTTGACATCGAACAACGGGCGATTGACGAAGGCAAATTATCGGGTCGCTTCAACCGATCTTGTATCAACCAAAACGATTTACATTGAGCCAACGAAGGTTTCAGGCGGTGCTGCACTATCCATCAAGAAATCTTCCGATCAAGCCTTGGTCGCGAATGTAATCAGCCGCGCCCTCTGCCTTGGCGTCAGCGATCGTTTCGTGGTTGTGGAGCGGAAAGAGGATGCGGACCTGGTCGTTAACGCAACCATCACCCGCATCGCGCCGACCAATGCCACGGTGGCCGCCCTCTCGACTGCAACGTCGCTCGGAGCCAACTTCGTCGTTCCGGTGCCCGTCCCGAGGCTGCCCATGGGGCTTGGAGGTCTTTCCGTAGAGGCCGAGGCAACCACAAGGGAAGGCAAGCAAGTGGGCGCGATGGTATGGGCAAAGGGAGCGAACTTCGTGACCACCAGTGCGCGCGTTTCACAGATTGGGGACGCCTATTCGCTTGCGGCAAGCTTCGGCAGTGATTTTTCCAAGATGCTCGTCACCGGCAAGACACCCTTCAAGGGCCTCCCAAAAATTCCGTCTGGACAGAGAATCAAGTCCGGTCTTGGTGGAAAGCCGAAATACCCTGCTTGCGAGAAATTTGGCCGGTCGCCCGGTCTGGTGGACTTCGCGGCCTCTCAGGTCGGGATGCCACCGTCCTGGACCGACAAACAGCGTCCGGCCCAGGGCCAATAGAAAGGAACCGACGAGCAAATGTTTCAAGTCGCCGAGGACCGCGTCGAACTGCCGCTCGACACGTTCGGATCATCAAGGTTGGAGTCAATGTACGAGAACGCTTCCGCACCATGATCCAGAAAATGCTTATCCCGAAACGGCTAACGGCGTTTCAAGTCGTCTGCGTGCACGACCTCGGGCGCAAACCGCCCTCGTTCGTCCGCTTCCATCAACTCGTTGCTGACGTTGCGGATATGGCGCGCCATGGCCTTGTAGGCGGCGTCAGGATTGCGAAGGCGCAGCGCTGTCAGGATTGCATGGTGATCGCCGATCCAGAGCGGGCGCACGCTTGGCGCATGGATATGCTCATGCAGTTTTTTCCACATCAGCGACTCGTCGCGCTGAACCCAAAGCGCCTCGACGATTGAAACGATGATGGCATTTCCGGTCATGCGGGCGATCGTCATATGGAAATCGCGGTCGCCCTTTTCGTTATTCAGGGTGACATCGGTCTCATGCTCCATCTGAGCGATACAGTCTTCGAGCACGGCAATGTCGTAATTCGTGGCGCGTTCGGCCGCCATGGCGGCGGCACTCGCCTCAACTGCAAGCCGGGCTTCCAGAAGCTCGAACGGGCCGGGGCCGGCATCCGCGCTGATCTTGTCGAAGTTGACCTGGTTGCCGCGAACCGGCAGGACGACGATGCCGGCCCTGCCCTTGACCTCGACGAGACCGCGCATCTCCAGAGCAATGACCGCCTCGCGCACGACGGGGCGGCTCACTTCGAGTTGTTCAGCAAGCTCGCGCTCTGAAGGCATGCGCCAGTCCGGGTTCTTGGCGTTTGCCTCGATCATGCGCGCAATACGGCGTGCAACGATCTGATAAAGCCGCTGTTCCCCCTGAAGCCGAAGCGCTGGTACGGCTGCCCCCATGATACCTCCTTGCGGCGCCACCCTTAAGACGGGGGGCGCATTTCTGTTGGCGCTCAGGCGCTGGCTGCCATACGCCGCTCTTCGTCAGGAAGCCACGAGTGGTAAAGCGGGTGTTCGGCGGTGATCGGCAGCGGCGTCGGCTTGCCGGTGCGCTGCGAATGATAGGCAGCCGTCACCAGTTCCAGCGAATTACGCGCGTCCTGCAGCGTCACCGGTGGCTCCTTGTCCTCGATGATCGCCTGATGGAAGAGCTCGAACTGGCGGGTATACCCGTCTTCCTTTACTTGATAGCCTGCGAGCGCTTCGTCGACGCGTTTCTGGTGTTCTTCGGTTCCCGCAATGAAGGTCCACGGATCGCGACCCATCGTATAAGGTTCGAGAATGCTTTCGGCGACGAGATCATGGAAGCAAAAGCGCAGGCGCGAGATTTCCTTGCGCGAGCCGAGCGTCATGGAAAGGGCCGCCAGCGAGCCGTTCCGCATCTTGACCGCAAGCGCCATCGTATCTTCGACTTCGATCTTATTGACCAGCGTCGCGCCAAAGGCAAAGACTTCGGCGCAGGCGCCGTGCACATAGTTCAGCATGTCGTGCGCATGGATCGCGTGGCCAAGCAGGCCGCCGCCGAGTTCGCTCTTCCACTTTCCGCGCCACGGGACTTCGTAATAGGCAGGCCCGCGCCACCAATGGGTCTCGATCGTCGTCATGAAGGGGCGCCCGGTCAGTCCAAGTTCGATCAGCATCTTCAGTTTCTGAAGACCAGAGCCGTAGCGATACTGGAAGATCGGCATAAGTTTCTTGCCGCCGGAACGCGCGACAATGCGGCCCATCTCGTCGACGTCGGCGATTGAGCCGAAGAGCGGCTTTTCGCAGATCACGTGTTTTCCGGATTCGATACCCTTCTTGCAGAGCTCAAAGTGGGAATCCGGCGGCGTCGAAATATCGATGATGTCGAGATCGTTCCGCGCAAAGAGTTCATCGACGTTCTGCGTATATTCCGCAATGCCGTGCGTCGCGCAAAGTTCGCGGCCGCGATCCTGGTCCAGCGAGCAAAGCACCGGCACGTCGAAAAGATCCTTGTTCCAGTCGTAGCCGATGAGATGGCGGGAAGCGATGCCCGCGCCGATCACGCCGACGCGCAATTTCTTCGTCATGATATCTCCTCCTATCGTCCGCCGAGCCGGACGGCCTTGGCCTGCGCTTCGAGTGATAGGCGGCAGACCTCGTAGACATGCGTTTGAGTCATCGCCGTTTCCGTGCGGTCGCGCACGTCCGCGGTGAATGCTTCAAAATAGTCGAGCTTCTCGCTGCTGCAATCGATGTAGGTGTTTTCCTTGCCATTCACGAGGAACAGGTGATCCTTGCCAGGGCGGCCGGAAATGTCGATGTACTTGCGGAGCTCTATGTAGCCTTCGGTGCCGAGAATGGTCAGTCGGCCGTCACCCCAGGTCGGCAGCGCCTCGGGCGTGAACCAGTCGACGCGCACATAGCCGGAAGCCTTATCGGAGCGAAGCAGCACTTCGCCGAAATCCTGAAACGCCGGCTTTTCCGGCATACCGAAATTGCCGATCGAGCTTGCGACCACCTCGCCGCTCGTCGAGCCGGTATAGAAGAGAAACTGGTCGACCTGATGCGAGGCGATGTCGACGATAATGCCGCCGAAGGCTTCGGGATCGAAAAACCAGTCCGGCCGCGTCGGCAGCTGCAGCCGGTGCGGCCCCATGCCAAGCGTCTGGATGACCTTGCCGATCGCACCTTCCTTGACGAGTTTGGCCGCTTTGACCGCGGAGCGAACGCAATGACGCTCGGAAAAGCAGATCGAGAAAATCTTGCCCGTTTCGGCTACCGTCTTCTTGACCGCCTCCAACTGCTCGAACGTCGTGACGCCCGGCTTGTCCGTCATCACGTCCTTGCCGGCTCTCATCGCGCGGATCGCGAGGTCGGCGCGATCGCGCGGAATGGCGGAGATGCAAATGACGTCGATGGACGGATCGGCGAAAATCGCCTCGCGATCGATTTGCGGTGTCTCCGGATAAGTCTTCTTGAAATTTTCGAGCAGCGCCGGAACGGAGGTCTTCGGGCAATAGCCGGCAAATTCTCCTCCCGCCGCGAGCAATCCTTTAACGTGATCGAACGTGTGCCCATGGTCGATCCCGACAACGGCAAATCTCAGCATTTTAATGTCTTCCTCCTGCAAAAAGCCGCGGGAGCAGCGGCACTCATCTCCTTGTAATTGGTCAAACCAGATACTCAAAGCTCGGACCTGTCAAGGACGTTTTTGTGACGAAATCGCGACAAAATGTGCCACTTCTGCCGTATTTCGGCCGGCCGAAAATCTTTCAGTTTAGCGGTTGACAAACTGGTAAGACCAGACATGTTTATCGCAGATCGCCACCCGGGCGGGAGGCTCGGCCGCGATCGCTGGAGGAGCTGAATATGAAACTCACCCGCATTGGCTTATGGGCGGCGTCAACGCTACTTACGGCCACGGCGCCGATGGGTATTGTCCAGGCGCAGGAAATCACCGTTTATTGCGACGATATCGGCTTCGGCTGCCTGACGATGGATCCTGTCGTCAAACGATTCGAAACCGAGAATCCAGGCGTCAAGGTCAAGCTGGAGACTGTTCCCTACCAGTCGCTTGTCGAAAGCCTGCCGGTACAGCTCGAATCCGGCGAGGGTCCGGATGCTGCGATCATCACCGACCTCGGTGGTTTGAGCCGCTACTATCTCGACCTGACACCCTATGTGAACGCGGCGAATTTCGAGAAGGAATACAGCCAGACGCTGCAGTGGCTGCGCGGTTCCGATCCGACGAGCAAGGCGATCAACGGCATGCCGACGACGCTCACCGTCAATGGCGCCTATGTCAATCTCACCTTATTCGAGCAGGCCGGCGTTCCGGTTCCCAAGGAAGGCGCTACCTGGGCTGAATGGGCGGAAGCCGCGCGCAACGTGGCCAAGGCCACCAATACCGAATTCGCCATGGAGATGGACCGTTCCGGCCATCGCTTTGCGAGCCTTGCCATCAGTTACGGTGCAGAACTGGTCGATGACCAGGGCAAACCTGTTATCGACAAGGGCTTGAAAGATGCCGTTGAACAGTTCGTCGCCTGGCACAAGGACGGGACAATGCCGATGGATCTCTGGGGAGCGGTCGGCGGTGCGACGCATCGCGAACTCTTCACAGACTTCCTGAATGCCAAGACCGTGCTTTATTTCGGCGGCTCCTGGACGCTGAGCCAGATGGATAAGGAGGTCGGCGACCTCTTCGACTGGGAAGTGGCACCTGCGCCCTGCGGGCCTTCATCCTGCACGGTCATGCCCGGCGGTGGGGCGCTCGTCGGCTTCAAGCACACCAAACAGCCGGAAGCCGTAGGCAAGCTGATCGACTATATCGCCCAGTCCAAGAACAATGCGGAAATCGTCTCGGCAGCCGTCGAAATCCCGGCATCTAAATCACTGATCGAGGGCGGCGTGCAATATCCGGGTGCTTCGCAGCGAACGCAGGAATCGCTTTCGACCTACATCGCCCAGATCCCAAAAATGGCGCCGGCAGCATACCGCTTCCAGGGCTGGCGTTATCAGCGTGCCATGATGAACGCACTGACGACGCGCATCAGCCAGGTCCTGAACAGCGAACTGGAGGTCGATGCAGCACTTGATCGTGTCAGGCAAGACGTCGAACTCGCCATCAAGGCGGCTGGCCAATAGACAGACGGATCCGGAAGGAGAGCGGTATGGGCATAAGGGCTCGACTTGCAGCAATTGCCGGTGGCATCATCCTGCTGCCGGCAAGGCTCGCGGAGCCTTTGATGGCGGGACTGCAGAAAATCCTCGGCATCAAGCGTATGCCCTGGGTCTTTCTTTTGCCGAACCTCCTCGCCGTCATGCTCTTCTCTCTCCTTCCGGTCGCAATCAACGTCTTCTATTCGGTGACCGGCAGCGACCGGCTCTATCCGAGCGAGCGGCCCTTCGTCGGCGTGGTCAATTACGAAACGCTCTTCGACTGCACCAACTATCTCGATGCATCCACCTGCTCGAGTGATCTGTTCTGGCGGGCGCTCGCCAACAGCCTCGTCTTCGTTCCCGTCCAGGTCACCTTCATGATCGGCATCGCGCTGGTTGCGGCTGTCTGCCTCAACCGCGAGATCCGCGGCCGCGGCTTCTTCCGCGCCATCTTCTTCTTTCCGGTCATGCTCTCACCTGTCGTCGTGGCCCTGACCTGGCAGTGGATCCTGCAGCGCAACGGCGCGCTGAACGGCGTTCTGACCTGGCTCGGCGTTTCGCCCGTTAACTGGCTGGTGTTTCCAAATACGGCCTTCTTCTGGTCGGTCTTCGTCACCGTCTGGGCACATATGGGCTTCTATACGATTATCCTGCTTGCCGGCCTGCAGTCGATCCCGCGCGATGTCTACGAGGCCGCCAAGATGGATTCTGCCACGAACTGGCGTGTCTTCACACGCATCACGCTGCCGCTTCTAAAGCCGGTCCTGCTCGTCGTTTTCGTGCTCTGCGTCATCCGCTCGGTCCAGACCTTCGACGAACTGTACGTGTTGACAGGCGGCGGTCCCGGATCTGCGACGATGCTGATCGTCCAATATATCTACGAAGTCGGTTTCGCCGTGCAGCCTCGCAATTTCGGCCTTGCGGCCGCAGCCTCCCTGCTGCTCGGCGTCGTGCTCTTGATCTTCACCGGCCTGCAGCTCCGATTGTCGAGGAATTCGCAAAATGGCTGACGTCGCCTTGTCCAAATCCGGATCTTCCATGCGCGGCCTCCTGTCTGCCCGGCGCGGCCGCAACAGGCTCGATGTTTCCGATTGGCTGACCTATGGCTTCCTCGTTCTTGGCCTGCTGATCATGTTCACGCCGGTCGCCTGGGTCGTTCTGTCTTCTTTCAAGACGCAAGCCAATCTGCAGGAATTCCCGCCGAGCATTCTGCCGTATTCCAGCGAAACAGCCATGGTTGGAGGTTTCGACCAGCCGCTGCCGCTCTTCGATGTAACCTTAAAGGACGGCACGAAGGCTAGGCTTGCGCAAATCCGCCGTGTCGGCAGGAATGCGCAGATGATCGATCCGGAAAATCCCGGCGCCGGCCGTGTCACCGTCGCCGTGACCGACGCGGTCGCCGTGCGCAAGGTGCGGCTTGCGACCGAGAACTACACCAACCTGGTCGCAAGCTCCGGCCAGGCGATGGGCCGCTATGTCTATAACAGCCTTTTTATCACGACTGTCGCGACCATCATTACGCTGGTGATGAATTCCATGGCCGCCTTTGCGCTTTCAAAGTACCGCTTTGCAGGCAGCAGCGTCGCCTTGATCTCGATCCTGTCGACGCTGATGATCCCTGCGACCGTCGTTCTCGTGCCGACCTATCTCATCGTTGCCGAGCTTGGACTTGTCGGAAATCTCTGGGGCGTCATTTTGCCGACCGTCGCGACGCCGACCGGCGTCTTTTTGCTGCGCCAGTACATGCTGACGATCCCCGATGAACTAATCGAAGCAGCACGCATGGATCATGCGAGCGAGTGGCGCATCTTCTGGAGGATCGTCCTGCCGCTTTCCAGCCCGGCGCTTGCCGTTGTCGCGATCTTTTCGATCCTGTCGCGCTGGAACGATTTCCTGCTGCCCTTGATCGTTCTCAATCGCCGCGAGGTCTATACGCTGCAGCTGGCGCTCAACTCTTTCCAGAGCGAGTTCGAGATCCGCTACGATCTGCTGCTCGCCATGACGACCTTGACGGCGCTGCCGCTTGCCTGCGCCTTCATTTTCCTGCAGCGCTACATCACCGTCGGCGTCGCATCCACGGGTATCAAGTGAGTTTCGTTCATGGCCAACCTCGTCCTTGAAAATATCAACAAATCCTTCGGCCCGCTGCAGGTGATCCCCGATATCAATCTCGATATCAAGGATGGCGAGTTTGTCGTCTTCGTCGGCCCGTCCGGTTGCGGAAAGTCGACGCTGCTCAGAATGATCGCAGGGCTCGAAGAGGCAACAGGCGGCGACATCCGCATCGATGGCGAAAGCGTCATCGACACGCCGGCCGCCGATCGCGGCGTCGCCATGGTTTTCCAGTCCTATGCGCTTTACCCGCACATGACGGTTCGCCAGAATCTGAGCTTCGGTCTTGAGAATATCCGGATGCCGAAGGACGAGATCGTTCGGCGGGTTGAAGCAGCCGGCAAGCTTTTGCAGATCGACACGCTGCTTGAGCGACGCCCCCGCCAGCTGTCCGGCGGTCAGCGTCAGCGCGTCGCAATTGGCCGCGCCATCACCCGCGACCCGAAGATATTCCTCTTCGACGAGCCACTTTCCAACCTCGATGCGGAATTGCGGGTGCTGATGCGCGTCGAGATCACCAAGCTGCACGAGCGGCTCGGCAATACGATGATCTATGTGACGCATGACCAGATCGAGGCGATGACGATGGCCGACAAGATCGTTGTCCTGCGCAAGGGGGCGATCGAGCAGGTCGGCGCGCCGCTTGATCTTTATAATCGCCCGCACAACACCTTCGTCGCGGGCTTCATCGGCTCGCCGCGCATGAACCTCATCGAAGGCGCAATCGGCGCTTCGATCAATGGGAGGCTCGCCTTCGAAAGCGCCGGCCTGCCGCCGCTGGAACTGACATCCGGAGCCGAGCTTGTGGCCGGACAGAAAGCGACGCTCGGTGTACGGCCCGAAGATTTCCTTGCCGGCGAAAGGGGCTGGCCCGCCGAGGTCGCCGTTGCCGAACAGCACGGCGCCAACAGCTACCTGCATTGCACCCTTCCGAGCGGCGAGCCTATCCTGGTCCACCAGCAAGGCCAGAGCCGGGTCGCGCGCGGCGATGTCCTGAACATTGCGCCCCGTTCCGGCCATTGGCATCTGTTCGATGAAAAAGGCCTGCGGATCAAAACGGATTGATCCCGCCGGGACAATTCTCCGACTGAACGCTTAATGTCCGTCCGGTGGAACGGCGTCCGGCGTGATCGTGTCCCTGAGGTTCTTCCGGTGGAAGATGAAAAGCCCTGCAACGACGATGATCGCCGCACCGACGAGGATCTGCATGTCAGGCACATCATCGAAAAAGATCATGCCAAGCACGATCGCCCATAACAGCAGGGTGTATTGCAGCGGCGCCAGCAGCGAGGCGGGCGCAAGCTTCAGCGAGCGGGTGATCAGCAGATGGGCGCAGGACGCGACGACGCCGAGAAGCAGCATGCCGGAATAATCGAGAAGTGTTGCCTGACGCCACTGGCCGATACTGAGGACGATCCCGGCGATAAGAGCGGCGATCGTCTGCCAGGTGACCAGCGTGGTGTCACTTGTCGAGCGCAGATAACGGTTCATCACCAGCGTTAGCGCGAAGGCGAAGCTACCCGTCAGACCAAAAAGAGACGGCAGGGACAACATTGCAGACGATGGACGGAGCGCAACGATGACACCAGCAAATCCGACGAAAACCGCAAGCCACCGGCGCCAGCCGATCCTCTCGCCGAGGAAGAAGTGGGAAAGCGCGGCGACATAGATCGGACCTGCCATGTAGAAGGTCATGACGTCTGCAAGCGGCAAATAGGAAACCGCGGCATAAAACAGGCTGACGTCGCAGGTCGTCATTGCGACGCGCATCACCTGCAGCCTCTTCTGCTCGACGATGAAGAGCTGCCGCGTCCCTTGCCGGATTATCATCGGACCGAGCACGATGAAAGCCCCGACCGAGCGGATCACCAGCACCTGGCCGACAGTGAAACTCGCAACCAGCCATTTGCCCATCGCGTCGTTGAGCGCAAAGAGGAAATCGCCGAGCAGCATCAACAAGACGCCCGTCAGGATCACGTTCGAACTGACGGCAACGGCGCTGAGCTTCATCTTGACATTCCTTGCAACACCCGCCGGACAAGGGGCCGTGTGCGGCTTCTGCTTTAACAGCACCGATGTCAAGCTCAGGATGAGGCTTTGCAGGTTGTTAGCGGCGCGATTCTAGCGCCATGCGAACAGCAAGTCCTCCAAGCACGGTTGCCATTAGCATGCGCTGCGCCCGCATCCAGACCGGCCGCTCGCCGAGAAAGAGTGCAATGGTTCCGGCAGAAAGGGCGATCAGTGCGTTGACGCTGACGCTGATTGCGATTTGCGTAAAACCGAAAACGATCGATTGCAGAAAGACGCTTCCGACCTGCGGGTTTACGAATTGCGGCAGCAGCGAGAGATAAAGGATGGCGATCTTCGGGTTGAGCAAGCTGGTGACGAAGCCCATGGCGAAGAGCTTGAGATTGGTATCGCGCGGCAGGTCGCGAACCTGAAAGGCTGAGCGACCGCTGGGCTTTAATGCATTCCAGGCAAGCCAGGCAAGATAGGCCGCGCCTGCCAGCCGAAGCGCATCATAAGCGAGCGGCACGGCGAAGACCATTGCCGTGATGCCGAGCGCTGCCGATAGCATGTAGACCACGAAACCGAGTGCCACGCCGCCAAGCGAGATCAATCCGGCGGTCCCTGGCAGATCGAGCGCGATACGAGATAGATCATGTTCGGGCCGGGCGTCAGCACCATGCCGAGAGCGATCAGGGCAATGGCAAGCAGACCTGGAAGTTCGGGCATGGCGGATCTCCGGCTCGATCACCTACTGATGAAGGAGCCCCTGACACGCCGCAAGAGTGGAATTGTGAGGATGGCAATTTCGAGCGGCAGCGGCTATCGCCCCGCCGCCCGGAGCCCTGTCAGAGCGGGTGTTTCATGGACCGGATCAGGCGCAGGCTGCGCCGGCCCGCGGTCGCGGCGGCACCGACAAGGACGACCCAAAGCGCAAGCCAAAGGACATGGTTTTGCAGACCCCAGTAAGGCTCGCAGATCGAGACAACAGCAGCCACAGTGACGACCGCCATGCGGTGCTGCTTCGCCATAGGGCCGGAGAAATCGCTGCCATGACCCGTCGCCCGCCCAAGCTCGCGGACATAGGCCGTCAGCACTGCGAAGGCTGCAGCCGCCCAGCCAAGGCCCGGATAGCCGATGCCGAGCCCGATGCCAGCAAAGATCAGTATGTCGGCGGCGCGATCTGGAAATTCATTCCAGAAGGGACCGTCGGCTTCCGCCTTGCCCCCTTCGACCGCCACCATGCCGTCAAAGAGATTGCAGAGCAGTCTCGCCTGGCAAGAGAGCGCTGCGAACGCGAGAAGACCCATGCGCGAGTAGCCGGCGTCGCGTCCGGCAAGAAAGAACAGGAGACCGGCGATCGCAGCGGCAGCGATGCTTGCCTGCGAAATCTGGTTCGGCGTGACGGATCTCGCCGCGATCTTCTGCGCGATCGCCTTTGCCCACCAGCTGTTCCGGCTGTTCAGTGGCCGGCGGTCTTCAGTGTCGGTCATCACTTACCTTTCGCGATCGCAATGGAATAGTTGTAAATCGCTGCATAGCTGGTGGAGACGGCAAGCGGTACGGCAACGGTTCTTAATATTTCGGGTGTTCCGCTGAGTGTATGGATGACAATGAGAATGCTTGCCGAGCCGAGGCAGGCGATCAGAGGTGGGGCAATGAATGCAGCAGAACGTGAGAAGCGCTTCGAAAGGCTTTCGACCGCCGATTTCAGGAACAAGGTGAGGCAGCCAGAAAGCGCACCCTGAACAAACCCGGCAAGCAACATGCGCGGCAGCGGATGAGCTCTATTGGCGAAGAGTGCCCAGCTGCCCATCGCGAGAAAGGCGAACGATACATGCACGGCGCTGCTGCGCCCGAGCCGTCCGATCCAGTCACTCATGTCAGCGACCACCAGTAGCGGACGAGGTGAAAGAAGATTGGTGCCGAAAAGACCACGGAATCGAGCCTGTCGATTAGGCCGCCGTGACCCTCGATGAGATTGCCCCAATCCTTGACACCCCGGTCACGCTTGATAGCCGACATCACCAGACCGCCGAAGAAACCCATTAGAGTGATGACCAGCGAAAGCAGGCCTGCCTGCAATGGCGTAAACGGTGTGATCCACCAGAGCGACGCCCCGATCAGCGTTGCACTGGCGACGCCGCCTGCAAAGCCCTCGACGGTTTTCGACGGCGAGAGTTTCGGGGCGATCTTCGTTCGCCCGAGAAGTTTGCCCCAGACGTACTGCAAGACGTCGCTAAGCTGCACGACGATGACCAGAAATGCGATCAAAAGAACGTTGCGGCCCTCGTAGCCGGGAATATTCAGCGTCAGCAGCGCCGGCACGTGCGACGCGCAGAAGACGCAGATCATTAAAGCCCACTGAACCTCGGCAATGCGGATAAGGAAGCGTTCGGTGTCTCCCCGAAGCACGGAAATGATCGGCATCAGCAGGAACGCGTAAACCGGTACGAAGATCGAATAGATCCCGTATTCTTCCGCCCACAGAAGATAATATTGAATGGGTAGAACCACGAAGAACGCCGAGGCAAGCGCCCAGTGATCGGCCCGCTTGGTGTTCGTCAGCGTGATGAATTCTCGAAGCGCTGCAAAGGAGCAGAAGGCGAAAAGAACGATGACGCCCGCGCGGCCCGCCAGAAAGGCGATGCCGATGAAGATCACCATGATCCACCAGGCCTTGATGCGGGCATTCAGGTTCTCGACGGCACTGTTCGAGCCGTCCGGCGAGAGACGCCGATGCAGGACATAGCCGACCAGCGAGGCAAAGATCAGCACGGCGAAAATGCCGAGCACCAGCGTGATGAGATCGGAGCGCGCGTCGTTCATTCGCTGCCGCCTGAATGTTTCGGAGAAAGGGAAATCAAGGCTGCCCTTGCCCTTCCCAGGAAGCCATCCTTGGTTTCGCCGGGTTCAAGCCGTATCGAATTGCCGAAGGTGACGGTGCAGATCAGAGGGATTGGCACGATCTCGCCTTTCGGCATCACGCGGTTGAGATTGTTGATCCAGACGGGCACGAGATCGATGCCGGCGCGAGCCGAGGCGAGGTGGAAGATGCCGCTCCTGAAGGGCAGAAGCGGCTCGTCGGTCTGGTTGCGCGTGCCTTCTGGAAACAGGATCAGCGACGAGCCGGCATCGATTGCGGCAACCATCTGCTCGATCGGGTCCTGCGTGCGCTTTTCACGGTCACGCTCGATCAGCACGGCATTGAAGACTTCGCGGCCAATGAAAGTGGTGAGCGGCGATTTCAACCAGTAGTCGGCCCCGGCCACAGGCCTTGCGCGCCTGCGCAGGCGCGGCGGCAAGACTGCCCAGATCAGAATGAAATCGCCGTGGCTCGAATGGTTGGCAAAATAGATGCAGCGCCGCGGCGGCAGACCTTCGCCCGCCCAGATCGCACGCACCGCCGTGATTGCGCGGGCAAACAGGACGATAGTGATCGCGACTGGCTTTGCGATCAGTCTTTGCATCTGCCTCATCCGGCCGTATTCCCACATTCAGGAAACACGAACGTAGCTGCGTTTTTGCCAAACCGGAAGATATTCGAAGAGCCGGGTAAAGATTTCCACATGCTGCGGACTACGCCGTGCGCTCTTCACCTTGGGAAAGCTCCCGCGAAACGAGGATCTTGTCGACGCGGCGGCCGTCAAGATCGATGATCTCGAAGCGCCAGCCATCCTTCACGAAGCTTTCGCCAAGGTCCGGCAGGTGTTTCAACTCTTCCAGCACAAGGCCGGCGACGGTCTGGAATTCAATGTTATCCTCCAGCTTGAAGCTCATGAATTCCGCGAACTCGTCGATCGGCGTCCAGCCAGAAACAAGATAGGAACCGTCGGCGCGGCGAACGATTGCCTGCTCATCAGCAGGTCCTTCCTGCAGCGCGCCCATGATCGCTTCCATGATGTCGCCGGACGAAACGATACCCTCAAAATGCCCGTATTCGTCATAGACGAGAACCATGTGGACCGGCGATTTACGGATTGCTTGGATGACATGCGTTGCCGTCGAAAGATCCGAGATCACCGGGACGTCATGGGCAAGGGACTGGATATCGGCATGACCATGCGTGTGCAGCGCATCATAGAAGTCTTTCACAAAGAGTACGCCGAGCACCTCGTCGGAGCTGTTGCGGCGCACGGGCAAGCGCGAGCGGCGCGTCTGGTGCAACTGCTTTCGCGTTTCCTCAAGGCTGTCTTCGATATCGATGACTTCGACGTCGCGGCGCGGGGTCATCAAGGCTCTCGCCGTGCGGTCCGCAAGGCGCATGACGCCGGAGATCATTGCCGATTCCTGGCTCTCGATCACGCCGGCACTCTGCGCCTCGGCGAGCACGGTCTTGATTTCCGCGTCTGTCACGCCATCACTGCCTTTTCCGGATTGCCCAAGTAACGAAAGCACAAGCTTACCGGAGGCATCGAGAAGCCAGACGAGCGGCAAAGCAATCTTGGAAAGTACAGCCATGGCCGGGGCCACCTTGCTGGCGACCGCTTCCGGTTCGCGCAGGGCAATCTGCTTCGGCACCAGCTCGCCGACAATGAGCGAAAGATAGGTGATGGCAACGACCACCGTGCCGACGCCAAGCGCATCGGAGACGGCAGGGGAAACGCCCTGTACGCCCAACCAGGCAGAGAGACGGCCGCCAAGCGTGGCGCCCGAAAAGGCACCCGAGAGAACGCCGACAAGTGTAATCCCGATCTGAACGGTTGAGAGAAAGCGTCCGGGATGTTCGGCGAGTTTGATAGCTTGGGCAGCCCCTCGGCTTCCCTGATCGGCTAGCACCCTGAGACGCGCGGGACGCGAGGAAACGACGGCAAGTTCGGACATTGCGAGCACACCGTTCAAGATCGTGAGCAGCACAACGATTGTGATTTCCAGAAACAAAAGAAGCCTATGATATTGACAGCAATGCCTCAAAATAGGGGCAAAGCGCCGACAATGAAAGCAGGGCTGCACCCTTTGCGTCGGCTATTTTTGTTTTGACGCTTCCATGTGTTCGCGCGGATTGATCTTTTCACTGTGCCGAAGCCGGTGAGACCCGCCATATGGTGTTGCCTACGTCGTCGGCAACGAGCAGCGCGCCCTTGATATCGATTGCAACGCCGACAGGGCGGCCAAAGGCTTTGTCGTCAGGACTGACGAAACCCGTCAGGATATCTCGCGGCGGACCGGAAGGCTTGCCGTCGGCGAAGGGCACGAAAATCACTTTGTAGCCGCTGCGAGGCTTGCGGTTCCAGGAGCCATGCTGGCCGACGAAGGCGCCGCCGACATAATCCGGGCCAAACAGATTGCTCGTATTGAAGGTGAGACCGAGTGAGGCGGTATGCGGACCAAGGGCGTAATCCGGGACGATCGCCTTGGCGACGAGATCGGGATTCTGCGGCTTAACCCGGCTATCGACATGCTGGCCGAAATAGCTGTAGGGCCAGCCGTAGAAACCGCCATCTTTCACTGCGGTCATGTAGTCGGGCACGAGATCGCTGCCGAGCTCATCGCGTTCGTTGACCGCAACCCACAGCGCGCCAGTCCGCGGCTGCCAGGCAAGACCATTCGGATTGCGCAAGCCGCCTGCGAAGACGCGAACGGCCTTTGAGGCAAGATCGATTTCGAGGATCGCGGCACGGTTCTTTTCGGCTTCCATGCCGTTTTCTCCAACATTGCTGTTGGAGCCAACGGTGGCATAGAGCTTGGTGCCATCGGGACTGGCGATGAGATCCTTGGTCCAGTGACGATTGATCGGACCTGCTGGCAGATCGGCGATCTTCTCGCCTGGGGTGGTGATTTCCGTTTCACCGTCCTTATAGGGAAAAGCCATGACCGCATCGGTATTGGCAACGTAAAGGATGCCGTTGGAATACGCCATGCCGAAGGGTGAGTTGAGACCCTTCAGGAAAGCCGCTCGCATCTCGGCTACACCATCACTATCGGCATCGCGAAGCAGGGTAATGCGGTTTGCACTCGGCATCTCCGCTCCGGCTTTGCCCATCATCAGCCCCTCCACCCAATCACGGGGGCTGAAACCGGTCTTATCGATATTTGGCGGCCTGTTGCTTTCGGCAATCAGGACATCGCCGTTCGGCAGGACATGGATCCAGCGCGGGTGGTCTAGGTCCTTGGCGAAGGCGTGAACCTTCAGCCCGTCCGCGGCTATTGGCGTGGCGCCATCTGGCCAGCCTGCTGCTTCCGCGACATTGACCGTCGGGATCAATGTCGGGTTCGGCGCGGGCAGCGCGGGCGAGGCACCGTAACCTTGCTCGATCGGGACGGTTGCGGATTCACGCTCAAAAGCGAATATCCACCCGCCCGCGACAAGGATGAGAAGAAGGACGGCAGCGATGATCTTCTTCATGGAAGACCTCCATGCAAGTCGGGTGCTAACGCCTTGGTACGCTATAGGTTTCAACGTTCCCGAGAAAAGTTCCAACTTGGGAGCAACGTCACAATGCTCACGATGCCAACAACTGGACGGCACGACGGGCAAATGCAGCTCTACAGCTTAGCCCAGCCTCCATCGACCAAAAGGACGGTAAGTCCGGCGGCAAGAACCTACGATGTCGAGGGGCCCGCGGGTGCACGTGCCGGAGGCGGTTGTCGACAGAGGTGACCGAGTAGAAGGCGGTGAGCTATCCGTGTGATGGACATCGCCGGTGTCGATGAAGGCGGCGCGGCCGGTGCGTTGCAGCTGCCGGCGGGCTCGATCCGACAAGCTCGTAGAAAAGCGCAACAGCGGCTTGACGACATCAAATGTGCACGTGCTCACGAATTTTATCGGGAACACACCGAGCGCGAGGACATTAAGTCCTCCGTAGAAGGAGGATGCCATGCCGGACGTTTCAAATTGCAGCGCGCAGTCAGAAATTATCTCGCTTCTTCCGGCGCTTAGAGCCTTTGCGCGGCGTTTCGAGCGCGTCGACAACGACGCTGAGGATCTCGTTCAGGAGACGGTTTCGAAGGCGCTTTGCCATATCGAGCAGTTTCAGGACGGTACGAGCCTGAAATCCTGGCTCTTCACCATCATGCGCAACACTTATTGTAGCAGCTACAAACGCCGCAAGCGCGAACCGGTCGGCTGCATCGGCGACCTCACCGAATGCCAGGTGCCGGTCAAATCGACGCAGGACTGGTCGCTGAGAGCCCGTGACGTGCAGGCGGCGATCGACAAACTCGGCGCATCTCATCGCGATGCATTGATGCTCGTGGCGAGCGGCACGAGTTACGAGGAAGCGGCGGCGATCTGCGACTGCGAGGTGGGCACCATCAAGAGCCGGGTGAACCGCGCCCGCAACCATCTTCTGGAAATGCTCGGCGAGACGCAATCTTCCGAGGCGGCTTCGATGCACTAAAATAAAAGGGACGATACGATGAACCACCAAAACAGAGACGAATGGATCGCCAAACGGGCTTATGCACTCTGGGAGGGATGCGGCCGTGAACATGGCCGCAACGTCGAGCACTGGGCGCAAGCCACCCGCGAGTACGATGAACTGGAGCGGACACGCGCCTCGGCGGATGGGCAGGAGGTCTTGGTGCGGTTCCGGCCAAAGCCTGCAATCACGATATCGCCGCGACGCGCTGAGCCGGGTTCCGCCGCCATGAGGGGCTGAGAATTCAGCGATAGGGACGGCTGAGGCGCCGCAGAGGCAGCAAAATCGGGCAAGTCACGACCGCGCGCTGGCACGGGAACAGGGCCTTTAGGGGGCTCTGCATGCAGGAGGCGCGGCGGCGTTAGTTTTTTGTTCCAGCTTGAGATTTGGCTATCGTGAAGATCACTCCGGAGATATCTGTGCAGCCGAAATCTTCACCCCCTGGCGCAACCTGCATTCATGCTCCTTTGCCCGTAGGGCAAGGCGATTGCCGAAGTTCAGCGCCGCTGGATGCAGGTTGTTGCAGCTGTCGCCCGGAGCCCTTCTCCCTTCCATTCGCGGTTTATGAGCCGACTAACAGGTTCAGCCGAGACCGATCGCTTCCTTCACCCTCTTGCGCGACAGCGGCAGATCGACCAGCCGCTTCCCGGTCGCGTTGCGGATCGCGTTGGCGACTGCCGCACAAGCCGGTCCTTGCGCCGCCTCGCCTGTACCGAGGAAAGGCTGACCGGGCCGGTCGATAATATGCACTTCGACACTTTCTGGAACGCTTGCAAAGCGCAGCATCGGATAGCTCGACCAATCGGTGCTGGTAATGCGCGTGCGATCGAAGGTGACGGCTTCGTAAAGCGTCCAACTGATCGATTGCAAGATGCCGCCCTCCGTCTGGTTGCGAATGCCGTCAGGATTGACGGCCTGGCCGCTGTCGATGGCGGCGACGGCGCGCAGCACCTGCACGCGCCCGGTTTCGCGCTCGACCTTGGCTTCCATGGCGACCGCCAGATAGGCGGCATGGTTCTTGTAGCGGGCGAAAGCAAAGCCGCGGCCATGGCCCTGCGGCACTTCGCCCCTTCCCCAGCCGAATTTCTCCGCCGCGAGCTTCACGACATCGCTGGCGCGATCATCTTCCAGGTGACGCAGGCGGAATTCGACAGGATCGGCCCTGGCGGCGATCGCCAGTTCGTCCATGGTGCTTTCGATCGAGAAGATATTGGCATAGGCACCCAAGCCGCGCAGCGCCGAAACCCGGAGCGGCATGTCAGGAATGAAATGCCAAAGCACCCTGCGGTTCGGGATCGCGTAGAGAGGATCGGCATTCCGATCGCCGCTGCCGTTGGGATTGATACTAAGTGTCGGCGGCTTTTGAGGCGTTGGCCGCTCCTTGGTGCGGCCGGCAAGCAGCGCGCCGGCATCGCCGGGGCGCGTGCTGTGCGTATTGCTCCACAGATCATAGGTCCAGTTGTCGATCCTGCCGTTTGCATCAAGCGATGCCCGAACCTTTGACACCATGCCAGGCCCGAAAGGTTCCCACATGTGTTCCTGCTCGCGCATCCACTGGACGCGTACCGGGCGACCGGGAATTTTCATGGCGATGAGTGCTGCGTCGGCTGCCGCGTCGTCCGCGCCATTGTGCCCGTAGCAGCCGGAGCCTTCCATATGGATGACCCGCACCGTGTCTTCCGGCAGGCCAAGCATTTGCGCGATCGCCGTACGATCGGGGAAAACGCCCTGGGTGTGAGACCAGATATCGAGGTTGCCCTCGGCCTTTAGAAGCGCCACCGCACAGGAGGGGCCGATCGAACCGTGCATCTGATAAGGGCGCGTGAAGGTTGCCTCATAGATCGCGCCGTCCGGGAAGCTCGGAATGCCGGATTCCGCCACGGTTCCGACATCCCTTTCCAGGGCGACGAGAACGGCGGCCAGGTCGGTCTGGTCAGGAAGCGTCGCGGGCTCGTCCCAATGGGCCGCCCTTTCGATGGCGCGCATCGCCTTCACCGCCTGCCATTCTTTCTCCGCCACGACGGCAAGGAAACTGCCGTCACGGATGACGGAAATGATACCGGCCATGGCAGCGGCCGCAGTGGAATCGATGTCTTTCAGCACCGCGCCGTAGCTCGGCGGGCGTATAACGCGCGCGTGCACCATGCCTTCGAGGCGCAAATCCTGCACATAGGCCACCGCACCGGTGACCTTGCCGGGAATGTCGATGCGCGGCACATCGCGGCCGATGATGCTCAGCGCATCCGGCGGTTTCAGCTTCGATTGCGGCTGGGCTTCGAGATGCAGGAACTGGCCCGTGACCAGTTCGCCATAGGTCACCGATCTGCCGTCCGGAGCCGAAATGCTTTTCTTTTCCGCCTTGAGCTGTTCAGGCGGCACGTTAAAGCGCCGCCCCGCCCCGGCAATCAGCAGTTCGCGAACCTGCGCGGCGGCATCGCGGATTGCGGTGCCGCTGTTCTGCATCGACTGGCTGCCGGCCGTAAAGCCTTCGTCAGGCGTGCGTCCGGTGTCGGCTGTCACGAGCGTGATGTCGCCGGGCTCGACTTCCAGTTCCTCGGCGGCGACCTGGATCAGCGGCGTGCGGATACCTTGCCCAAGCTCGGCTTTGCCTGTGAATACCGTGATCTTGCCGTCAGAATCGATCCTTATCCAGCTATCGAGATAACGGTCGTCGTCCAGGCTGCCCGGCAGCTTGGGTTTTTCGTGCGCCGCAGCCGGCGTATCCTGCGCCAGCGCGCGGATTGCAGAGAAGCTGACAACGAGTGCTCCGGTGCCGGCAAGTAGGCCACGCCGGGTGATTTCATGCTTGGTAAGAATACCCATCATCCTGCACTCCCATCGGCAGCCAGCCCGGAAGCTTCCATCAATTCGCTAGCGCGCCTGATGGCGGCAAGGATGCGCATATGCGTGCCGCAGCGACAGAGATTGGTGCGTAACGCCGACCGGATTTCCTCGTCGGTCGGTTTAGCGTTCTTCGTCAGCAACGCTGCTGCGCTCATCAT
Source organism: Rhizobium sullae (assembly GCF_025200715.1). Classification (NCBI taxonomy): domain Bacteria; kingdom Pseudomonadati; phylum Pseudomonadota; class Alphaproteobacteria; order Hyphomicrobiales; family Rhizobiaceae; genus Rhizobium; species Rhizobium sullae. The sequence goes on from NZ_CP104144.1 coordinate 2,741,565, forward strand.
CATGCCGGGAATGCAAAAGCCGCATTGCACCGCCTGTTTCTCGATGAAGGCCGCCTGCAGCGGGCCGGGTTTTTCGGCGGTTCCAAGCCCCTCTACGGTCAAGATTTCCTTGCCTTCGACGACGATGAGCGGCGTCACGCAGGAAAGCACGGCGTGGCCGTCAACCACGACGGTACAGGCTCCGCATTGGCCGAGGCCGCAGCCGAATTTCGCGGCGTTGAGTTCAAGATCGTTGCGAAGTACATAAAGCAGTGGTGTGTCGGGCTCGCTGTCGACTTCATGGATTTGTCCGTTGACGTTGAGCGTTGTCATTTCGCCTCCTTCGCGCCGACATTGGCCGGCGCTCTCTCAATTCCTTCCGAGGGGCGGACGGCGACGAAATATTCGCCGGAACGTGTGCGGCTGACGAGCTGCTGCAGATCGAGCCAGGCGTCGCGTCTCGTGAAGCGCCGGCGCATGAAATCCAGCAGATCGGCGACCTGCCGGTCGTTCAATGCGCCAGCAAAGCCGGGCATCACAGCACTTGTCTGACCATCGGCAGGCGGCAGGCCGAAAAGCACGACATTGACGATGTTCTGCGGGTTGGCGGCATTGACGGCGGTGCTGAGATTGAAGTTCAACCCGCCAAACGGCGCCGCGCGGCCGGACTCATGACAGGTGGCACAAGCCGCACCATAGATAGCGGCACCCGGATGCGCGACAAGATCGGCCGAGGCTCGGTTCTCATCGATCGACGCAGTAAGCATCCCGTCTTGGTCTGGGACGAACTGTTTCTTCAGCTGCTCGGCCTTCTGCACACGCTCGGGAGCCGGCTCGCCCATAATCGAGGCGACATAGACTGCAATCGCGTTAATATCGCTATCGGGAAGCGCACCGAGATTGCCCGTGACTTCCGCCATCGGACCACGCGAAACACCGTGGAACGCGTGGTAGCCGTGGCGAAGATAAAAGGCGAGCGACTCCTTGTCCCACGGGATCGGCGACGGGCTTTCGGCATTGATTGCATAAGCCTGCCAGCCTTCCGCCTCACCGCCTCCGAGGTGTCTGCTGCGATCTTCGGCGCCGAGGGCGTTTCGCGGCGTATGGCAGGCGCCGCAATGGCCGAGGCCTTCCGCAAGATAGGCACCGCGGTTCCATTCGCCGCTTTTCTGCAGATCGGGCGCGAAAGCTCCCTTGGTGAAGAAGAGCAGCTTCCAGCCGGCAAGGATCGGCCGCACTTGGAGCAGGAACGGCAACTCATTTTCCGGTGCCGTTGCCTTGATCGGCGTACGCGTCATCAGGAAGGCATAGAGTGCCTTGTTGTCCTCATCGGTGACGCGGGTAAAGTGTTCATAAGGGAAAGCCGGGTAAAGGTGATTGCCTTCCCGATCCACCCCTTCGCGCATGGCGCGCTGGAAGGCAGCTTCACCCCAGCGCCCGATGCCGGTTTCATCATCCGGCGTGATGTTCGTCGAATAGATGTTCCCGAAAGGCGTCGGGAGTTTAAGACCCCCGGAGAAAGCTTCCTTTCCCGGGACCGTATGACAGGCGATACAGTTTCCGACCGCCGCGAGGCTTGCTCCCTTGGCGATCAGCGCGTCATCGAAGCGCGCGTTCTCCGACGGGTTCCGAGGCTTTATTTCTGGGCGCCAGGCAAGAAAGAAGAATGCGAGACCGAAAATGATGAAGAGGGTAAGGATCGTTGAGAGCAGGCTGATGGCTCGCATTGCCGATATGACCCTCCCGGAGTGCAAACCGAACTCCACAAAACGCGAGGGACAGGGATTTGTTCCCGAAATACGCGCTGGTATCGCTAGCGCTTGGCGATCGTGCGGGCCAGCTTCAGGTCGCCGCGGGCGTCATCGTCGCAGGTGCGCATAAGACGCCCGGTGGCGCGCAGCATCTCGATCAGGTCAGTGCCATCGCTGGACGCCTTTGTCATTTCGAGCTGTTCAAACTCGGCCGCCGCCTGCCGCCAGTTTTTCGCATCGCTCCCATAGGGGCGTCCCTCCGCCTCCCAGATGGCATAGGCGCGCTGGCTGATCCAATCTTCCTTATTGCGAAACATGACACCCAGCTGAAACGAGAAAAAATATCGGGTTGGAGGTTGCCAGATTTCGCTTACGGAGTTGTTACTTCAGCCCGCGAATTTGACCAGAAATTCTTTGCAAATGCGCCATTTCAGATCTTCTCCAAATTCCGCCTGCCGAAGCAGCCACGAAACCCGCGGCCTCAACCCGTCCGCTCAGCAAGCTCGATGAGGATGCCGTCGGGATCGCGCAGGAAAGCAACCTTGTGCAGAACTTCGGAATTGTAAGCGAGACGCGGGCGCTCCTTCATCTCGACGCCGGCCGCTTCGAGCTTCGCGAAGGTTTCATCGACGCTGCCGAACAGAAATGTCAGATGGCGGAGACCGGCCGCGCCTTCCGGCACGTCGGTTGCCCGCACGGCACCGCTCGCGGGCGCGAAGATTTCCAGCATGCCGCCGCCGGCATCGAGAAAAGCAACGTGCGAGCCGTCCGGCATCGTCTTGCGCAGGTGCAGCCGAAGCCCGAGCAGGTCGCAATAAAAGGCGACGGCACGGTCGATGTCGCTTACCGTCATGCCGATATGTTCGAAGGATTTCAGCATTCAAAATTCCTCCCGGAGATGACGCTCGAACTGACTGCCGTGGCTTGCCGCCGTCAAGACAGAATCGTGTGATGGCAATCGAAGCGACCATTCGGCTTGCGGTCGATGAAATCGGACGCTATCTGACTGGGGCCGCTAAATCACGACTTAACCATCGAAAGCCGGGAGACAGGGCATGCGAAAAGCGATCATCGTCTGGGGCGGCTGGCAGGGCCACGAGCCGGAGGCATGCGCAAACGCCGTCGGCGAACTGCTGCGGGAAGACGGCTTTTCGGTCGAGATTACCGCCGATCTCGACATCTTCGGCTCGCCGGTGATTGCCAACACCGATCTGCTTGTTCCGATCATTACCGGGGAAAAGCTGGAGAAGGAGCATGCCAATGCGCTAGTGACGGCGGTTCGCGGCGGCCTTGGCCTTGGCGGACATCACGGCGCGCTTGCCACATCCTTCAAGGAAAATGCGCCATTCCGCTATGTTTCGGGCGTCACCTGGGTTTCGCATCCAGGCAACATCATCGACTTCCGCGTGAACGTGAGCCGGCAAAACGATCCGCTGATGCAAGGCATTCCGGACTTCGACTACCACTCGGAGCAGTACTACCTGCACTACGATCCGTCGATTGAAATCCTGGCGACAACCACATTCACCGGCGAGTATGACGAGGCCGCACGCAATGTCGTGATGCCGGTGGTCTTCAAGCGCCATTTCGGTGCGGGCCGTGTCTTTTATTCCGCGCTCGGCCATGTTGCGGCCGAATTCGACCATCCGTACATGCCCCTCATTCTTCGCCGTGGCCTTGCCTGGGCTTCACGCCGGTAGCTCTTCGCCCGGCGGCGGCCTGTCCAGTCATAATTTGACCTTGCCCCGCCGGGACAGATGTGATCGATTTCGGGCGCTGCTGGAGGGCGGCAAATTTCAAATCACATGAGCGCAAGCTCGACCGCGACGGAAGGTCATCATGTCTCAGCTTCTCGACGACGCCTCATCGGGCGGCCTGTTTGTCGGCCGCGTCTGGAATCCGCAGGCAGCCGGTCCGGCCATTGTCACGATCCGTGACGGAGAGATTATCGACATAACGTCCAGGGAAGCGCCGACATTGAGCGCGCTTCTGGAGAAGGATGATCCGGTCGCCTTTGCGCGCGCTGTAACCGGCAAAACACTCGCTTCGCTCGAAACAGTGGCGGCAAATAGTGTCGGCCGACCTGATGCGGCTAGGCCTTATCTACTGGCACCAGCAGACCTTCAGACCGTGAAGGCTTGCGGCGTGACCTTCGCGCAATCGATGATCGAGCGGGTGATCGAGGAGAAGGCTGCCGGCAATCCGGATCGTGCGGCGTCGATCCGCGACCGCGTCGGTGCGCTGATCGGTGGTAGCCTCGCCAACATCAAGGCAGGCTCTCCGGAAGCGGCAAGGGTCAAGCAGGCGCTGATCGATGAAGGCATGTGGTCGCAGTATCTCGAAGTCGGCATCGGGCCGGACGCCGAGGTCTTCACCAAATCCCCGGTGCTGTCCTCCGTCGGCTGGGGGGCCGATGTCGGCCTGCATCCGATTTCGACCTGGAACAATCCGGAACCGGAAATCGTGCTTGCGGTGAACAGCCGCGGCGAGATCAAGGGCGCGACCCTCGGAAACGACGTCAACCTTCGCGATATCGAAGGCCGCTCGGCACTGCTGCTTGGCAAGGCGAAAGATAATAATGCCTCCTGCTCCATCGGCCCTTTCGTTCGGCTATTCGACGACTCTTACGGCCTTGGCGATGTCCGCAAGGCCGAGCTCGACCTGAAGGTCACCGGCGAGGACGGCTTCGTGCTTAACGGAAAGAGTTCAATGTCGAAGATCAGCCGCGACCCGACCGATCTCGTCAGGCAGACCTGCGGAGCCCATCATCAATATCCGGACGGTTTCATGCTGTTCCTCGGCACGCTTTTTGCCCCGACACAGGACCGCGACGCACCCAATCAAGGCTTTACGCACAAAATCGGCGATGTAGTCGAGATCTCTTCAGTTGGGCTTGGAACGCTTACAAATACGGTTCGTCTCTCAACCGAATGCTCTCCATGGACGTTTGGCATTTCGGCGCTGATGACCAACCTCGCAAAGCGGGGGCTGCTCTAGCTTGGGAGCGCCCACAGGCTGCTCTCGCTCAAGCCGTTGCGAAGCGATGCCGTTGTCATCCAGCGAGCACTCAAATCTGCACGATCAGGCCGTCTTCGGCAGTCTCGAAATTTACGGTCGGTCGTTCAGCTAACATATCCTCGCTCATGTGGGTCAAGATGACACGCTTCGCACAGATCGCCGGAAGATGGTTCTCGAGCGTCGCCAGATCGAGATGGAGCGGCACCGGCTTTCGCCGGAAGTACGCCTCGGCGATCAGGAGATCGGCGCCTTCAGCCGCTGCGACCAAGGTGTCGGTCCATTCGGTGTCACCCGTGTAGGTCACGATGCGTTTTCCAATCTCGAGTCTAAGCGCGAAGAACGACCCCTCCGGCTGCCCGTGCCTGACAAGGAAGGGCGTCACCTTCACATTGCCGAAATCTGCCTGCATCCCGGGCTCGAGTTCCCGCAATTGCAGATCAAAACGCTGTTTTGTTTTTGCAGACCCTGGAAATCCCGTTTCCATCACCCTGACGAACCAGTCCGGCAGCCCTGGAGGCCCGGCAATGAGCAGCGGCTCCGTCCGCTTTGAAAAGAACTGCGCATCCAGAATGAAGAACGGCAGGCCGCCGAAGTGATCGGCGTGGAAATGGGTCACGAAGATCGCCTGGATATCGTTTCGGCCGATCCCCAGCTTCTTCATCGCAATGAGTGACGAAGCTCCACAGTCGATCAGGAAGTTCGTGCGCTCGCCTGTGACATGGAAGCAAGTGTTGAAGCGTCCGCCGCTGCCAAAGGCATCGCCGCATCCGACGAATTGCAGTTGCACCGTCATATTATTCTCCAACGCGAATGTAGCCGTTTGTTTAACCGCTACCGGTTGCGCCGGATCCCCTGCAGGAGATCGAGAACGGAGTTGGCGGCATCGAGGACGTTCGTGCCGGGGCCGAAAACGGCGGAGATGCCGTGATCGGCCAGAAACTGATAGTCCTGGCGCGGGATGACACCGCCACAGATGACGATGACATCGCCGCCGCCCTTGGCTCTCAAGCTCTCGACGAGCTGCGGCAGCAGAGTCTTGTGGCCGGCGGCAAGCGACGAGACACCGATGACGTTGACCGTCTCGCTGATCGCCATTTGGGCGGCCTCTTCCGGTGTCTGGAAGAGCGGGCCTGTCAGTACGTCGAAGCCGATATCGCCGAAAGCTGACGCGATCACCTTGGCGCCGCGGTCGTGCCCATCCTGGCCGAGTTTAGCGACCATGATCTTCGGCTTGCGGCCCAGCGCCTCGCTTACCGTCGACATGCGGTTCTTCAAAACGGCGAGTTCCGGCTCGCCGCGATAGGCTTCGCCGTAGACATCCCGGACGACCTCGGGTGTCGCCACATGATCGCCGAAGGCCCGGCGCATCGCATCCGTTATCTCGCCGACGGTGGCCCGCGACCGCGCCGCCTCGATGGCGGCTTCGAGCAGATTACCTTTGCCGCTGCGCGCCACCTCCGCGAGGGCTGCGAGCGTTTCAGCGGCCTTGGCGCCGTCGCGCCGCCGTCTCGTCTCCTCGAGCCGCTTGATTTGCGACGTTCTCACGGCACTGTTGTCGATATCGAGGATGTCGATCGGCTGTTCGTTGTCGAGACGGTATTTGTTGACGCCGACGATGATCTCGTCGCCCTTGTCAACCGCCGCCTGGCGGCGGGCAGCGGCTTCCTCGATCAGCCGCTTCGGCAGGCCGTCGTTGACGGCGCGCGTCATGCCGCCAAGCGCCTCAACCTCCTCGATCAGGCTCCATGCCTTGTCGGCAAGTTCCTTGGTCAAGCTTTCTACGTAGTAAGAGCCGGCAAGCGGATCGACGACCTTGGTGACGCCGGTCTCGTGGCTCAGGATGAGCTGTGTGTTGCGGGCGATGCGGGCGGAAAATTCCGTGGGCAGCGCGAGGGCCTCGTCGAAGGAATTGGTGTGCAGCGACTGCGTGCCGCCAAGCACCGCCGACATCGCCTCGAAGGCCGTGCGGACGATATTGTTGTAGGGATCCTGTTCCTGCAGCGACACGCCCGAGGTCTGGCAATGGGTGCGCAGCATCAGCGAGGCCGATTTTTGCGGTTTGAAGTCCTCCATGATCCGGGTCCAGAGCAGGCGGGCGGCGCGCAGCTTTGCCGCCTCCATGAAGAAGTTCATGCCGACCGCGAAGAAGAAGGAAAGACGTCCGGCGAAATCGTCCACGTTCAGGCCCTTGGCGATGGCGGCCCGCACATATTCGCGGCCGTCGGCCAGCGTGAAGGCGAGCTCCTGCACCAGCGTCGCACCTGCTTCCTGCATGTGATAGCCCGAGATCGAGATCGAATTGAACTTCGGCATTTCCTTCGCCGTATATTCGATGATGTCTGCGACGATCCGCATCGAGGGTTCGGGTGGATAGATATAGGTATTGCGGACCATGAACTCCTTGAGGATGTCGTTCTGGATGGTCCCGGAAAGCTCTGCCCTCGATACGCCTTGCTCCTCGCCTGCAACGATGAAGGAGGCGAGGATCGGGATCACCGCACCGTTCATGGTCATCGACACGGACATCTCGCTCAGCGGAATGCCGTCGAAGAGGATCTTCATGTCTTCGACGCTGTCGATCGCCACGCCGGCCTTGCCGACATCTCCCTCGACGCGCGGATGGTCGCTGTCGTAGCCGCGATGGGTGGCGAGATCGAAGGCGACGGAGAGACCTTTCTGGCCGGCGGCGAGATTGCGGCGATAGAAGGCATTGGATTCCTCAGCCGTCGAAAACCCCGCATATTGCCGGATCGTCCAAGGCCTGCCGGCATACATGGTGGCGCGCGGGCCGCGGGTGAAAGGCGCAAATCCCGGAAGGGAGTCGAGATGCCCAGCGCCTTCCAGATCTGCGGCCGTGTAGAGCGGCTTGACGTCGATGCCTTCCGGTGTGCGCCAGGTCAACGTCCCGAGCGGAGCGCGCAGTTCCTTCTCCGCTAATGCCGCCCAATCCGCAGTCGTCTTCTTGGCCATGTTTTCCTCCGGCATTTTTGGTTTTGACCGTACGCTATCACTCGAAGCGCATGCGACGCGATAGGGCCTTAGGATAATTTACGCAGGAAGCCGGCGATTTCCATGGCCAGCGTGACGCCTATCGCGCCTGTCTCGACCGCCAGCGCAGGAGGTAGGATTCGAGCGCATAGGCGTGACCGTTGAGAGAGAAGCCGGCTAAGCCGAGAACGAACACACCGATCATGACGAGGGCCATGTCGAAACGCTCGCAGCCCGGCGATGACCAGCGCGCCGGGAGTTCGAACGAGAACTGATCATTGAACGGACCAAAGCCGGTCTGCCGTCAGCCGGCGCAAGAAGACGACATGGCGGTCGTCGCTTCAAGATGACCCCGGCCAAGATGCGTCTCGCGCATGCAGTAATTGGGAAACCGGAAACCAGTGTGCGCGATCTTTGTGAGGAACTCGGGATTACCCGGCAGACGCTCTACGGCTTCGTCGGATCGAACGGTGAATTGAGAGCTGATGGTGAAAAGCTGCTCAGCCTCGCAAGCGCGAAACCTGAAGCATGCGAGGCAGACAGCGTCCCCCTTCTCCGGCCGCTCTCGACGACCCCATCTCGTACCTTGGTTCGGGGAAGTTTTACAGCAAGCCATGACCCTATCCGGACCTTTATACGCCGATTTCCTTCCCCGATAACTGACATTGCGTGCAACCAATGGTCATAACCTAAACTCGCCCTTTATCGACCCATTTTCGCTGCCCGATAAGCGACATTCGCGCGACCGCCTCCCATGACCCTTGCTGACCTTCTTGAGCCGTTGCTCTTGCCAGAAAGCAGACATTGGCCGCGACCAGTGCTCATGATCCGTTCCTGACCTTTCCTACGAGGTAGTCCGGGGTCGGACTGATAGACTCGGTCATGAAGCGTCGGTACACTGCCGGACTGCTTTCTGATGTGAGTAATCGCCGAACATGACCGACGAACACATCCAGCGTCGACTCGCCGCCGTAATGGCTGCCGATGTCGTTGGCTACAGCCGCCTCATGGAAACGGATGAGGCCGGCACGCTGGCCGCGCTCAAGTCCCGACGTAAGCAAGTGCTGCAGCCGTTGGTCGCCAGGCACCATGGCCGGGTCTTTAAGGTGACTGGCGACGGCGTGATGGTGGAGTTCGCCAGCGCCGTCAATGCTTTGCAATGCGCCGTAGACGTGCAGCATGCGATGGCTGCCGCCAATGCCGCTCTGCCTGAGAAGCTCCGTATCGTGCTGCGCATTGGCGTCAATTTAGGTGATGTGATGGTCGAGGGCAGTGACCTTTATGGCGATGGCGTCAACATCGCTGCGCGACTGGAAACCACCGCCGAGCCAGGCGGCATCCTTATCTCCGGAACGATCTACGACCACGTTCGAAATAAGATCGAGGTTGGTTTCGAGGATCTCGGGGCCCAAGCCGTGAAGAACATTGCCCTGCCAGTGCGCATCTACCGCGTTTCCGGCACGCCGCCTGTTGTGATTTCCACATTCAAGACCATCGCCGACAAGCCTTCGATTGCCGTTCTGCCATTCACGAACATGAGCAGCGATCCCGAGCAGGAGTACTTCGCTGACGGTCTGGCGGAAGACCTGATTACTGACTTGTCGAAGGTGCCCGGTCTGTTGGTGATCGCACGCAACTCTACATTCGCCTACAAGGGGAGGTCAGTCGATGTCCGCTCCGTCGCCAGGGATCTGAGAGTGCGTTATGTGCTTGAAGGAAGTGTGCGCAGGGAGAAGGCAAGGGTGCGGATCAATGCCCAGCTAATCGACGCGACGGACAGCAGTCATCTCTGGGCTGATCGCTTCGACCGAGATTTGGCGGACGTCTTCCTGTTGCAGGACGAGGTCGTCCATACGATTGTAAGTGCCCTGTCCGGCGTGTTGCCGGGCGCTGTGACCTTCAGCACACGTAGGACGGCAAGTCTCGAAGCGTATGATCTCTTCGTCCGCGGCCGAGTGCTGGTGATTCAGTCTCCCGAAAGCAACAGGGCCGCGCCGCCGCTCTTGGAAAGGGCAATCGAGCTTGATCCCGGCTTCGCCGATGCTCACGCATGGCTCTCGATGAGCCACCATTTCGCGTGGGCCTATTGGCTGGATGCTCCAGAGCGACATCATTCGCTGGCTCTGGCGGCCGCCCGGCGCGCCGTATCGCTTGACCCGGAAAATGCAGTGGCCCATGCAATCCTCGGCGACGTGCTGATCTACGATGGCAAGCCGGATGAAGGCGCGGCGGAACTGGCCATGGCCCTTCGGATCAACCCCAATCATGCCGATGCCTGGGCGTTCCTGGGGCAACTGAAGGCGTTCGAGGGAGAGGCTATCGAGGGCATCGGACATTTGCGCCACGCCATTCGCCTCAATCCGCACCCGCCGGGGTGGTACTATTGGCTTCTCGGGCTCGCCCAATACGCAGCGGGTCAATACGCCGATGCTGTCGAAACGCTTCGGCATGAGGCAACGCACCGGCTCGGCTCGCAACGCATCCTGGCTGCGAGTCTGGCGCGGCTGGGGCATATGGAAGAGGCCAAGGAAGAAGCAAGGGAATTCCTCGCCTTGAACCCAAGCTTTTCAATCCAGCACTGGGCAAGCACACAACCGTTCCGGCACCAGGCCGATCGACAGCATTTCATCGATGGCTACGAAGACGCCGGCCTGCCACGGTAGGGCCGGACGTGGCCGCAACCCACCCGTGCAAATTTGGATATCTAGCCTTGCTGACCATTCGCACAGCCACATTTGCCGACGCAGACGCGATTTGGAGCATAGTCGAGCCCATCTTGCGGGCAGGCGAAACCTACGCGCTGCCGCGTGACTGGAGCAGATCCGACGCGCTGTCATACTGGTTTTCCCCGGATTACGAGGTGTTCGTCGCAGAGACAGACGAACTGGTGATAGGAACTTATTATCTGCATGCGAATCATCGGGGCGGCGGTGCCCACGTCGCGAACTGCGGCTATATGACCGCGCCGGACTCGGTCGGCCAAGGCGTCGCGACGGCGATGTGTCAGCACTCTCTGAGACACGCGGCTGCGCGAGGCTTCCGGGCCATGCAGTTCAACTGCGTGGTCAGTACCAACAAACGCGCGGTCAAGCTTTGGCGTCATCTTGGATTCGACGTTGTCGGAACGATTCCGCACGGTTTCGAGCATCCGATTGTGGGATTCGTGGACACCCTGGTAATGCACCGATCGCTCTGACTGGCTATGCGCAGGCACATAGCGGCCGCTTCTGTAACAGGCCCTCCCGAGTCAATCCCTTACGAGCTTAACCCCTCGCCGAGTGCTTGCTTCTGTCCTCAGTCGACACTGAGGTCATGTCGTTGGGCCGGAAGGGCAGCTGTAGATTATATAGGGTGCGTGGGCGGCCGGCTCAGGCAGCGTTGCGCCTCGGAATGCGCGGCAGGAAGACCGTGAGCAGGCCGAGCAGCGGCAGATACGAGCTGATCCGGTAGACGAATTCAATGCCATGACTGTCGGCGAAATCACCGAGGAAGGCAGCACCCAGGCCTCCTGCCCCGAAGGCGAAACCGAAAAACACACCGGCAATCAGGCCGACACGGCCGGGCACCAGTTCCTGCGCAAAGACGACGATCGCCGAGAATGCAGAGGCAAAGACGAGGCCAATGACGACGCTGAGCACGCCGGTCCAGAGGAGGTTTGCATAAGGGAGCAGCAATGCGAAGGGGATGACGCCAAGGATCGAGAACCAGATGACGAAACGAGACCCGAAGCGATCCCCGATCGGGCCGCCAAGGAAGGTGCCGACGGCGACCGAACCGAGGAAGAGGAAGAGCATGAGCTGCGCCTGCTGCACATCGAGCTGGAACCTCTCGATGACGTAGAATGTGAAGTAGCTCGACACGCTCGCCATATAGACGTTCTTCGTTGCCGTCAGCAGGACGAGAATAGTGAGTGCGATGACCACCTTGTTCTGCGGCAAGGGCAGAGTGCGGCTTATGGCGTGCTTCCCGGCATTCTGCCGGCGGTGGCTCATGTACCAGTTGCCGACCCAGCCGAGCACGACAATACCGACCATGGCGATGGCAGAAATCCAGGAGACGCTATGCTGGCCGAACGGCAACACGATGAAGGCCGCAATCAGCGGGCCGATCGCCTGCCCGGCATTGCCGCCGACCTGGAAGAAGGACTGCGCAAAACCGTGACGGCCGCCGGAGGCAAGGCGGGCGACGCGCGAACTTTCCGGATGGAAGACGGCCGAACCGAAACCAATGAGGCTGGCGGCGACCAGCAGCAGCTCGAAACTTCCTGCGTTGCCAAGCAGAATGAGGCCGCAGAAGGTGCTCGCCATGCCGACCGGCAGCGAATAGGGCATCGGCCAGCGGTCGGTGACGATCCCGACCAAGGGCTGCAACAGGGAAGCTGTGACCTGGAACGTCATCGTCAGAAGTCCGATCTGGACGAAATCGAGATCGTAATTCGCCTTGAAGAGCGGATAAAGCGAGGCAAGCAGCGACTGCATGATATCGTTCAGCATATGGCAGAAGCTGACTGCCACGAGGATCGACATTGTCGTCTTCTCGAAACGGGGCGCGGTCTCGCTCAATACGGCCATAGGCATTACTCCCGCGGCTCGCTGCTGATGCCGCTATCACTTTTCATGAAGAAGATTCTAACGAACGGAGCCAAGGCTTTCGGCAACGGCCGCCTGGGGATGCATTTATCGCAACCTAGGCGTCAGTTACAGCCCAGTTTTTGCCAGATCGGTACGCCGGTGCCTTAATTTTTCACTGGAACGCCTTTATTGCTGCGCGAATGGACATGCCACACGAAAGTATCAATTGAATTTTCCTATATGCTCATACACAATCACTTCGCCCGCGATGCTGCCTCGAAAAGGCGCCCCCTCAACACAGTCCATGGAAATAACGAAATGAATGCAAAAGCTCCAAATGCAATCGACATCTATGTGGGCTCGCGCGTGAGGATGCGCAGACTGTTATTGGGGTTTAGCCAGGAGCGGCTGGCAGATCAGATCGGCGTTACCTTTCAGCAGGTGCAGAAATACGAGAAGGGCATGAACCGCATCGGCGCGAGCCGGCTACAGAGGATTGCCGAAGTGCTCGCCGTACCGCCGAGCTTCTTCTTCCAGCAGGATCCTTCTAAGCCGCTGAGCCTCGACGGACTGGAGCTTTCCGGGAATACCGATCCGGTCGGCGAATTCCTGCATTCGAAGGAGGGCCTGGCGCTCAATCGCGCGTTTCTGAAAATTACGGACGCCACCGTGCGCGAAAAGGTGCTTTCGCTGGTCAAGGCGATGGCCCAAGCCGGAGACCGCCAGGATATGGATGCCGGCACCACAAAATCGGAAACGGGTGTTCCGCTGAACGGCTGATGGGAACGCTGCGCAACTCATGAAGTCCTTACCCGGCTTCTGCCGGGGTAAGTGACGGCCGCCCTAAAGGCATCGCCGCTTAAATCAGCTTTTCGAGCGTGATTGGCAGCTCGCGAATGCGCTTGCCGGTCGCGTGGAAGACCGCGTTGGCGATCGCGGGCGCCACCCCGACGATCGGCAATTCGCCGACAGCCTTGCCGCCAAGCACGGACGCATGGTGATCGGGAATGCCGACGGAAATGACCTCAAGATCCGGCACGTCCGAATTGGTGGGCACGAGATAATCCGCCAAGTTGTTGTTGATGACGCGGGCATAGCGTTCATCGACAATACCCTCCTCCATAAGCGCCTGCCCGATACCCATGATGATACCGCCGCGCCATTGGCTTTCGGCGAGCTTCGGGTTGTAGAGCCTGCCTGAATCGAGCGCTGAAACCATGCGCGACACGCGAACGGTGCCGAGATCCTCATCGACGCGGACTTCGACGAAATGCGCACACCAGCTGTGAAGCGAATAGCCGCCTTCGGTAGGCGCTTTCATCGTCATCATCGTCGTGAAGTTGTCGTAGCGATCTTCTCCCTCCCGCTTGTCTTCCGGCAGCGTATCGCGGAGCGTCTCGACCTTTTCGCGGCCAATTTGCCGCATGAAATCTATGATCGCAACGCCATCACCTTCTCTCGGCGGCAAGATCCGCCCTTCGGAGATCGTCAGCGTATTTGCCTGCGCATCCCGGAACGGCGAGTTCGGGTCATTGAGGGCAAGCCCGATCAACTCGTCGCGCGCGGCAAGGGCGGCCTTATGAACGGCACCTGTCATCAGGTTCGCGAGCTGCGAGCCGCCGGCGACGGGCGCACGCGGCAAGGCCGAGTCGCCGAGATTGACGCGGACCTGCTCGACCGGGATGCCGAGGACTTCGGCGGCCGTCTGAGCCAGGATTGTATAGGTTCCCTGGCCCATGTCGATGCCACTGCTTGCAACCTCGGCTGTACCATCGGCAAGGATTCGGACAAGCGCCTCGCCGGGCGTGCGGCGCACCGGATAGGTGCCGGCTGCCACGCCCCAGCCGATCAGCTGCTTGCCGTCCCGCATGGAACGAGGCTCAGGCGAGCGTTTCGGCCAGCCAAAGGCATCCCCACCTGCGGCAAAAGCCTCGCGCAGTTGTCTCGTCGACCATGGGATCTTGGCATGCGGGTCGCGCTCGGCATAGTTCAGCAGGCGGATTTCGACAGGGTCGATGCCGACTGCATAGGCGAGTTCATCGATCGCCGACTCGAGGCCCCATGCGCTGGGATTTTCGCCGGGCGCCCGGAGCGCGCCGGGCAGAACCGTATTCACCGGGATGATATTCTGCTTCGAGCTGAAGTTCGGAACATCATACATGATCGAGGTAACGGCACCGAGCGGCTCGACGGCAACACCAGTCATCGCGGTTTCGTTGGCACCGCGCTGGACGATCGAAAGCAGCCTGCCTTGCTTCGTTGCGCCGAGCGCCAGCGTCTGCCGGGTGGCGGGGCGGCCGCCGAAGGCCGTGAATGTCTGCGGACGGGTGACCGCGAGCTTGATGGGACGGCCAAGTTTCCTTGCCGCCATGATTGCAAGCGCCGCATGCGGAAGCGAAAGCGCCTTTGAGCCGAAACCGCCGCCGATATAAGGGGAGATAATCCGGACGTTCTCGAACGGCAATCCGAACCACTCGGCATAGCTGCGCGCCATGCCGTCCACCCATTGGCTCGGCTCCCAAAGCGTCAGCACGTCGCCGTCCCATTTGGCGATCAGCCCATGGGGTTCGATAGGCACGTTGTATTCACGGGGTGTCTTATATTCGTGTTCGATCCGAACGGGGGCTTCAGCCAGCGCGCCTTCTGCATCGCCCCATTCGATCGTCATTTGCTCGACGGCAATGCCGTCCCCTGCCCGTGGATCATCAAAGCCGAAGATTGCCGGTTTTTCGTCGTAGCTGACGTCGATCAGCGCCGCTGCCGCGGTTGCCTGCTCGAGCGTTTCGGCGATCACGGCCGCCACATGCTGTCCGCTGAAGGTAATCTCCTTCGTCAGCGCGAGATAGGGACCTTCGGGACCAGGCGTGCCGGCCCAGGTGGTTGCCGATTTGAGTTGCATGATGTTGTCGGGCGTCAGCACGAGCAGCACACCAGGGGCGGCCTCAGCCGCGGAAATGTCCATGGATTTGATGGTGCCTGCCGCCACCGTACTCTGGATCGTCACGCCATGGACGACATCGTCGACTTGGTTTTCGATCGCGTAGACTGCCTTGCCGGTGATCTTCGCAGGTCCGTCCATGCGCGACAGGCGCCCGCCGAGCACGCCATCGGCGGCGTCGCCGCGCTTGATCTTCGTTTCCATGACGGTCATGCGAGACCTCCCATTTTCTCTATGGCGCGGGCAACGACCCGCGGCGCCAGATCGATCTTGTAGCGGTTGGCGCCATGATCTACGGCACCTTCCATCGCGAGCAGGCTTGCTTTTGCAATCGCGGCGGCATCGAGCGTCTTGCCGATCAAGGCACGTTCGACCGCGCCGGCGCGCCACGGCTTGGTCGCAACCCCTCCGAGTGCAACGCGAAGGTCACGGATCGTTTTGCCGTCATCTTCCAGCGCGAGGCCGACGGCAGCGCTGGCTGCGGCGAACTCGTAGGATTGCCGGTCGCGGACCTTGAGATAGGTGGAACACCGGGCCGCTTGCGAAGCGGGGATAGAAATGGCGGTTATGAGTTCGCCGCGTTCAATATTGTGTTCCAGATGCGGCGTGTTGCCCGGAGCCACAAAGAAGTCGTCGACAGCAATCTGCCGCTCGCCGAGATGGATCACGGCGTCGAAAGCGACGAGCGCTACCGCGAGATCGCCTGGATTGCCGGCGATGCAATGCGCGCTGGTACCCAGGACTGCGTGATTGCGGGTGATCCCGCCGATTGCCGAGCATCCCGAGCCCGGTTCGCGCTTGTTGCAGGCCTTAAAAACTGCCGGATCGCGGAAATACGGACAGCGGGTGCGCTGAAGGAGGTTGCCGCCGATCGTCGCCATGTTGCGAAGCTGGGCGGATGCCGCCAATGACAGCGATTCCGAAACCGCTGGGAACGCTTCCATTATGACCGGATGCTCAGCAACCTCGGCCATCTTGGCAAGCGCACCGATCGTAACGCCCGTCTCGGTCGATGAGATTGAATTCAAGTCGGGAATAAAGGTGATATCGACGACCGTTTCCGGCTCGGCAATACCGCATTTGGCAAGATCGAGCAGCGTGGTGCCGCCGGCAATCAGCATCGCGCCATGTCGGACGACTGCCTCACGGGCCTGGTCAGTCGACGACGCGCGGAGATAGGAAAACTCTTTCATCGGGCCATCTCCGCAGCTTCACGCACCGCCGCAACGATGCTGTTGTGGGCTCCGCACCGACAGAGATTACCGGACATATATTCGCGGATCTCGCTATCGGAACCCGTATGACCCTCGCGAATGCAGGCAACCGCCGACATGATCTGGCCTGGCGTGCAATAGCCGCACTGGAAAGCATCATGCTCAAGGAATGCCGCCTGGACCGGATGAAGGCCGCCATCCGCCCCAGCCAGACCTTCGATCGTCGTGACTTGCCGCCCTTCGGCCTGAGCCGCGAGTGTAAGACAGGCAAGCACGCGCTTGCCATCGATATGGACGGTGCAGGCGCCACACTGCCCCTGGTCGCAGCCTTTCTTCGTGCCAGTGAGAACCAGATGTTCACGTAGTGCATCGAGCAGCGTCACACGCGGTTCGACAGCAAGCGCGTGTGACGTGCCGTTGATATCAAGCCTGAGGTTGATTGTCCGGGTCATGGTGTTCTCCTGCCTTGACGGAAGAATTTGCATCGTGATCGAAAGTTGCCGGTCTTGAATCGCAAAGTGCGTGAACCAGCTAAAGCCTGGCCTCTGCGGGATTCGCTTTCATCTAGGGCGCCTGCGCAATTGAGACATGACTTTCCGCCTCTTTCTGCGATAACAGGTGCAAGGCACTCTACTTAAACGGAGGCGCCTCCGATTAAACTAGCGGCTCGCGCGGCAGCGTCAAGCCCCTATCCGCAGGAGAGGCTTTTGACCGGAAAGGCAATGGCCGGAGGCGAGGCGAAAACCGAAAGGCGCACGCGTGCCGATGCGCTGCGCAATCGCGACAAGCTGATCGCCGTTGCGGCTGTCGTCTTCGCCGACCACGGCGTCGAAGGTTCGCTGGAGGAGATCGCCCGGCGCGCCGGTGTCGGCATCGGTACGCTTTACCGCCACTTTCCGACGCGCGAACATCTGGTCGAGGTTGTCTATCGGCGGGAACTGCAGAATCTGGCGACAGCCGCTAGCGATCTTGCGGCCACGCGTCCGGCCGACCAGGCCCTTGAGGAATGGATGCACCGTTTCGTCAACTACATCGCCGCCAAGCGCGGCATGGCACAAAGCCTGCGGATTTTGCTCAATTCCAACTCGGAGCTCTTTGCCGAAGGCTCTGGTATCATCTCCGGTGCTCTTCGACAGTTGGTGGACAACGCGGCCATAAAGGGCATGATCCGCAACGACGTGGAGAGCACCGACCTTTTGCATGCGCTTTCCAGCATCTATTCGATGCCCGACTCGCCCGAATGGCGTGAGCGCACAGGCAGGCTAATCCGCCTGCTGATGGATGGACTTAAATGGGGTGCGAATAAGTCTGGTTGATTGGGCCGTCCGATTCGGCTTGTTCGGACGCTTGGCTCTTCCAGGTAATACGATGATATGATTAGTCTTCGTTTCGTTACTGAAGTCAAAGGCCAGTTGAGTTCTGTAAGCCGTACTTTTGGGCCGAGTGCCAAATGCGTGCGGCGGCGACTGAGAATTGTGCGAAAACCTCTAAGAAAGAGGCTTTAACCCGCTGTTAAGTCTAATGGCCTTGCAAGAAAATGAGAATCGGCGCTAAATGCGGTTTCATAGCCATCGCGGCGTTAAAATCGCATTTTCGAGATTTCC